>NZ_CAURVV010000007.1:0-69392 GCF_963528315.1 uncultured Granulicatella sp. | reverse complement strand
TTTTGAATGGACTCATTATATCATAATCTTTCTGAAAACAAAGCAATATTTTCAATATTTAGTACGATATTTTCATGATGAAAACTACACTCGATATACAAATATAACACAAAGCACTTTGCCACAAGCTTGGATAAAATTCACTAAAATGAAACAATATACAAATTCCAATTATAAAAAGAAGCATTGGAAGTGAATGAAGGAAAGAGTTTATACCAATTCTAATATCTCTTTTAATATCCTTACGAATCCATTCATTAGTATAAGATTCTATAATTTTTGGATGAATCAATCCATAATAAACTTGAGAACTACTTAATATGATCAAAAGTAAGGACAGTAAATGATATAAATCTAATTCTGTAGCATTTTCAAACACTAAACTTGCTAGTCTATTAGATAGCATCATAATTGAAATAACAAAACAAATAATAACTAAACAAATCCACCAATACATCTGTTTTGAAATCGAAAAAATTTTTACAGTATCTTTATCAGAAACTAAAAATCCAAAAATTTCATTTGCCAATACTAACCCAGCCATATTCAAATACCATTGCACTTGATTTCCCAACTGCTGAAAGACAAACAATAACATCATAATTCCAAACAAAGTCCATAAAAATGAAGTTTTATCGGATAATTCTTTTTTATTCATAAAAAATCCTCACCTCAAGCTTATATTTATCCGTATAAATAAGAATAGACTTCCTATAGTAGCATGAGCAAGAGACTCGCATTTGCGAGGCTTCTGCCGTCCTAATACTACTATTAAAGGAAGTCATAATCTCACACGCCCATATCATATTTATCCGTAAAACAAGAATAGACTTCCTATAGTAGCATGAGCAGTATCAGCCACACGGCTGATACCGCAGGAAACTTCGAGACCTTAGGCTCGAAGTTTAGCCATGAGACCGATAGGTCTGCTGGCGTCCTAATGCTACTATTTTTAGGAAGTCTAATTCGATTTAATTACGCTTGGATTAAAGCCAACGCTTCGTTTAAGTGTACAAGGCTACGTTCTTTACCTAATAACTCAATCGTTTGACCTAAAGATGGACCATGAGTTTGACCACTTGTTGCCACACGAATTGGCATAAATAAGTTCTTACCTTTTACACCAGTTTCTTTTTGAACAGCCTTAATTGCTGCCATCACACTAGCTTCATCAAACACTTCTAAAGCTTCTAATTGAGCTTTGAATGCATGAAGTACAGTTGGCACTGTTTCACCTTGAAGTACTTCTCTTGCTTCATCATTTTCCACAACGAAGTCTTTTTGGAAGAATAAACTTGAAATAGAAACAATCTCATTCATGTAGCTCATTTGATCATGATATAATGCTACTAATTTATTCGCCCAAACTTGTTGCTCTTCACTCAATGTTTCAGGTAATAATCCTGCTAATTGTAATTGTTGAATCGCTAATGGTGCAACTTCTTCTAATGGAGTTTTCTTCACATAAGTGTTGTTAATCCATTCTAATTTCTTAGGATCGAATGCTGCTGGAGATTTACCAAGACGTTTTTCATCAAAAATTTGAATAAATTCTTCTCTTGAGAAAATTTCATCTTCCCCTTGTGGAGACCATCCTAATAAAGTAATGAAGTTGAACATTGCTTCTGGTAAATAGCCTAAATCTTTATATTGTTCAATAAATTGTAAAATAGATTCATCACGTTTTGATAATTTTTTACCAGTTTCTGTATTAATAATTAATGTCATATGACCAAATCTAGGAGTATCCCATCCAAATGCTTCATAAACCATCATTTGTTTAGGAGTATTTGCAATATGGTCATCCCCACGTAATACATGAGTAATTTCCATAAAGTGGTCATCCACTGCTACTGCAAAGTTATACGTTGGCATACCGTCACGTTTTAAAATAACAAAGTCGCCACCTACACTACCAGATTCAAAAGTAATTTCACCTTTAACAATATCATCAAAAGTATATGTTCTATTTTGAGGAACTCTGAAACGAACAACTGGAGTACGTCCTTCTGCTTCAAAAGCATCACGTTGTTCTTGTGTTAAATGAGCATGTTGCCCACTATAGTGTGGCATTTCTCCACGAGCACGTTGTGCTTCACGTTCTGCTTCTAACTCTTCTTCAGTCATATAGCATTTATAAGCTTTATCTTCTGCAATTAATTGTTCAATTAATGGATTATAAATATGTTCACGTTCTGATTGACGATATGGTCCTACATTTTTTGGTTTATCTGGACCTTCATCCCAGTCAATTCCTAACCAAGTTAAGTTTTCTAATTGACTTTCTTCCCCATGAGCAATATTTCTTTTACGGTCAGTATCTTCAATACGAATAATAAATTCTCCACCGTAATGTCTTGCGAATAAATAATTGAATAGAGCTGTTCTTGCATTACCAATATGCAAATGCCCTGTTGGACTTGGTGCATAACGTACACGCACTTTATCTGCCATTTTTTATAACTTCCCTTCTATTTTGTCTATCGTTTCTATTGTAAAACTTTTTAGTTAAAATTGCTATGACTTTAATGCTTTTTCTTTAAAATTCATTCATCGTTTTAACTATTGAGCATTCTTGTTTTGTTCCTTAATAAATTTAGCAATTTTTTCACTTGTAATTTTTTGTTGTCTGCGATCACTCATCGATCTTTCTCCATCACCTATTTGTTTTCCATATGAGCCAAATCCACTATGATTTCCTTCAAAAATGAATTCTTGTTCAAAAGTTTGAGGAAGGCGATTTTTACTTTTAATATACTTTGTCCAATTCAAAACTTTATCATTACTTGCGATAATGGATAAAACTGGGACATCACTATTACTAAAATCTACACTTTTATCAAAATAACTTGCTAATAAAATAATACCTGCTAAATGATTTTCCTTTTTTAATTGAACTGCATCTAAACTTGCAATAACTCCACCTAATGAATGGCCTGCAACATAAACTTTATCCAATTTTTCCTCTTTTATAATCGATTCCGTTGTACCTCTTTCTAAAATCGGTAAGTTAAGAGAAGATTCAATGACATAAGTTGTAATGCCTTGATTGGATAATTCCATCGCTAAATTTACATATGCTTGAGGCTCTACTAATGCTCCCGTATAAAATAATATCGTTGCTATTTCATCGCCCTTTGCATCAAATCGATAAGAGTGATTCTTTTTTTCATAAGTTTTTAAATTCCATAATCCAATTGCTTCAGGAGTTCCCCGATAAGTAAACATAAGAATCAATCCATAAAATAATAAAATCAGTGCAAATAATGCTCCAAAAATTCCATAAAACCATTTTCTTTGTCGAGTCATACTTTCAACCTCCTTTATTTTTAAAGTAAAAAACATCCCATCCATCTGACTAAAACAATGGATAGGATGCTTTCAAAGTCATTAAATAGCCCAGTCTCCATTACGGAAGATTGGTACAACTGTTCCGTCTTCACGAATACCGTCAACATTCATATTTGGTCCACCAATCATGAAGTCCACATGAATATCAGAACGGTTTAAACCGGCTGCAGCTAATTCTTCTTCAGTTTCGAATTTCTCTCCACCTTTAACACTTGTCGCATAAGCTGAACCAATTGCTAAGTGGTTAGAAGCATTTTCATCATATAATGTATTAAAGAATGTAATACCTGATTGAGAAATTGGAGAAGGATCACTTACTAAGGCAACTTCTCCTAATCCACGAGCACCCATATTTTCGAATACTAAATCTTTCATTACTTGATCGCCTTTTTCAGCAGAAACTTCTACGATTTGACCATCTTTAAACGTAACTTTGATTCCTTCGATAATATTTCCATTATAGCTTAATGGTTTAGTACTTGTTACATAACCATCAGCTACACGATAATCTGGAGCCGAGAATACTTCTTCTGTTGGCATATTTGCAATAAAGTGTTCACCTTGCGCATTATAGCTTCCAGCACTTTCCCAAACATGGTTTTTAGGCATTCCAAGAGTTAAGTCAGTTCCTGGTGCAGTGTAATGTAATTTAACAAATTGTTCTTTATTTAAAACAGCTGCTTTTTTGTCTAATTTTTCTTCATGTTCTTTCCAAGCTGCAACTGGATCATCTGCATACACTCGGCAAGTTGTAAAGATTTGATTCCATAATAAATCTACAGCTTCTTCAGTTGATGTTGCTTCTGGGAATACTTTTTTAGCCCATGCGCTACCTGCAGCAGCTGCTACTGTCCAACTTACTTTATTCGATTGAGTTGCTACACGCATTGGTTTTAATGCAACACTTGAAGCTTTCATAGCTTTAGCAAGACGACTTGTATCTACTCCATTTAATGCATCTGGATCTTTAGACACAATGCTTAAACGACTTGCTTTATGGTCTAATAAATAATGCATTTCTTGTACTTTATATTCTGGAACAGTCGTAATACGATCTTCAGCAGCATATAATAAACGCTCACGGTTAATTTCATCATCACTCCATTGAACGATGACTTCGCTTGCTCCTAATTGATACGCTTCTTTTACTAATAAGCGTGCAAATGGAGCTTGTTCCACTTCCGCATAAATCGCCACAGTGTGTCCTGGCTGAACATTAATCCCTGCAGACACTAGTAATTTTGCATATTTTTGTAAATTTACATCAAAATTTTCTAATACCATCAAATCTCTCCTTTAAATTAAATCCTTTTCTATTGTAACATACTCTTGATAAAACTGCATTATTCCTTTTCTTCATAGAAAACTTCATCTAAATACAGTCCTTGAGGAGGAGCTGTAGGCCCTGCTTTTTGTCGGTCCATTGCTACTAAAATGTCTCTCATATCTGAAACAGGTCGTAACCCATCTCCAATTTGCAGACTTGTCCCCACTAATATACGAATCATATTGTATAAAAAACCATTCCCTTCAAACGTAAAGACTAATTCCCCATCCTTTTCTACCACTTCTGCTTTCCTAACGATTCGCACTTTCGATTCCTTATCCGTCTTTGTAGAACAAAAGCTTGTAAAATCATGTTCGCCAATGACCGCTTGTAAAGCTTCATTCATATTATCCACATTCACTCGATAAGGATGATGAAGAGTATATAAACGACTAAATGGATTTACGAATTTTTGAATATTTACACGATAAATGTATCGCTTCCCCGTCACACTATATCTAGCATGAAATTCATCACTAACTGCCATTACTTTTTTTGCAGAAATATCATCCGGTAATAAACTGTTTAAAGCTCGCTGTAAATTCTCTTCTTCAATGTTTGTCGGATAATCAAAATGTATCACTTGTCCATTCGCATGTACACCTGAATCTGTTCTACCTGAACCGCAAACCGGAATATACAATCCCTTTGTCATTTTTCGTAATGCTTTATTTAATTCTGCTTGAATACTATTGCCATTTTCTTGTACTTGAAACCCTACATAATTCGTTCCATCATAGCTTAAAATGACTTTATAACGAAATCCCACTCGATTTCCTCCTTCATGATTTCTTCGACTAATTGTACCATATTCCTATTCAAAAAGTGAAAAGACTTCCCCGTAGTAAGAAAATCATTCTACTACGGAAAAGTCTTTAATTTAATTGTTGTTTAATTAAACGTACAACTACTGATTTTAACGAATCTAAATGTTTAGAAATATCTTGTACATTTTTATAAATCATAAAATCTACAACGGCATTATCTAGCCACAAATCAAAAATATAATCCCAAGTGGTATTAGAAATATGTAAATTTGAATGTGCTAATAAATAAGGATACTCTCTTTGAAGTGTTCTAACTCCACGTTGAATTTCTGCTAGATCTTTATTCAGTAATGAAATTTGTCTTCTCTTAAAAAAATTTAAAATGAGACTATCACTAAAAAAATCAAAAATCATCCATGATTTTAATTTTTTCATTCGTATTTCAGCATGATAGATTTTTCTTAATATATATCTTAATAGTGTTAAATCCTGTTCCATACTCATTACTGTCCTCTAAAAACAACTAATGCAATTGTTAAAACAACAAGTGTAAGAGCTGTTATTCCATCTTTCTTACCATAAGTTAACACACGATATTTTGTTCTACCAGTTCCACCTTGATATCCTCTAGCTTCCATTGCAGTCGCTAAATCTTCTGCACGATTAAATGAGCTCACAAATAATGGAATTAAAATCGGAATAATAGCTTTCATCTGTTCAAATAAATTACCTTCTCCAAAATCTACACCACGAGCTCGTTGTGCATTCATAATTTTTTGAGCTTCATCCATTAATGTAGGAACAAAACGTAAAGCAATCGATAGCATTAAAGCAATCTCATGAACAGGAACACCAATTTTTCCTAAAGGTTTCATAATAGATTCCATCGCATCTGCAATTTGCAAAGGAGGTGTTGTTAAAGTCATTAATGTAGAAATAAAAATAATCAATACAAAACGCAAGAAAATATAAATCGCATTAATGACTCCAAATGAAGTAATTTTAATAAAGCCCCATTCAAAGTACACATCTCCACCAGTCGTAAAGACCATCTGCAATACAACGGTAAATAAAATAACCCATAAGAGTGGTTTTACCCCATTCCAAAAGAACTTCATTGGAATTTTAGAAGCTAATAAAGCTACTAATGTGAAAATCGCTAAAATTAAATACGTTAACCAATTATTTGCAAGGAATATAATAATGATGAATACAAATGTAGAAATAAATTTTGTACGAGGATCTAATTGATGAACAAAAGAATCTCCTTGTAAATAACGTCCTAATAATAATTTATCTAACATTTCTTAATTCACCCCACGTTCTTCTAAGATAGCATCTGCTAACTCATCTAAAGTTAAAGGCATTTTATCTGTAGTCCAACCTTTTTCTTTTAATTTTTCAACAAAAGCTAAAGTCGTTGGGACCCCTAATTGTTTTTCTAATAACCAAGAAGCATCTGCAAACACTTCTTTTGGCGAACCTTCTTTCACAACTTTTCCAGACTCAATGACAACAACATGATCCGCATAATCGCTAACGTCATTCATTTGATGAGTCACTAAAACGATGGTCATATTTTGTTCTTTATTTAATTTATAAAACATCTCCATCATTTCTAAACGACCTTTTGGATCAAGACCTGCTGTTGGTTCGTCTAATACTAATACTTCTGGTTTCATCGCTAATACACCAGCAATCGCAACACGTCTCATTTGCCCACCCGATAAATCAAATGGTGATTTTTTCAACACGTCTGCTGGTAATCCAACTGTATGAATCACTTCAGAAGCAATTTTTAGTGCTTCTTCTTCACTCACACCAAAATTTTTAGGGCCAAAAGCAATATCTTTTTCCACTGTTTCTTCAAACAATTGCGCTTCAGGAAATTGAAAAACAATCCCAACCTTTTTACGCAAAGGTTTTAAATCTTTATTTCCAGTCGTTGAATCAATCGTTTTATCCCCTAATTCAACAAGACCTTCAGTTGGTTTTAATAACGCATTTAAATGTTGAAGAATCGTTGATTTTCCTGAACCAGTATGACCAATAATGGCTACATAAGAACCATCTTCTATTGAAAATGACACATCATGTAATGCTCTCATTTCAAAAGGAGTACCTGCTTGATAAGCAAATCCTACTTGTTTAAAACGGATGTCCATAGCCATTCCACCAACCCTTCTTCATCTAAATATTCACTTGGAACATTTAAACCTTTTTCTTTTAAGACTGCTTTTAATTTTTCAGAGAAAGGAACATCTAAACCTTTATCTACTAATGCTGTACCCATTTCAAAAATTTCAGAAGGCTTTCCAATACGGTTCACTTTTCCGCCTTCCATTAAAAGAACTCGATCTGCTTGTGCAGCTTCATCAAGATCATGTGTAATTGAAATAACTGTAATTCCTTTTTCCTTATGAAGTTGTTGAATCGTAGAAATCACTTCATATCTTCCTTGAGGATCTAACATAGACGTAGCTTCGTCTAATATAACTACCTTCGGTGCTAATGCAATCATTCCTGCAATCGCAACTCGTTGTTTTTGACCACCAGATAAGCGAGCTGGTTCTTTTTCTTTAAATTTTGTCATACGAACCATCTCTAAAGAAGTATTGATTTTTCGAACCATCTCGTCACGTGGCATCCCAATATTTTCTAATCCAAAAGCAATATCATCTTCTACAGTTGTTCCAACAAATTGATTATCTGGATTTTGAAATACCATCCCTACTTTACGACGTGCCTCATAAACCGTATCTTCCGTCAATAATTGACCGTCGATATAAATTTCTCCACTTGAAGCTTCTAATAAGCCATTCATCATTTTTGCAAGTGTAGACTTTCCTGAGCCATTATGCCCAATAATAGCTAACCATTCTCCCTCATAAACATCTAATGATACATCAGATAATGCTTCTCTCGTATCTTGATCCTGATAATTAAAATGAATATTTTTAATTGAAATAACTGGTTGAGTCAATTCCTTCACCTCTTAACCTTTTATAATATGTATAAAAAACAAAATATGTATATAAACAAAAAAAGACACCTTCATGATGAAGTGCCTTCCCGCCAACGCTGGCGGGGAGACAGCGAGCTAGACTAAATAATCATGAGAAAGAATAAGGCTACTTTACAGTAGCCTCAGACTTCTCATCTCACAACCGCAAGATGATTATTACCATCATGACGCTCATTTCAACCATCGAAAAGTGTTTGTTTATTTATTAAACTAATTCAATGATAACCATTGGTGCAGCATCGCCACGACGAGGTTCAGTTTTAAGAATACGAGTGTATCCACCTTGACGTTCGCTGTAACGTGATGCTAAACCATTGAATAATTTTTGTAATGCAGTTTCAACAACGATTCCTTCGCCTTCTTCACGTACATCTGCTACCTCGTTACGAACATATGCAGCTGCTTGACGACGAGCATGTAAATCTCCACGTTTACCTAAAGTAATCATTTTCTCAACAGTTGAGCGGATTTCTTTAGCACGAGCTTCAGTTGTAACGATGCGTTCGTTAATAATTAAGTCAGTTGTCAAGTCACGTAATAACGCTTTACGTTGTGAACTTGTACGTCCTAATTTACGATAAGCCATTTTTTAATATTCCTCCTTCTTAAGAGTTTCTATTAGTCTTCACGACGTAAATCTAAATTTAATTCGATTAATTTGTGTTTAACTTCTTCAAGCGATTTACGACCTAAGTTACGAACTTTGATCATTTCTGCTTCAGATTTATTTGTTAACTCTTGTACAGTATTAATTCCCGCACGTTTTAAGCAGTTATAAGAACGAACTGATAAGTCCAATTCTTCAATAGTCATTTCAAGCATTTTCTCTTTTTGAGTTTCTTCTTTTTCGACCATAATTTCTACTTGGCGAGTTTCATCTGTTAAATTAACAAAAATATTTAAGTGCTCAGTTAAAATACGAGCTGCTAAACTAATTGCTTCTTCTGGAGAGATTGAACCATCTGTCCATACATCAAGCGTTAATTTATCATAAATATTTTTTTGACCAATACGAGTATTTTCGACTTGGTAATTCACTTTACTAATCGGAGTATAAATAGAATCAATTGGGATAACACCAATTGGCATATTATCAGATTTATTATAGTCAGCACGAACATAACCACGACCATTTTTAGCGTTCATACGAACATGGAAGCGATGACCTTCAGCTACTGTACAAATATATAAATCAGGGTTAAGGATTTCGATATCACTATCATGTTTAATATCTCCAGCTGTAACTACAGCAGGACCAACGATATCGATTTCTAACACCTTATCATCTTCGCTAAAAGATTTTAATGCAATTTTTTTAATATTTAAAATGATTGCAGCAACATCTTCTACCACGCCATCTATTGTTGAAAATTCATGTAACACGCCATCCATTTGGATATCTGTTACTGCAGTACCAGGGAGTGACGATAATAGAATACGGCGTAATGAGTTCCCTAATGTAGTACCATAACCGCGTTCAAGTGGCTCAACAACGAATTTACCAAATTTAGCATCTTCGCTGATCTCAATCGTTTCAATTTTTGGTTTTTCAATTTCGATCATTATTTTTTACCCCTTTCAAAACGTACGTACAATGTGCGATTGTCCAACAAAATTCAACAATAACAATCCATTACACACGACGGCGTTTTGGAGGACGACATCCATTATGAGGGATTGGTGTTACGTCACGAATTGCTGTAACTTCTAAACCAGTAGCTTGTAATGAACGAATTGCAGCTTCACGACCTGAACCAGGACCTTTAACTGAAACTTCAACTGTTTTCATACCATGCTCCATTGAACCTTTCGCAGCAGATTCAGCAGCCATTTGAGCAGCAAATGGTGTTGATTTTTTAGAACCTTTAAATCCTAAAGCACCTGCAGAAGACCATGAAACAGCATTACCATGTACATCTGTAATCATAACAATTGTATTATTAAATGTTGAACGGATGTGAGCTACACCAGATTCAATATTCTTTTTTACGCGGCGTTTGCGTACAACTTTCTTTGCCATGAAGAATTAACCTCCTTCTTCTCTAAATTATTTTTTCTTACCTGCAATAGCCTTAGCTGGGCCTTTACGAGTACGAGCATTGTTTTTAGTATTTTGACCACGAACTGGTAAACCACGACGATGGCGAACACCACGATAAGAACCAATTTCCATCAAACGTTTGATGTTTAAGTTCACTTCACGACGTAAGTCACCTTCAATTTTTAGTTTATCCACTTCTGCACGGATACGGTCTAATTCATCATTTGATAAATCACGAACACGAGTATCTTCACTTACATTAGCAGCAGCTAACACTTGTTTAGAAGTCGTAACACCGATACCGTAGATATAGGTTAAAGAAATAACAACACGTTTTTCACGTGGAATATCCACACCTGCAATACGAGCCATACTTTTAAGTACCTCCTTATAAATTATCCTTGACGTTGTTTATGTTTGGGATTTTGACAAATCACCATAACTTTACCATTGCGTTTAATTACTTTACATTTTTCGCAAATTGGTTTTACTGATGCTCTAACTTTCATTTAAGTTCCCTCCTTTATATCATTAACGGAGTCCATTATTTAAAGCGATATGTGATTCTTCCGCGCGTTAAATCGTAAGGTGATAATTCAACCGTTACTTTATCGCCCGGTAAAATCTTAATATAGTGCATCCGGATTTTTCCAGATACATGCGCTAAAACCTCATGACCATTTTCAAGTTCGACCTTGAACATCGCATTTGGTAATGTTTCATTAACAATACCTTCAATTTCAATTACGTCTTCCTTTGCCATGCTTCATCCTCCTCACTTTTAAAAAGTTGTTACGGATTTTACTGACGGACTTCTACCGTTATCTAACTTTCTAATTATACCATTTCAGCTACAATAAATGCAAGATAACAGGTTAAGCTTGGTGCGGTTCGCCCATAATTGATTGAATTGTGTTAAACAAATGATCAATCCCGCTTTCACCATCTACATTATGTAAAACTTCTTTTGCATTGTAGTAGTTTAAGATTGGTTTTGATTGTTCAATATTAATTTGAATACGATTTTCAACAGTTTCAGGTTTGTCATCTTCACGTTGGTAGAAATCGTGTCCTCCACAACGATCACATGTTCCTTCTACTTTAGTTGGTTTATTGATTTTGTGATAAGTAGCTCCACAGTTTCTGCAAATGAAACGTCCAGTTAGACGTTGCATTAAAATTTCTGGATTTACATCAATATTGATAACAGCATCAATTTTACGACCTAATTCATCCATAATTTTATCAAGTGCTTCAGCTTGAGCTTGAGTTCTTGGAAAACCATCCAATAAAAATCCGTTTTTAGTATCGTCTGCTTGTAAACGTTCCTTAACAATTCCATTTGTTACTTCATCAGGAACTAATTCACCTTTATCCATGAAAGATTTAGCTTTTAGTCCTAATTCTGTTCCTTGTTGCATTGCTGCACGGAACATATCGCCAGTTGAAATATGTGGAATGTTATAAGTAGCAACAATTTTTTCTGCTTGAGTTCCTTTACCTGCTCCAGGTAAGCCCATTAAAATAATATTCATAATATCTCCTTTACATTGTAGATGAAGAAAAGACAAAACATTATAAAATATTTTGTCAATCTTCCTCATTACTCTTGGATAAACCCTTTATATTTACGTTTAATTGCTCGGCCTTCAATTTGACGGCTAATTTCAAGTGCAACCCCAACTACGATTAGTAAGTTAGTTCCACCTAACATTAAACCACGTGGTAAATTCCACAAAGCTGCAGCAATCATAGGTAATAATGAAATACCACCTAAGTAAAGTGCTCCGACTGTACTTAATCTTAGAAGCATACCAGAAATATAATGTTCTGTATCTTTACCCGGTCTTACACTTAAGATGTAACCACCTTGTTTTTGTAAGTTTTCAGCAACCTTTTCGGGGTTTACTTGAACAAATGCATAGAAGTAAGTAAATACTACTATTAAAAAGATATATAAACTTGCACCTGCTGGTTTTTGGTAATCAAATATATTTGTTGCAACTTGATACCAACTTTCCTCACTGTATTGGCCATGAACAGCACTTAGTACAGTTTGAGGTAATGCTATAAACGAACTTGCAAAAATTACAGGAATTACCCCTGCAGAGTTAATTTTCAATGGTAACCATGAAGCTTCGTTTGCTCCTGTTGGACGTTTAGAGTATGAAATTGGTAAACGACGTTGCGCTTGCTCAATATATACAACTAACATTACAACAAGTATAATGGCAACTGCTAACGCAGCTGTAAATCCATAAGCACGATATAACTCTTCATCAGCTTTTCCTTGTAATTGATTAACATAAAATTCATAAATATCATGTGGCATACGAGCTACAATCCCTGCAAAGATGATAATGGAAACCCCATTACTAATCCCATTTACAGTAATCATATCTCCTAGCCATGTAACAAACATTGTTCCTGCAGTTAACACTAATGCAATTAATAAGTATGTTGAAATACCAGGATTGTTAATTAATCCATAGTTTGCATAAGCGTTGAAACCAAATGAAATCGCAAATGCTTGGAAGAATCCAATTACGATTGTTAAATAACGAGTAGCGGTATTTAATTTACGTCGACCAACTTCCCCTTGTTTTGACCATTCTACGAATGTAGGAAGAATATCCATTTGTAATAATTGAACTACGATTGACGCAGTGATGTAAGGCGAAACTCCCATCGAAAAGATTGAGAAGTTCGATAGCGCCCCACCACTAAATGTATTTAAAATACCAAAGAAACCCGCATTTGCAAATGTTACAATAGCTGAAGCATTAACACCAGGAACTGTAATATGCGTACCAATTCTAAATACTACTAATATCATTAGTGTATATAAAAGACGTTGTCTAATATCCTTGGTTGTGATCGCATTTTTCAGTAGAGAGAACATTAAATCACCTCTACAGTTCCACCTGCAGCTTCAATTGCTTCTTTTGCTGCTTGAGAGAATTTATTTGCTTTAACAGTTAACTTACGTTCAAGTTTTCCGTTTGCTAATACTTTGATACCGTCTTTCTCGTTTTTAACGATACCAGCCTCAACTAGTACAGCTGCAGTCACTTCTTGACCATCTTCGAAACGGTTTAATGTTTCAAGATTTACGACTGCGTATTCTTTACGATTGATATTTTGGAAACCACGTTTTGGTAAACGACGGAACAATGGAGTTTGTCCACCTTCGAATCCTAATCTAACGCCACCGCCTGAACGAGCTTTTTGACCTTTGCTACCGCGTCCTGCAGTTTTTCCGTTTCCTGAACCTTGACCTCTACCAACACGGTTACGTTCTTTACGTGAACCTTCAGCTGGTTGTAATTCATGAAGTTTCATGTTTCGGGCACCTCCTCTTATAAGTTGATTAATTAAACTTCCTCAACATCCACTAGATGTGATACTGTGTTAACCATGCCTTTGATAGCATCGTTAGCTGGTTTTACAACTGTTGAACGAATTTTTGTTAAGCCTAATGCTTTACAAGTATCAATTTGGTTTTGAGGACGTCCAATCAAGCTTTTCTTTAAAGTGATCTTTAATTCTGCCATTTTCTATGTCCTCCTATCCTAATAATTCTTCAACTGATTTGCCACGTAATGCAGCAACATCTTCAACACGTTTTAATTGTTTCAAACCTTCGATTGTAGCACGAACCATGTTTACAGGTGTGTTTGAACCTAAAGATTTTGAAGTTACGTCAGCGATACCTGCTAATTCAACAACGGCACGAACTGGTCCACCTGCAGCAACTCCTGAACCGGCTTGAGCTGGTTTTAATAACACATTACCACCGCAGAAACGTCCGATAACTTCGTGAGGAATTGTAGAACCACTTGTTGGTACTTCAATTAAGTTTTTCTTAGCATCTTCGATTGCTTTACGGATAGCTTCTGGTACTTCTTGAGCTTTACCAGTACCGAAACCAACATGTCCATTACGGTCACCTACAACAACTAAAGCAGCAAAACGTAAACGACGTCCACCTTTTACAACTTTTGTAACGCGGTTAATCGCAACTACACGATCTTCTAATTCTAAGTTTCTTGCATCAATATTAACCATGAATTGTGGGTCCTCCTTTTCCTAGAATACTAGTCCATTTTCACGTGCTGCTTCAGCTAAAGCTTTTACACGTCCATGGTATAAGTATCCACCACGGTCAAAGACTACTTTCTTAATATTTTTTTCAAGTCCACGTTCTGCAATTAATTTACCAACTGCAACAGCTTCCTCTGTTTTTGTTCCATTTTCTACATTTGTATCTAAAGTAGAGGCACTTGCTAGCGTCACACCCGCTACGTCATCAATTAGTTGAGCGTAGATGTTTTTGTTAGAACGAAAAACGTTCAAGCGTGGGCACTCAGCAGTACCAGAAATTTTGCGACGAACACGTGCGTGACGGTTTTGACGCACTTTATTTTTGTCTGGTTTTGTAATCACAATTTTCACCTCTTATAATATATTTTTATGCGACTAATAGCGCAACAAAAGGTAAATAATTACGAAAATTATTTACCTGTTTTACCTTCTTTACGACGTACAAATTCATTAACGTAACGAATACCTTTACCTTTATATGGTTCTGGTGGACGTACGCCACGAATATTAGCAGCTAATTCGCCAACTTTTTGTTTGTCATAACCTTTTACGATAACTTTAGTATTTGAAGGAACTTCGATTTCAATTCCTTCTTCCGGTGTGAATTCCACTGGATGAGAATATCCAACGTTTAATACAAGTTTTTTACCTTGTAATTGAGCACGATACCCAACCCCGATTAATTCCAATTCTCTTTGGAATCCTTCAGTAACACCAACAACCATGTTGTTGAATACTGCGCGAGTTGTTCCGTGGATTGTTTTGTTTTCTTTTGTGTCATCTGGACGAGTGAAAACAACTTCACCTTCGTTTTGAACTAATGTGATATTTTGGTTGAATGTATATGATAATTCACCTTTTGGACCTTTAACAGTTACTGTATTGTCCTTTAAGTCGATTGTTACACCTGCTGGGATAACAACTGGTTTATTTCCGATACGGCTCACTTGGCTGCACCTCCTTGTTTTCTAGATTACCAAACGTATGCTAGAACTTCTCCACCTACGTTTTTAGCTCTTGCTTCTTTGTCTGTAATAACACCTTCAGATGTTGATACGATAGCGATACCTAAACCGTTTAATACTTTAGGAACTTCGCCTGTTTTAGCGTACACACGTAAACCAGGTTTAGAAATACGTTTCAATCCTGTGATTACACGTTCGTTATTTTTTCCATATTTCAAGAATACTTTCATGACACCTTGCTTACCATCTTCTTCAACTGTGAAGTCTTTGATAAATCCTTCAGATTTTAAAATGTTAGCAATAGCCACTTTCATATTTGATGACGGAACTTCTAAAGATTCGTGACGAACCATGTTCGCATTACGAATACGAGTTAAGAAATCCGCGATTGGATCTGTCATAACCATTAATGAGTACCTCCTTTATCAAGTAGTAATGATTACCAACTTGCTTTCTTCATTCCTGGGATTTGCCCTTTATAGGCAAGCTCACGTAAACAAATACGGCAAAGTTTGAATTTACGATAAACTGAATGTGGTCGACCACAACGTTCACAACGAGTATATTCTTGTGTTGAATATTTTTTTGGACGTTTGTTCTTTGCGATCATTGATTTTTTAGCCAAACTACTCGCCTCCTGTGAGTTTTATTTTATTTTTGGAAAGGCATTCCAAGTTGAGTTAATAATTCTTTAGCTTCTTCGTCTGATTTAGCAGTAGTTACGATAACGATATCCATACCACGTACTTTGTCTACGCGATCGTAGTCAATTTCAGGGAAGATTAATTGTTCTTTCACACCTAAAGTGTAGTTTCCGCGTCCGTCAAATGATTTTTTAGAGATTCCACGGAAGTCACGTACACGAGGTAATGAAACTGTTACTAATTTATCTAAGAAATCATACATACGTTCACCACGTAAAGTAACTTTAGTACCGATAGGCATACCTTCACGTAAACGGAAACCAGCGATTGATTTTTTAGCTGTAGTAACAACTGGTTTTTGACCAGAAATTAATGTTAATTCTTCAACTGCTTTTTCTAAGTTTTTAGCGTTTGATGTTGCATCACCAACACCCATGTTGATAACGATTTTTTCTACTTTAGGTACTTCCATAATTGATTTGTAGTTAAACTTTTCCATTAAAGAAGCTACCACTTCGTTTTTGTATTTTGCATTTAAGCGATTCATGCAGGATGGTCCTCCTTCCTAAAATTACTTATCTAGTACTTCGCCTGTGCGTTTAGACACGCGAACTTTTTTACCATTTTCAACCTTGTAGCTAACTCGTGTAGCTGCACCTGTTGAAGGGTCAATTAGCATTACGTTTGAAACATGAATTGGTGCTTCCATTTCAACTACGCCGCCTGTTTGGTTAGCTTGAGATGGTTTTTGATGTTTCTTAACAATGTTCACACCTTCAACAAGAACTCGGTTTTGTTTTGGAAAACTTTTTAGGATTACTCCTTCTTTTCCTTTGTATTTACCTGAGATTACTTTAACTTTATCACCAGTTTTTACGTGCATGTGTTACACCTCCTTCGATTTTGATGAGAATTATAATACTTCTGGAGCTAATGAAACGATCTTCATATAGTTGTTATCACGTAATTCACGTGCAACTGGTCCAAAGATACGTGTTCCACGAGGGCTCTTGTCATCACGAATGATTACACATGCGTTTTCGTCGAATTTAATATAAGAACCGTCTTTACGACGAGCTCCTGATTTCGTACGAACGATTACAGCTTTAACAACGTCACCTTTTTTAACAACCCCACCTGGTGTTGCTTGTTTAACAGATGCAACGATTACGTCACCGATGTTAGCTGTTTTGCGGCCAGATCCGCCTAGAACTCTAATTGTCAATACTTCACGAGCGCCTGAGTTGTCAGCCACTTTTAAACGAGTTTCTGTTTGAATCACTATTGGTTCCTCCTTTCAAATGTATACACAATTTGAAATTAAATAATTACTGCTTCTTCAACAATCTCAACTAAACGGAAACGTTTTGTTGCTGACAATGGACGAGTTTCCATGATCTTAACAATATCACCGATTTTAGCTGAGTTATTTTCATCATGAGCTACAAATTTTTTCGTATATTTAACGCGTTTTCCGTAAGTTTTGTGACGTTTGTAAGTTTCAATAGCAACTACAATAGTCTTTTCCATCTTATCTGAAACAACGCGACCTTGATACACTTTACGTTGGTTACGTTCTACAGTCATGTTCATTGCCTCCTTTGCTGATGATTATTTTTGCAATTCTTCTTGACGCAATGCAGTCTTGATACGCGCAATTTGTTTACGTACTTCACGAATGCGTGCTGTACCTTCTAATTGACCAGTAGCAAGTTGGAATCGTAAGTTGAATAGTTCTTGCTTTAATTCTTTTTCTTTTTCAACAAGTTCAGCAGTGGATAACCCTTTAAGTTCTTTTCTAAGTGCATTAACCTTCATTCGATTCACCACCATTTTCTTCGCGTTTCACAAATTTTGTTTTAACTGGCAATTTGTGTGATGCCAAACGTAAAGCTTCACGAGCTACTTCTTCTGAAACTCCAGCAATTTCAAACATGATTTTACCACGTTTAACTGGTGCTACCCAACCTTCAGGTGCCCCTTTACCAGAACCCATACGTACCCCGATAGCTTTAGCTGTGTATGATTTGTGAGGGAAAATTTTAATCCATACTTTCCCACCACGTTTCATATAACGAGTCATTGCAATACGAGCTGCTTCGATTTGACGGTTTGTAATCCAGTGAGATTCTGTTGCTTGTAAACCGTATGTACCGAATACTACTTCTTTACCACCTTTAGCTTCCCCGCGCATTTTTCCACGGAATTCACGACGGTGTTTTACACGTTTTGGTACTAACATGTTTATTTCCCTCCTTTCTCAGAGTTGTTGTTCTTTCTTGTTGGTAATACTTCGTCACGGTAAATCCAAGTTTTAACACCTAATTTTCCGTAAGTAGTATCTGCTTCTTCCCAAGCGTAGTCAATATCTGCACGTAATGTGTGTAATGGAACTGTTCCTTCAGAATAGCTTTCTGAACGAGCGATATCTGCACCGTTTAAACGACCTGATACCATTGTTTTAATTCCTTTAGCACCTGCACGCATTGTACGTTGGATAGCTTGTTTTTGTGCACGACGGAAAGCAATACGACGTTCTAAGTCACGAGCAATTCCTTCAGCAACTAATTTTGCATCTAAATCAGGTTTTTTGATTTCCACGATGTTGATGTGTACTTTTTTACCTGTTAATTTATTTAAGTTTGTACGTAATTTATCAACTTCAGATCCACCTTTACCGATAACCATACCAGGTTTTGCAGTGTGGATTGAAACATTAACGCGGTTAGCTGCACGTTCAACTTCAATTGTTGAAACGCTAGCGTCGCTTAATTGTTTACGGATATAATCACGGATTTTTAAATCTTCATGCAAGAATTCTGCGAAATCTTTTTCTGCGTACCATTTTGAATCCCAATCACGGATGATTCCGACACGCATTCCAATTGGATGAATTTTTTGACCCACTGATTATCCCTCCTTCTTCTCTGATACCACTACAGTGATGTGGCTTGTGCGTTTTAAGATTTGTGAAGCTGAACCTTTAGCACGTGGACGGAAACGTTTCATTGTTGGTCCTTCGTTCACGTATGCTTCACTTACATATAAGTTTTCAACATCTAAGTCGAAATTGTGTTCAGCATTTGCAATTGCAGACATCAACACTTTCTCTACGATTGGTGAAGCTGCACGTGGTGTGAATTTCAAGATTGAAATTGCATCACCGATTTTTTTACCTCTAATTAGATCGACAACAAGACGAGCTTTACGAGGTGCAATACGAACTGTTTTAGCAACTGCTTTTGCAGATGTGATTTGTTCTGACATAGTTTAAGTCCTCCCCTCGTTATTTACGTTTACTCTTCTTATCATCATTTGCATGACCACGGTAAGTTCTTGTTGGTGCGAATTCACCTAGTTTGTGTCCTACCATGTCTTCTTGAATATAAACTGGAACATGTTTTCTGCCGTCATATACAGCAATTGTTTGTCCAACAAAGTTTGGGAAAATTGTTGAACGACGAGACCAAGTTTTGATCACTACTTTTTTGTCGCTTCCTTGAGCTGCTTCAACCTTTTTCATCAAATGTTCATCGACGAAAGGTCCTTTTTTCAAACTACGACCCATTATGGAAATCCTCCTTCCAAAATTTTAATAGAATCAGATTTATTTTAATAATTATTTTTTACGACCACGAACAATAAGTTTGTTTGAACGAGCTTTCTTGCTGCGAGTCTTGTATCCAAGAGCTGGTTTACCCCATGGAGATACTGGTGTTGGACGTCCGATTGGAGCACGACCTTCACCACCACCGTGTGGGTGATCGTTAGGGTTCATTACAGATCCACGAACTTCTGGACGTTTACGTTTCCAACGAGCACGACCAGCTTTACCAATGTTAATTAATTCATGTTGTTCGTTACCAACAGTACCGATTGTTGCACGGCAAGTTGCTAAAATCATACGAACTTCACCTGAGTTCAAACGAACTAAAGTGTATTTACCTTCTTGACCAAGTACTTGTGCACTTGTACCAGCTGAACGAACTAATTGTCCGCCTTTACCTGGTTTTGTTTCAATGTTGTGGATAACAGTACCGACTGGAATGCTTCCTAATGGTAATGCATTACCAACTTTGATATCAGCGTTAACGCCTGATTCGATACGTTGTCCTACTTGTAAACCTTTTGGAGCAATAATATATGCTTTCACACCATCAACATAGTGAATTAAAGCAATGTTTGCTGAACGGTTTGGATCGTACTCGATTGAGTGAACAACTCCTTCAACGTTATCTTTGTTACGTTTGAAGTCAATCACACGATAAGCACGTTTGTGTCCGCCACCTTGGTGACGTACAGTGATTTTACCTTGGCTGTTACGACCAGCGTTGTTTTTTGATGATTCTAACAAAGTTTTTTCTGGTGTTGACTTTGTAATTTCGCTGAAATCATAACCTGTCATATTACGACGGCCGTTTGAGGTTGGATTATATTTTTTAATCGCCACGTCTAATTCCTCCTATATAATAGTAGTTTTGCTTCGAAGATTATGCTTCTTCAGCGAAGATTTGAATATCTTTTGAGTCTTTTGTAAGCTTCACGATTGCTTTACGACGTTTGTTTGTGTAACCAGCATAGCGGCCAACACGTTTGAATTTAGCACGTACATTTAAGATGTTAACTTTTTCTACTTTAACACCAAAAATTTCTTCTACGGCTTGACGTACTTCAATTTTGTTTGCGCGTACGTCTACTTCGAAAGTATATTTCTTTTCGTCAGTAGCAAGCATTGAAGCTTCAGTAATGATTGGGCGTTTGATTACGTCACGTGCATCCATTATTGAAGTCCCTCCTCTACTTTAGAAAGAGCAGCTTGTGTTAATACTAATTTATCGTTGTTTACAACATCTAAAACAGTAACTTGTGTTTCATCAACAACTGTTACGTTTGGAATGTTACGTGCAGCTAATTGTGCGAATTCGTTTGAAGATTCAACAACTACTAACACTTTTGTGTCAACTTTTAAGTTAGCTAATACTTGTGCAAACTCTTTTGTTTTTGGTGCGTCGAATTGTAATGCTTCCACTACAACAAGCTTTTGATCTAATACTTTTTGTGATAATACTGATTTAATCGCTAAGCGACGTACTTTTCTTGGTAATTTGTAACTATATGAACGAGGTGTTGGTCCGAATACAATACCTCCGCCACGCCATTGTGGTGAACGGATTGATCCTTGACGAGCACGACCAGTTCCTTTTTGGCGCCATGGTTTACGGCCGCCTCCGCTTACTGCACTACGGTTTTTAACTGCGTGAGTTCCTTGACGTAATGAAGCGCGTTGCATGATTACTGCGTCGAATACTACATTTTCATTTGGTTCAATTCCGAAGATGTCTGAGTTTAACTCAATTTCTCCATTTGTTGTTCCATCTTGTTTGTATAATGTAACTTTTGTCATTCTCTCGTTCCTCCTTCCTTACTGAATTATTTTGATTTAATAGCTGTTTTAATTTCTACTAATGATTTTTTAGATCCTGGTACATTACCTTTGATTAAGATAACGTTACGTTCTGCATCAACTTTAACCACTTCAAGATTTTGAATAGTGATACGGTTGCCACCCATTTGTCCAGGTAAAGCTTTACCTTTGAATACGCGTGATGGGAATGATGCTCCACCCATTGAACCAGGACGACGGTGGTAACGAGAACCGTGAGCCATTGGTCCACGAGATTGACCATGACGTTTAATCGCACCTTGGAAACCTTTTCCTTTAGATGTTCCTGTTACGTCAACGATGTCACCTGCTTTAAATACATCCACAGTGATTTCTTGTCCTACTTCGTACTCGCTAAGCTCGACATTGTTGAATTCACGAATGAAGCGCTTAGGAGTAGCATTTGCTTTTGCTACATGACCTTTTGCAGGGCGATTTGATAAAACTTCACGTAAGTCGTCGAAACCTAATTGAACAGCTTCATAACCGTCGTTTTCGATTGTTTTTAATTGAAGAACAACGTTTGGAGTTACTTCTACAACTGTTACAGGAATAAGTTCACCTGCTTCTGTAAAGTATTGAGTCATCCCTACTTTTTTGCCTAAGATTCCTTTGGTCATGGTTACACCTCCATTTTTCTATAAATTATAATTTGATTTCGATGTCAACGCCACTTGGTAAATCAAGTTTCATTAAGGCATCAACAGTTTTTGGTGTTGGATTGACAATGTCAATCAAACGTTTGTGAGTACGCATTTCAAATTGTTCGCGAGAATCTTTGTATTTGTGAGTCGCACGAATAACTGTATATAGCGATCTTTCTGTAGGCAATGGAATTGGACCAGCTACGCTAGCACCAGTTCTTTTTGCTGTTTCTACGATTTTTTCCGCTGATTGATCAAGCGCACGGTGTTCGTAAGCTTTCAAACGGATACGGATTTTTTGTTTTGCCATTTTCTTTCCTCCTTCGTCTAATGTTGTCATAAGACTAGCTCCACGCGAATTTCCGACGTTTCCCTTTCGTGGCAAAGCGTCCGGGTGTGTCGCAACCTCTCGTTTCATAGCTACCCCTGTTTCCTTTACAGGGGGTATCGCACGTGGGCATACTTATCCCCCTGCGACACTTTTAATAGTATACATGCTAATTTATAAAAATGCAAGCTTTTTTTGTTGATTTATCAATCTTTTTTTATACAAACGCCGCCGTGTGTTTCATTTTTATTCAAAAATAGCTAGAAACATTATTATATCAACGTTTCTAGCTGTTTAGTTTTAAGTCTTAAAATTCTTGAAAACCAATACAATTTTTTCTCTCAAAAATTTATTTTAAAAAATTTTATTTTTCTTCTTTTTCTAAAATAGCTGTTACTACGAATAAAAATAAAATTGTGACTAGCGAAATGGAGTAAGGATAATTAAATTCTTCTCCAAATGAATGTTTAAAGTACAATACATTAAATAATTTAATCAAAATAGGTATTACATTTATAATAATTGCTGCCGTCCAGATTCTTCTTCCTGTAATATCTACTCTTCTTTCTTTACCATTCCCATCTTTTCTCATTGTTATCCTCCTTAAACTTCTAGCATTTTTTAACTTTCACTTTTCTCTTTCTCAATATTAGCTGTCACGAAGAATAAAAAGAAAGTCGGAAACAGTGACATAAAATAAGTAACATTAAATTCTTCTCCAAACGAATGTTTAAAATAAAACACATTAAACAGTTTAATCAGAATTAGGATTACATTGATAATGAGTACCGCTGCCCAAATTGTTCTCCCTGTAATATTCACTTGTTTTTCTTTTCCATTCTCATCTTTTCTCATTGTTATTCCTCCCTACACTTCTTCTGATATAACGCCTAATAGGATCGGAATGAAGAGTACAAACTTTTCTCCCGTTACGTATTCTATGACTGATTCTCCACCAACGAATACTTTTACCATTAATATCGTTAACACTGCAACATAAAACCAGAATAAGTTTTTAAATATTTTTTTCATTTTGTTATTTTCTTTTACTTCTGTCATCCCAATCACTTCCTTTACGTTTTTACATGTTTAGTATATCTAATTCTTCCCTTATCGTTTAGTGCCTAAAGTCACTACTTACCATGACTAAAGTCATTAAAAAAACACTCTAAGCTTTCGCCTAGAGTGTTTCTTTTCAAATTAACCTTGGATATCAAATTTACATTGACCTGTTTCTTCATATTCTTTAATATTTTCGAAACTTGTTTCAATCATGTTTAATACTGCTTCATCTGTATAGCTTCCCATATGTGGAGTAATTAGTACACGAGGATATAAATCTACTAATTTTGCAACTGCAGGATCTGCGATTTTTTGACCTTGTAAGTCTTTAAAGAATACTGCACTTTCTCCTTCTAATACGTCTAAACCTACACCTGATAAGTGACCAGATTCAACCGCTTCGATAATAGCGTCAACATCTTGTAACTCACCACGAGCTGTGTTTACTAAGATAGCACCTTTTTTCATTTTGCTAATAAATTCTTTTGTAATAACTTTTCCATTCGCTGGAATATATGGCGCATGAATACTAATCACATCTGAATTTGCTAATAACTCATCTAAAGATACTTGAGTACAAATATCGTCTACTCCTTCTTTAGGGAACGCATCATAAGCTAAAACTTTTGCACCTAATCCTTTGAACAATCTTGCAGTTGTTAAACCGATACGGCCAATCCCTACTACACCTACTGTACAATTGCGGATTTCTTTCGCAAACATTTGTGCATCTACACGGAAATCTTGTTTGCTTGTTTTTGAAACTGTGTATGCAACATTTCTTAATAATGCCATAGCTAATGTCACTGCTAATTCACTAATCGCATTTGGTGAATAGAATGGTACATATCCTAATTTAAATCCTAATTCACGTGCGTAAGCTGCATCAATGTGGTTTACCCCTACTGTACGAGTAATTACATATTTAACGCCTAACTCTTTATAAATATCTAAATTTTCTTTATTTGCCCAGCAATTTCCACGTAAAATAACTGCTTGACACCCTTCTGCTAATCGTGCTGTTTCTTCTGAATTTAAATATTCAGGTGTTGTTACTAATTCATAACCAAATTTTGCATTTACTGATTCAAAAATTGGTTTTTCTACATCACGAACTCCGTATGCTAATACTTTCACGTTTATTCCTCCAATATCGAAATGGAAAAGTATCCCCTCTTGCACGGTTCTACTTTTCCATTCCTAAAAATATTTATTTAATTGAACCTAGATTATAGACCTTTTAAAATAACTGAACCTACTACAATCCAGAATACTACTGCCGCAACACTTAATACTGTTGCTAATAATGACGCATTACTTGCTAAAATTGCTTCACGATCATATTTAATCGCATAAGCTACTGCTACTGTTGCAGGTGGTGTTGCAAGCATAATAATAATTCCCATTGCAGCTTCATAACCCATTGGTAAGAATGGACGTACCGCAAAAATAATTGCTACAAATATAGCTGGAACTACTAATAATTTAATGACACTGTAGAACCATACTGCACGTTCTTTCACAGCGTCTCCTAAAGAAATATTTCCTAATGTAATACCGATTGCTAACCAAGCTAATGGTGAACTTAAATCAGCCAAATAAGAAATAGCTTTGAATAACCATGGAGCTGTTTTATCGATACGTAAGAAAGCTACCATAACTTCTTTATCTTTATCCATTACAGCAACTTGTGGTAATGAACCTTGGAATACCCAAATTAATAAACCAGCAAAAGTTGCAATTACGATAATATTTCCAAAAATTAATTTTAAGTTTTTCTTCTCGAATTTCATACCACTCATACGAATTAATCCATATGAATATAAGAATACACGATAAGCTAAGTTGAAAATATTCGCATATAATGTACCAGTCGCTCCTAGTAATCCGTTAATAATTGGAATACCGAAGAATGTTGTTGAACCGAATGTTGTTAAAACAGAAAGAGTCGTTTTACGATCCCCTTTCTCTTTCATGAAGAACAATTCTCCTAAACCAATTAAAATAACATATGCAATAAAACCAAAGATAAATACATTTAGACCTGTTGTAAATGTTTCTTGTTTGATATCTTGCATAAATGCTTTAAACGCTAACGCAGGAATCGCAACCGTTAAAACTAAGTTACTAATAACTTTCCCACTATTTGCATCAACAATTCCTTTTTTACGGATAATATATCCGACTAAAATAATAGAAATTGTTGAAAAGATTGCTGCCACAAATGTTGGCGCTGTTAAAACTTTTAGAATTTCAGCTGATGACATCTAAAAATTAACCCCTTTTCTATTGATATTTTTATGTACTCTTGCACATACCCCAGTATTTTACCATATTTTTCATTTTATTTGCAAAATATTTTCTTGTTATGAAAACATTAATTCGTTATGAAAAAAACATTTCATTCAGATGATAAATTCGTATATCAAACTTCACTTCTATTTCTCTGTACAAATTCGAATTTCTGGTTGTTCAGAAGACACCTTTAACAGCACTGCTAACAAATCCGCACTACTCGTGACAGCTATTGCTTGATTTCCCCATTCTACAAAATAATATTGATGAGCATTTAGCGGTTCTACCTCAAACACTCTTGCAACTAATTTTCCTAATGGAGAAAAGCTCTTTTTCACTTCACTTAAATGACCCTCTTGCAACGCTTCTAATATTCCTTTAAATTCATCTGATGGCAACTTTATTTGATTTGCATTCAATACATGCGTCAATATTTTGAAAGCATAATAGGATCGATTCACTTCTCTCGCCTCCTATTGATTTTCCTCTAACCATTGTTTAGCTACTTTCAAAATCGGCAATTCACGATTCGTTAATAATCTTCCCAGTTTTTTGTCTGTTTGTGCTTCATATAAATCTACCGCTTCTTCATATCCAAGCATTAATACCTTCATTTGAAAATCATTCTTTTCATAATCCAATAATGCTTGTTCACCACGACTCTTCATTTTACATAAATAATAATGGTTCATATTATGACGATTTACTGCATGATAATAGTCACTCACTATTCCGATTTTACATAACAGTTCACTATCGATGCCTAATTCTTCCTTAACTTCTCTTACCACTGCTTCTTCTGCATTTTCATTTTCTTCTAAACCTCCACCGGCAGTTTCAATATAAGTTCCTAGTCCGAATAAATCATCTCTAGTAATTTGAACAAAGTAAAACCGGTCTTCATCATCCACAACAATCGCTCTTGCACAATGGCGATCCTTTTGTTCGCCTGTTCTTTCCCATTCATTGTCTTCTAATTCTAAATAAAATTGTAAATCTTTCATACATCTTCCTCCAATCCGCACTCACTATTATATCTCTTTTTTTCTGAAACACAAAAAAGAGAAGATCCGTTAGACCTTCTCTTATAATTTTTGAAAGTTTCTCTAATTTTTCTTTCGATTTAACACAGTATTTAAGAAAATTGCTACAACACTCGCTACTACAATCCCATTTGAGAAAAACATTTGAACAGCAGTCGGCATACTAATAAATAAATTACTATTATTAAATCCAACCCCCATACTAATAGAAATCGCTGCAATTAAGAAGTTATGTTCATTATTAACAAAATCAACCGTTGATAACACTTGCATCCCTTGAAGCGAAACAAATCCAAACATTACAACCATTGCTCCCCCAATAACAGGACTAGGAATAATTTGCGCTAACGCTCCAAACTTCGGCAATAAACCTAAAATAATTAAAAAGATTGCAGCGTAGTAGATTGGAAGACGATTTTTTACTCCAGAAATTTTTACTAATCCAACATTTTGAGAAAACCCTGTGTATGGAAATGTATTAAACAACCCACCAAGTAACACTGCCATCCCTTCAGCACGAAGCCCATTACGAAGACGAGTTGCATCAATTGTTTCAGCAGTAATATTTGATAAAGCCATATAAACTCCAGTAGACTCCACCATTGAAACTGTGGCAATAATACACATCATTGCAATAGATGACAATTCAAAAGTAGGCATTCCAAAATAAAACACAGACGGAACATGAACAACAGCCGCTTGCTGTACCGGTGAAAAATCAACTAAGCCCATACTCGCTGCAACAACTGTTCCAACAATCAGCCCAATTAAAATCGAAATCGATTTAATAAATCCTTTTGTAAAAATATTAATCAAAAGAATAATAACAACTGTAATAATTGAAAGTAATAAACTTTGCGCAGTTGGCTCTGGAGAATTATTTCCCATATTTCCAATCGCTACTGGTATTAATGTTAATCCAATTGTTGTAATCACAGAACCCGTCACAATAGAAGGGAAATAGTTCGCTAATTTAGAAAATATTCCCGAAACTAAAATGACATAAATCCCTGAAACGATTAAAGCACCAAACATCGCTCCACTACCATGACTCTTACCGATCATAATTAAAGGTGCCACCGATTGGAATGCTACCCCTAATACAATCGGAAGACCTACACCAAAGTGTTTGTTTAATTGAAGTTGTAACAATGTAGCAACCCCGCACATGAAAATATCTGTAGAAATCAAATACGTTAATTGTTCACTAGAATATCCTAAAGCTGTAGCAATCATTAGAGGAACAAGAATAGAACCTGAATACATTGCTAATAAATGTTGTAACCCTAAAACTGCTGCTTGCGAGTGCTTTTGTTGTTGCATTATAAATCTGCCTCCTTAAAAATAACATTCCCATTTTCAAAACGCTCAATACGAGCTAATGATAATACTGGATAACCAGCCTCTTCTATCAATCCACGACCATCTTGGAATGATTTTTCAATGACAATTCCTACCGCTTCTACTTTAGCACCTGCTTGTTTAATGATTTCAATCAAACCTTTAGCAGCTTGACCATTTGCTAAGAAGTCATCAATAATCAATACTTTATCTTCCGTAGAAAGATATTTACCGGCAATAGATACCGTATTACTTACTTTTTTAGTAAAGGAATATACTTCAGCAGTTAGCACTCCTTCATTCATCGTAATATTTTTAGATTTCTTTGCAAAAATCATTGGAACATCTAATTTGTCAGCTACATAAACCGCTGGAGCAATACCGGACGCTTCAATTGTTACAACTTTTGTAATTCCGACATTCGCAAATTTTTC
The DNA here is from genome assembly GCF_963528315.1 of uncultured Granulicatella sp. GTDB lineage: Bacteria > Bacillota > Bacilli > Lactobacillales > Aerococcaceae > Granulicatella. Next base: position 40,578 of record NZ_CAURVV010000007.1, on the reverse strand, counting down.
TGCAAAAACTTTTCCAATTTCATGCATTAGACGAATATCCACTTGGTGCGTTAAAAAGGAATCCACTTTAAGAATATTCTCACCTAAAACATGACCATCTTTCAAAATGCGTTCTTCTAGTAATTTCATAAGTCCTCCTACTAATCAAATAGTTTTCTTACTTCCTCACAATACTTTACCCCAAACAAAAAGCATACATTTACACTCTTGTTCGTTTGGAATATCTGTATTTTAATACTTACATTTTGTAAAATCAATAGTTTATTTATGAAATTTTAATTAAAAACGAACAATAAGTTTTATTCTTAATTGAAATATTCATTTTTAGGCAACAAAAAAGGCCGGACATAATCGTCCGACCTTGAAAGTTTCATTAAAAATTATTTTAATGTTACAGAAGCTCCAACTTCTTCTAATTGAGCTTTTAATGCTTCTGCTTCTTCTTTAGCAACGCCTTCTTTTAAGATTCCAGGAGCGCCATCAACTAAAGCTTTAGCTTCTTTTAATCCTAAACCAGTAGCTTCACGAACAACTTTAATTACTTTAATTTTGTTGTCGCCTGCAGATGTTAATTCTACATCGAAGTCTGATTTTTCTTCAGCAGCTTCACCAGCGCCACCAGCTACTACAGCTACAGGAGCTGCTGCTGTTACGCCAAATTCTTCTTCGATTGCTTTTACTAAGTCGTTTAATTCTAATACAGTTGCTTCTTTAATGTCAGCAATGATTTGTTCAATGTTTAATGCCATTTTAAAATTCCTCCATTTTGGTTAATTAATTTTTATTATTTTTTGATTAGCTAGCTAGCTTTAAGCAGCTGCGCCATCTTTTTGATCTGCAACGGCTTTGAATACCAATGCAGTGTTGCGAACTGGTGCTTGTAATACTGATAATAGCATTGATAGTAAGCCTTCGCGGTTTGGTAATTTTGCAAGAGCTTCGATTTCTTCTTTAGAAGAAACTTTACCTTCGATTACACCTGCTTTAATTTCTAAAGCTTCAACTTTTTTAGCAAAGTCAGCTAAGATTTTAGCAGGAGCTACTACGTCATCGTTACTGAAAGCTACAGCTGATGGTCCTTTGAAAATGTCATCCATTCCTTCTAAACCAGCTTCTTTAGCTGCACGTGATAAGATGCTGTTTTTTACAACTGCAAATTGTACACCTGCGTTACGTAATTCTGTACGTAAGTTTGTTGCTTGTTCTACTGTAATTCCTAAATAATCCACAACTACAACAGATGTTGCGTTTTTGAATTGTTCAGCAACTTCAGAAACTTGTTGCGCTTTTTTAGCAATAATTGCTTCACTCATCTTCGTGTTTCACCTCCTGAATTTTAGGTAGGGCATAAAAAAACTCTATGCCCACAAAGACATAGAGAAATAAGATCAACTTGTTCTCCCTCGGTAGGATATTAAGGCTAAAGCCTCCTACTGTCTTCGGTCGCATTCAACTAGAAAATAGTTTACAGGAACAAAAAGTACTTGTCAACTATTTTTTTGTATTTTTGAATATTTTTTGCTTACTCTCCTAAAATGAGTTTTGTTAACTCTTCAGAAGTGACTGCTCCAAAATATTCTGTTAACTCAAATGTATCTAATACAGCTTTAATATCTTCTTCTACCATACGAACGCCAATCAATTGAGTTTCTACATCTTGAATTTCTCGTTTAGAGAAGAAATCTCCACGAATACTACATTTTGTAATTCTTCCTTGTTCTACTTCTAAGTATACTTGAATTGTTCCTGCTTTAAATCTTCCATCACGGTAGTCACTATATTGTGGAGATTCTCCATAATTCCAGTCCCAATTTTTATACTTTTTAGCTGTCAATTCATCAATAGCTTTCCAGTCTTCTTCCGTTAATACATAACGTTTGGCTTCATCAATGGAATCAATTCCTAACAACTTACAAGTCATTAAGTTTTTAAACTCATCAATCGTAATATCTTGATATTCTGGTGCTAAATTCGGACGAATTGAACCTACTCTTGCTCTTGTAGATTGAATCCCTTTTGATTGTAATTTCTTTTTGTTTGGATTCAAAACTTTTTCCATTGCATCATAATCCACATCTAATAGTAAAGAATAACCTCCATAAACACGACCATTACTAATCGTCATCGCAGCTCCAGAAACTTTCTTCCCATCAATCGTTAAGTCATTTCGACCCGTTTTTTCTACTCCTGTCGCCCCTAATTCATGAAGAGCTTTAATTGCAGGAGCATATGTTCTTTCAAAATCTCCAAACACTCCATTATCTTGAATTAAATAACAAACATTTACAGCACCTGAATCTACATATACGGCACCACCACCCGTATCTCTTCTAACGACTTGAATATTATTTTCTTTTAAATATTGTTCATTCACTTCTGCAACTGTATTTTGGAATTTACCAATTTCCACTTTTGGATCACAGTAATAAGGGAATAAAATATCATCATCTAAAAATACATTTTGTTGCACATACACTTGCATTGCAAGAGCTACTGCTCCGTCTGTAACATACTTTCCATTTCTAATTGGTTCAATCAAATACATAAAACTTTCCTTCTTCCTTTAATAATTGATGTGTTTCGTGTATTAATGTTGCAATATTCTCTGATAATAGTAGGGTGCGATTTCGAATGGCTAAAGGCACTCGATAATGTTTATGATTCATACTCACATAAACTGCATTTGGATTTTCTGTCACTTTCTTTTGGAATGGCGTTTTAATAAATTGTGGTGTTGTAAATCCAATTCCAATTTCTAAATAGACGACTTTCCCAGTTTCATATTGTTTCAAAAAGGCATCATAACGTGCTTTTTGTTCAAAGAAATCTGCAGACTCCACCATACCTTTTTCTGCATTACGCTTATTAATCTCTAATGGCGCTCCACATTCTGGACAAAATGGTATTAATTCATAAGGAACTTTCATATCTTTTTGCTGAGCAATCATCTCTCGAATCAATTCATCTTTTCGATAAGTTTGCGGATGACAATGTTGACTACATTGTAACAATCCATATTCTCCTTGAATATGGAATACTTTTTTCATATCAAATCCTGCTACTTCAAAGGCATTATCAGCATTCGTTGTAATAATATGATAAGGTTTTGTTTCAAGCATTTCTTTCAACTCTACATAAGCTGATCCCACTGGTTGATCTAAGTAATTCAATGCAATAAAACGACTTTGAAAAGACCAGTACTCTTCCCAACTTGCAAATTGAAATAAACTTGCTTGTAACATGTCTAATAATTGATATTTTTCTATAAAATCTGGAAAAGCTGACTCAAAACGTTCCCCAATATAAGTGAACCCATCTGCAGCAGACATTCCTGCACCAATTCCTACAACAATCGCATCTGCTTCTTCAAATAAACTTTTTAATTGTTGTGCTTGACTTTCCATCTCTTGTATCGGTGTAATCCACTCCACTGTTTCTCCTCCCTTCTATTTTATAATTGTAATAATTTCCCATAGGCCATTTGTTCTTCATTTGTATAAGTCGATAAAATAATTGTTTCTGGGAAAGTATGTTGCTTAGACCAGTCTTTTACAACCGAAACTGCAATTGAAGCAGCCTCTTCTACTGGAAACCCAAATTGACCCGTTGAAATCCCACAAAAAGCAAGACTTTCTAACTTCATTTCTTCTGCTTTCTTCAAGCAACTAATATAACATTTCTCTAATAATTGTTTTCGAATGGCCGTAACTGGCTTTCCAGGTGGAATAAAAGGACCCACTGTATGAAATACATACTCACACGGCAAATGAAAACTTGGTGTCACCTTCACAGATCCTACCGGTTCTTTTTTTCCTTGAACAAGTTGGATTTGATGACAACATTCTCTTAACTTGACTCCTGCAAACGTATGAATTGCATTATCAATACAACGATGATTTGGAATAAAACATCCTAACAAATCACTATTCGCTGCATTTACAATTGCATCCACTTCTAAATGGCATAAGTCTCCATGATATAAATTAATTCTCTCTTCATTTGTATCTTGGCAACTTTCCATTCCAACTATCGCACCCGTATGATATTGCTTTAAATAAGCCTCTTCCAGTTCTAAATAATGAGGATCCACATCACCAGCAGGTCGAACATTAACGAGTCCACGCCATATTTCTTCTAATTCTGGTTCTGATTTTTGAGACAAATCTGGAATAGCTTCCCCTTTTTCTTCCGTCAAAAAAGCAATCATTTGCTGTAATCGATAAATTTGCGTGTCTTTATTCATCTTCTAATGCCAAAAATTGCGCTTCATCGACATCTGTTAATACAACTAACCAATGTTCTTCTGTTTTTTCAGAGTTTAATAATGTTGGTTCATCTACTGCAGCTTTATTATATTCCACTACTTTTCCTCCAATTGGAGTCACAATAGACATTACTGTTTTTGAAGCTTCAATACTAACGATTTCTTCTTCTGCTTCTAACACTTCATCTTGGCTAAATTGAACAAAACCAATTGTACCCACATCATCTTGTAATTCTGGCGTCATACGAATTGTATAACGGTCTCCTTCTTTATCAATCCATAAAAAATTTGCAAATTTTCTCATTGTATTCTTCCTTTCTACTGATACAACTGCGCTAGTAATTCTAACGCACGTTTACGATTTTCAAATCCACCAACTAGTGGAATCATTAATAATTCATCCGGATTACAAACCTGGCATAACGCATCCAGTTGTTCTTTTACTGCCCGTGAATCTCCAACAATTAACCGTTGACGATTGTCTTCGATTGTTTTCCTTTCTGCTGGAGTTACTTTTCTTGTTTCAACATCTTTTTTAGTTGGGAATGTTTCAAATTCACTAAAATCTTGTTTCCCTAACATCCATAAGTCTAATGATTGAGCCATTTCTTCAGCTTTTTCTTCAGTATCTGCAATGACTACAAAAACCGCTAAAATAAAGCGAGATGCTGTCCCATTGACCGATTTAAACTCTTTACGGTAAGCCGTCGATAATTCTTTTGCTAATACAAGAGGCTCTTGTGGAATATACGGGAAAATTCCATAAACGAATCCTAAGCCATTTTTCGCAGCAATATGAACAGATTCTCCACCCATTCCTAATAAAAATTGTTCTGGAACTTTCTTTGTATAAGGAACCGCAGCATTAGAGCGAATCATTTCTTGTAAATCAGCTATCCATTCACCAAACTGTGGTTTCGTATAATGACTTTTCAAAGCCGTTGAAACAGATTTTGTTCCAATTGAATTTCCTAATCCAATATCGATTCTTCCTGGAAATAGCACTGCTAATGAGCGCATCACTTCAGCTACCTTATACGGAGCGTAATGCAAGCCCATAACGCCACCTGAACCAACGTGAATGTTCTTTGTTTGAGAAGCAATCGCTGGAATCACTACTTCAGGCGCACTAATCGATAGAGCATTTACTTCATGGTGCTCTGCCACCCAAAAACGTGCATAGCCTAATTCTTCTGCAATTTTAGCTAGTTGAATTGTTTCTTGAATGGCTTCTTCATTTGTCTTTCCAAAATCAACTACGCCATAATCCAGTACACTAATTTTCATCGACAGCTCTCTCCTTATAGTTCACTTCTAAACTTCTAAAGAAATCTCTAGCATCTTTATGAAGCGACTCTCCAAAATCCATTAATGGCACAATATCTTTAAACGCAGCTTGAGGAATCGCTAATTCTTCTAAATTCTCCGGTTTAATCGACAATTGAATGTCTTCCGATTTACCTTCTTTAATTTTCCGTGCAAATTCAGGGTCTGTAATAAATGGAGTCGATAACCCAACAAGGTCGGCATGTTCTAACGCTTCTAACGCTTTTTCTTGACTATTAATACCCCCAGAAGCAATGACTGCTACTTTTCCTTTTAACGCTTTATAAATCACTGCATTCACTAATTCGCCTTGATGAGGACCTTTTGCTCGAATTTTATTTCGAAATACATCATGTCCCCAACTGGCAATCGCTAAATAATCAATCGAAGCAATAGTTAGAGCTTGATGGAAAAATTCTAAAAACTCATCAATACTATAGCCAATCTGATTCCCTCTAGTTTCTTCCGGAGTCGCTCTAAATCCTAATATAAACTGTTCTCCAGCATATTGTTGAATCGTTTCTTGCACCACTTTCAACACTTCAATTCCAATACGAGAACGATTTTCTAACGATTGTGATCCATATTCATCTGTTCTCTCATTTGAAAAAGTAGAGAAGAATGTTTGAATTAATAATCGTTGAGCAGAAGAAATTTCTACTCCATCAAAACCTGCTTCAATCGCAATCTTCGTTGCACGACGATAATCTTCAATTACTTGATGAATTTCTTCAATTGTCATCTCATGCACTTCATGCGGAAATGGCGATTGTAATATCATTGCACTAGGACCTACAACCGTTTTATCTCGATTTAACGCATGACTAGCAAACCGTCCTGCATGGGTTAATTGTAAAATAGCCGTTGCTCCTTGAGATTTCATTTCCTGAGCTAATTTTTTCAACCCTGGAATAGCCGACTCATCCATCGCACTAAATCCAAATTCAAATAACTGCCCTTGTTTATTGACATATGCTGCCCCTGTAATTTGTAAAGCAGCAGAACCTGCACGTCTCTTTGCATATAACAAATCATCTTGTGTAATATGCCCTTCTTCTGTCGAAGAATTGGTCACCATTGGTGATAATACAAAACGATTGTCTAATACAATGTTTCCCTTCAATGTAAAAGGTTCAAACAATGCGTCTATTGTCTTCAATTTTTAACACCTTCCTTAACCACACATATTTCTATTGTAACACTTTTCTGACTTTATACTGGAAATTTTTTCAACTTTATCAAATCTTCCACAACTCATCTTGTTCCCACTGTTCAGCAATTGCTAGCAATAAATCTTCTCTACCTTTTGCAGCCACCAATTGTACTCCAATCGGCATCCCTTCACTTGAACAACCAACAGGAAGACTAATCGCTGGTTGACCTGTAATATTCATACGCTGTGTAAACGGAGTATCTTCCACACTCGACTCAAACATCTTCCATACAACATCTTGACGTTCATCGTGCGATAACTCATGAATATGTTCCATCTTCTTGATTAAGTCAGGATCCAGAGAATACGCATCTTGTTTCGGTGCAGTATGAGCAACCGTAGGCAATAATAACACATCATACGTATCATGAAGTCGCATCATCGCTTCCGCATAACGATCCCAATCACCCGCAACTCGTGCATAATCAGCCCCTGTCACCATTAAGCCACTTTGATACATCACCCATGTCATCAATTCCATATCGGATCGAGACATTGGACGTTGCAATTGTTTCTCCATCCTTTGAAACATCACAACAGTCTCCGCCCCACTAATGAGATAAAATCCTTTTTGAAGTTCAACTCCATTAATCGGATCTTCTGTTATTTCACTCACTTCATGTCCGTCTAATGTAAACTTCTGCACCATTTGACGAACAACTTGTTCCACTTCACTAGAAACTTTTCCACCAATTGGATGCTTTAATAACATCCCCACTTTCAACGGACGATTGAATTTAGGAGAAAATAAATGTTCTTTTTGCAATAAAGGGAATGGAAATGGACTTTCTAATTGACACGTTTGCAAATGCCACAACAAATTCCGAGTATCTCTCACCGTCTTCGTCAAACCAAATTGAACAGTCGCTCCATTCCACCCACGATAAGAACCGGGTCCCACCGGAACACGCCCACGAGTCGGCTTCAACCCAATCAACCCATTATGACTAGCAGGCACACGAATCGAACCTCCCCCATCACTTGCAGCAGCTAAAGGAGAAATCCCTGCAGCAACAATCGCAGCAGCACCTCCACTAGAGCCCCCTGCATTTACGGTTTCATCTAAAAAATGACGAACAGGCCCATGTAACTGAGCATCACTCACCATTTTATACCCAAACTCAGGCGTATTCGTTCTTCCTAATATAATAAACCCCAATTCTTCTAGACGCTTTACAAAATGACTTGTCTCCTGACAAATATAATCTTTAAATAAACGAGACCCATAAGTACAAGGCGTTCCTTTTTTCTCTTGCCCTAAGTCTTTTAAAAACAAAGGAATTCCCGCAAAAGGTTGATTACTCACTTGTAACTTCTTCGCTTCTTCTATCGCTTCTTCATAACGTGTTGAAACAATCGCATTTAAACTAGGATTCAATCGTTCTGCTTTTTCAATTGTTTCTAGCACTAATTCCAACGGACTCACTTGCTTATCCCGAACCGCTTGCGCCATACCCGTCGCATCTCGAAACATCTCCACACCTTCTTTCATACTATTTCGCATTGTCATTATATACACGCACGTTCTTTATTGGCAATGAGAATGCATGAGAATTTAGCATATCTTTATTTAATAAAAATTTAAAAGAAAGTAATTCTTATCATTGAATTTCTTATGTTTTTACTTTACGATATTAACCAAAAGGAGGTCTTTTCATGAAAATAGGAATTGATGCAGGAGGCACAAAAACAATTGGGATTTTATATAAAGAAAAACAAGCTATTGACAGCGTTAAAGGAGAAATGGGAAATCCTATTGTTAATTTTGATGTAGCAGTTAACAATGTTAATCAAGTAATCGAAAAATTACTTTTAAAAAACAAATTAAACTATTCAAATATTAGCCATATTAGTATTGGGATGGCGGGAGCTAGTACACTCATTCCAGAACTAACATCAGCATTCAAAGAAAAAATACAGTGTAACTTTTCAATTGAATCAGATTTAAAAATGAGTCATATTGCTACTTTTAAAAATAAAGATGGTAATCTTTTTATAGCAGGAACTGGTTCTTCACTTTTATGCAGAAAAAATGAACAATTTATTCAAAAAGGTGGTTGGGGACACATAATTGGTGATGAAGGAAGTGGATATTGGATTGGAAAACAAATTCTAAGAACATACGTAAACTTCTTAGATTATAACGAAAGTCCTCTAGACTTTCTTGATTTACTACCTACTATTCAACAAATTTTCCCAAATCGTCAATCGATTATAAACACGGTATATAACAGCCCTAAAACAGAAGTAGCAAAATTGGCAACTTTATACTTAGATTACAGCAATAATATTTTTCTAGCGTCTATCGCTCAACAAGCAGGAAAAGATATTGCTAAAGCTTTATTATCTTGTAATCAAGAAAATAATATTACTGTTGCTTTTGAAGGTAGTGTTATTAAAAACAATCCCCATGTATTAAATAGTATTTTGAATGAAATCGAATCACACAATAAGACTTTAACAATTATTCCTTCTCGCCCAGCAAACGAGAGTGTCTTCTACTTCTAAAAAATAAACCTATTGCAGTTGGTCTACAATAGGTTTATTTGTTTTATATAGTTGGATAGGTTATCTGCCCTAAAATCACACTTTTACTTGCTCCTGTTGCAGAAGGTACATTTGAAGGTCTCATATGATAAGTTTGATTACCTAACATTACAAAAGCTATCGCTTCCTTCGCCTCTGAAGAATACCCTAAATCTTCTTGAACCAATATCTCCATTTCTGGCAATTCTCTTTTTAATAAACTTATAAGGCACTCATTATAAGCTCCTCCACCAGCAATGATACATTTTTCCAAATTATACTTATGAATAAAATATTTTTTATAATGAAAAGCAATGGAATAAGCTGTAAACCATGTTAGTGTAAAAATAATATCATTCTTATTATAATCTTTATATTTTTCTAAAAGCGCATATGTGTAATGCTCTCCAAAAAGCTCTCTTCCGGTCGTCTTAGGGATATCTAATGCAAAATAGGGATGTTTTTTCAACTCCTCAGCCAATGGAGATATTAATTTCCCCTTACTTGCATACTCACCATTTTTATCAAACTTTTCTCCATATAACTTTTGCACTGCAGCATCAATCATCATATTCCCTGGTCCAGTATCAAATGCAATTACTTTAGAAAAATCTCCTTTTTTAGGAAGAAATGTAACATTTCCAATTCCACCTATATTTTGTAATGCAACTGCCTGACTTTCATCTGCATATAATACATACTCACTATAAGGCACTAGAGGAGCACCTTCTCCCCCAACAGCCATATCCATTACTCTAAAATTTGAAATTACTGTAGATCTACATTCATTAGCAATAATAGCAGCCTCTCCAATTTGTAATGTACTTGGGATATAATCAGAAAATGCTTTTGGGATATGAAATATCGTCTGTCCATGACTAGCTATAAAAGCTATGTCCTCTAAATTCACAGAAGATTCTTTACATAATTTTTTTACCGCTTCTGCAAATAACTGCCCTAATTCAAAATTTAGGGAACAAATTAACTCTACAGGAACCAATTCTCTACTACAACATTTTCTTATTTTATCTCTTAAATATTCAGGGATTTCATATGTTTTAAAGTTCAATTGTTTCACCTGAGTATCTTCATCTTTACCAGTAATATCACAAAGAACTACATCAACACCATCTAACGAAGTGCCAGACATCAACCCAACTGCCAACACTATAATTCCCCCTTAATGAAATTACGAGTTCGAACAAGCAAATCTTTTGTGGAATTAAAATCAATTTTTGCAATACCATAATACAGTAAGTCCGTAATAATCAAGAGACTATTTCTAGAAGTAATTGAACCTAATCGAATTTCCTTTTCTTCAATAGGAACAAAAAGTTTAATGTCTGACAAATTCGAAAGTGTGGATTTTAAATTAAATTTGGTTACCCCTATAATTTTCGCACCAATTTTCTTTGCATTCTTAACGACAGTATTAACTGATTCAGTTTCTCCACTATAACTAACAACAATCACCACATCATCTTTTTCTAGTTGGGCGATACGTGCCATTAATGTATGTAGATCTCTATCATATATAACATTTTGATGGATTCTAGTCATTTTATGATAAAAATCCAAACAAACAACACTACTACCCCCAACACCTAATAAATAAATTGTTTTAGCGTTATTAATTGCTTCTATCGCTTTTTCTAATTCATGATAATCTATCAAATTAAAAGTCTCTTTTATATTTTGAGTTACCATGTTTTCAGTTTTTTTCAATAATAGTTGTAAAGAATCATTAGGATTTAAAAAAGTTTCAATTTCATCTTCAACAATAGCTACTTCAGTTTCTTTAGCCAACTCTACTTTAAATGCAGGCAACCCTTTATACCCCATTTTTTTAGCAAATCTAACCCAAGCAGATGCAGAAGTCTTTGTAACATCTCCTAACTCTTTTGCATTAGAATCCAATACTAATTGTCTGTTTTTTAAAATAAAATCTGCTATCACATATTCTGTATCTGTAAAAGCATTTATTGAACTTTTAATTTTATATAATACACTCATTCTACATTCTCTCTTTATATCTGATTACTCTATTCTAAAATATCTTCTCATTTAATTGATTCCCCCAGCTTTATGCCTTTGAATAAATTCCTTGTACCAATAAAAACTATCTTTTTTATATCTTTTATAACTACCGTTACCATAATTATCTGCATCTACATAGATTACGCCATAACGTTTATCCATCTCACAACTACCTGCAGAAACAATATCGATAATTCCCCAAGCGATAAAAGCTTCGAGAGGAACTCCATCTAACAAGGCTAATTGTGCTTGTTCATAGTAGGCTTTCATATAATCAATTCGATAAGAATCATGAATCTTATACTCTTCTGTTAATACATCTCTTGCACCTAATCCATTTTCTGATACTATAACAGGTTTTCCATATCTTTCATATACTCGATGCAATGACGTTCTTAATCCAACTGGATCTATTTGCCATCCCCATTCACTAGCTTTTAAATATGGATTCTTTGTAGATACCACTAAATTTCCTGCTGTTTTTTCCGCTTCATCAACAGTAATGACAGACGAAGTATAAAACGATATAGAAACAAAATCACAAGTATTTTCTTTTAATACTTTTTTATCTTCATCCGTAATATTTAATGTAATATTCTTAGATTCAAAAAACTTTGATGAATAATATGGATATTCTCCTTTTGATAAAACATCCATACAATACCATTGATTCATTTGTTCTTCAAATAATAATTTTAGATTATCTTCTGGATTACTTGTTAGAGGATAATAACAAAAACAAGCAATCATTGAGCCAAATTTCCCTTTTAACTTCATTTGTTTGGCTAAACGAATCGTTTTCGCACTCGCTACAAATTGATGATGTAAAGCTTGAAAAACTTCTGATAAATTATACCCATCTTCTCCTTTTAACAAACCTACTCCATTAAATGGACTAAAATATCCTGCATTTATTTCATTAAACGGTAGCCAATAATCAACCAACTCTCCCCATCTTTCAAAAACAAAGTGTACAAAACGAAGAAAATATTTGATACATTCTCTCCCTTTCCAACCACCATAACATTCCACTAAATTTATAGGTAAAGCATAATGATTCAACGTTAAAAAAATCTTTATTTTCTTTTTAACTAATAACTCAAATACTTTATCATAATAAGCAACTCCTTCAGGAGAAGGGGCCTCATCTATACCATTCGGAAACAATCGAGCCCAGCTTATTGAAAATCTATAGATATCTAGCCCTAATTCCTCTAAATATTCAATATCTTCTTCTAAATGTTCATATCCTTTTGTACCATTTCTAAACGGATAATATTGATTAGAATTCGTTTTCTTAGCTTCTTCTATTTTTTCTTTTGTCAATAATCTAGTTTCCTCTGTAGCATTAGAAGTACGTGGCAAATAAGGTCTACAATCTTGTGTATCTAATCCTTTTTTTTCTTCAAACCCACCTTCATATTGACTAGCAGCAGTTGCTCCACCCCATAATATTTTCATGACATCTTCAACCTACTTATCATAATCTAAATTTAAATTTCTGCCACGGTTTAAGTTCATCTAATATAAAATGTTCAACATCAACAACTTTACCAACTACATTCGATTTTCCAGAATTTTCCATATCTTTCAAAGCAATTTGTAATTCACCTGCGTAATGTCCATATTCACTACTTTCAATAATAATATCTCCTCTCTTAATAACACTAGGAGTATTAAAAACTTGAAAATTATGTCCTTTATATTTTACCCTACTTTGAGTTGAACGAATGAAATAATCATTTTGATCTCCTCTATTAAAATGAAACTCTTCTAAAACAATTTTCTTTTCAATTTCAGGAATATCTTTAACTAGTTCCACATTAAATGTTACAAGATTCAAATCCAATCCTTTTAGACTTTCTAATTCGTCTTTAGTTGGGTAACAATTAGAAATTAAAATATCATCTACTAATTCCATTGCAATATGATGTTTCACTTGAACATCTAATGGTAAATTGCGATGAATTTCTAATGTTGGTAACCCCTCTGTTGTTGGCCATGGACCAAAAGCCCTTTTACCTTGCGAAGTCACAAACGCTGCGGTATTTAAGCCATATTTATTAAACCTTTGTGTACATTCCTTATAAAAATCTAAATTCAATCCAGAAAAACGATGCGGATAAAAATTATGACATCCATATAACTTGTACTTGTTCGGTCTATAATCCATTATTGTATCTATTGTATGTACATTATTACTCATATTAATTTCAACAATTAAACCTTCAGTATTATACGTCATAATAGATTCTTCTAAACCCGAAAATCCCGCATCTAAGCGAATTCCATCCGCTCCAATTTCTTTAAAAAAAGATAAATCTTTATAAGATATATTTAATTCTCCGAACACTCTTGGAGACACATCCACAATAACTTCGTAATTTAACTCATGTGCATAAGTATTAATTTCAGTAAATTCCTTTTTTATTTCTTTTGCTGGTTTATTTACAGATAACAAACAAGAAAACACTCTAGAAAAACCTAATTCACTAGCATCCTTAAGATAACTTTTAATTTCTTCTAAAGTACTTTTCTCAGGATAAATCGATAGTCCTAATCTTTTCATTCACTTACTCCTTAAAATATAATAGTAAAAAGCCCTGCTACATGAACAGGGCTAAAAGATACATTCTTATTGCTCTTGTTCTTGAGCTAATAATGAGTTGTCATACATTACAAAGAATGGATAATAAATTAAAATTGATAGCACAATTAATACAACATTTAATACAAGCGCTCTCCAATCGCTTCCTGTTGCTAAAAATGCACCAATTGGTCCAGGAAGTGTCCACGGAGCACTAGCAACAACTCGACTTACTAAACCTGTAGACATTGCAACCCAAGCAACTACACTATTTACTAGAGGAGCCAAAATAAACGGAATAATTAATTGAGGATTTAAAACAATAGGTGTACCAAAAATTAATGGTTCATTAATATTACAAACAGCTGGAATGAAAGCTGTTTTACCAAGAGATTTACCATAAGCAGATTTTGAACGCCAAACTAATAAAATAGCTAAACCAATAGTAGCACCTGATCCACCAATCATTACAAACCATTGATAAAATGGTTCTGCAGCAATATTCGGAATAGGATTTCCACTAGCGAAAGCTGCTGTATTTTCATCTAATAATACTAACCATAATGGTCTTGCTAAAGAGCCTACAATTGACCAACCATGAATACCAAATGACCAGAAGAACTGTGTTAAGAAAATAATAATGACTACTGAAAAAATAGAATCTGTTGCTTGTACTAAAGGTGCAACAATTCCCCCTACAATTTTATGAACATCAATACCAATAAACATCGTAACTGTAGAAACTAATAATAATACAATAACTGTAGGTGTTAACGATTCAAAAGATCTAGCAACTGAAGCTGGTACTTGCGGTGGCATTGAAATTTTGAATCCACTCTTTTGAGTAAAACGATAAATTTCTACTGCTAAAAAGGCTGATAAAATACCAATAAACATACCTGCTGAACCTAAATTCGCCATCGGTAAAACAAAACCTGAAGGTAATGAAGATAAATAATTTTTTAATGGCTCACTAGTTTCTGCTAAAGTTTTTAGTTCTGCAGAAGCTGCTGGGACAACTTTAGGAACAATTGTTAATAAATAAGCAAGTTCAGCTAAAATCCCTCCTGATAAACCATCTAAATCGTATGAAGATGATAAAGAAAAACCTATACCAAAAACTGCATATAGCGTCATAATATACATTGAAACACGATATGGTAATAAAATTTTTGCTTGATTCGCTTGAATAAATTGTGTAATTCCCCAATCTTTTGGTAAAGAATTTGGTAAAAATGCGATTACTAAAAACATAGAAGCAACAATAATAATTGGTAATGTTGCAATAATACCATCACGAACTGCTCTTAAATGACGCTGCTCGGCTAATTTTGCCATCGGTGTCGATAGCTTTGTATCCATAAACTCTGTTATTTTATCAAACATAAATATCCCCACTTTCCTATTTTATTTCCAATTCTTCTTTAATTTGTTGAAGTAATTTTGGTCCTCCTAGAGGAGTGTAGCCTTGAGGTTTTATTAACAAACAAGGAACTCCTGCTTCATCTGCACTAGCTTTCAATACATCATAGCGATGTCTAATTTGCGGTGCTACAAGTGAAATGTTATAGTCTTCTTTTACTTTTTCAGCAAAAGCTTGTGTACCACATTCATCTACAACTAATTCCAAACCTTCTTTTACACCAGCATCATGTAATGCTTTGGCAACTATAGCACTTGACATGCCTCCTGAACAAACTAATAATATTTTCATAATTTCACCTCCACTTCTTTATAAAATTACTCCGGTCATAACAATAAAGTAATAGATAATCCCAATAAGGACGGACCAAATTAAACCTATCAACCAAAATGATTTTGTGATACCTATTTTAGAATTTATAAAAAACTGAGAAAAAGATACTGTAAATCCCGCAATAAGGCTACCCACAATAATAAATGGCCATTTAAAATCAATATGAATTAAATTGCAAAAAGCTGGAATCAAAAACATTGATAGGATAATTGAAACAAAAATTAAGGTAATACTTTTATAACCAAACATAGGAATATCATAATCAGTAATCCCCAAAGAGGTTTTGTATTTTTTATTCTGTTCCATATTTTTTACAGTCCATTTTCTAAATCTAGCCATTGTTATTCCTACTCTCTATTCTCCAACTTCCATAGTCTCTCATTCATTCGAATGATATTTTCCGCTAATGTTCTAACTTCAATTGAAGTCATCAAATGATCTTGCGCATGAACAAATAGAACTGTAACTTCATTTCTTTCTCCAGCCGCTTCTTTTTGAATTAAATCTGTTTGTACTTGATGAGCTTTATTTAAAAAAGTATCCGCCTCATTTAGAAGCTCTCTCGCTTCCGTAAATTTTCCATTTTCAGAAGCCTCAATCGCTTCATAGACTAATGCTTTTGCATTCCCACCATTACTAATAATCTCAAAAACAATCAATTCCATATCCTGCATCAAATTTCACCTCCTAAAATCTGAATAGCACGCTTAATATGCCCATTACCTCTTTCTAAAGCATCCTCAGCGGAATTTCTATCTACATTCATAATTTCCATGATTAGTGCTTTTTTCACATTATGTCCACTTTCTTCATACAGTAAATCTGCCTTTTCTTGGGAAACTCCTGTAAGGGTTCTAATCATATTTTTTGATCTTATCACCAACTTTTGATTAGTTGGTTTTAAATCTACCATATAATTTTTATATACTTTTCCAAGTTTTATCATTACACTAGTAGAAATCATATTCAAAATTAATTTTTGAGCAGTTCCTGCTTTCATTCTAGTAGATCCCATGATAGCTTCAGCTCCTGTTACAGCTTCAATTGAGTACTCTGCATATTTTGAAATTTCTGCATTTGTAACACATGAAATAGCTGCAGTTAAAGCTCCTACTTGTTGTCCAAATTTTAGACCTCCAATTACATAAGGCGTCCTACCACTTGCTGCTAATCCTATTAATACGTCCTTTTCACAAAAATGATATGAAGATAAATCAATTACAGGCAAGTCCATTGAATCCTCTGCGCCTTCTTGTGCAACAAACATCGCATCATTACCACCTGCTATAACACCAATTACTAAGTTATTATCTACGCCATATGTAGGGGGACATTCTGCAGCGTCTAAAATACCAAGTCGTCCAGAAGTACCTGCACCAATATAAAACAAACGTCCACCAATCCGAATCCGCTCTACTATTTTATCTACTAAATTTGAAATTTGAGGTATACATTTTTCAACCACTTTTGCTACACTCTGGTCTTCCGCATTAATTTTTTGAAGAATGCCCTCTGTAGATAAAATGTCTATATCAGTAGTACGTTCATTATTTTTCTCAGTATCTAATCTAGTTATTTCTGTCATTATCCCACCTCCTTGTAAATTTATTTTAACATAAAAGCGCTAACATTGAAATAGTTTTTTATAAAATATAAGACTTTTTTAAAACATAATTTCGTTATTATGATTTTTTCCCTTCTGCAATTATTATGTTCTCCCCTTAAATCAAAAAAATAGAAAGGACTTCCCATAGTAGCTGCAGTACTAGAATCTGGTTTTTCAGATTCTAGTGCTGGAAAATTCGAGACCCTAGGCTCGAATTTTAGGCATGAGACTCGCCTTGCGAGGCTGCTGCCGTCTTCAGCTACTATTTCAAGAAGTCCTTTCTATAAAGAAAAAAGAGCCGAGACAACTCGACTCTTTTCTTATTGTTAAAATTATAGAGAAGCTACGTCTACTTTAACCCCAGGGCCAAAAGTAGTAGTTACAGAAACGTTACGTACGTATTGACCTTTAACTGTAGCAGGTTTGATACGTAATAATGTTTCGTGAATTGTTTTAAAGTTTTCTACTAATTTTTCGTTTTCGAATGAAACTTTACCGATTGGAACGTGGATGTTACCAGCTTTGTCAACACGGTAAGTTACTTTACCAGCTTTGATTTCTTCAACAGCTTTAGTTACGTCCATTGTAACAGTACCTGTTTTAGGGTTTGGCATTAAACCTTTAGGTCCTAATACACGACCTAAACGACCAACTTCACCCATCATGTCAGGTGTAGCTACGATAACGTCAAACTCAAACCATCCACCTTGGATTTTTTGAGCTAATTCGCTATCACCAACGTAGTCTGCGCCAGCTGCTTCAGCTTCTTTAGCTTTTTCACCTTTTGCGAATACTAATACACGTTGCGTTTTACCAGTTCCGTTTGGAAGAACTACTGCTCCACGTAATTGTTGGTCAGCTTTCTTTGGATCTAATCCTAAACGATATGCAACTTCTACAGATGCATCAAATTTAGCGAAGTCTGTTTCTTTTGCTAATGCGATTGCTTCTTGAACTGAGTAAGCTTTTGAAGAATCGATTTTTTTAGCGGCTTCTAAATATTTTTTGCTTTTCTTTGCCATTGTATAATTTCCTCCTATTGTGTGGTTTTAACGGTTCTACCTCCCACAAAGTCCATGAGTGAAACACTCGTGTTAGGGACTTTTGGAAGCTGCATGTTTGTTAGCCTTCTACTACAAATCCCATTGAACGGGCTGTACCTTCGACCATGCGCATTGCAGCTTCAACATCTGCTGCATTTAAGTCAGGTGCTTTTAATTCAGCAATTTCTCTAACTTGATCACGAGTTACAGTAGCAACTTTTTTCTTGTTTGGTTCGCCTGAACCTTTTTCAACTTTAGCAGCTTTCTTTAATAATACTGCTGCTGGTGGTGTTTTACAGATGAAGTCGAATGAACGGTCTTCATATACTGAAATCACTACCGGAATGATTAAACCAGCTTGATCTGCTGTACGAGCGTTGAACTCTTTACAGAAGCCCATGATGTTAACTTGTGCTTGACCTAAAGCTGGACCTACTGGTGGAGCTGGTGTAGCTTTACCTGCAGGAATTTGTAATTTAACTAGTTTTACAACTTTTTTAGCCACGAGACATTACCTCCTTGATTGTTTCGCGCGTGGTTTAAATGGAGATGAAGATTTCTCCTCCCACGTTTTGTTCCAGTGCATACAAATGCACTTTGATATTATAGCAAGCACTCTTTTGAAATGCAAGATATTTTGTAACTTTTTCGATATATTTTTTTACGATTATTTATGATCTCTAAAATAACAAACTTTTAGATCAATAAAACGTTGTAAATCCCTTAACAACTGGAATAATGTTGCACGGTATTCAAATTCATCTCTCGTTTTTGGTAAGTCTAAGTTTCTAAATTCATCAATATAATCTTGAATCTCATCCATTAAAGAGACACCTGTATTCGTTAGATGTAATTGTTCTCCTGTTGAATGAAACATTTCTGCTAATAAATCAGCTTCTCTAGCAGGACAATGGAAATCATTTAAATTTTTTGCCATAACTTCCAATAATTGTAATTGTTCTGCACGCATTTCAAAATAGCACAAGTCTTTATTAAATTGACTAAATAATTGATTTTCACTCTCGATATATAATAATTTTTGCGCTTCTGTTAAGGTTGCTTTCGCTTCTGAAATTAATTTTGCATCATTAGTACCGTTGCCTTCTCTTAAAAATGAAGCCATTAAGCACAAAATCTCACGAAGTTTTGCTTCAATTTCTTCTCGTTTCTTTTCAATCTCTTGTTGGTAACTCGGCATATACCAGTTTACTAAAATCGCTACTCCAGCTCCGATAAATAAAATTAATGCTTCATTAAGTAATAAACTTGGAGTAATCTCCTTACTTAACCAAACATGAATGGCTAATACCGAACTTGGGGCAATTCCTACTTCTACTTTAAACAAGAACGCTAATGGAATGAAAATTAATAAGTACACTCCAAAACTAACGGTCGAATGTCCGAGTAGCAAAAATACGCACACTGCTATTGTTAAAGCTAAGGACATAGAAATAATTCTTTTCCAAGCTATTACAATCGAAGACTTTCTTGTATCTACTACACTCAATATCGCAATAATAGAAGCAACGGAAGCAGAAGATAATCCTATTGCTTGCGCAACTACTAAAGCTCCAAATGCCGCTAATACCATTTTAATTCCTTTTAATACCATTTATTTTCCCCTTTCTAACTGTAACAATTTTTCTTTTCTATGAACTCCACCCGCATATCCAGTTAATGCTCCATTTTTCCCTAGTACTCGATGGCAGGGAATGAGAATGCTAATTGGATTTTTTCCAACGGCTTGTCCAACTGCTTGAGCAGAAAAAGTTTCGACTCCTTTTTCTTTTGCGATTCTATGCGCAATTTCTCCATAAGTCATCGTTTCGCCATAAGGAATTTCTTGCAATATTTGCCAAACTCTTTGCTGAAAGCTTGTACCTTTTGGCTGTAACGGAATCGTTATCGAAGTTTGTTTTCCAGAAAAATAACTTTCTAACCAACTTTCAACTTGCCTAAAAATCGGCAAATCATTTTTTATCTCAAGATTACTAATTTCCTTAGCATCATTGACTTGCCCTACAAACCATAATCCTGTTAAAGACTCGCCGTCACTTCTTAAACGAACTTCTCCTAGAGGCGAATGCAATCTACTTTCAAACACTTCTCAACCTCCCATCTCTCAGAATAAAATTAGTATACTCCATTTACTTACAAAAAAAGAAGTGGTATGTTTGTATCAATAATATTTTTAAGGAGTTCTTATGATTTTACACCAAGCTTATTTACACATCTTCGATAAAAATAGCGGAAACTTACTGTTATCCCAAAAAGAATTACCTTTATCGAATCCCTATATTACAGAATATTTTACAAAAATAATTGAAAAAACATTAAAAAGCGATCCCCGTCATGGCGTCTTACCTCCAGAAGAACCACTTCTTGGATTTTTAGCAGATGACAGCATTCCTTTTATTGAAAAAACACAACAACTAGCTCATAAATTATATGAAATCATCGCACCAGCAGAAGATATTCCTGCTGCTGATTATGTATTCGCATCAGGCATTAATGATCAAGGCGGAAACTTCTTTGCGATTTTACGTTTAGACTATAGCTCTAAATATACACATTATTTAGATTATGAAGATGATCAAGTATTAAATACAGTGCTGCAAAATCATGCGATTTTACCAAATCCTTCTCAAAAATTATCTGAAGCATTCATTGTCGATACAAGTAATGGACAGTATCAATTAATCGAACGAAAATATATTGTAGAAGGCAAAAAAATCCCGTATTTCTCAGAGCAATTTTTAGAAATTATACCTCCAACAAGTACGCAGGAACAAATCAAAGAAATTAAAAAGACCGTCACTCATGTTGCTAAAAAATATGATGAAGAAAACTATTTGGCTCTTGCAACGACACAACAAGCCATCTTAACACAATTAGAAGAAAGTGATGAGATTGATGCAGGAATTATTTTCGATACAGTCTTCAAAGACAAACCACTCGCAAAAGAAGCAGCTTACCAAGCCATTGCGACTGAAAAAATTCCAGAAAAGATTCCAGTTACAAATGTGCCAAAATATGAAAAGAAATACAGCAAACAGAAATTTAAACTCGATAATGGGATTGAAATTACAATTCCAAGCGACATTTACGAAAACAAAGAAATGGTGGAATTTATCAACAATCCAGATGGATCCATTTCTGTATTAATTAAAAATATCGACTCCATCATGAATCGATTCAATGCATAAAAAAGCGAAATGAAGTTCTGCTTCATTTCGCTTTTTTCTTAGTTAAATAATGGTTGCCAATTAAAATCTTGATAGTCAATTATATCATTCTGATTCAATCCTACATCTTCCAACTCAAATTCTAATCGTTCAAATTCCTTTTTAGCAATAAGTTCTCGCTTGGAATCTTTCGTTAGTTGATAAACAAAAATGGACCCATTCCCTGTTCCAGATGAAAAACCTACTTCTGAAAGTTTTCCTTCTGGATATACATTAAATCCTTGTCTAGCTCCTCCCGAACCTGTAAATCCTTGTACAGCAAGTTTAGGTGTTATCCCATCCTCTAAATAATATACCGCATGCATATAATATTGAGGATCATCACTTTTCCCTTTGCGAGCTAGTAATAATTCATTAATTCCATCTTCATTTAAATCTCGAAAATCAATATAAAATTCATTTGGATTTTTATTCATCGATTCTTGAATGACAGGTGCCAGTTCAAGCGGAGACGTTAAAAGTTGCATCCCCTTTTCTCTAATCGTTTCAAAATAATCTAACACATCACGATAAAGCTCTTTATCACTTGGCTTCGAAACAGTCGTAGTGCTTTCTGTAGTAGCTTCAGCTGTTTGCGTTGTCGCTGAAGAACGATTTGATGAAAAGTTTGTAGGCGAAGAGTTTGCTCCACAAGCTGCTAACAATGTAATAAAACTTCCAACCATTACAATAAGCTTTTTATTCATAAAATTCTCCTTATAATGGTTTCTTCAACGGAATACCAGGTTTTCTAGGATATTTATTTGGCGTTTCTTTTGTTTTTAAGATAGTGACGACATGACGATTTCCACCTTCATATGGTAAATCAAAGGACACATCGCCTTCCACTTTTCCACCTAAAATGGCAATCGCTTTTTTTGCTTCTTCTAACTCCACTTCTGTATAAGCAGCTTTCAATGCTAAAAAGTATCCTTGTTTCTTCACTAATGGCATACAAAATTCGCTCAATACACTTAATTTTGCTACCGCCCTAGCTGTTACGACATCATAAGATGCTCTGAAATTTTTATTTTGTCCAAAAGTTTCTGCACGATCATGGAAGCATTGCACATCTGTTAGTCCTAACGTTTCCACTAAAGTATTTAAAAATGTAATTCGTTTATTGAGCGAATCCACAATTGTCACTTTTAAATCAGGAAATACAATTTTTAATGGAATACTTGGAAATCCTGCTCCAGCTCCGACATCACACAATGTTTGATTCGATAACTCATGATGAAATCCTAACGCTAAAGAATCATAGAAATGTTTCAAATACACTCCTTCTTCATCAGTAATTGCCGTTAAATTCATCTTCTCATTCCATTCCACCAATAATTGAAAATATTGATGAAATTGTTCTTTTTGTACCTCTGTTAACGTAATGCCATGAACTTCTTGGAGTCTTTGATAAAATTCTTCTGGTTTCATACAATCCTCCTATTCTTGAACTTTCGCAATTTTTCCTTGTTCGATATACACCATTAAAATCGATACATCGGCAGGATTTACCCCACTAATACGACTTGCTTGCGCAATCGTTTCTGGTTGAATTAATTTCAAACGCTGACGAGCTTCTGTCGCAAGTCCATTAATGGCATCATAATCAATATTCGATGGAATACGTTTTGCTTCCATACGTTTTAATTTTTCTACTTTTTCAATCGCTTTGGCAATATAACCTTCATATTTTACAGAAATTTCTACTTGTTCTTTTACTTCACGAGAAACAGCTACCTCTTCTTCTGCAAAGCCAATTAAATCATCATAAGATAACTCTGGACGTTTTAATAAATCACTTAATAAAATACCGTCTTTTAATTCTGCGGATTCTTTTTCAGCTAAGAATGCTTGCAATTGTTCAGTCGGTTTCAAACGGATTGATTGGATACGTTTAATTTCTGCTTGAATAGCTGCTTGTTTTTCTTGGAATGCTGCATAACGTTCATCTGAAATTAAGCCTAGTTCACGACCTTTCTCTGTTAAACGTAAATCTGCATTGTCATGACGTAATAATAAACGATATTCCGCACGAGAAGTTAATAAACGGTACGGTTCTGTCGTTCCTTTTGTAACTAAATCATCTACTAATACTCCAATATACGCATCACTACGACCTAAAATAAATGGTTCTTCACCACAGATTTTACGAACAGCATTAATCCCAGCATAAAGACCTTGACCGGCGGCTTCTTCATATCCACTTGTTCCGTTCATTTGTCCAGCTGTAAATAAATTCTCAACAATTTTTGTTTCAAATGTATTTTTTAATTGGTGAGGAATCACTACATCATACTCAATGGCATAACCAGTTCTCATCATTTCAGCTTTTTCCAAACCTTCTACCGTATGAATCATTTGAATTTGAACATCTTCTGGTAGAGAAGTCGATAAGCCTTGAATATAAACTTCTTCCGTATTTTCCCCTTCTGGTTCTAGGAAAATTTGGTGACGAGGTTTGTCGCTAAAACGAACGATTTTATCTTCAATAGATGGACAATAACGAGCTCCTACCCCTTCAACAATTCCTGTAAACATTGGGGCACGATGCAAGTTCTCACGAATTTTTTCATGAGTTCCTTCATTTGTATACGTCAACCAACATGGAATTTGATCATAACGGTAGTCTTCATCTTTAGAAGTGAAACTAAATAAGTTTGGTGTTTCATCTCCCGGTTGGATTTCTGTTTTGCTATAGTCAATTGAAGAACTCTTCACTCTTGGAGGAGTTCCTGTTTTAAAACGAGCTAATTCAAATCCTAATTCTAATAAGTTCTCTGATAATTTAATCGAAGGTTGAGAATTATTAGCCCCAGAAGAATATTTCAATTCTCCAATAATAATTTGTCCACGAGAAGATGTTCCAGCTGTTAAAACAACTGCTTTTGAACGGTAAATCGCCCCTGTATGAGATACAACCCCTTTACAAACACCGTCTTCTACAATTAAACGTTCCGCAATTCCTTGTTTTAAATCAAGATTTTCTTGTTGTTCAATTGTTTTTTTCATTTCTTGCGCATATAAATGTTTATCTGCTTGCGCACGTAACGCACGTACTGCAGGGCCTTTCCCTGTATTTAACATACGCATTTGAATATATGTTTTATCAATATTTCTACCCATTTCTCCGCCTAGCGCATCAATTTCACGCACAACGACTCCTTTTGCAGGGCCTCCAACAGACGGATTACAAGGCATAAATGCCACCATTTCTAAATTCATTGTTAATAATAATGTTTTAGCACCCATACGAGCACTTGCTAGTGCAGCTTCACTTCCGGCGTGACCCGCACCGACTACGATAACATCATAGTTACCAGCTTCATAAGTTGTTACCATACTTCCTCCTACTTTCTATTGTTCATTCGTTGTATAAAATTCTACTTGATGGCGAATGTATTCACCATTTTCATATATAAATTTAGCCGAGAAAAATGGACGATTCTCTAATAGCCAACTCACAAAAATTAAATCACCTTGCCAAGTTGGCTTCGTCAATACTTGATCATAAGGAACCCACTCTAAAGTTCCTTCAGGAGAGTCGATTAATTCCCCGGAAAATTCTGTTACTCGAAACACATACGTGTACCAATCATGGTCGGGAGTAAATTCAGGAAAAGTAATAATCCCTTTTAACGCCATTTGATGAACTTTCAAACCTGTTTCTTCAAAAATCTCACGAATGGCACACTCTTCTGGAGATTCACCCGCTTCAATTTTACCACCTACTCCGATGTATTTACCTTCATGTACATCGTTTGGCTTCTTATTGCGCTTTAGTAATAACAATTCTTTCCCATTATCGATATAGCAAATCGTTGCTAGTTTTGTCATTCGAAACTCCCTTTCTCCAATAGTGGCTTTCTCTTATTTTCCTAAACAGAATTGGCTAAATAATTGAGTTAGAAGTTCATCTTGGACGCTATCTCCTGTGATTTCTCCTAATAAATCCCATGCTCTTGTAAAATCAATTTGAATTAAATCGACCGGCATTTCCATTTCAATCCCATTTTGTACTTCGACTAATGCTTGTTCTGCTTTTTCTAACAAGGCAATATGACGAGTATTTGATAAATAAGTCGCATCTCGTTCATTCATTTGTCCTTGGAAGAAATATCCCGCAATTTTTTCTTCTAATTGATCGATTCCTTCTTTATTCAACATAGAAGTTGTGACAATTTCTTCTTCGTTAGCATAAAGAGCGATATCCTCTTTTGAAAGTTTTGAAGGTAAATCTGTTTTATTAAATAAAATAATTCGCTTCATCCCTTTTGTCGTTTCTAATAAACGAATATCTTCCTCTTGTAATGTTTCGCTTTGGTTTAATAATAATAATACAAAATCTGCTTCTTTTAATGCTTTACGACTACGTTCTACCCCGATTTTTTCTACGACATCATCCGTTTCACGAATTCCTGCTGTATCAATTAATTGTAAAGGCACTCCACGGACATTGACATACTCTTCAATCGTATCTCTTGTTGTTCCAGCAATATCTGTTACAATGGCTTTCTCTTCTCTTAATAGCACATTTAGTAAACTAGATTTCCCAACATTCGGGCGTCCTACGATGGCTGTTTTTAACCCATCTCGTAAAATCTTCCCTTGACTAGCTGTATTTAATAAGGCACGAATCCCTTGTAATACTTGTTGAGTTTTTTCTCGTAATAATTGCAAAGTCATTTCTTCTACATCATCATATTCAGGATAGTCAATATTTACTTCCACTTGCGCTAATGTATTTAAAATTTCTTGACGTAAATTTTGAATTAAATGCGATAATTGACCATCTAATTGACGCATCGCTAATTGCATCGATTTATCCGTTTTTGCTCGAATTAAATCCATCACTGCTTCTGCTTGAGATAAATCAATACGTCCATTTAAAAAGGCACGTTTCGTAAATTCTCCAGGCTCCGCTAATCTTGCTCCCATTCGTAACACTAATTGCAACACACGATTAATCGCCACAATTCCTCCATGGCAATTAATTTCCACAATATCTTCTCGTGTAAATGTTTTTGGAGCTCTTAAGACACTTACCATGACTTCATCATAGATTTCCCCAGATTTAGGGTCGACGATATGACCATAATGAATCGTATGAGTTTTTTGTTCTTCTAATTTTTTAGCACCACATTGATAAATCGAACTTGCGATTGAAATCGCCAAATCTCCACTAATTCTGACAATCCCAATAGCTCCTTCACCAGGTGCTGTCGAAATCGCAGCAATCGTATCAAATTCTGTTTGCATACTGATATCCTTTCTTAGCTTCATTGCACAAAAAAAGTGCACACTCCACCCCTTATTGATAAAAGAGTGGCTCGCACTTTGACTGCTTACCTATATTTCAGTGATATTATACAATACTTTTCAAACAAGTGCTAGTAGGAGGAATGCTTAGAAGACTTTTTTCGTATTTTCTCTTTTATGTGCAACACGAATTGCATAAGCATCTAATAATATTCGACTAATAATTTGCAAAGGAAGACGGGAACGTACCTCATACTCAGGAAAATAAGAATCTTCCGATTTAAATCCTACAAAAGTAATATCACTTAATCTTGCAAGAGGACTTGTTCCATTTGCTGTAATAACAATTATAGGGACTTCATTTTTATGACAAACCTTCGCTGCCTCTACTAACTCTTCTGTATGCCCATTTAAAGAAACGATAATAGCTAAATCTTGTTCATTCAATCGGTGACTAATCGTTTTAATAATATTAGGATCTACATATTGCTCACAGGTTCTTTCTAACAAATGAAATTTAATCTCCATTTCACTAGCTATCATTTCACTTAATCCTCTAGAAAATATAAACACTTTTCTTGCACCAAAGATTGCTTGCATAGCATCTTCTATCGTCTTACTATCCAATTGCTCTATCGTTTTCCTTACTTCTTGCTCATTCTTATCAACAACATCTTGAATTTTTTTATCAACAATTTCTAAACTATTAAACGTTGGAAATTCCTTATTAGATAGTTGATATTGCTTTTTCAAATCATACTTAAAACTTGTAAATCCATCATAACCTAACTTTTTCATTGTACGCACTATTGATGCTGTAGAAACATTAGCTTCCTCACTCAACTTAACAATTGATATTGATGGTATTAATTCTAAATGCTCTTCAATATATTTAAGAAGATATTTTTCAGTATTAGTAAGTCCCTGCATATTAAACATGATAACTCTCCCATTCTGTAAAGTTTTACTAATATAAACACCTATTCAGAAAACTTTTACAAAGTTATTTATGTAATAATAAGTATAACAAAAAAACAAAAGGAGGTGAACATATGATTTATACATGTACCATGAATTTAGCTATTGATTTGTATATCAAAACACTCCAAATGAAAGCATCTGAAGTAAATAGAACTGAAGAAGCAGTTTACATGCCTAATGGAAAGGGTGTTAATGTAAGCTTCATACTGAAAGAACTAGGAATTGATAGTGTCGCAACAGGATTCAAAGCAGGGTTTACAGGAGAATTTATTGAAAGTGAACTTCATAAAGCAGGAATCAAAACTGATTTTGTATCAGTAAATGGTATTACACGAATTAATGTTTTTGCTCACGTAGTAGCGAATAATGAAGAATTTAAACTAGTAAATCAAGGCCCTACTGTCACTGAAAAAGAAGAGTTACAATTACTTTCAATTATTGATACTTTATCTTCTGAAGATATGTTATTCGTTTCAGGAAGCCATCCTTCAGGAATATCAAAAAGTACTTACGAAAAAATTGCCAAATCATCTCAACAAAAGGGGTTCAAACTAATACTCGATACTTCTGCAAGTTTTGTACCTGAATTATTAAAATTCCACCCTTATCTAATTAAGCCAAACGACGAAGAACTAGCTAGTTGGTTTGGACTGAAAGATGTATCTTTAGAACAAATTAAAGAATACGGAAATAAATTATTACAGCAAGGCGCACAAAATGTACTAGTTTCATTAGGAGAAAAAGGAGCAATTCTAATTACACCAACAGAAAACATACACGTTAACGCTCCAAAAGGAAATGTTGTAAATACTGCTTGTGCAGGAGATACATTACTTGCTACTTTTATCGGTTGTCAAATCCAAGGGATGTCAAAAGAAGATTCTTTAATTAAAGCTGTTGCTGCTGGAACTTCTACAGCTTTTAGACCTGGATTAACAGATTTTTCAGATGTTCCAATATTGATAAAACAAATCAAACGCTTATACTAATAAGCAATAATAAAGGGGGAAAACAAAATGACAAAATATGATATTATTGCCGCTACTGGTTGTCCAACGGGAATTGCGCACACCTATATGGCTCAAGAAGCACTTGAACAAGCAGCAAAAAAAGTTGGAGTAAACATTAAAGTTGAAACACATGGACAAATTGGGGTAGAAAATGAATTTACAGAAGAAGAAATCGCAAATGCAAAAGTAGTAATTATCGCAGCTGATAAAGATGTACAAGCTCATAGATTTGTTAACAAAAAAATTATTGACGTTTCTGTAGGGCAAGGAATTAAAAATGCAGATGAACTAATTGCTCAAGCATTACGAGGAGAAGGTATTGTGAAATACCCATCTGACGAACCTACTAAAAAAGTTGAATCTACTCAAACAACTACTGGTGGTAGCTCGATTGGACGAGAAATTTATAAACATTTGATGAATGGAGTTTCTCACATGTTACCATTCGTCGTTGGCGGTGGGGTATTGATTGCTGTATCGTTTGCACTATTTGGTATTTATTCTTTTGACCCAAACCATGCAACGTATAATCCTTTTTCTGCTCAATTAAAAGAAATTGGCGGACTAGCAATGGGATTAATGACCCCAATTTTAGCTGCATACATTGCACAAAGTATTGGGAATAGACCTGCACTAGTTAGCGGTTTTGTAGCAGGCCTTATGGCTAGTAACGGCGGTGCTGGATTCTTAGGAGGAATTATCGGTGGATTCTTCGCAGGATATTTAGTTGTACTTTTAGAAAAATTATTTAAAAAATTACCAAAAACACTAGACGGATTAAAAGCTATTTTCCTTTATCCGTTATTAGGAGTATTAATCACTGGACTATTTATGAGTATTATTGTTAGTCCTATGGCAGAAATCAACCAAAACTTAATGGTATTCTTAAAAGGATTCCAAGATTCTAACCCAGTTCTTCTTGGTTTAGTAATTGGCTGTATGTGTGCATTTGATATGGGTGGCCCTGTAAATAAAGCTGCATATGTAACAGGTACAGTACTATTAGCAGAAGGAAACACTGCATTTATGGCTGGTGTTAGTGCAGCTTGTATTGCACCTCCATTAATTACTACTGTAGCAGTTTTATTGTTCAAAGATCGTTTTGATGCAAATGAACGTAATGCTGGTTTAGTGAATTTCATTTTAGGATCTACTCATATTACTGAAGGTGCTATTCCTTTTGTTGCAAAAGACCCTCTACGTGCAATGCCATCAATGATGCTAGGTTCTTCAATTGCCGCTATTTTAACTTATTTATTTGGAGTACAAGTACCTGCACCTCACGGTGGATTTTTAGTACTTCCTGTAGTTACCCATCCATTATTGTGGGTAATATCAATTGCAATAGGAGCAATTGTAGGTGGAGTTGTCTTAGGAGCAACTAGAAAACCTTTATCTAAATAATATACAATCCTATATTTTTATATTATTCTATACTATAAAAATAAAAGTTAGGAGGAATTTTAAATTGATACATCAAAATACAATTTTTTTCAATAGAGAATTAAATTCTCAAGATGAGGTTTTTCATTTCTTGTCAAAAAAATCAATCGAATTGGGTATTGCTACTAATGAAGAATCTGTTTACAAAGGATTTATTGAACGAGAACAGCAAGGTACTACTGGTATGATGGATGGTTTTGCAATCCCTCATACAAAATCAAAGGAAATATTAACACCTAGTATCATTATTGTTCGTTTAGAAAAAGGGTTAGATTGGAATAGCATGGATGGAAACCCTACTTCTTTCATTATTAGTTTATTAATTCCAGATAACGAAGCTGGAACTACTCATTTAAAAATATTAGCATCAATTGCACGTATGCTAATGAAAGCTGATATTAAAGAATCTTTACTTTTAGCAACTTCTGAACAAGAGATTGAAACTATTTTAAATAATTATCTTAAACAATAAATTCCATATAAAAACAGCCAGCACTTTGTCATGCTGGCTGTTTCCTTTTGCAAAATCATTCTTACGCAATATTCTTCTTTCTTGCAGAAATACGATTTCTCTCAATTTCAATAATTTTACTTTGTACTTCTTTTTCTGTCATTTTCTCTGAAGCTACAAACGCATCAGCCACGAGAGAATCTTTTGCATATTTATCAAATTCCACTTCTTTTTTATGAATTAATGCCATAATCGGTTCATCAATACTATCTTTAGTTAGAAGTCTATAAACTAAAACATCTCTCGTTTGCCCCATTCGATACACCCTACTTATAGCTTGTTGTTCAGTAGAAGGTTTCCATTGAGGTTCACATAAAATAACAATATTGGCACTTTGAATATTTAACCCTACTCCACCAGCCTCAATTTGAGCTAACAATACCGTTTGATTACTATCTTGAGAAAATTCATCGATTACTTCTTGTCTTCTAGCAGGGCTAAGATCTCCAGATAGTATGTCACTAGCAGTATTTGGTACAAGTTCTCGTAATCTATACAGAACATCTGTTTTAAAAAATGAAAATACGAGTACTTTCATACCATTCTCTCGTGCCTCTTTACAAATATCTATAATTTGTTTAATTTTTTCAGAGTCTTCTCCTAAGAACGCCATACGTCTTAACTTCATAACACTACATTTTTCGCTAAAGGCTTCTGATTCATATAATTCAATTTGCTTATCCGAAAATTCTGACCATAGATTAACAACTTCCATTTCAGGTAATTCATCCAACACTTCTTCCCTTTTTCTTCTCAAGTAGACATTGGCTAGATCCTTCTTGAAACTTTCTTCATCTGGTCGTTCTATAAACACACTTTCTGGTAAATCAGGATTTAAAATACTCACTAAATGTTGCATCTCTCTTACATTATTTTCCAAAGGAGTTCCCGTCATAAATAATTTATAATTAGCTCTTTGTGCAAGTGCAATCGAATTTCGTCCTCTTATAGTATTAGCATTTTTAACATAGTGAGCTTCATCTAGAATTAATAAATCAATTTGTAATCCCTCTATTTCTTGAACAAAGTAACTAGCTTGTTCATAGTTTGCTAATATGATTCCACCTTCTTGATTCCACTTTATAAAATCTTCCTTTTTATTTTTGTTTGAAGCAGAAAATCGATATACCGGTAATTCTGTCCACTTAAGAATTTCCTTATTCCAATTCTCTAACACACTTAAAGGTAGTAAAATCATACATTTTCTTTGATGTTCTTGGAATAAATGATTCGCTACTGCTAACGCTTGAATCGTTTTACCCAGACCCATCTCATCTCCTAAAAGGATATTTTTTTGATAAAGTAAAAATTTCGCTCCAAATTCTTGATACGGACGCATCGTTACTTTTAATTGATTTTCATTAATTTGAACTTGATTCACTTTTTCAATAATAAATTTAGGTAAATCCGAAGTACTATTATCTAATCCTTTTCCAGTAATTTTTTCTAACAGAGCATAATACGTGGCTGCTTCTTCTTTAAACTCCCGTTCTGCTGCATCAAAAAGTATTTCATCATATTTAAGAGTCGTATAGGTTAATACTTCGTTGAAATTTTGATCGATTTCTAAGATTTCCTCATATAACCATTTTTCTAACTCGCACCATATTGAAAAAGCTTTTTCATCCAACAAAGTATCCGCAACATAACGATTTTCTGCTAAAATCATTAATTTATTATATTCTTCAAACCACTTTGTAAATTGTTCAAAAAGTTCTTTTTCAGCTTCTTCTCTTTGTTTCGAATAATTTTTATAAACAAATAATTCTGTGACTAATTTACGTTGTTCAAAACTCAAATGATTCACACGAATTTTTGGTCGAGTGGACTGTTTCACTTTATCAGCTACGTCATTTAATACTGCTGATAAAAATGAATACTCATCTTCTGTTAAAGTATACTTATCTTTTAATGCCTTTCCATATTTTATCATTGTCGATATTGATTTATAGCCATTTTGAATACTGATTGGAACGACTTTTTGTTCTTTTTGATAATAATCTTCAATGGTCGAAAATGAAAGCATCGATAAATCTTTTTCAAACTGTTGATTAAATAATTCTTCCCAATCTTCAATAATTTGTTTTTCTACGTGTCGTTTGCTATCCAACTCCAATATTTCTTGTTTTTCTTTAGCCTTGTGATGAAATTCTTTCAACACATCGGATTCAACACTATGATTTTTTATATCTTCTTCAAAAAATGAAAATAATCTCTTTGAATCAATCACCAAATCTTTCCAAGGATTGGTTACGCTACTACTTTCTTTGTCTAAATATCCCATTTTAAACAAAAAG
Organism: uncultured Granulicatella sp.; assembly: GCF_963528315.1. Taxonomy (GTDB): domain Bacteria; phylum Bacillota; class Bacilli; order Lactobacillales; family Aerococcaceae; genus Granulicatella. Next base: position 7,498 of record NZ_CAURVV010000007.1, on the reverse strand, counting down.
TCATCTAACAAACTTTTATTCGTCTCTACTAAATATTTTGCTTCAGATAATTTCGTTTTTATATCTTTATTTTTAAATAACATGAACAAAAACATAGCATCCTGCTCAACTATGAAGGATAATTTTTCTTCTAATACTTTTAATTTATGTAAATTATCACTTTTGTACCTCTTTAACTCATTTAATGAAGATTCAAAAGATACAAATAAATTTCCTAACGATTGATCCTTTTCGTGGAAAATAGAAGGATAAAATTTTTCTTTTTTTACACTGTTTTTTCTTATTAATCCATTATATCTTTCTAACAAATCCAACAACCCAAATGGTAATTGACTTTCCCATTCTTCAAAAAATATTTCCTGTTTATTTTTAATAACAGATTTTATTTTCCCCTCTAAAATTGGTAAAGTCTCTTCTTCTAATTTCTTTATATTCGGTTGAATAATACTTAGTAATTCTTTTGCCTCGTTTTTATTCAATTAGAATTTCCCCTTTTATTCTATTATGATTCTTCCATTAAAATAGATAATTACTTTAAACTATCAAATGATTAAAAACATCATAACACATTCTTCACAAAGTTTCTTTAAATTATTTCATTCTACTGAAAAGAGATTCCTTCGACTTTTTTCGTTTCTTTATTGCTAATATTTGATAAAAAAGGTACAATTTATCTATCTATAACACAGGGGGTTAACAAATGTTAGAACATCCATTCAATCAAGTCGTTGAAAAAATTGCCGTTTCAGATATTCGTCAATTTGATGCAGAAGTTTCTCAAATTCCTGGAATCATCAAATTAACATTAGGTGAACCAAATTTCAACACACCAGAACACATTAAAGAAGCTGCTATTCAAGCAATTCGTGATAATCATTCCCACTATACTCCAAATGCTGGGATTCCTGAATTACGTCAAGCAACTGCAGCATACTATAACAAAAAATTCAATTTAAACTATACTGCAGAACAAGTCATCACTACTATCGGAGCAACTGAAGCGATTAATGCTAGCTTCCAAGCTATTTTAAACCCAGGAGATACAGTTATTGTTCCTACTCCAGTTTTCCCATTATATATGCCAATTACATTGGTGAATCAAGGGAACTTTATTACAGTCGATACTAGTGAAGATGGATTTATTTTAACTCCAGAAAAATTACGTGCTACTATCGAAGCTCATCCAGAAAAAACTTTTAAAGCAGTTGTATTAGTATATCCAAGTAACCCAACAGGGGTAACTTATTCTAAAGAACAATTAGAAGCTTTAAGCGTTGTTTTAAAAGAATATGGATTATGGGCATTATGTGATGAAGTTTACGCAGAATTAACATATAGCGGAACTCACACTTCATTAGCTTCATTCTTACCAGATCAAACAATCGTGATTACAGGTTTATCTAAATCTCACGCAATGACTGGATGGAGAATTGGGTACATTCTTGGACCTGTTCCATTTATTAAAGAAGTTGTTAAAACTCACCAATATATGGTTACTTCTCCAAGTAGCTCAAGCCAATACGGTGCTTTAGCTGCAATGTTACACGGACAAGGTGACTGCGATATTATGAAAGTAGAATACCAACAACGTCGTGACTATCTTGCAAAAGAATTACGTCGCTTAGGATTCGAAGTAGCAAGTCCTGATGGAGCTTTCTATCTATTTGCTAAAATTCCTGCAAAATGCGGAACAGATTCATGGGCATTCGTTCGTGACCTTGCACAAAATGCTAAAGTAGCATTAATCCCTGGGGTTTCATTTGGACCTGGTGGAGAAGGCTACGTTCGTTTCAGCTACGCTGCTTCAATGGAAAACTTAACAGAAGTAGTCGCTCGATTAGAAAAATATTTAGCTTAATACAAAAGGCTGGGATTTACCCCAGCCTTTTTACTTTATATTCATAATCTTACTGCAACTCTTCCACAAGAGTACAAACTGCCTCAAACGCACGTTTTGAAGCTAGTTCAAGAGTTGCCTCAAATGTATCTGGAGCTTCTCCTCCAACATGATCACTTACACCACGAATATTCAACACAGGAATGTCATAGAAATGAGCAACTTGCGCTAATGGCGTTGATTCCATATCACTTGCTACAATATCCGGTAAAAGTTCACGAATATTTTGTACCGTTTCAATCGAGCTCATAAAAGAATCACTTGTTGCAATAAAACCACTATGAATCCCAAATTCTGTAATACGCGCCTGTAAAATGCGAACAACTCTTTCCTTCAATTCACTATCTACGGGATATGATTCTGGCATTTGAGGAACTTGACCCCATGCATAATCAAAACCTGTCGCATCCACATCACTATATCCAAATTTCGTTGAAACAATGACATCTGCGAGCGCAAAATCTTCATTAAAACTCCCCGTAGTTCCCGTATTAATGATTAGTTCCGGTTGAACCTTATCACAAAGCCAAGCTGCTGTAGCAGCAGCATTCGCTTTTCCAATACCGGATTGAACAAGATAGAGATTCTCATGAACTTCAAGAATTCGAATCAGACCTTTTGAAAACACTTCTTTTCTTGGTGCGTAGTGTTCTTCAAATGGATGAAGCTCTTCTTTCATCGCAGCAACAATCGCTATTTTCATCGATTATTTACCCCACACTTCAGAAATAGGTTTCTTCACTTCTACTTTGGTTCCTTGGAATTTATCTGAAATGAATTTTTGAACATCTGCATCATGATATAAATCTACTAATTTCTTATAATCATCATTAGATTCATTTCCACTCTTCACAACAATCACATTAATACTTGTAATAGTAGATTCATCTGCCTTTTCATAGAATAAAGCATCTTTCAATACATTTAATCCACCTTCAAGGGCAATAGTATTTCCGATAGCAATTAAATCTGCATCATCTAACACACGAATACTTGTAGTATCATCAATTAATAAAAATTCAAAATTTTTCTTATTTTCTACAATATCACTTGGCGTTCCTGTACCCTCTTTGAAATCTGCTGGCAACTTAATTAAACCAGCTGTTTCTAACAAACGTAGTGCACGTGTTGTATTATAAGGATTATCTGGAATTGCAATTTTAGCGCCATTTGGCAGGTCATTTAATGATTTTACTTTTTTCGAATAAAGTCCCATTGGTTCGATATAAGTTGTTCCAATTGGTGTTAGTTTAGAACTATTGGATTCATTAAATCCTTGTAAATATCCAATCGATTGAAAGGCATTTGCATCTACGGAACCTTCAGCAACTGCTTGGTTTAATGGTACACCCCCATTTAATTCTTCGACTTCAATTTTTAATCCTGCTTTTTTCGCTTGATCTGATTCTGCAATATGTCTCCAAATATCCGCATCAGACCCCACAGAAGCAACTTTCACTGTTTTCAATTCTGATTTTGAATTTGAAGTGGTTGAGTTTGATGTAGTTTGATTACTGCAAGCAGCTAATGCTACAACTGCAGAAAGTGCAAATAAAGATTTTGTAATAGTTTTTAAGTTCATAAGGAAATCCCCCCGTCAATATATTTACTAATTATTAAATAAATGCCATTAAATTACTTTACGTTCAAATGGATCAATACTGATTCCTTGCTCTAGTACTTGTTTAGCATATTCTTTTGCTCCAAATAAAGAGTGATCACGATAATTTCCACATTGAACAGCAGATATACCTTGAATATCTTCAAATTGAATTTTTTCAACAATTTGCTCTAAAGTTGATTTTAAAGCACGAGCAATATCTTCTGCGGAACGTTCTTCCCAGAGAATTAAGTGGAATCCTGTACGACAACCAAATGGTGAAATATCGATAATCCCATCGATACGATCACGGAGTAAATCTGCCAACAAGTGTTCAAATGTATGGATCACTCCGGTCGGCATTTCTTGTTTATTTGGTTGTAAAAAGCGAATATCAAAATTCGAAATGACATCTCCTTTTTTTCCGTATTCGTTTGAAATTAATCTCACGTAAGGTGCAATCACCTTATTGTGATCTAATGTAAAGCTTTCTACTTCAGCCATATTGAATTCCCCCTGTCATGATGAAAAAAGAATCATACTTTCAATAGAAAGCATTGCTTTCATTCTTTTCAAATCATTTTAATTAAGTTATATCGAAATGATACAAAAGAACTCTTGAAATATCAACGAAAAAACGACTTTTCTCTTATACTAAATAAATATAGTTTGTTATTCATTTTTGTTATACCTGCTGTAAATCTATATAAACAAGCTATATTAGTTACTTGTGAATGATACTGAACATAAAAAATGGTTTTCCTCTTACCTTACCGGCACTTATTTATTCACCCTCCTTTAAGTAAACGAAAAAAAGCCTGGGACAAATCCCAGGCTATTCTCTCTATTATCCTAAAGTTTGCACTTTGACACCATCCGGTGTTCCAATTAAAACTGTTTCTGTCATATTTGTAAATAATCCTTGTTCCACTACTCCTGTTAGAGCTTTTAATTCTGCTCCGAATGTCACAGGATCTTTAATTGGGAATACATCTAAGTCAATAATATAATTTTGACTATCTGTTAAATAACGTTCTCCGTTTTCTAATACTCGGAATTTTGGACGATAGCCTTTTGCTTCGAATTTTTTGAATAATTGTTCTGAACCATAAGGAATCACTTCTACCGGAAGTGGGAAGCGTCCTAAATAATCTACCATTTTAGATTCATCGACAATCCAAATAATACGTTTTGATTGTTCTGCAACAATTTTTTCAAATAGTAAGGCGCCACCGCCTCCTTTAATTCCTGAAAAATCAGGAGCAATTTCATCTGCTCCATCAACTGTTACATCAATGAAATCTACTTCGTCTACACTCTTCAATGGAATTCCTAACTTTTCAGCTTGTTCTTTTGTACGTTTTGAAGTTGTTACACCAATAATGTCTAAACCTTCTTCTTTTACACGTCTACCAATTTCTTCTACAAAATAATAAGCTGTAGAACCTGTTCCTAGACCTACTGTCATACCTGATTCAATATAAGTTGCGGCCTGTTTGCCGACCATCTCTTTCATGTTCACACGCATACCCTCCAATATGATTCAACTATTTCTATTATAGCATAAATTCTTTTACTCGTTTCAAATCTTCTTGTAATTGTTCATAGATTTGTCGCATTTCTTCAGCAGATAAACTCAATTCCACTTCAACCGTTTTCGTTTGTTGCTTCTCCTCTTCTTCTTGATAAAGAAAGACTTCTTCTTCATCCAATTGAGCCAAGTCAATTCCAATCACTTGAGAAGCCGTTGTTAAAATATTTTCCGGAGCAACAACCCATGTCATAACATACTCATCTTCTATTTTTTCTAATAACACAGCTAATCTGGATTGTTCAAATTCTGAAGAATACTCTTCTCCTTTTTCTAATAAGTTCTTCATCGCCTCCAGACTTTCTTCCAATTGTGCTACAGATAATAAGTCGATTATTTCTTGATAAGCTTGTTCTTGATGAGAAACTTGTAAGAAAACATCTGTTTGAATATTGTGAGTTTGAGGATGGATAGATAAAAATTTTAATTCAAATATAAAATCTCCTTCTGAAACCTTCATGCGATCACCTCTTTCTTTGTTTTATTGCCATATCTATAGTACAAGTTTCTCTTTCATGTTTCAATCATTTCAAAGAAAAAAGGCTGGAGTTTCTCCAACCTTTTAACGTAATATTTCAATGACATCTTTATTCGCAGCTGATTTAGCAGGAAAGACACTAAATACAATTCCAATAAAGACAGATACTCCAACTGTTAATGCGACTGCTGTCCAGTCAGTGTAAATTTTAAAGGGTAGAAAATTCGAAATGAGCATCGCAATTAACACTCCTGTGACATATCCGATAATTCCACCGATAGAAGTAATCATAATTCCTTCTAATAAAAATTGTAATTGAATCGAACCTTTAGTAGCACCCATTGCACGACGAATCCCAATTTCTTTTGTCCGTTCAGATACTGAAATATACATCATATTCATCACGCCTACACCCGCAATGAATAAAGAAATTCCGGCTACTGCTGAAACGAAATATGTTAATCCATCTAAGACTTTCCCAATAATATCCATTTGAGCCGCTACATCAATAAAAGTATATTTTCCAGAAGTATGTTTTGAGCCTACTTCATTCAAATGAGTTTCTATTTTTTTAGCGACATCTTTTGCGACATAGCCTGGTTTAATAAATACTTTTAGCCCATTCACATTTTCTTCTTTTTTATGATAATGTTGATGAGTAGTAGCTGGAATATGTACAGCTTTATAAGGATCGGCACCAGTAAATATAGCTTGCAATGCATCTACTTTACTCGTTGGCTTGACTCCTTTAATATAGTACACTTCTCCATCAATCGTTACCCCATTCCCTAGCGCTTGCTTGGCACTAGAAAATAACAATTCTGCTAAATTTTCATCGATAATCGCTACTTTTTTATTCGCATCAATATCTACTTGGGAAATATTTTCTCCAACCGTCAAAGATTCTTTTGTTGCAGATTTTTCTAATCCAAGTACAACATGTTCTGTCGTTTTCTTTGTTGGGATCGAAATTCCAAAAATATAATTTTGTTCTTTTGTTTCAGGGATTTCAGTTCCAGAAACTCCCTCAATACTTTCCACACCTATACGGTCTTGTTTCGAAAAAGCTTTTTCTACTTTTCGAACGGATTGTGGATTATCGGGTTGATAAAAAAATTGTACGCTAACTTTTCCATTATCTTCTCCAGCTAATCCTGAAATAGCCATTTTTTGGAATCCTTTCCCAAGGCTCATAATTGTAATAACAGCTGCAATTCCGATAATAATTCCTAACATGGTTAAAATCGTACGACGAGCATTTCCTTTTAAAGAATGCAGAGCGGATCCTAATAACACACTAAATTTCATATGGAATCCCCTCCTTTTGTTCATGAATCACACCATCGATTACATGAATGACACGAGAACAATACTTCGTCAAAGTCGGATCATGCGTTACCATTACAATCGTTACTCCATCTTCACGATTTAAACGATATAAAATGTCCATAATACTTGCAGATGTTTTACTATCTAATGCTCCTGTTGGTTCGTCAGCAATGATGAATTTTGGACTATTCACTAATGCACGGGCAATTGCCACTCTTTGTTTTTGACCACCAGAAAGATGGCGAGGATATTTTTCTAATTTATCTCCTAAACCTACTTTTTCTAGTGCTTGTTTTACTTTTGTATGAGTTTGGCGTGGTGTTAATCCACGATATAATAAAGGTAGACGAACATTCTCTTCCACGGTTGCTTGTTCAATTAAATTAAAATCTTGAAAAACAAATCCAACAGTAGAATTACGAACTTTGGAAATTTGATTATCACTCAAATTAGAAACAGATTCATCATTGAAACAATATTTTCCTTCATATTTCGAATCTAGGAATCCTAATATATTAATGAGGGTCGATTTCCCAGAACCAGAAGGGCCCATTATTCCAACAAATTCTCCTTGAGTAATACGAACCGTTACATCATTTAATA
>NZ_CAURVV010000006.1:0-74672 GCF_963528315.1 uncultured Granulicatella sp. | reverse complement strand
CTCATACTAACTTCTAGTTTTGATACTTAACTAGAAGTTACTTTGAAACTTTACGCTACAACAGAAAAGTCTTTTTTAATTTTGCATTTGTACAAGTTAGGTGGTACACTACTGAAAAGAATACAAGAGTCAGAAAGGAGCTTTTCATGGGAAATTTAATTACTTATGTTCAACAATATGGAAATCAAACATTTGAAGATAAATCACTTACAGATATTGATGTTTTAATTCTAACAGAGATTGCTTATTTACCATTTGATGAGATTGTTCCTAAGTCATTCGATGTAACAGAGGCGATTTCTCTTGAACAATTAGGAAAAGAATTTGCTAAAGTTCAAGAAAAACTACAGGAACATAATCCATTTATGATTACTTCCGAGAGAATTCAATTACTAGAAATTGTGTCTGAAAGTCAGCGTTATAAAGAGATTAAAGTATTTGGATTTATGAATGATATTGATGATGAATTGACGAAACAATTTGCTGCAGTTTGCTATCAATGGAAAGAAGATAGTCGATGGATTATTTTTAGAGGAACGGATGAAAGCTTAACAGGTTGGAAAGAAGACTTTATGATGACTTATTCTGACTTGATTCCTGCACAAACAGATGCGATTGAATATTTAAGAAAACAAGCAGCAACATTTTTAGGAACGTTAAATGTATCTGGACATTCTAAAGGTGGAAATCTTTCTTTATATGCGAGTGCAATGCAAGAAGAAGCTGTTCAAAATCGAATTCATAAAATATATTGTTGGGATTCACCTGGAGTTCATCGATCGATTTTAAATACAGTAGGCTATCAAAGAGTGGTGTCAAAAGCCAAAAGATATATTCCACAAGATTCGATAGTCGGATTGATGTTAGAATCTCAAGTTCCATATCATATTATTGAAAGTCAGGGAAGTGGGATTTCTCAGCATAGTGCTTTAATGTGGAATATTGAAGAGGATCACTTTATCGAACTAACCGAATTAACGAAAAATAGCCAATTAACGGATCAAACGTTTAAACAATGGACTGAAGTAGTTTCGGATGAAGATTTAAAACTCTTTTTTGATACGTTTTTTGAATTGTTTTTTGAAATGGGAGTAGAGAGCGTTAATGATGTTTATTACAATTTTAGAGTGTACATGCAGAAATTTTTTGAAAAAGCCTATCAAATGGATAGCGAAAAACGAGAAATCTTACTAAGAGTGGGACGATTATTGTTCCAAATTCGTTATGAAATTTGGAAAGATACATTATCCATTTCAGTAGAACTTCCTAATTTAACATTACCGAGTGTAGAAGAATTAGTCGAAAGTTGGACAGGAGAACATCGAATTTCAGTGACTTATCAGTCTACAGAAGAAAACGAAGAAATTCGACACTATTATCAAAAACGTCAAATACAAAAGAAATTAGAAATGAAACAAGCCAAGCATCCTAAGTAGATGCTTGGCTTATTTGTATCATGCTATTTTATTGTTCAATTTTTAAGCTTAAGGCTACACCCATTCCGCCACCTACACATAGAGAAGCAATTCCGGTTTGTAATTGACGTTGTTGTAAAGCGTGAATTAAAGTCACTACAATACGAGCACCAGAAGCACCGATTGGATGTCCTAATGCGATAGCACCGCCGTGGACATTCACTTTTTCTGGATTGATTTTCAAATCTTTTATGACTGCTAAACTTTGAGCAGCAAAAGCTTCGTTCAATTCAAATAAATCCACTCGATCTAATGGAATATGCGTTCTTTGAATTAATTTTTCAATGGCAGGGACTGGTCCAATTCCCATAATAGAAGGGTCGACTCCTGCTTCAGCATATCCCGTTAATGTAGCTAAGATTGGCAAGTTTAAAGTGTTAGCTACTTCTCTTGTTGTTAAAATTAAAGCGGCTGCTCCATCATTGATACCTGAAGAATTTCCCGCTGTTACGACCCCATCTTTTTTAAAGACAGGTCTTAATGAACTTAGAGATTCGACAGTTGTTTCTGGACGAATAAATTCATCTTTATCAATCGTTACGACTTGTTTTGTTTTTTTATTTGTGATTTCAATAGGTGTAATTTCTTTATCAAAGGCACCAGATTGTTGTGCTTGGTATGCTTTTTGTTGAGAGTGAGCTGCAAATTCATCTAATTGTTGACGAGTAAATCCGTATTTATCAACTAGATTTTCAGCAGTAATTCCCATCGCTTCATTCGAAAAAGCATCTGTTAAGCCATCGTGGAATAAAGCATCAATCATCGTGCAATTTCCATTTTTAGTAGCAAATCGATTTGGAAGTAGATGTGGGGCTAAAGACATATTCTCCATACCACCTGCTAATACGATTTTTGCATCCCCTAGACGAATAGCTTGAGCTGCTAATAAAATCGATTTTAATCCAGAACCACAAACTTCATTTACGGTTAAAGCTGTACTAGTATGAGGTAATCCTGAGTTTAAGGCAACTTGACGCGCAGGGTTTTGACCAATCCCTGCTTGTAATACTTGTCCAAAAATAACGGTATCGATTAAACTTGGATCTACTTTTCCTTTTTCAATCGCAGATTTTGCAACGGCTGTACCTAATTCAACAGCACCGATTGAAGCGAATTGTCCTCCAAATTTTCCAATAGCTGTTCTTGTAGCACTAATAATTACAATATCGTTTGAATTCATATCATTCTCCTTAAAATTTCATTTACTATACTATTGTAATCGAAAGTTGCACAGAAACCTATTAAAATACTACATAAAAAAGTTAAAGTTTTTTTAAAATTATAACTTTCAGTAGGGATAATCGTTGTAGCTTTCGTCATTTTTTGCTACTATGGTACGTGCAGACTATTAGGATAGATACTTATTAGAATAAGGGAGTTAGAAATGAATATCGGAATTGATAAAATTGGATTTTATACACCTCCGTTTGCCTTATCCATGGAGGATTTAGCAGTAGAGCGTGGTGTAGAACCAGAAAAATATACAATAGGAATTGGACAAAGTACAATGGCTGTAGCTCCAGTGACTCAAGATATTGTCACAATGGGAGCCAATGCAGCAATTGGAATTTTAGATGAAGCTGATAAAGAAGCTATTGATATGATTCTTGTGGGAACAGAAACAGGAATTGACCAATCCAAATCTGCAGCAGTTTATATTCAAAATTTATTAGGATTATCGAATCGAGTTCGTAGTGTGGAATTAAAACATGCGTGCTATGGAGCAACTGCAGCATTACAATTAGCAAAAGGACATATTGCTTTGAATCCTGAATCAAAAGTCTTAGTTATTGCGAGTGACATCGCTAAATATGGCTTGAAGAGTGGTGGAGAACCAACACAAGGAGCTGGGGCAGTCGCAATGGTCGTTTCAGCTGAGCCTCGTTTACTTCGATTAGAAGATGAAACTAGCTTATTTACAGATGATGTCATGGATTTTTGGCGTCCAAATTACGAAGCATACCCAATGGTAGATGGAAAATTCTCAAATGAACAATACATCCGTTTCTTTGCAGAAGTTTGGAATGATTATGCAAAACAAACAGGAGCTACTTTTGCTGATTTAGAAGCGATTTGCTTCCACTTACCATATACGAAAATGGGATTAAAAGCTTTCAAGCCATTTTTAGAAGAATTGCCACAAGAAGAACAAGAACGATTAACGACTCGTTACCAAGAAAGTACAGCTTATAATCGTCATGTTGGAAATATTTATACAGGATCATTATTCTTAAGTTTTATTTCTTTAATTGAAACTAGTTCTGTATTAGTAGCTGGTGACCGTATTGGATTCTTTAGTTATGGTTCTGGAGCAGTTGGAGAGTTCTTCGTTGGAGAATTAGTGGAAGGCTTTGAAAAACAATTGCGAGTAGAAGCTCATCAACAATTATTAGAGGCTCGTAAACAAGTAACGGTTGAAGAATACGAAACATTATTTAGTCAAATGGTGGACGAAAGTGGCGAACAAACTTTCCAAGTGGAAGATGCAAGTCCATTTATTCTTTCAGGAGTTCATCAACATCAAAGACAATATCAAAAACAATAAATGGTACGCGAAAAGACTTGACTTCATTCAAGTCTTTTCTTTTTTTACAGTCTAGATTATGGTAGACTAAGATTATATGAAAAATGTACTAAGAGATTTTGCATGAAAGATAAGGAGGTTGAAGCATGGCAAAAATTTTAATCATTAATACGGGTGGAACCATCGCAATGAGCGAAGACCATTCAACCGGAAAAGTATCTCCGAATGGCGAAAATCCTTTATTATCGAGCGCACATTTATTTGATTTAATTGGAGATATTCATACAGAAGATTTGTTTAATTTACCTTCTCCTCATATGCAAGAATCTCATATGATGCAATTAAGAAATAGAATTTTATCAGCTGTTGAAGAGGGATATACGGGAGTTGTAGTGACTCACGGAACAGATACTTTAGAAGAAACAGCGTATTTTCTAGAATTGACGACTAATTTGTCGATTCCCATTGTGGTAACTGGAGCAATGAGATCAAGTAATGAGATTGGGTCAGACGGCTTAGCGAATTTACGGAGTTCCTTAATTGTAGCAGCGTCTCCAGAATCGAAAGATAAAGGAGTTGTAGTTGTGATGAATGATGAAGTTCATACAGCTACTTATGTAACCAAAACTCATACAACGAATGTTGCAACTTTCCAAACGCCAACTTTTGGACCGATTGGATTAGTTTCTAAAAGTGAAGTCATTTATTTCCAACGATTATTAAAACAAGAATACTATCCTATTGAAGAAGTTCAAACAGGGGTTTACTTATTAAAAGCTTATGCGGGAATGGACGGACTACTACTTGATGCGATTTGCGAGAGTCAAGCAAAAGGTGTCGTTATTGAAGCACTAGGAGCAGGGAATTTACCGCCGGCAACATTACCAGCTTTAAAAAGATGTTTAGAGGCAGGAATTCCCGTAGTATTAGTTTCTAGAGCATTCAATGGTGTTACTTATGATGTTTATGACTATTTGGGTGGAGGTAAACAATTAAGACAGTCTGGTGTCATTTTTACAACAGGATTGAGTGGGCAAAAAGCTCGTATGAAACTAAGTGTTTTATTAAGTTCAGGAAAATCATTAGAAGAAATTGAAAAAGCATTTGCATGCTAGAAAGAAGGATTAGAAATGGTAACAAAAATCGGAAGACGTGTTCGTGAATATGAAGGAAAACCAATTATTTATGGATATCCATATGAAGATTTAGTCGCATGGTTTGAAGAACATGGAGAGAAAAAATTCAGAGCAGGACAATTATGGGATTGGTTATATCGTAAACGTGTGACAAGTTTTGAAGAAATGACAAACTTATCAAAAGATTTAATTGCAAAATTAAATGAAACTTTTACATTCCCAGTGTTAAATGAAAAAATTAAACAACAGTCAACAGACGGTACTCGTAAGTTCTTATTTGAATTAGCAGATGGATTATTAATTGAAACAGTATTAATGCCACAAGAATATGGTTTATCGATTTGTGTAACAACACAAGTAGGATGTAATATCGGTTGTACTTTTTGTGCGAGTGGGATTATTGCGAAACAACGTGACTTAGTCGCTGGAGAAATTGTAGCGCAAGTGATGCACGTACAACGTACATTAGATGAGGTAGCTCCTGGAGACCGTGTGAGTCATATTGTAGTAATGGGAATTGGAGAACCATTTGATAACTATGATAATGTGATTAAGTTCTTAAAAGTAGTCAATTCTGATACAGGTTTAGCGATTGGTGCACGTCATATTACGGTTTCAACTAGTGGACTTGCTCCAAAGATTTTAGATTTTGCTAAAGAAGGCTTGCAAGTAAACTTAGCGTTATCGCTACATGCTCCAGATAATGATACTCGTTCTAAAATTATGCGTATTAACCGTAAATATCCAATTGAAGTGGTAATGGAAGCCATTAATGAATATATTCGTACAACGAATCGTCGTGTGACATTTGAATATATTATGTTGGATCATGTCAATGATTCTGTAGAGCAAGCGCAACAATTGGCAGATTTATTAGCGGATAAAAAACGTTTATCGTATGTAAACTTGATTCCGTATAATAAGGTTCGTGAGCATGATCAATATGAACGTAGTAGTAAGGATCGTGTAGTAGCTTTCTATGATGTATTGAAGAAGAATCATATTAACTGTGTGGTTCGTAAAGAATTCGGTCATGATATTGAAGCAGCGTGTGGTCAATTACGTTCAAGTCAAATGAAACGTGATCGTGACAGAAAACGTAAGACAGAAGAAGATAAATAAGATAAAAAATGTTTGAATAGACTTCCCTGGTTATAGTAGCAAAAGGACGGCAGCAAACCTTCGGTTTCATGCCTAAACTTCGAGCCTTGGTCTCGAAGTTTCCTGTAATATCAGCCATGCTTGGCTGATATTACTACTGCTACTATGGGAAGTCTTACTGTTTTTTTGAAGCGTACAAATTACATTTTTACCCTCATCTTTCAAGTAGAGATGGGGGTATTTTTTACTGTTTTCTACAAAGAAAATGAAACTCATAACAAGTAAAACGTTTTCAAAGTTGTAACATTTCAATTTTATGCGAACAAAAGTTAAAGAGAAATTTAAGTGAATGTTACAAAAAGATGACAAATGTAACAAAAACGTATGTTCGCATTGTTTTTCTGTAATCTAAATATCAAAAAAAGTCAATTTATTTAAAGAGGCTTAACAAAACGCGTGAAATCAACATTTTGCTATTTTTTCGTGTTACAGTAGTTACATCAAATAAAACCGCACTTGGAAATTTTAAGCGGTAGATTCTCGAAACAATAATTTTTCTAGTAGAGAGTCGGAAAGGATGTTTATGAAATTTACACTAAAGAAGACGGTGTTGGCAACAATCGCAGTAGCTTTTCTAGGAATTTCAGGAATGACAACTTCAACAGCTAAGGCTGATGAATGGGTAGCACGTACTACAGACGAAGTGAAAGATGAAATTGTTCATAATGATGAAGGGGTACAAGAGTACACAGTAAAATATGGTGATACATTATCTGTTATCGCTGAAGCGATGGATGTATCATTAGATGCTTTAATTCGTGTTAATGATATTCAAAACGCTAATTTAATTTATGCAGGAACAACAATTAAGTTTTCTGCTGATAAACAAGAAGTAGTTGTGAAAACTGAAGAAGAAGAGCATACTTACAAAGTAGAAGATAATACAGAAGTTGTAGAAGTGAAAGCAGTAGATCCAACTCCGCAAACAGCTACTTCACAAGAAGTACAAACTACTACAACAACTCAAGCAGCTCCAGCAGCAACTGAAGGTTATACATTAACCGTTGAAGCAACAGCTTATTCATATGCTGAAGCAGGATTATCTAGCTATACAGCTGATGGAACAAACTTAGTGAATGACCCAATGGTTATTGCAGTAGATCCACGAGTAATTCCATTAGGAACTATGGTAGAAATTCCTGGATACGGAGTATTCCGCGCAGCAGATACAGGTGGAGCGATTGTAGGGAACAAAATTGATGTTCACTTCCCAACTGTAGCACAAACTTATAATTTCGGACGTCGTACAATTACGATTCGTATTTTAAAATAAGAAATTACATGAAAGATTGGATGAAAATCCAGTCTTTTTTCTTTTCTTGTAAGAATTAAAAAGTATAGGAATGTATGAAGATTTTAAGAAAAAACTATTGTCTTTTTTTCAAAAGCTAGGAAATAAGCTGAAAATATGGTATATTGTGGGAAATGCAATATTTAGTAGTATGACAGGAGTGGAAAGAATGAAAAAAACAATGATGGGGATGTTAGCTGTAGCATCAACTTTAGCGTTAGCAGCATGTTCAAATAATCAATCAGCTGTAGCGACTTCAAAAGCAGGTAATGTTACCCAGGAAGAGTTTTACAAAGCATTAAAAGCAACATCAGGAGAACAAACATTACAACGTTTAGTGTTACAAAAAGTTTTAGAAAATGATGCAAAAGATAAAAAAGCTTTGGAAGAAGAAGCAAAAACAGAAGTTGCAAATCAAGTGAAACAATATGGTGGAGAAGATGCTTTAAAAGCTGTATTAGCTCGTAGTGGATTCACTTCAGTAGATGCTTACCGTGATACAGTTTATTTAAACAAATTAATTACTGCGGCAGTTAAAAAATCTACTACTTTCAGTGATGAAGAAGTTCAAAAATATTATGATTCATGGGAGCCAAAAGCAACAGCTCAACATATTTTAATTGGCGTATCTCAAAATGCTTCTGATGATGAAAAAGCAGAAGCTAAGAAAAAAGCTGAAGATTTAATCAAGCAATTAAAAGATGGTGCTGATTTCGATACATTAGCAAAAGAAAATTCAACAGATAAAACGTCTGCTGAAAATGGTGGTAAAATTGGACCATTCAAACGTTCAGACATGGTGAAAGAATTCGCCGATGCAGCATATGGTTTAAAAGTAGGAGATATTACAGAAGAACCAGTATTAACTCAATATGGTTACCATGTGATTAAATTAGTGGATAAACCTGAAAAAGGTTCATTAAGTGATGTACGTTCTACATTAGAAGATGAATTATTAGCTGAAAAATTAAAAGATACAGCTACAATCCATTCAGTAGTTTCTTCATTAGTGAAAAATGCAGAAGTGAAGATTACAGATGATACATTGAAAAATGCCTTGAAAGATTTTTCTGATAATACACCAAATGTAACAGAACAATCTCAAACAACAGGAAACTAGACATTCAATTAGGAGTAGGCTAAAAATCAAAATGAAGTATTTGATTTTTCCTACTCTTTTTTATACAATTCATCTTGACAATGAACAAAAAAATTGTAAAATTGAAAATAATTTAACAATTGTTTTCACGTTATCATTTTTTTGAAAAGTTATGAAACTAAGCAAGTGGAAAGGAAGGATACCATGAAATCTTCATGGAAATTAGTAGTCGGTTTATTAGCGATTGGATTAATGGGATGTGCAAGCCGTACAGAAACGTTTAATCAAGCTGATATGGTGAATGTTTCTAAAAATGGAGAATCAGCAGTAACAACAAAAGTTGAAGAAACAACGACAACTGCTGCTTCTACAAAAGAAGGAACGACTACTACCGAACTAAATGCTTTAGCAAAAGAAGCGATTAAAGAGATTGAAACGAAGAAACAAGTCTTACTGGATGATCATTATACGATATTAGTTCAAGCTCAAACAAAAGATTCTATTGATATCCATATTCGTCATCAAGAACAAAGTGGATCAAGTAGTTTTGGATATTTCCGATATACACAATCAACAAAACTTTTAGAAGAGATGGACTCAGTAACAGGTGATTATAAAGCAGTAAAATAATTTTTAGGGAAGTGTTGTTATGACAAAAACAGTAGACTTAGATTGGAAAAATTTAGGCTTTAGTTATATTAAAACAGACTATCGTTATATTAGTTATTATAAAGATGGTCAGTGGGATAATGGAGCTTTAGTAGAAGATAATGTACTTCATATTAGTGAAGCGTCAACAGCACTACATTATGGTCAACAAGCTTTTGAAGGATTAAAAGCTTATCGTTGTAAAGATGGAAGCATTAATTTATTCCGTCCTGACCAAAATGCGGCACGTTTTGCACGTTCTTGTACTCGTTTATTAATGCCTGAATTTCCTCAAGAACGTTTTGTTGAAGCGATTAAAGAAGTTGTTCGTGCAAATGAACATTGGATTCCACCATATGGAACAGGCGGAAGCTTATACATTCGTCCATTAATGATTGGGGTAGGCGATACTATCGGAGTAAGTCCAGCACCAGAATATATTTTCACAATTTTCGTAATGCCAGTTGGAGCTTATTTCAAAGGTGGTTTAACACCAACTAGCTTCGTAGTAAGTGAATATGACCGTGCTGCTCCTGTAGGAACTGGTGCTGCAAAAGTTGGAGGTAACTATGCAGCTAGCTTATTACCTGGTAAAGAAGCTAAAAAACGTCAATTTAGTGACTGTATTTATTTAGATCCATTGACTCATACTAAGATTGAAGAAGTTGGAGCTGCGAATTTCTTTGGAATTACTAAAGATAATCAATTCATCACTCCATACTCTCCATCTATTTTACCAAGTATTACAAAATACTCATTATTATGGTTAGCAGAACACCGTTTAGGAATGGTTGTGAAAGAAGCAGATGTATTCATTGATAAATTAGATGAATTTACAGAAGCTGGAGCATGTGGTACAGCAGCGGTTATCTCACCAATTGCTGGAATCCAAAATGGAGATGACTTCCATGTGTTCTATTCAGAAACAGAAGTAGGACCAGTGACTCGTCGTTTATATGATGAATTAGTAGGAATTCAATATGGGGATGTAGAAGCTCCAGAAGGTTGGATTCAAAAAGTATAATTATATATATTATTTAGAGCCTTATGAAGTGAATTTTATCATGAAAATTACTTCATAAGGTTTTTCTTTTAACAATTATAAATTAAAACTATCACAAAAAATCAAGAATTCGCTTGCAGTTTTTCATAATAACTATTAAAATGAATTTGATTATCTAGAATAGGTAAGAACTATCTAAAAATAAATATTTTTTCGTAGATAAAAAATGAGGATAATCAGAAAATATGTGGAAAAGAAATAAAAATTATGATAAAGGGGTGTAAATATGGGAAAAAACAATAACCAACAACCAGTGAAGCAATTCCAGCGATATGGCATTCGTAAGTTTAGCCAAGGTGTCGCTAGTGTTATGATTGCAAGTGGATTGTTTTTCTTAGGAAGTGGGGCAGTATTAGCGAACGAAGCTACTCCAACTAAACCTGAAACACCAGCAACAGAAGAGAAAAAAGCAGAGGATACTGTTGAAAAAATAGTGAAACCTGCCGAAGCAAAAGTTGAAACACCAGCTTTAGATAAAACTGAATTAGTAGGATATATTGCTGAAGTTGAAACAAAATTAGCAGATGGAAAATATGCTAATAAAACAGAAGAGTCTCTTCAATTATTACAATCAGAATTAGCAGCAGCTAAATCTACAGTAGTAAATGCAACAACTCAAGCTGAATTAAAAGCAGCTTATAGCAAATTGGTGACAACTGTATCATCAAAATTAAAAAATAAACCAGTTGAGAAAAAAGAAACACCAGCTGTAGATACTACAAATGGTCAACCAACTATCGGAAAGAAAGCTGAAAACACAGAGAAAAAATCTGACTCAAACTCAATTGAAAATACAGGCTCACATGATGAGCGTAATGGAAAAGAGATTGAAGAAAAAGGATCACAATTACGTTCAGCTAATGAAGGATATACAGCAGCCTCTACAGAGTTAAGAAAAGAAAATGGCGAGTTTGATGGAGCGACTGGTAAATCTTATAAAGTATTAGATGGAAATAATGATTTTAAAATTTATGTTCATGGATATCAATCAGACAATACAGATGTGCCTGCGGCTAATAGTGGACAAGCAGGGATAAGTGGTCGTACTGATATTCCTTTATCAAAAACAGAAGCTCAGAAACTTGGTCGTGAAGCTGCTCTATGGAAAGGGAAACTTCGTGCTACAGGAAAAACTAATGGGAATACAATATGGGGTGCAGGTGGTTCTTACGAATACTTAGCTACAGAAATTTATGGATACACATATGAACAAGGCAATCACTACGTCTATATCACTGATGCTAAAAAACGTTTCACTTTATCACCGGAAGCAGAAGCTGCGGGATATAAAATTAAAGATATCAAACTAAGTAACTTAGTTCCTGGTACAGGATATAATGAAAAAACAGATACTGTAGAAGGATACGTAGCATCTACTCTTCAAAACGGTGTATATGACATGCGCTATATTGTAACTGTAGAGAAAGATGGAGCTACTCAGCAAGTTACTTTCAGAGACTTAACAGCTGGATGGATAGGATGGCAAGATTCATCTGCACCAGTTATTCAAGGAAAATCAAAATTAGTAACAATAGGCGACCAAGTCAATCATAATATTAAATATGTTGATAACGATGGAATGACTCGTGATGAAAGAGCTGATTATGTATACAGAAGTAATGGAGAAAAAGTTGTTGCCGGTTCAAAAACTGCTCCTGGAGGCACGAATGGAGCAACTTTTACTGCAGTTGATGGATCTAAAGTAAATACCGAGAACGGACCACAAACTGTCACAGCCCACACAGCCTTAAATGGTAATTATACGGGAAGTAAAACTTCGATAAATGATGTTGTACCAGGATTAAATTATAATCCAAAAACTGGAGATATTACAGGAACAGCGTCAGAAGCTGGAATTTATACAGCAAATGTTTACGCCAAAGACTATAATAATACAACCAATGCGAAAAATCAGGATTGGAATATGTATGGTCAAGAAGCTCATGAAAATATTACAATTGCAGTAGCTCCAAAAATTACTGTATCTAATGTTGAAGCGTATGCAACAAAAGTTCCAGTATCTGTTTCTAACGGTGCTAATAAAGCAGAAATCACAATGCCAGATGGAACAGTTACAAAATTAGTAGTAAAAGACGGTAAATGGACTGTAGCTGCAGGAACTACTAATACAGCTGTAAAAGAAGGAGATCAACTTGGAGATGCTTCAGCAACAGCACCTTCAAAATTCGTTCTTCCAGTAACTTCAGATTCTACACAATATGTTGGGGTAGATAGTATTGTAGCTAAAGCAACTACTGATAAAGTTCGTGCGGACTTACAACGTGAAGTTGTGAAAGTAAAAGATGCAAATAATAAAGAATATACAGCTACATTTAATAGCGCAACTGGTAAATATGCTCTTGCAAATGAAGATGCATATGTACTAAAAGACAATGGAGATGGAACTACAACATTAACAGAACGTCGTGTTTATACAGATGCAAAAGCAGATGGTAGTGTGGATTACATCGTTTACGAATTCACTCGTACATGGAATACAACATCTTCAGCAGCTACTTTAACAGAAAAAATTGCTGAAATTCGTAAAAATGGTGAAGTAACAGCAGTAGGAGATATAACTCGTACAGTTACTGCATTACCAAAAGCACAAACAGCTGATACAAAAGGAGTTACTGTTACTGTAACTTATGATTCAGTAACAAACACATGGACTGCTTCTGATGGTTCTACAGTTACTGCTGAAAAATCAAATGCTGGATGGAAGATTTCTACAGATTCAGGATTTAAAGGATATGTAGCTTTCCGTGAAGCAACTGGAACAGATGTAGCTTCTATTCAAAATGATAAACCAACTGGAACATCAACAAGTTACGCAGATACACAAGGAAACTCTGTAGACTTATTGAAATCACCAAAAGCAAATGTAGCATTTGAAGATAAAATTGATGATGAGTCAGATGATGCTCAATCTGAAACAATTAAAACTAAATTAACGGTAACTTCACCAAGTGGAGCTAAAAAAGAATTCAACTTAGCTGATGCTGAAGAAAAAGCATTTATTCAAGCACAACGTACTGCAGCAGAAAAAACAAAAGCGGCAGCAGAAGCTGTTGCAAATGCTCAAGGTACAGCAAATGAATTAGCGAAAATTCAAGAATTAGTAGACCGTCAAGATAGAATTGTAGAGGACGCACAAAAAGCATTAGACGATTTAAATCTTCGTACAATTTCACCAACAGCGAGAGATTTAGCTGAGAAGAAATTAAATGCGGCAAAAGAACAACAAGCATCACTAAAAGCAGAATTAGATAAAGCGGCAGCAGCATTACCTGATGTAGAAGCAAAAGTGAAATCAGCTCGTGATGAAGCTCTTGCAGCTGAAAAAGCTGTAGAAACAGCTCGTGAAGCATTGAAAACAGCAGCTGAGAAAAACTTAGCAAACCCAGAAATCGCAGCATATACTCTAGGTGAGTATGGAAGTTACAAAGTAACAGTAAGAGCTGTTGATTCAAACGGTGTTGTAACAACTCCAACAGTAGGAAAAACAGACTCAGGAGAAGTTACAGAAGATGCAGTTGCAGAAACAACTTACTACATCGTAGTTTCTAAACCTGAAAAATCTTCTGGAGCAGAAGGACAAGAACAAACTGATTCAATGGAAAAAGGATTCAAGACTGGTTTACCAAATGATGCAGAAGTATCTGACTACAAACTAGTTGATCCAGTATCAGGTAAAAAAGCAAGTTCTGTAACTACAAGTGAAGGTACTTATGAAATTGATGAAAACACAGGTAAAGTGAACTTCACACCAGCTCCAGGATTTATCGGTACGGCTAAACCATTAACAGTTTCAGCTAATGTAACGTTAACAGGAGATGATGGAAAACCAGTAGTAGTAGAATCTTCAACTACTTATACACCAACTGTATACGGTGTTAAACCATCGAATGATGAAACAAAAGGAAAACAAGGACAACCTCAAGAATCTAAAACAGGTAAAGAGCGTTTCTCTGAATTAAACACAGCAACTAATACTCCAGATGGTACAAATGTAGACTGGTCTACAGCTAAGTACTCACTAGAAGGTGCTGATGAAGAAGGTAAAGTTGTAGTACCAGGAGAAGGAACATATACAATTGATAAAGATGGTAAAGTAACATTCACACCAGAACCAACATTCAAAGGTAAAGCACAAGGAGTAGAGGTTAAAGTTTCGGTAACAGCGACTGACTCAGAAGGAAATAAAGTTGAAGTTACATCTAGTGGGGATTACACTCCGGAAGTTGAAGCTGTAGAACCAACTGCAGAACCTAAAGAAACTTCAGGAAAACAAGGTAGACCACAAACTCAAGATGCGACTACAATGTTCAAAGAAGGTGACAAATCAGCACCAATCGATAAGTCAACAATCAAACTAGTAGATCCAAATGGTAATGAAGTAACAACAATGCCAGCTCTTAAAGATGGAAAAGAAGTAGGTACATATACTCTAGATCCAGAAACTGGAGTGATTACATTCCAACCAAATAAAGACTTTACTGGAACACCAGACCCAGCTAAAGTAACTGCGGCAGACAAAAATGGAACAAAAGTTGAAACAACTTATACTCCAACTGTGACTCCAGTAGTACCAGAAGGACAAGATAAAACTACTACAAACCTTCAAGGAAAACCTCAACAAAGTAAAGTAGTCTTTACCCCAGGGGACAATGAATTCCCAATCGACGACAAAGTACCTGCGACGTTCGAAGATGGAACAACTGAAAAAGTAGTACCAGGAGAAGGAACATATACAGTAGATCCAGATGGAACAGTTCACTTCCAACCTGAAGAACAATTTACAGGAGTAGCTAAAGGTGTAACTGTAAAACGTGTTGATACAAATGGAACACCAGCTACTGCGAAATACACACCGATTGTTAAACCAGTAGTACCAGAAGGATTCGATAATGTGACTACAGGCGTGCAAGGTCAAGAACAAAATGGTAAACCTTACTTCAAACCAGGAAATAAAGCAGTGCCGATTAATTACGATGCTCCAGCAACATTACTTGACCCAGTAACGAAGCAACCTGTTCCTTCAAATGAACTTCCAGCGAAAGATCCAGAAGGAAATGTAATTGGTAAGTATACTTTAGATCCGACTACAGGAGTAGTGAAATTCACGCCAACGAATAAATCATATGTAGGCCCAGTACAACCAGTAACAGTTCAACGTGTTGATAAAAACAATACACCGGCAACAGCTGATTATACTCCAGTAATCGTAGGGGTTAAACCAACGGCTAAGCCAGCTGAATCAACGGATGTACAAGGTGCAACTCAAAAACAACCAATTACATTCAAAGGTGGAACTGCAGATTTAGAAGATCCAGTTGGAAACAAAATTAAATCAGATCCAGTTCCGATTAATCCAGGTTCAGTTACATTAGTAGGTGAAAATGGAAAACCAACTGATGAAGTAGTTGTAAAAGATCCAAAAGATCCAACTAAAGTCATCGGTAAGTATACTCTTGTAAAAGAAGAAGGTAAAGATCCAGTAGCTGTTTATACACCGACAGATAAAACATATGTAGGTCCAGTTCCACCTGTAACAATTGAAGCAAAAGATACAAACGGAACACCAGTGAAAACTACTTACACACCTACTATCAAACCTGTTAAACCAACAGCAACACCAGCTAAAACAACAGATGTTCAAGGTAAAGCACAAACAGGATTACCAGAATTCAAAGGTGGAAAAGTAACGGTTAACGGTGAAGAGAAAGTTGTTCCGATTGACGAAACAAAAGCTCCAAAACTAATTGATCCAACAACAGGAAAACCAACTGATAAAGTTGTAGTAGATGGAGAAGGAACATACACAATCGAAGATGGAAAAGTTAAATTCCAACCAGAACCACAATTTACAGGAACAGCTACAGGTGTAGAAGTTCAACGTGAGGATACAAATGGTACAACTGTAAAAGCTAAATACACTCCAACGGTAACTCCAGTTAAACCAACAGGAGAAGACGTAACATCAGAAGATGTACAAGGTGTACCTCAAACAGGGAAACCAGTATTTAAAGGTGGAGATAAAGAAGTTCCGATTGATGAAACAGTACCTGCCAAATTAATCGATCCAGAAACAGGAAAACCAACTGATAAAGTTGCAGTGAAAGATGAAGGAACTTATACTATCGATGAAGATGGTAATGTAACATTCACACCAGAACCGCAATTTACAGGACAAGCAACAGGAGTAACTGTTCAACGTCAAGATACAAACGGAACAACAGTTCAAGCAAGCTACACACCTAAAGTTAAAGGTGTAACTCCAACAGCAACACCAGCTAAATCTAAAGATATTCAAGGTAAACCACAAACAGGATTACCAGAATTCAAAGGTGGAACAGTAACGGTTAATGGTGTACCAAAAATTGTTGAGATTGATGAAACAAAAGCACCTAAACTAATTGATCCAGAAACAGGAAAACCAACTGATGAACCAGTAGTAATTCCTGGAGAAGGAACATACACAATTGAAGATGGTAAAGTTAAATTCCAACCAGAACCACAATTTACTGGAAAAGGAGAAGGTGTAGAAGTTCAACGTGTTGATAAGAATGGAACGCCAGTAACAGCTAAGTATACTCCAAAAGTAGTGCCAGTAACGCCAACTGGAGAAGATAAGACATCAGTAGGACCAAAAGGTCAACCACAAACAGGAACACCAGTATTTGAAGGTGGATCAGTGAAAATCAATGGAAAAGAAGAAATTGTTGAAATTAATACTGACGAACCAGCGAAATTAATCGATCCTAAGTCAGGTGATCCAGTTGATTCTGTAACAGTTGAAGGAGAAGGAACATACAAAATTAATCCTAAGACTGGAGAAGTAACATTCACACCAGAACCAGAATTCCTAGGAACAGCTACAGGAGTAACTGTACAACGTGTAGATAAGAACGGAACAGAAGTAACGGCTAAATACACTCCAACAGTAACACCAGTAACAGCAACTAAAGACAAAGCTACAGAAGGACCTAAGAATGCTCCTCAATCAGATACGCCAGAATTTACAGGAGACGTAGATTTAAATGTACCACCAACATTTGCTGATGGATCAACTAAGATGGTTGTTGAAGGAGAAGGAACTTATACTATCGATAAAGATGGTAAAGTAACATTCACTCCAGAAAAAGATTACGTAGGAACAGGAGAAGGTGTAACTGTTGTAAGAAAAGATAAAGCAGGAAAAACAATCTCTGCGACTTACACTCCAACAGTTCGTCCAGGTACAGACTATGTAGATGAAAATGGTAAAGAAATTCCAGGATTCCCAAGTAAAGATGGAGAACAACCTAAGGTAGATATTCCAGGATACAGATATAAAGAAACAATCACTGATGAGCATGGAAATACTCGTCACATCTATGAACAAGTAAGAACATTCTATAAAGACAAAGATGGAAATGAAATCAAGGGAGTTCCAGTTGAAAAAGGTGAAAAACCTAAGAAAGATATCCCAGGCTACCGCTTCGTAGAAACTAAGAAACTTCCAAATGGAGATACTGAACATGTCTACGAAAAAGTACCAACACCAACACCTACGCCTACTCCAACTCCAGCAGTTGAGAAGAAAATCACTTCTTATGTAGATGGTAATGGTAACCCAATCCGTCCAACTAAAGATGGGGAACATCCAAGTGAGAAAATCCCAGGATATGAATTGGTGAAAACTGAAAAAGATGCAAACGGCAATGTACGTCATACTTACCGTAAAGTTGAAACACCAGCTCCACAAGAAAAAGTGGTAACATCATTTGTAAACGAAAATGGAGAAAAAATTACTCCAGATGAAAATGGTGAACAACCAAGTAAAGATATCCCAGGATATGAAATTGTAGGAACTGAAAAAGATGCAAACGGCAATGTACGTCACATTTATCGTAAAGTTGCAACTCCAGCACCAGCTCCACAAGAAAAAGTAGTTCGTCAAGAATTACCACAAACAGGAACAGGTCAAGAAGTAGCAATCTTTGGCGCAGCAGCAAGTGCAATCCTTTCAGGATTAGGTCTTGTATTTTCAGGAAAATCTAAAAAAGAAGAAGAGTAATCTCTTATTCTAAAAGATAATGCAAAAAGCACTCTCGGTTTCGAGAGTGCTTTTTACTATGAAGTGGGGCAGGTAGTTTTTCAGTCGAAAATTAGATTCTAAGGCTGTTATGAAGAAAGAAGGAAATAATATCTAAATAATGTAAAGATGTTTTTAAAACGAAAAAAAACAAGTTTTCCAGTAACTAGAAAACTTGTTTAATACATTATCTTGCAAAGCCGACAGCTTTTTCCATTTTACGAAGAGTTTTAGAAGCAACAGCGTTTGCTTTTTTAGCTCCTTCATCTAAAATCTCATCTAATTGTTTAGAGTTTAGTAATTCATAGTAACGTTCTTGGATTGGTTCCATTACTGCTACGATTGCTTCTGCTAAATCAGTTTTAAATGCGCCGTAACCTGAGTCTTTATAAGTCTCTACTAAATCTTCAATGCTACGGTTTGAAAATGCGCTAAAGATTGTTAAAAGATTCGAAATTCCAGGTTTTTCAGTTGGGTTGTATTCAATGATACCACTTGAATCCGTTACAGCACTCTTAATTTTTTTACGAATGGTTGCTGGTTCATCTAACATGCTAATGTATTCTTTTACGTTTGCATCTGATTTACTCATTTTTTTCGTAGGTGTTTGTAAACTCATCACACGTGCACCAGCTTTTGGAATAAATGGTTCTGGCATTTTTAATAATTCATTCCCATTTCCATAGCGGCTGTTAAAACGAGCGACGAAGTCACGTGTTAATTCCATATGTTGTTTTTGGTCTTCTCCAACAGGAACAACTTCAGCATTGTATAAAACAATGTCTGCTACCATTAATGGTGGGTAAGTTAATAAACCTGCTGATACTGATTGCTGTTTTTGTGATTTATCTTTGTATTGTGTCATACGTTCTAATTCGCCAACACCGACATTACATTGTACAATCCATGCAGCTTGAGCATGTGCTGGAACTTCAGATTGAACGAAGATCGTAGATTTTTCAGGATCTAATCCTATTGCTAAGTATAATGCAGCAAGGGAACGAGTTTGTTCTTTTAATTTTTTAGGGTCTTGTGGAACTGTAATCGCATGTTGGTTTACGATACAGTATGTGCAGTCATATTCGTCTTGTAAGGCAACGAAGTTTTTCATCGCACCAATGTAGTTTCCAATGGTTGGAATTGCTGAAGGTTGTACTCCAGAGAAAATTTTCTTTTTAGTCATTTGTATTCTCCTTTAAAATTCAATGAATTAGTCTTATTATACCGTATTTTTGAAAAATTAACACAAAAAATTATGTTTTTGTTAGGCTCATCATAAGAGAAGCAAATGTAGTGCTTCTCGCAGAAAAAATCTGTTATCATATGCTTAGTTTTCAAATTTTTGATAGAAATAAAAGGAGGCACATAAATATGCCAGAAAATCTTTTTAAAGAATTAGAACAATTAGAGCAAGTAGAAGCGATTGTTTTAGGAGGCTCACGAGCAAGAGAGAATTATGATAAAGATTCTGATTACGATGTATATGTCTATTTAACAGCACCAATAAGTGAAGGGGTTAGAAAAGAAATTCTTAGTAAGTACTGTTCCTATATAGAAATTGGCAATCAATTTTGGGAATTAGAGGATGATTGTGTTTTAAAGAATGGGATAGAGATTGAATTGATCTATCGTTTACTAGATAGTTTTGATAAAGAGTTAGAAAACGTAATTTTGAATCATCAAGCTCAAAATTCTTATACAACCTGTATGTGGTATAATGTCATGCACAGTAAAATTCTCTACGACAAAGACGGGCGCTATGCTCAGTTAAAGAGTAAATATCAGGTACCTTATCCAGCCGAGTTGAAGAGAAATATCATTAGTAAACAACTCTTATTACTAGAACAAGGGATGCCAGCTTTTTCTAAACAAATTCAAAAAGCGATGAAGCGTCAAGATTTATTAAGTATGAATCATCGAAGTAGCGAATTTTTTGCGTCTTATTTTGATTTATTGTTTGCGATTAATGAACAACTTCATCCAGGTGAAAAACGTATGTTACAGTTTGCTAAAGAACGATGTACTCATTTACCAAAAGATTTTGAGATGAATATTCAAGTTTATTTTCAATCTCTTTACCAACCTGGTAAGCAAGAGGAGTCGGTAAAAGCATTGAATACTCTATTAATTCATCTTAGAACATTAGTGGAAGAGTGTGATTAATCATAAGTGGGTTTCCTTCATAAAATAGGTTATTTTGATAAATTTTTAGAATAAGTGGTGAAAAATCTTCTGAAAAATGGTTGTAAATAAGTTGAGAAAAGGGCTTCTTATCGGAATAAAACGGAAATGTGAAAAAGGATATTGCTTGACAAATCTTAAGAAAAGATTAAGCCTTGAAATAATCGTATTTTAATGAAATAGGTTTAGAGAATCTTAAAAAAATAATTTGTGAAAATTTTAAAAAATTACGAAAATTGTATAGATTTTATTCTAAAAATAATATATAATATAAAGCGTGATGAGCCCATCTAAACTAGCTCATCGAGAAGGAGCGATTTTATGGTTACATTATATACATCACCAAGTTGTACTTCATGCCGTAAAGCACGTGCATGGTTAGAAGAACACACTATCGCATATACAGAAAGAAATATTTTCTCTGAACCATTAACAATTGATGAAATTAAAAACATTTTACGTATGACGGAAGATGGAACAGAAGAGATTATTTCAACACGTTCAAAGGCATTCCAAGAATTAAACTTAGATTTAGATGAAGTTCCTTTGAATCAATTATTTGTTTTAATTCAAGAAAACCCAGGTTTGTTACGTCGTCCAATTATGTTGGATGAAAAGAGATTCCAAGTAGGATATAACGAAGATGAAATTCGTCGTTTCTTACCTCGTGAAGTAAGAGCTTTTGAATTAGATCAAGCACAAAGATTAGTGAATTTTTAAGAATGAGGCACTGTAGAAATTTCTACAGTGTTTTTATTTTAGTTTTTATTAAAATACTCTCTTTTCACTTGAAAGAAATAGCATAAGAGGAGTATGATGTAGAATACAAAAGGAAAAGGAGATGAGTATATGTTTTTAACAAAAGACATGACTGATGAGTTCCGTCAAAAATTTCAAGCTGACGGACAAAAGAAAGTTGCACAACATGCAACTGTGAAAAATGGGATTCACGCTTCTAGCCAAAATGTAGAAGCCATCGTGAAAAACCCACCTGTTTATTCCATTGATTTGGAACATGGAAAGGTGGCAAACCAAAAACAATCTGGGAGATGTTGGATGTTTGCTGCACTAAACACGTTCCGTCATAAAATCTTTAATGAGTTTAAGCTAGAGGAATTTGAACTTTCTCAAAGCTATACTTTTTTCTGGGATAAATATGAGAAGGCGAATTTCTTCCATGAGAATATTTTAAAAACGGCTCATGAAGACATTACAAGTCGTAATGTTGCCTTCTTACTTCAAACACCGCAACAAGATGGTGGACAATGGGATATGATTGTTTCCATCTTTAATAAATACGGTGTTGTACCAAAGGCAGTAATGCCAGAAAGTTTTAGTAGTTCAGCTTCAGGAGAGTTGAATAAATACTTAAACAAAAAACTTCGCGAAGATGCGAAGATTTTAAGAGATTTAGTAGCAGGGGGAGCTACTGAAGAAAAAATCTTGGAAGTTCGTAAACAATTGATGAAGGAAGTCTATGATTTACTAGCAATCAGTTTAGGAACTCCACCAGAAGTGTTTGATTTTTCATATCGTGATAAAGATAAAGAATATCATCATTATGAAAATTTAACACCACAAACATTTTATAAACAGTTTGTTGGATTAGATTTAGATCAATATGTATCAATTATTAATGCACCAACAGCAGACAAGCCTTATAATCGCTCTTATACTGTTGAAATGTTAGGAAACGTTGTTGGAGGAACTCCTGTCAAATACTTAAATGTAGAAATGGATACTTTCAAGAAACTTGCGATTCAACAATTAGAACAAGGCGAATCAATTTGGTTTGGTTGTGATGTAGGTCAATTCTCAGGACGTGATACTGGATTGATGGCAATGGATCATTATGATTTGAAAGGTTTATTGGGGTTAGATTTCAAACTTTCTAAAGCGGAACGCTTAGAATATGGAGAAAGTTTAATGACACATGCCATGGTATTAACTGGGGTAGATTTAGTAAATGGAAAACCAACTCGTTGGAAAGTAGAAAATAGTTGGGGAGAAAAATCTGGGGTCGATGGATTCTGGATGATGTCAGATGAATGGATGGATGAATTTACGTATCAAATCGTAGTTCGTAAAGAATTCTTAACAGCTGAGCAATTAGCGGCATTTAATGCTGAACCAATTGTATTAGCACCATGGGATCCCATGGGCTCGTTAGCCTAATATATATTTTGAATAAGACTTGTCTGAAGTAGCAAATGGACACCAGCAGTTTCGCAAAAGCAAATCTCATGGCTAAAATTTGAGCCATAAGTCTCAAATTTTCCAAATGGTAGAAGCTAGTAAAGTAGCTTCTACCATTTTTGCTACTGTGAAAGTCTTTTCTCTTGGGGCGTTAACCTATTAGAGAACGTTTAAGAGTTGGTGGAAAAGTCTTTTTGAATTGTAGCGAAAGACGCAAGCAGCCTCGCTTGCGCTACTATAAAAAGTCATTTCCTTTTTTGCGTGTTATAATTAGAGTACGTATAAAAAGTAGTAAATAGATATAAACGGGTAGAAGTTTTTTTAGTTTCTGCCTTTTTTCTTTAACATTTCAAAAATCCTAATAAAAATTTAACCATTATGAAGCAAGAGTTTTTAGGGAGAATATGGTATGATAAGTGCGTTATGGAAGGGAGAGAGAATAGTGGAAGTGGCAAGCATTTTTCAAGAAGCACTAGAAAGTCAATGGCAACAATTGCCAACGTATCGTCTGTTAGTGTTAAGCGAGGCTGGTGTTGGAAAAACAACGTTGATACAATCTTTATTTGATTTAAAGAAAAACGAAAATATTCCACAATTTCAAGTGGATGAGGTTTCGTTATTACAGGAACTTCCAACGTCATTCAATTATGATGCATGTATTTATTGCCTGAATGGTTCTAGTGATGAATTTTCGCTGGAAACAAAAGAATCGTTATTCAGAATTGCTAATCATCTCCCAACAATTATTGCCTTAACGCAATCCATTGGTACAAAAGCTGAACAATTTCAAAGCCAATTAGTGGATTTATCACTTCCTGTAAAAGGCATTATTAATGTTATGGCAAAACCTTATCCTATCTATGAGTCAGTACACCTTCCAGCGTTTGGATTAGAAGAATTGCTGGATTTATTATTAGAATGTGTAGATGGGAATAAAGTAGCGACTCTTATTAGTTTGCAAAAAATTGATTGCAAGAAAAAACTATCTTTAGCGAAACAGACTGTGGAAGAAGAAATGAATCGTATTTTTCAAGCTTCTACAGATGCGCGTCAAGTACTCAGGCAGATAGTGGAAGTTTTAGGAAAAGCTTTTACTTATTTTG
Organism: uncultured Granulicatella sp.; assembly: GCF_963528315.1. Lineage (GTDB taxonomy): Bacteria > Bacillota > Bacilli > Lactobacillales > Aerococcaceae > Granulicatella. The sequence continues at coordinate 50,715 of NZ_CAURVV010000006.1, read as the reverse complement.
GAAATCAAACTGAAGCTACTCGAATGATGGAAGTGCTGGAAAATCTCCATCAGAGAAAATTCCAATCGTACCAAGAATTATGCTTTGTCCATCAACAACCTTATTATTTAGCAATGATGCTAAGCGCTTGTTGTTATAGCGGAATAGAAATGATGGCATTATTATCAAAAAAAGAACATTCCTTTACGATTCAGGAAAGTAGTATTTTACTGGAAACGAAAATTGCAAGTCGTATGAAGCAAGGAAAGCATAATGCAGAAGTTCAAGCGTTTATCGTAAAACATGGGTTAGAACTTGAAGAACCAAGCATTCAAAAACCTGTGATCCATGTGCCAATGAAAAAGAAAACGTTATTTGAGAAAATTCAAAAGCAATCTCGTCAGTTTATGCACCAGTCATTAGATGCTTTTAGCAAGTGGGCGAGAAAATAAAAGAAAAATCGAATAAAGCATTAGTTTTTTTAGGAAAAGTAGGATACAATAGAGAAGATAGATTTCTTCAAGAAGAGAATTAGTATAGGAGGAAGAAATATGTTCAAAGATGTAAATGAACAAATTTTAAAATTAATCGAAAAAAATAGTCGCTTAACAATAGAAGAAATTGCGACCTTATTAGCGATTGAACCAGATGAAGTTCAACGTAGAATTAAAGAATTAGAAGAACAAAAGGTCATTTGTGGCTATCATACATTAATTAACTGGGAAAAAACAGATGATGTGAATGTGTCTGCTGTTATCGAGTTAAAAGTAAACCCTCAACGAGGAATGGGATTTGACCGTATTGCAGAAAAAATTTATCATTTCCCAGAAGTGGAAGATTTATATTTAATGTCTGGTGGATATGATTTTATGGTGAAATTGAAAAAAGCACCAATGAGAGATATTGCCGCGTTTGTATCTAGTCGTTTATCTGTTATTGATGAAGTACAATCAACTACGACACATGTTGTATTAAAACAATATAAAGACCATGGCACAATGTTTATTGGAAAGACTGGAGATAAACGGATGGTGGTTACTCCATGATTGAATCATTATTAAGTCATAAAGTAACAGGAATTAAACCATCTGGAATTCGTCGTTTTTTTGATATTGCGAATGAATTAGAAGATGTCATCAGTTTAGGGGTAGGGGAACCTGATTTTGATACTCCGTGGCATGTAAGAGAAGAAGGGATTTATTCTCTTCAAAAAGGAAGAACTTTTTACACAGCCAATGCGGGTTTGAAAGAATTACGTCAAGAAATTTGTCGTTATATCGAACGTAAACAAGGAGTTACTTATAATCCATTGACGGAGGCTCTTGTAACGATTGGAGGAAGCGAAGCCATTGATTTAGCAATGCGAGCTTTATTAAATCCAGGAGATGAAGTGATTTTCTGTGAACCTTGTTATGTATCATATTTACCATGTATTGTGTTGTCGAATGGAGTACCTGTAAGAATTCCTCTAAAAGAGGAAAATCAATTCCGTTTAACACCGGAAGAATTAGAAGCAGCGATTACTCCAAAAACAAAAGCAATCATCCTTTCTTTTCCAAATAATCCGACAGGAGCAGTGATGAGTCGTGAAGACTTAGAAGCAATTGCGAAAGTAATTTTAAAACATAATATCGTTGTGATTTCAGATGAAATTTATTCTGAATTAACGTATACAGGAAATCGTCATGTAAGTATTGTGGAAATTGAAGGGATGAAAGAAAGAACCGTTTTAATCAATGGGTTCTCAAAAGCCTTTGCGATGACTGGATGGAGAATGGGGTATGCTCTAGCTCCTGAAGTGTTGATGAAACAAATGATTAAAATTCATCAATTTACGATTATGGCAGCTCCAACGACAAGCCAATATGCGGGAATTGATGCTTTGAAAAATTGTGATGATGATGTGATTGAAATGCGAGAAAGTTATAATCAACGCAGACGTTATTTATTGAAAAAAATGGAAGAATTAGGGATTCCATGTTTTGAACCATTTGGAGCGTTCTACATTTTCCCAAATATTTCTCAATTTGGCATGACTTCTGAGGAATTTGCGACGAAATTAGTGCAAGAAGAACGTGTAGCGGTTGTTCCGGGATCTGCCTTTGGTGAAAGTGGAGAAGGATTCGTTCGAATTTCTTATGCCTACTCATTAGATAGTTTGAAAAAAGCAATCGAACGTCTAGAAAGTTTTATTCATAAATTAAGAAATGGTGAAATTTCCTAAAATAAAACTCCTGTCACTTCAAGATGACAGGAGTTTTTTGATGTAACATTTATTCTTTATTGAAAATACCTGTTGATAAATAACGTTCACCTGTGTCAGGTAGAAGTGCAACAACAGTTTTACCTTTTCCAAGTTTTTTCGCAACACGTAATGCCGCAGCAACTGCAGCACCTGATGATATTCCTGTTAGAATTCCTTCAGTAGCAGCTAATTTTTTAGCTGTTTCAATCGCTAATTCACTTGTAATTAGTTCGAAATCATCGATAACTTCTTTATCGATAATACTTGGTAAGAATCCAGCGGAAATTCCTTGGATACGGTGTTTTCCTTTTTGTCCTTTTGAGATAAATGGAGCTTCTTCAGGTTCTACTCCAATAATTTGAACAGCAGCATTTTTTTCTTTTAAGGCACGACCAACACCTGTAATAGTTCCACCTGTTCCAATACCGGCAACAAATGCGTCAGGTGTTTCACCATCGAAGGCTTGAATAATTTCTTGACCAGTTGTTTGATAGTGAATGCTTGGGTTAGCTGGGTTGTCAAATTGTTTTGCCCAGAAATAACCAGGTTGTTGAGATAATTCTTCTGCTTTTTGAACGGCAGCTCCGAAACCTTCGGCAGCAGGAGTTAATAATACTTCTGTACCATAAGCAGTCATTAGTTGACGGCGTTCGATAGACATTGAGTCAGGCATAATTGTAATAACTTTATAACCTTTAGCTGCTCCAACTAGGGATAAGCCGACACCAGTGTTTCCAGAAGTTGCTTCGATAATCGTATCTCCTGGTTTTAGCTGACCTTCTCTTTCAGCAGTTTCAATAATATTTAGTGCGATACGGTCTTTAACAGAACCACCAGCGTTAAACGCTTCTACTTTCACGTAAATATCTGCACTATCTGCATCTGTTAAACGATTTAGTTTAACAAGGGGTGTATTACCGATTAATTCAGTAATATGGTTTACTCTTTTTGACATAAGGATACCTCCAAAATATTTTATTGGGCAACTTTGAAGGGCTGCTTAAGGGGTATTTTAGACCTGTATTTTGATAAAAACAAGAGTTTTGCTTGAAAAATTTAAAAGAAAGGGGTGTTTTTATGAAAAAATATCCGAAAACAATGGGAAAGATTCAAGAATTAATGGATAATGGTGTTTATCCAGGATTTAGTGTTGCTTTTATTGAAGGAGAAGAAGTAGAAAAGATAGTTGAAGGTACACTTACAAAAGAGGCGGATGGTAAACTTGTCGAAGATGGATTATTCTATGATCTTGCTTCTGTTACAAAAGCATTTGTAACAAGCACTTTATTAGTACAAATGGTCGAAAAGAAGGAAATTGATTTAGACACACCTATCACTAAATGGTTTCCAAATGCTGATGAAAGAGTTACGCTTCGTCATTTAATCACGCATACTTCAGGATTATGGGGATATATTGAAAATCGAAATGAACTAGCTCCAGATGCATTAATTGAAGCTTTATCGATTTTACCTGTGACAGAAACATTCCACCATACGGTAAAATATACCGATACAGGATTTGTTTTAGCGGGAATTATTTTAGAAAAAGAATTTGGCAAACCAATAGCAGATTTATTTGATGAAAGAATTGCTCGTCCGTTGAACCTTACAGCAACATATGGACCACTGCCTAGTGAAGCTTGTGTGCCAACTGCTTTTGAAGAAAGACGTGGAAGATTATTGCAAGGAGAAGTGCATGATCCTAAAGCGAGTATTTTACAAAGAAGATGTGGAAGTGCAGGCCTATTTGCGACATTGGATGATTGTATCACTTTAGTGCAATTATATTTACATGACGGGATATTGAGAGACTTTGAATATTGCAGTGCAGAGATGATACAAAGTTTATTGAAGGACTGGACACCGACGAGACAAGCAGGGCGTTCACTTGGATGGGATATGGACCGAGTGGATGAACAAATTTGGTTAAGACATACCGGGTTTACAGGGACAACGGTATTAATGAACTTAAGAACAAAACAAGCGATGATTCTGTTAACCAATCGCATCCATCAGTTTGAAGATACGCCGTCTTATAATCGATTACGAGAAGAATTGATTCAGATTTATGAGCGGGAGGCGTAGTACAATTAGACTTCTTGAAATGGTAGCGAAGGACGCCAGCAGCCCTGCGGTCTCATGGCTAAATTTTGAGCCTAAGGTCTCAAAATTTCCAGTGATAAAATCTGCATAACGCAGTTTTTATCACTCGTGCTACTATAAGAAGTCTTTTGTGCTTTAACGGGAGTTTATGAGAGTACGATAGTAAACTGACTTCTTGATATGCTAGCATAGGAAGGTTGTTATGCCTCAAAAATATGCTTTTTTATAAATTAAGGAAGAAGTTACTTTGAAACTTAACGGCTACATGATTGTATTTTTTAAACAACTAATTTATTTAAATAATTCATTTTAGGTGGTACAATATGAGAAAAAAAGGAGGTGCACTATGACTGCACATGATATTTTAAATAATCCATTCCTTAATAAGGGGACTGCCTTTACTATAGAGGAGCGAAAGGAACTAGGGCTTATTGGTTTACTGCCACCTTATGTTCAAACGATTGAAGAACAAGCGGCGCAAACTTATGCACAAATGAAAACAAAAACCAATGATTTGGAAAAACGTCTTTTCCTAATGGAAATTTTTAATACCAACAGGACTCTTTTCTATTACCTCTTTTCTCAGCATTTGGAAGAATTCAATCCTATTGTATATGACCCAACCATTGCAGATACGATTGAAGGTTACAGTGATCTCTTTGTAGATCCCCAATATGCGGGATATCTTGATATTAATCATCCTGAAAATATTGAAGCTACTTTGAAAAACGCTGCCGGGGGTCGCGAGATTCGTCTCATTGTTGTAACAGATGCAGAAGGAATCCTTGGAATTGGCGACTGGGGAACAAATGGTGTCGATATTTCTGTTGGGAAATTGATGGTCTATACGGGTGCTGCTGGAATCGATCCTTCGATGGTCCTTCCTTTAGTCATTGATGCAGGGACTAACCGTGAAGAACTTCGTAACAATCCTAATTACTTAGGAAATCGTCACGAACGGGTCCGCGGAGATCGTTACTACGACTTCATTGACCAATTTGTTCAAACAGCAGAACGTCTCTTTCCTAAACTCTACCTTCACTGGGAAGACTTCGGCCGCTTGAATGCTGCCAATATTCTTGAAAAATACCGGAAACAAATTCCGACCTTTAATGATGATATTCAAGGTACAGGAATCGTTACCTTGGGTGGTATCTTTGGTTCGCTGGATATTAGTGGTGAAAAATTAACAGATCAAGTTTATCTCTGCTATGGTGGTGGTACTGCGGGTGCAGGAATTGCCTCTCGTGTTCTTCGTGAAATGGTAAGTGAAGGTCTTTCTGAAGAAGAAGCCTATAAACGTTTCTTTATGGTTGATAAACAAGGTCTTCTCTTTGATGACATGGATGACTTGACACCAGAGCAAAAACCATTTGCTAAGAAACGTGCTGACTTTAGTAACGCAGATAAGTTGACTGACCTGCTTGAAGTAGTGAAGACTGTGAAGCCAACCATTCTTGTAGGAACTTCAACTCAGCCTAATACCTTCACTAAAGAAATAGTAGAAGCTATGTGTGAAAACACAGAACGTCCGATGATTTTCCCTTTGTCAAATCCAACCAAACTAGCAGAAGCTAGTGCCAAAGATTTGATTGAATGGTCAGATGGCAAAGCTTTTGTCGCAACAGGAATTCCTGCTGATACGGTTTCTTATAAAGGTGTAGACTATGTGATTGGTCAAGCAAATAATGCCCTGATTTACCCAGGTCTTGGTCTAGGTATGCTGGCTTCTGAAGCAAGTCTTTTGACTGATGAAATGATTGGAGCAGCGGCGCATTCATTGAGTGGTATTGTCAATCCAGGCCAACCAGGAGCTCCTGTCTTGCCACCATTCAAGTATGTAGCAGATGTTTCTATTAAAGTAGCAGAAGCAGTCGCTAAAAAAGCACAAGAGCAAGGTCTTGCACGCGCTAAGGAAACAGATATGGCCAAAGCAGTTCGTGATTTGAAGTGGTATCCAGAGTATAAATAATTCATTTTTGCTGCCTTTCTTTCTATAGCGATAAATTTGTATGAGCTGTGGACTTAAGTAATTTAGAAAGAAAACCTAACGTTAATATTTTATATATCAATATTTCGACACTCTGTGGTTATACCACAGGGTGTTTTTTCTTATTCATTAGAAGTATGTTTAAACTTAAGAAACTCATTCAACAAGACTCAAAAGTATGCTAAGTATATGTAATATGTTAAAATCAAAGAAAACAGATGATTAAAAGGGGTTAGGAAGATGAAAAATATTTCAGCAGCAGAATTTCAAACAGTTAAACAATCAGAGGAAGTTGTTTTAATTGATGTTCGTGAAAAGGATGAATATCAAGCTGGACATATTCCAGGAGCAGATAATTTTCCGTTAAGTGAATTAGGCACAAGCTATACGAATTTAGATAAAAATCAACCGTATTATGTTGTTTGTCAAGCAGGGGGGCGTTCTGCCAGAGCGTGCGAATTTTTGGAAGCGCAAGGTTTTGATGTGGTCAATGTAACTGGTGGCATGAATGAGTGGCAAGGTGAAGTTGCTAAATAAAGAAATTTTTTTATGCAGTAGATTACTCTCAGCTTCTCAAATTTCAATCGAATATTCAGTTTTGAATTTAAGTTCATTGGAAAATATGATAAAATGAAATAGAATTTGCGAAACTAGGAGGAGTATTGTGCCGGGATTATTTATTACAATGGAAGGCCCAGATGGAGCAGGAAAAACAACTGTGATTGAAAAGCTAATTCCATTATTAGAAGAACGAACAAATGTGACAATTACTTCTACTCGAGAACCTGGAGGAAGTCGAATTGCAGAAGATATTCGACAAATTATTTTAGATGTTCAAAATGTAGAAATGGATGTTCGAACAGAAGCAATTTTATATGCAGCTGCAAGAAGACAACATTTAACGGATCGAATTTTACCGAATTTAGAAAAAGGTGGCATTGTATTTTGCGACCGCTTTGTAGACAGTTCATTAGTTTACCAAGGAGTAGCTCGTGGAATTGGTGTCGAAGCAGTATATCAATTAAATCAATTTGCAACAGCGGGGAAAACACCAGATGTGACTTTATATTTAGATGTTCCAGCTGAAATTGGATTAGAAAGAATTCATTTAGCAAAAGGGAATCGTCAATTTGACCGATTAGATCAAGAAGGATTACAATTCCACAAAATGGTTCGTCAAGGATATTTGGATATTATTCCAACAGATCCTGAACGTTTTATCCAAATTGATGCAACAAAAACAGTGGATGAAGTTGTGCAAGAATGTTTAACAGCTTTAGTAGAACGTTATCCAGAATATTTTACGAATGGAGAGAGATAATATGAAATTAATTATTGCGATTGTACAAGACAAAGATAGTCATTTATTAAGCGATGAGTTTGCAAATGCAAATGTTCGTGCAACTCGTTTATCAACAACAGGTGGATTTTTACGAGCAGGAAACACAACATTCTTAGTAGGGATTGAAGAAGAACGTGTGGAAGAAGTTCTAACAATTATTCGTGAAAACTGCGAATCAAGAGAACAATTAACAACTCCTCCGGTACACTTGGATACAACCTTAGAAGCTGGAATGTCTATGCCTGTTCCAATTCGTGTAGGTGGTGCAACAGTATTCGTTGTTCCAGTAGAAGCTTTCTACCGTTTCTAATATGAACATGTTGAAGCAATCTTTTATTCACGCAGTTCAAAAAAATCGTTTAGGTCATGCGTATTTATTTGAAGGAATGCAAGGAGTTGGGAAAAGAGAACTAGCTCTATTTCTTGCCAAATTAGTTTTTTGCCAAGAACGAGCTGACCATGAAGAACCTTGTCTAAAGTGTGATTATTGCCGAAGAATTGATGAGGGAAATTTCCCTGATGTCATGGAGATTACTCCGGATGGACAAACGTTAAAAGTAGACCAAATGAGAAAATTGAAACAACAATTATCCAAAACAGCAATGGAAGGGCATATGAAAGTATGTATTATCCATGATGTGGATACATTAACGACTGGAGCAGCCAATAGTTTGTTAAAATTTTTAGAAGAACCAGAGTCTTCGATATTATTTTTATTATTAACAAGCCGACTTAGCAAAGTATTACCAACGATTCAATCTCGTTGCCAAATTGTTCATTTTGCAACGCCCGTTATGGAGACTTTAACGAACCAATTAGAAGAAGCAGGAGTAATTCCTTCTGTCTCTCGTTTATTAGCAACACTGACAAGTGATTTGGATGAGGCATTAGAATTAGCCAACAGTGAATCATTCCAACAATTGCGTCAAGATAGCTGGCAATGGTATACACGAGTGTTCCAAAATCGTTCGATGTCATTTGTAACAATTCAGTCTCAAATGATGCCGTTACTAACTTCAAAGGCTGAAGGTCAACGTTTTTTAGAATTATTATCCATTTATGTGAGAGATTCTCTTTATATGGCAATTGGTGCTAAAGAGCAAATGATTCAAAAAGATAAAGCAGCTACTTTACAAACAATTGCGAATCAGTTATCTGTACAAAAATGGATTGAATTGCATGAAAAGACAAGTAGAGTTTTAGAAAAAGTGCAATCAAATGTAGGAATACAAGCAGCCCTGGAACAATGGGTATTAATGATTCCTAAGTAAGAAAGGAGAGATGGTATGACGAATCGTCAATTATATGACCGAGTAGAACAATTAAAAAGACAAGTTCATCAACAATTAGAATTGTTAGAAGAAATTAGTCAAGAATTACAAGTGGTCATTGAAGAAAATCATAATTTAACGATGGAAAATCTTCACTTAAAAGAACGATTAGATACCATCGACGAATCTGTTCCAGCGGGTCAATCCAATGAGCAGGTGGAACAAAAGAAAAAACGCAGTCAGTCATTAATTAATTTGGAAAATATTTACGACCAAGGATTCCATATTTGTAATTTTTATTATGGAAAACGTCGTGAAAACGATGAAAACTGCATGTTTTGTACAGAAATTTTATTTAGTGAAAAACAATAATAGAATAACAGAATAAAAAAACACTTTTCTATTAGTAGCAAGGACGTCAGCAGCCTCGCAAATGCGAGTCTCATGTTTCTACTGCTATGGGAAAGGTGTTTTTTAGTTTGTCATTTTGATTTCGTTCATGATATTTAATAGATACATAAATGACATAGAATACTAGAATCCCAGAAAATTTCTCCGTAGCAAAAGTAATATAAGCCATGATGGCTTATATTACAGGGGAAATTCGAGACCAAGGCTCGAATTTTAGCCATGAGACTCGCTTTGCGAGGCTGCTGGCGACCTTGCTACTTTTAGGAAATTTCTGGGATTCTAGTATTCGTTTTTTGTCAAAGAAAACAATATATTTATAAAAACAAGCAATATTTATCGTTCTTTTTATCTTTCTATCAAAAATACAATCGTATATAATAAATATACGTAAGAAATAGGAGTGAAAGATATGAAACAAAAACCAAATGTTATTTTATTAATGGTGGATCAAATGAGAGCCGATGCGCTATCTTTTAATGATCCAAACCATTTTGCGATAACACCAACTTTAGATATGATGGCTTCTTTGGGATATAATTTCGAACAAGCCTATTCTCCTGTTCCGAGTTGTGTACCAGCACGTGCAGCCTTATTAACCGGAATGGATCAGTCTTCTACGGGTCGTGTAGGGTATGAAGACGAAGTTCCTTGGAATTATACGAATACATTACCTCAAACATTTAGAGATTGGGGATACCAAACAGAGTGTATTGGGAAAATGCACGTTTACCCTTCAAGAAAAAGAATGGGATTTGACCATGTTGTATTACATGATGGGTATTTACATGTCGATCGAAAATATGAGAAAGCTTATGGACAAAACTTTGAAGCTTCTAGTGATTATTTAGAATTTTTGAAAAAAGAATTGGGCCACGATATTGATATGATTGATGATGGTGTCAATTGTAATTCGTGGGATGTTCGTCCTTGGGAATTACCAGAAAAATATCATCCAACAAACTGGGTAGTTAGCGAATCTATTCAATTTTTAAAACGTCGAGATCCTTCTGTGCCATTTTTCTTAAAAATGTCATTTGAAAAACCTCATGCACCTTTAAATCCTCCAAAATATTTTTATGATTTATATATAGATGCATTGCCAGATGAAACAGATTTGCATATTGGAAACTGGGAACGACTAGAAGAAAAAATACCAGACTTATATGCTCATCGTGGAAAATTAAAACCAGACGCTCAAAAAAGAATGTTAGCGGCTTATTATGGATTAGTTTCTCATATCGATAATCAAATTAGCCGTTTCTTAACAGCGTTGGAAGAATTTGATTTAGATAAAAATACGATTATTTGGTTCGTATCCGATCACGGGGATCAATTAGGAGAACATTATTTATTTAGAAAAGCGTACCCTTATCAAGGAAGTATTAAAGTTCCATCGTTTATTTATGATCCAGGAAATATTATTGCAGCCAGTCACAAAACGATTAAACAATTAGTAAAATTACAAGATATTTTCCCTTCATTAGTGGATTTAGCACTTGGAGAACATGTAGAAGTGGATGGAAAGAGTGTGAAGCAATTATTATTTGGACATTATGAAGGTTGGAGACAAGATTTCCATGGGGAACATAGTAAGGGAGAAGATTCTTGTCAATTTGTCTTAACTCAAGATTGGAAATTCATTTGGTATCCTGTAAAGAATGAATTTCAATTATTCCATATGCCAACGGATCCAAATGAAATGAAGAATTTAATAACAGAAGAAAGTTATGCTCCAGTTATCGAAGAGTTAACAGCGAAATTAGTACAGTATTTACAAAATCGTCCGGAAGGATTTGTAAAAGATGGACAATTACACCAAGTGCCAGTAGAAGCGATTCGTGCGACTCTTTATAAGGAGGAAGCATAATGGAATTTGTTCAAATACCAGCAGGGAAATTCTTAATGGGAGATTCTACTCATCAAGGATTTGTAGAAGATTATGAAGGCCCAGCTGTTGAAAAAGAAGTTCATGCATTTGAAATGGCAAAAACTCCAGTAACAAATGCAGAATTTTTAGAATTTGTACAAGCAACTGGTTATCAAACTTTGGCGGAGAGATTAGGAGATTCCTATGTATTTCATTTATTATTGCCTGAGGAAAAAAGGGAGAATTATCCTCATGTAACAGGCTCTCCTTGGTGGAAAGTCGTGCCAAACGCTCATTGGGCACAGCCATTTGGAGAAGGTTCTAGTATAGAGGGAATTGAAGATCATCCAGTTGTTCATATTGCATTAGAAGATGCTATTGCATATTGTCGATGGGCAAAGGTGCAATTACCAACTGAAGTGCAATGGGAATATGCAGCACGAGCAATGAGTACGAGTACTTATCCTTGGGGAGAGGATTTAGTACCTGAATCAGGCTACCGTGCAAACACATGGCAAGGAGATTTTCCAAATGTCAATGATGCATTAGATGGATTTGTAGGAACAGCTCCTGTGTATTCATTTGAACCGAATGATTTTGGATTGTATCAAATGATTGGAAATGTTTGGGAATGGTGTAGTCATCCAAGAGGAATTGTTTTACCTTTAGTAGAAGAGAGAATCTCTCTGGATTCAATCAAACCTAGTGGAGAATTTGCCATTCGTGGGGGATCCTTTTTATGTCATTGTTCCTATTGTAATCGATATCGAGTAGCTGCTAGAAATGGCGCCTTTGTAACGTCTACAACAAGTCATATGGGATTTCGTTGTGTCCGTTTTGAGGAGGAATCATATGTACGTAGCAATTTATAGCATCATCGTCTGGATTGCGACCTTTATTGGCGCAATAACGGGATTAGGTGGAGGAATTATTATTAAACCTGCTTTTGATTTTGTTGGGTTAGATCAAGCAGTGATGATTAGTGTGTATTCGACGATTGCAGTATTTTCCATGTGTATTGTTTCGCTCTATAAAAGATGGGATGATGTAAAAAATAGTCAGCGAAAAATCTCATTGGGGCTTTCGATAGGTTCAATTATAGGAGGACTATCTGGTGAACAAATTTTCCAGATGGCTTTACAATATTGGGGAAATCGATTCGTTAGTCTATCTCAATCGATTTTATTAGTGATTATTCTTTTGGGAATTATTGTGTATGCTTTTTTCCAAGAAAAAATTTCGACACATTCTTTAAACCATTTATTTGGGATTATGGTTTTAGGGTGGAGTGTAGGTTTAGTATCTGTCTTTCTTGGAATTGGCGGAGGGCCTTTGAATATTGTGCTGTTATTATATTTCTTTTCGATGAAATCAAAAGAAGCAGCATTTTATTCGATTCAAATGATTTTCTTTGCGCAAATTATGAAAATGGGTTCGATTGTAACGCATTTGCATCAGATTGAATGGAATGGGTTATTGGTGATTTTGATTATTGTTTTTGCATTTTTAGGGGGATATTTTGGAACAAAAATTCAAAAGAAATTAACCCACCAACAAGTACTAACTTGTTACCATTTATTGATGATCGTCTTACTATTTATTAATTTATATAATGTATATCAGCGGTTGTAATTTAAAAACTAGAACAGACTTCCTTTAATTGCAAGGTCGCCAGCAGCCAGCTAACGCTGTCTCATGGCTAAATTTCGAGCCTCGGTCTCGAAATTCCCCTGTAATATTATCCGATATATATCGGATAATATTACTTTTGCTACTAAAAAAAGTCTGTTCTAGTTTTTTATTTTGAATTAACAACACAAAGTTGGAAAAGTACTTGAGGGTACAGAATATAGGAAAACTATTGATGATAGTGTAAGTTATATTAAAAAGAAGAGATTTTGTGATTTATTGTGAGAAGAATCGCAAAAACTATTGTAAAAAATCTAAAAGGAAATAAGATACGAGATATAATAACTTCTTAGAAATATCGAGAATTTTGTTCGGATTTAATGTGAAAGATGAATAAGAAAAATAGACAAGACTTTTTTGCCGCTAAAGTCATATAATCCAATATACATATTGGATTATATGACAGGTAAAATTCGAGACCGAAGCTCGAATTTTAGCCATGAGACTCGCAGGGCGAGGCTGCTGGCGACCTTGCAGGCTAAAAAAGTCTTGTCTATTTTTAGTTATGCTTATTCTTGGTGAATCAACTTATAAACGTCTTGTTTTTTTAGTTGGTTTTGTTTTGCCACCCATTTAATGGCGTCTTTTTGAGAAAGTTGTTGGTGTTCCATTGCCCATTGTACTTGTTCTTCTAAACTTAAATGTTCGCAAGAAGCAGTCTCTTCTGTAGCAACACTCGTTGTTACATCTTCAGGACGAGTAGTCCCAATTAAAATACAACATTCTCCTTTCAATTCTTCTTCCTCACAGAGTGTTTTCAACTCTAAAGCAGTTCCACGAATAAATTCTTCATGTTTTTTCGTCAATTCTCGACATAAAACCACTTCTTTTTCTTCACCATAGACTTGAGCAATCAGACTAAAACAATCTTCTAAACGATAAGGAGACTCATATAAAATCACCGTTTCGCTATGACTCGATAAAGCAGTTAACTCAGCCACTCGATCCTTTTTCTTTCTAGGAAGAAATCCATAAAAATAAAATGGTTGCGGAACTAATCCAGATGCAATAAGTGCAGTAATGGCAGCATTAGCACCCGGTAATGGAATAACCGCAATTCCTTCTTGAATGCAAGCTTGAACAAGTTCAAATCCTGGATCGCTAATCGAAGGAGTTCCGGCATCACTGACTTGGGCAATATTTTCCCCTTCTTTTAACCATTCAATAACAGAAGGAATTCGTTCCTGTGTGTTATGTTCATGGAAACTTTTTTGTGGAGTTTGGATTTCAAAATGATTTAATAATTTTTGAGTATGTCTTGTGTCTTCCGCAAGAATAAAATCGACTTCTTGTAATGTTTTAATGGAACGAAAAGTCATATCGTCTAAATTCCCAATAGGAGTAGGAATTAAGTACAACTTTCCATAAGGGGATTCTTCAAAACTTTTTTGTCTCATGTTAGTTCCTCCTGTTGTAATAATTGAATGATAGGTTTAGATGTTTTTCGTATTTTCACACCTTGCCCTGTTAGATAGTTTATTTTTTGGATACGTGTTTGTTGTTTAAAAGCATATTCTGCTTTCAGCGCTTCGGATTTTGTAGCATATTCTTTAGCATATAATAGGGTAATAGGACGTCTTGTTTTTGTATATTTAGCTCCTGTTCCGTTATTATGAGCAGCGATTCTTTTTTCTACATTTGTCGTATATCCTGTATATAAAGTGTTATCCTTACATAAGGCAACATATATAAAATGTGTTCCCATCTTAGTTAACCCCATAATACTTCTTTTAATTTATCTGTATATTCATTATTTTCATTGAAAATAGTAATCGGTGGTAAAATACGAACGCCACCCGGTTGTCCGTCTTTTATCAGTTCGATGAGGACAATATTACTTTCTTTTCCTTCTTTTGGATGAATGAACTGAATCCGTTTCGGCTCTAGTCGGTATTGTCTTGCCGTTGTTAAAATATCTGTCAGACGATCTGGACGATGAACAATAAAGGCTTTACCTTTCATCTTTAGTAATCCGGATATATTTTGTAGCAATTCTTCTAAAGGTAAATGGATTTCATGACGAGCAATGGTGAAAGCTTCTTTTTGATTGACGAGAGCTTGTTCTTGTAATTTGAAATACGGAGGATTACACGTGATGTAATCGATGGAGTCTTTTTTTAGTACTGTTGTAATTTCTCGAACATCTGCTTGGAGTATTTCTACTTTTTCTTCTAGTTGATTGAGTTGAATGGTTCGATTTGCCATATCACATAATGCGTCTTGTAATTCAACGCCGATAATTTTATTTTTTGTTTTAGCACTGAGTAAAAAGCTGACGACTCCATTTCCTGTACATAAGTCTACAATCGTTGCTTTTCTTTGCTGAGGGATAGTAGCAAAGTCACTTAATAATACTGCATCAATTGAAAAGGAAAATACTTCTGAACTTTGGATAATATCAATATTTTCTCGTTCTAATCTATCTAATCTTTCATGTGGTTTTAACTCAATCGTCATAAAGGCTCCTTACATTTATCCAATATAGTAGGTTTATTTTAGCATAGAAGAGAAAACTCTGCACAAAAATATATTTTTAAGAATCAAACTTAAGACCTATGACATCTGAAAAGGAAAAAGGCATAATAATCTTGTAAATGAAATTAGTAAACAAATGGAGGAATCCGATATGAATGAAAAAGAACGTATTTTAGATTTAGTTAAAAAAGGAGTGATTAGCTCGCAAGAAGCAATTTCCTTATTAGAAGAGCTAGGAAAAAATCAAGGAGAAGCTTCAAAAGTGAGTGAGCAAGAGAAAAAAGATGCATCTACTTACCAAAAAGAAGATGAAAAACGATTCGATACAGTTTTAGATAGCCTCGCATCTGTTGTCACAAATTTTTCAAGTGAATTTGATGAAGAATTTGAAACATTAAATCAAGTAAATCAACAAGTAAAACAAAAAGAAGAACGAATTGAAGAACTTCATACAGCAAAAGCATTAGACAAACTAACTGTAGAACAAGAAATGGAATTACAAAGACTCACTGAAGAGTTAGAAGTCTTACGTTCTCAACAAAGAAGTTTAGAAGAAGAGAAAAAAGCAGCACAAGAGGATATGAAACGATTGAAAAAAGAAGAGTTGGACGAAAAACTTAAAAAAGCTAAACAAAAAATTGAAGAAACAGATTGGCAACAAACAACAAGCGATTCTTTATCACAATTAGGAGGAATCATTGGACGCTTTGCAGGACAATTTGCGAAAGCAGCTGCTGAAACAGCTCGTAATGTAAGTGTTACGATTAAAGATCATCCAAGTTTTTCAACGATGTCTCCATTTTTCTATAAAACCAATCATTCGTATGCATTTGAAGAAGAGTTTGGAGAAATTGGAATTATTGAAATTAAAGTGGCAAATGGTGATATCAAAATGAAAACAGCACCTCAATCAACTGTAACGATTGAAGGAGAATTTCGATTAAATGAAGAGTTTGAAACGGAAGAAGAAATTGAACAATATATCAATGAGCGAATGAATGTTAGTCTAGAGAACGATACATTTAAATTCTTTATTCCAAGTAAAAAAGTTTATGCCGATGTGACTTTTGTTTTCCCAGAAAAAGACTATGATTATGTCAGTGTCAAAGGATTGAATAGTGGGATTCGAATGAAAGATTTCACAGGAAAAGATTTTTATGCAGAATCACAAAATGGAGAAGTTTCTGTTAAAAATGTGAGTGGAACGATGTTAGAACTTACAAGTAAAAACGGAACGATTAAACAATTGGATGGACAATTTAAAGATTCCATTTTAGATGGAACAAATGGGAATATTATTTTTGATGCAGAAGCAGAAAGTGTAACACTAAAAACAGTGAATGGTTCTATTAAAGTGAAGAAAGTATCTCCAAATGCCAAACAAATTCTAGCTAAAACGGTCAATGGAAGTGTACATTTAGACGTGCCAGAATCAGTAGAATTAGAAGCAGCTTTAAGTACATCACTAGGAAAATTACATTATGATGATGCACAATATGAAGTCATTAAACATGAAAAAACAGTGACAAGTCATTCCGTTGTTTTAAGAAGACAAAAAGAAGTAGTTCCTGTTAGAATTACTGGGAAAACAACGACTGGAAGTGTGACGTTAAATTCGGTACAATAGAGATAAATTCGTAAAAAGGAGAACATTATGAAAAGAAAAAGATTAATGCGTTCAAAAGATAATCGTATATTAGCAGGGGTTATTGG
The DNA here is from genome assembly GCF_963528315.1 of uncultured Granulicatella sp. Lineage (GTDB taxonomy): Bacteria > Bacillota > Bacilli > Lactobacillales > Aerococcaceae > Granulicatella. Next base: position 33,630 of record NZ_CAURVV010000006.1, on the reverse strand, counting down.
AGGAATAGCAGAATATTTAGATGTTGACGCAAGTATTTTAAGAGTCATCTTTGTATTTCTAACATGGTCAGGAATGCCAATCTTATTATATATTTTATTAGCGATTATTATGCCGTCCGAAAAAAGACCGGTGAATAGAAACTATTATGATCCAAATTATCGACCAAGAAAAGAAGCTCGAAAAGTCGAAGAAGATGATTCTGATTGGAGTGACTTCTAGGTAAATGTTTTTAAGAAAAATCGCTATTAACACAGTAGGATTTATGGTCATTGCAGCATTGCTTCCTCAATTTGTTGTAACCAATTGGGGGTCAGCTTTGTTTGCGGCGATTGTTTTATCGATTTTAAATGTTGTCGTGAGACCGATTTTGATGATTGCCTTTATTCCATTAATTGCGGCAAGTTTTGGTGTGTTTATGTTAATTATTAATGCGCTAATGCTGTGGTTAATGATGGGAATTGTCCCAGGGATTCACGTTACATCATTTTGGATGTTAATCGTTGTCAGTGTATTATTAAATATTTTTAGAAAATTTGTTGAAAATTTCTTCAAGGAGGAAGAATATTATTAGGATAAAAATGACTTTTCATGAGTAGTAATAAACAGCTACTGTGGAGAGTCATTTTTTGTTTCAGTTATCTGGACTTAGAAAAGTATTAGAGAATCTATAAAGATTTGGTATAGCATTACCCGAGAAGTGTAAAAATGTGGTATGATAGACTAGAATAAGTAGAAAATGAGGGATGATATGAAATCAATCGTAACAGTAGAAAAACTGGCTGAAAAACTTCATTTAAAACCATTACATGGTTTAGAATATTTAGATCGTGAAATTACAACTAGTGAAATTTCAAGACCAGGCTTAGAATTAGCAGGATACTTTAACTTTTATCCAGCAGAAAGAATACAATTATTAGGAAGAACAGAATTATCATTTGCTGAGCAATTATCTTCACGTACAAGATTAAAAACAATGCGTCGATTATGTACGCCTGACACACCGTGCTTTGTAGTGTCTAGAAAATTATTACCTCCTGAAGAATTAATTGAAGCAGCAGAGGAAGCAAAAATTCCAATTTTACAAGCGAGTTCAAGAACCACTCATGTGTCGAGTAGTGTTACAAACTATTTAGAAAGTAGATTAGCTCCTCGTACGTCAATGCACGGCGTATTAGTGGACGTCTATGGAATTGGAATGCTCATTACTGGTGAAAGTGGTGTTGGTAAATCTGAGACAGCTTTAGAATTAGTTCAAAAAGGTCACCGTCTAGTAGCCGATGACCGAGTAGAATTATACCAACACGATGAGTTAACGCTTGTTGGTGAGGCTCCAGAAATTTTAAATAACTTAATTGAAATTCGTGGAATCGGAATTGTTGATGTAATGACATTATTTGGTGCAGGAGCTATTTTAGATACGAAACAAGTAGACTTATTAGTACATTTAGAAAATTGGACACCAGATAAACAATATGATCGTTTAGGAAGAGCTGTTGAAACGACCGAAGTGATGGGAGTAAGCATTCCAAAAATGAGAATTCCTGTAAAAACTGGTCGAAATGTTTCTATTATTTTAGAAGTTGCTGCGATGAATTTCCGTGCGAAAAAAATGGGATTTGATGCTACAAAAACATTTACAGAACGTTTAGAACAGTTAATCGCTGAAAACAGCGAACATTAGGAGGCGATTGTATGAATGAAATTTTACTTCAAACGATTAATCCTATAGCCATTGAAATTGGTAGTTTGCAAGTTCGTTGGTATGGCATTATTATTGCTTCAGCGATTTATATTGCAGCTACTCTAGCAGATAGAGAAGCAACTAAAAAAGGATTTCGTAAAGATTTTGTAGTTGATTTAGTATTTTGGGCCATTCCATTAGCTTTTTTAGGAGCGAGATTATACTATGTCTTGTTTGAATGGAAACATTATATTTCTAACCCAATTGATATTATTAAAATTTGGGAAGGCGGAATTGCCATTTATGGTGGATTAATTGCGGGAGCATTGACAACATATTGGTTTTGTAAAAAAGAAGAAGTTTCCTTTATTTTGTTATTAGATATTTTAGCGCCTGTTGTATTGTTAGCACAGTCTATTGGACGTTGGGGGAATTTCACGAATCAGGAAGCTCATGGAGCAGAAGTTACGAGACAATTTCTAGAAAATCTTCATTTACCAAGTTTTATTATTGAGCAAATGAATATTAATGGTGTTTATTATCATCCAACTTTTTTATATGAATCTTTATGGTCAGCTTTAGGGGTTATTTTATTACTAGTTTTAAGAAAGAAAGCTCCTATCAAAGTTGGAGAAATTGCAGCGACCTATTTAATTTGGTATGGATGCGGTCGTTTTGTCATTGAAGGAATGCGTACGGATAGTTTATGGCTATTTGGAGTGATTCGTATTTCTCAAGCATTATCTTTAGTCCTAGTGATTGGAGCAATTGTTTGGGTATGGATGCAAAGAAAAAATCATCCACAGCGACCTACTTATGTATCCGTTGATGATCCAAAATCATCGGATTTATGGATTTAAAGGAGTCAGTTTATGAAACAAAAAATTGCAATTTTAGGAGCGGGTTCTTGGGGAACAGCATTGGCTATGGTTTTAAAAGATAATGGTCACGATGTATGTTTATGGGGAAATAATGCTTCTCAAATTGAAGAAATTAATACAAATCATACAAATCATCAATATTTACCTGAAGTCATTCTAAATGAAGAGATTCATGCTACAACAGATTTAGCAAAAGCATTATCAGGGGCAAATGCCGTTTTGTTTGTGCTTCCAACTAAGGTTAATCGTTTAGTAGCTAAACAAGTAGCTCCTTTATTAGAAGGCAATCCTGTGATTATTCATGCGAGTAAAGGATTGGAGCAAGAAAGTTATTTGAGAATTTCTGAAATTTTAAAACAAGAATTACCGAGAGAAAAGTATGAAGAGATTGTCGTACTTTCTGGGCCAAGTCATGCGGAAGAAGTTGCTAAAAAGGATTTAACAACGATTACTGCAGCTTGTGCTGAATTATCATCTGCAAAAATTGTACAACAATTGTTTAGTAATTTTTATTTCCGAGTGTATACGAATACGGATGTTATTGGAGTTGAATTAGGAGCAGCATTGAAAAATGTTATCGCAGTAGGAGCGGGAGCCTTACATGGTTTAGGCTATGGCGATAATGCTAAGGCTGCTTTAATGACTCGTGGATTAGCAGAAATTAGTCGTTTAGGAATTGCTTTTGGAGCAGATCCACTAACGTTTATTGGGTTAAGTGGAGTGGGCGATTTAATTGTAACCTGTACAAGTATTCATTCTAGAAACTGGCGTGCAGGAGATCAACTAGGTCAAGGAAAATCATTAGAAGATGTCCTAGAAAATATGGGCATGGTTGTTGAAGGTGTTCAAACGTGTAAAGCAGCTTATGAATTAGCCCAGGAAAAAGGAATTGAAATGCCAATTACGAACGCTGTTTACAATATTTTATATAATGGAAAAAATATTAAAACAGAAGTTTTACAATTGATGGAAAGAGAAAGAAAATCAGAAGTATCATTAAAATCACATCAAGAACAAATGGAGGGGTTACAATGAAAAGAGTAAAAAAAGCAGTTATTCCAGCAGCTGGTTTAGGAACACGATTATTGCCTGCAACAAAAGCGATGGCAAAAGAAATGTTACCAATCGTAGATAAACCAACAATTCAATATATTGTAGAAGAAGCATTGGCTTCAGGCATTGAAGAAATTTTAATTGTTACTGGTAAAAGTAAACGTCCAATTGAAGACCACTTTGACTCAAATATTGAATTAGAATCTAATTTGGAATCAAAAGGAAAAACTGAATTATTGGAATTAGTTCAAGAAACAACAGGGATTAAATTATACTTTGTTCGTCAATCTTATCCTAAAGGACTTGGAGATGCTGTATTACAAGCAAAAGCCTTTATTGGTGGAGAACCATTTGTGGTAATGCTTGGGGATGATATTGTTAAAGCAGAAGTACCATTAACAAGACAATTAATTGAAGGATATGAAAAAACTCATGCTTCAAATATTGCAGTAATGGAAATTCCGATGGAAGATACAAACAAATATGGAATTATCGAACCAGAAAGCAAAGTAGCAGATAATATGTATAATGTTCGTCACTTTGTAGAAAAACCAAAACCAGAAGATGCACCAAGTAATTTAGCGATTATTGGTCGTTACTTATTAACTCCTGAAATTTTTGATATTTTAGAAAAACAAGAACCAGGAGCAGGTGGAGAAATTCAATTAACAGATGCGATTGATACATTAAACCAAACACAACGTGTATTTGCGAAGAAATTTGAAGGTACAAGATACGATGTTGGAAATAAACTTGGCTATATGACAACAAGTATCGAGTTTGGATTAGAGCATCCAGAAATTAAGGATGAACTAAAAGATTATATTATTGATTTGGCACATCGTTTAGAAGGAAAATCTTCAAGCAAGAAAGTTGTTGAATCAGCTGAAAAAGAATAAAATAGAATAGACATTAAAAGACTGAACAAACAAAAATTGCAAAGAGCAGTAGTTTTTGTTCAGTCTTCTTTTATAACTAAAGGTAAAGGAGACGCAACGATGGAAGAAAGAACAATTTATGATGTGATTATTATTGGTTCAGGACCTGGAGGGATGACAGCAGCATTATATGCTTCACGTGCGAACTTAAAAACATTGATTTTAGAAAAAGGAGTTCCAGGAGGAGAGTTATTAAATACTTCTGATGTAGAAAATTACCCAGGATTTTCAAATATTAGCGGACCAGATTTAGCAGATAATATGTATAAAGGTGCAATGCAATTTGGTGCAGAATATGCTTATGGCAATGTAAGTGGCATTGAAGTGGATGGAGATTTACGTATTGTTCACGCTGGTAAAAAATCATATGCCGCTTATGCAGTAGTGATTGCAACTGGTTCTTATCACCGTAAATTAGGAGTCCCTGGAGAAGAAGAATATTCAGGAAGAGGCGTTTCTTATTGTGCGGTATGTGATGGAGCTTTCTTCAAAGGTAGTGATTTATTAGTTATTGGTGGAGGAGACTCCGCAGTTGAAGAAGGAACTTATTTAACACAATTTGCAAATAAAGTGACGATTGTTCACCGTAGAGATGCTTTACGTGCACAAAAGATTTTACAAGATCGCGCGTTTGCGAATGAAAAAATGGACTTTTTATGGAATAAAGCTGTAGAAGAAATTTCAGGAGATGAGCAAAAAGTGACTCATGTTACATTGAGAGATACTCAAACTCAGGAACTTTCTCAAGTAGAAGCTGCGGGAGTATTTATTTATGTTGGTTTATTACCGTTGACAGAACCATTTAAAGATTTAGGTATTACAAATGAAGAAGGTTGGATTGTCACAAATGAAAAAATGGAAACAAGCATTCCTGGTATTTATGCAGTAGGGGATGTGCGTCAAAAACATTTAAGACAAATTACAACAGCTGTTGGTGATGGTGGAATTGCCGGAAACGAAACATATCACTATGTGGAAGCTATTAAGGAAAAATTAGCGGAATAAGAGACGAAAATTATTATTAGATTTGTCGAATGACTAGAAGTTACTTTGAAACTTTACGAAGGAACAAATTATTGGGAATTTGTTGTAGAGCCGTTGACAAAGGTCTAGGATTTTGTTATTATAAACAGGCAAATCGTAAAAAAATCGATGAGTTATTGAATCTATTTGGAAATGAGAGGTGTCATTCATGCGTATCAACATTTTATTAGAATGTGCTGAAACAGGTGAACGTTTATACTTAACAAGCAAAAACAAACGTAACAACCCAGAACGTTTAGAATTAAAAAAATATTCTCCAAAATTACGTAAACACGTTGTTTTCAAAGAAACTAAAAAGTAATTTCGAGAAAAGTAAATGGAAGGTCGAGCGAAGCTTGGCCTTTTTTTCTTGTTATGAGCGAGAAATGGATTTTTTGATATAGTAGTAAAGGACGGCAGCAAATCTTCGGTTTCATGGCTAAAATTCGAGCCTTAGTCTCGAATTTTCCTAACATTAGTAGCCACCAAGTGGCTACTAATGTGTTTGCTACTATAAAAAATCATTTCTCTTTTTTTTTGACCGTATGGGAGAGCGTATGTAAAGTGGATTTTTTGATATAGTAGTAAAGGACGGCAGTAGCCCTGCGGTCTCATGCGTTTGATGCTATAAAAAATCCAGTTCTCTTTTTATCTCGTACGAATTTTTGATTTTACCTCATAATATTAGAATTACCATAACACTACCTTAATCCTTTAAAATCTTGTATACTGTTAAAGGTGATTAAAATGGAGAAACAGAATACAAAAAATTTTATAACGAGTGGAAATATTAAACGAGTCATTTTGACGATTGCCACTCCTTTAATGATAAATAATTTAATTCGAACTTTATATAATTTAACGGATGGATTGTATGTAGCTCAGTTGTCTGCTGAAGATTTTGCGGCGACTGCGTTTATTTGGCCGTTAAATTTTTTATTTATCTCAATTGGATTGGGAATTAGTGTTGGAGCAACGGCTCTTATTGCTCAATATTTTGGAGCAAATGATTTAAAAATGGCCAAAAAATATACTTGGAATACGATGGCATTAACCTTTGTTTTTGGGTTTATATTGTCGACTATTGGCTATATTTTTGCGGGTCAGTTTGTCGAATGGATGGGAGCCAGTGGCGTCTTTTATGAGAAGTCGACTTCGTATTTGAAAATTAATTTTATTGGATTGTTCTTTGATTTTGCCTATTTTGGATATCAAGCGTTACTGAATGCGCAAGGTAGAACAAGAGTAATTACAGTGGTTAGTACGATTTCATCTATCACGAATGTTCTGTTAGATCCGATATTTATTTTTGCAACCATTCCTTTTACTCAAATTCCTGGATTAAATGCTGGGATTGAAGGAGCCGCATGGGCAACGGTGATAGCGAAAATAATTTTATTAGTTTTAGCGATTATGGCTACTAGAAGAGAGTCTATAATTCATGTTCCGTTGTATGAAGTGAATTATGATGCGTCCGTTATTCGTAAGATATTACAAGTAGCATGGCCTTCTGCATTTGGATATGGAGGAGCTGCGTTTGGATTTACTGTCTTAAATGGATTAATTCAGTCATACGGTACGTCTGTTCTTGCAGCGTATTCAATGGTTAATCGTATTTCAGATATTTTAACGCAACCGCAAATGGGAATTGGGTCTGCTTTGACGGCTATCATTGGGCAAAACATGGGAGCAGGATTATTTGAACGGGCTCATGCGATTTTCAAACGAGCATTGATTTGGGTGTTACTCATTTCTGCACTTGGAAGTGTCGCCATTTTTATGTGGCAAGATGCTCTGCTGCATATCTTTATTAAAGATGTGTCTGATACAGTTCTTTGGAATAGTGCGGTTGAATATTTATATTATACAGCATTCATTATTTTCTTTATGGGGATGTTTTCTTCTTATAGTGGGTTTTTCCAAGGTTGTAGTGCAACAAAATATTCGATGAATATGTCAATTGGTCGTTTATGGGTGGCTCGTTTACCGATTATTTGGATATTAGGAAGTCTAACAGAGTTAGGTGCGACAGGTATTTGGATTGCGATGTTACTTTCGAATGCTTTAACTGTTTTATATGGACATTTAGTTTATAAATGGAAAGACTGGAGTAGTATGCATTATGCAAAAGGAGAGAGTTAGTAGATGTTAAAAGAATTTATTAAATATTATAAACCATATCGAAAATTATTTTTATTAGACTTTACTTGTGCGGTTATTGTGGCAATTTTAGAATTAGCCTTTCCCGTAATGGTTCATCGCGTCATTGATGAAGTGTTACCACAACAGAATGTTGGAATTATCTTAGTAGTAGGATTTAGTTTAGTGCTTCTATACGCGACTTCTACGATATTAAATTATATTGTCGTAGCTTTCGGGCATCTATTAGGAATTAATATAGAAACGGATATGAGAAGAAACTTATTTGCACATATTCAAAAGCAATCATTTTCATTTTTTGATAATATGAAAATTGGGGAATTATTAAGCCGTTTATCAAGTGATTTATTTGATATTAGTGAATTAGCGCATCATGGTCCTGAAGAATTATTTATCGCTATTATGACGTTAATTGGTTCGTTTGTATTAATGTATCAAGTTCAACCAACATTAGCTTTATGGACAATTGTGTTTGTTCCATTTTTAGCGATTGCTTTAGCTGTTTTCAATCGAAAAATGTCAGCGATTAATCGTCAAATTTATAAAGGACTAGCTCACTATTCTGCTGGTTTGGAAAATGTTTTAAGTGGTATGCGAGTGGTAAAAGCTTTTGCCAATGAAGAACATGAACAACAATTATTTGAAGAATTAATTCAAGAATATCGTACGAATAAAATTCAGTTTTATAAAACAATGGGTTCAAGTAGTTCATTTAATTATTTATTAATGCGTAGTATTAATTTATTTACGTTAATGCTAGGTTCGTATTTTACTGTTACAGGGCAACTGACTGCGGGAGAATTGGTGGGTTATATTTTACTAGCAAATGTATTTGTTCGACCTATTGATAAAATGAATTCGATGATTGAATTATATCCAAAAGGAGTTGCTGGATTCCGTCGTTATCAAGAATTAATGGCTATCGAACCGGATATTCAAGATCGACCTGATGCAATCGAAGCTCCTCATTTTGAAGGAGATATTTCTTATCGCAATGTAAGTTTTGGATATGAAGAAAATAAAGCAGTCTTGGAACATGTTTCAATGGATGTGAAGAAGGGAGAAACCGTTGCTTTTGTCGGGCCTTCTGGTGTAGGAAAAACAACATTGGTGAATTTATTACCTCGTTTTTATGAATTACAAAAGGGAGAAATTTTAATCGATGGGCAAGATATTCGAAACTTTACAATGCAATCGTTAAGACGTCAAATTGGCGTTGTTCAGCAAGATGTATTTTTATTTAATGGAACAATTCGTGAAAATGTATTGTATGGACGATTAGATGCAACGGATGAAGAAGTAGAAGAAGCAATTGAGCGTTCTAAATTAAGAGAAGTCGTTGATGATTTAGAGTTTGGATTGGATACGCAAATCGGAGAACGTGGGGTCAAACTATCAGGTGGACAAAAACAACGCTTATCGATTGCTCGTATTTTCTTAAAAAATCCTTCGATTTTAATTTTGGATGAAGCGACAAGTGCATTAGATACGCAAACGGAGAAATTCATCCAACAATCCTTTGATGAACTTGCAAAAGGAAGAACGACTTTTATTATTGCGCACCGCCTAGCAACCATTCAACATGCAGACCGTATTATTGTAGTTACAGAAGATGGTTTAGCAGAAGATGGAACGCATGAGGAATTATTGAAGAAAAATGGTATTTACGCTGATTTGTATCATGCACAATTTGCGTAATGAAAGAGAAAAAAACTTTGCGATAGTAGCAAAGTTTTTTTATTTTCCACCTATACTTTGATATTCCTCTTGTAAATATGATACAATGACCCAGAGAAATTTGAAGGAGAAAATCAATGAGTATTTTAAATGTAGAAAAATTAACCCATGGATTTGGGGAACGTGCCATTTTTAATGATGTTAGTTTTCGTTTATTAAAAGGGGAACATATTGGATTAGTCGGAGCCAACGGTGAAGGTAAGTCCACTTTTATGAATATTGTAACGGGCAAACTTCAACCAGATGAAGGAAAAATCGAATGGTCTAAAAATGTGAAAGTTGGTTATTTAGATCAACATACTGTTTTAGAAAAAGGAATGACGGTTCGAGAAGTATTACGTAAAGCGTTTGATGATTTATTTGTGGCAGAAGCTCGTATGAATGAATTATATATGGCAATGGGCGATGCAGATGAAGCTTCTATGAATGCAATGTTAGAAGAAGTTGGAGAAATTCAAGAGCGTTTAGACAGTCATGATTTTTATATTTTAGATGCAAAAATCGATGAAGTGGCTCGTGCTTTGGGTGTTGTAGCATTTGGCATGGATAGTGATGTGAGTGAATTAAGTGGTGGACAACGTACAAAAATTTTACTTGCAAAATTATTATTAGAAAAACCAGATATTTTATTATTAGATGAACCAACGAACTACTTAGATGTGGAACATATTGAATGGTTAAAACGCTATTTACAAGAATACGAAAATGCATTTATTTTAATTTCGCATGATATTCCATTTTTAAACAGTGTTGTCAACTTAATTTACCATATGGATAATCAAGAATTAAGTCGTTATGTAGGAGATTATGATCAATTCCAAGAAGTGTATGCGATGAAGAAATCTCAATTAGAAGCGGCTTATAATCGTCAACAAAAAGAAATTGCAGATTTGAAAGACTTTGTAAATCGTAATAAAGCTCGTGTAGCTACTCGTAATATGGCGATGTCACGTCAGAAGAAATTAGATAAAATGGAAGTCATTGAGCTAGCGAGTGAGAAGCCAAAACCTAAGTTTGATTTCAAAACTTCTCGTGCTCCAGGTCGTTATATTTTCCAAACAGAAGGATTAGTCATTGGATACGATCGTGCTTTAACGGGTTCATTGAATTTAGAAATGGAACGTGGACAAAAGATTGCGATTGTCGGAGCAAATGGTATTGGGAAAACGACTTTATTAAAGAGTTTATTAGGCATTATTAAGCCGTTAGAAGGAAAAGTTACTCGTGGAGACTATATTGATTTAGGCTATTTCGAACAAGAAACTCCTCAAGGAAATCGTAAAACAGCCTTGGAAGAAATTTGGGATACATTCCCATCGATGACACAACCAGAAGTTCGTGCTGCATTAGCTCGTTGTGGATTAACAAGTAAACATATTGAAAGTCAAATTCAAGTATTAAGTGGGGGAGAACAAGCAAAAGTTCGTTTCTGTAAATTAATGAATGATGAATCGAATGTATTAGTGTTAGACGAACCAACGAACCACTTAGATGTAGATGCTAAAGACGAATTAAAACGTGCCTTAAAAGAATATAAGGGTAGTATTTTAATGGTTTGCCACGAACCAGAGTTTTATGAAGGTTTAGCAACCGATATTTGGGATTTTTCAAAACTTTCATCTTAAATATATGATTTTTTGAGCAAAATTGAGTACAATGGTAGTAGCAAATGATTTGAGGAGGAAATATTATGGCAGATAAAGGCGTTACATTATATTTCATGAGACATGGCGAGACAGTTTTTAATCGATACAATAAAATTCAAGGATGGGCAGATACTCCATTAACAAAAGAAGGTAGATTAGATGCCATCCGTTCTGGATTAGGAATGAGAGATATTCCATTTCACGCAGTTTACACGAGTGATTTAAGAAGAACAATTGAAACAGCTCAATTAGTATTAAGAGATCATCCTTTACGAGATCAATTAAGCTTACAAATGATGCCAGAATTCCGTGAAGTGTGTTTTGGAAGCTTAGAAGGACAAAATGCAACAGAAGTTTGGACGAATTTGTATAAAACATTACAACGTACCTTTGATCAAAATGATGGTAGAAATGTAATTGAAGAGATGAATCAAATTAAAGCAATGGATCCAGACCATATCGGAGAAAATTTTATGGAATTTTGGACTCGTGTAGAACAAGGGTTAATTAAATTAATTGATAAACATCGTGATACAAATCAACATATTCTAATTGTTAGCCATGGAATGACGATTCGTAATATTTTACATGAATTAATTCCTGATTTTAAATTATCAGATATGATTGATAATTCTTCTTTAAACATTGTGGAATATTCAAATGGACAATATCATTTGAAAGCATTAAATCAAACAAGTCATTTTGCGTTGAGAAAAGAAGCGGTAGAGCGTGATTTCTCATTACTACCAATGACATTATTTGAAAAATAAAGAAAGTTAAAATGACTTTTCTAAAAGTAGTCAAGAATGCCAGATGATGCAGGACGATACTATTTAGAAAAGTCATTTCTATTTTGTAGAAGAAAGAAGGACTAAATATGTGGATGGTATTTGCATTATTATCGGCATTTTTTGCAGCATTAACCTCAATTTTAGCGAAGATTGGAATTAATGCAGTGAATTCTAATTTGGCAACGGCAGTTCGAACAGTAGTCGTTGTCGCAATGTCATGGTTGATGGTATTTGTCACGAATCAACAGGCTGGATTAAGCGAGATTAGTAAGAAAAGTTGGATATTTTTAATCTTATCAGGACTAGCAACAGGAGCATCTTGGTTATGTTATTATCGAGCATTGCAATTAGGAAGTGTAGCAGAAGTAGCAGCGATTGATAAGTTAAGTATTGTGATTACGGTATTTCTCGCAGTTATTTTTTTACAAGATACGCTAACGGTTAAAACGTTGATTGGTTGTGGATTGATTACTGCAGGAACTGTTTTAATGGTATGGTAGTGTAGAAATTTACTGGATAGAAAGGAAGTGTTGCTGTGAATCAATTTTTGAATATGATGATGGGAATTTTTGCGTTAACAATGATGATTGATTTTGTAGTAGTCGTGTATAAGGGATTCCGGGCAGAAGATATTCGTGTGCCACTGTTGATTTTAGTTATTTCATTTGTCGGAGTGATTATTATTAATGAATTACTGTTTATTTTTTCAGGATAAATTCATGATAGAGTGAATAGTTATCATTTGCGTGAAGGTTGATTTTTTGTTAGTATAAAAGAATATACGGGGTCGTTACGGATTCGACAGGTATAGGTTGAGCTTTCAATGCATTTCGTAGGTTACGGCTACGTAAAAACGTTACAGTTAAATATAACTGACAAACAACAAACAAACACTTTAGCTTTCGCAGCTTAATACCTGCAAGCTAAGATCTGTCCGGCATCGCCCATGTGCTTGGGTCCAGGTCTCATTATTAGTGGGATACGGTTCACTTTTCCGTCTGTCTAAGTGAAACAGAGATGATCAGGCTAGCTTAAGATGATGCTTGTTTATCAGCTAATCAGTAGCGAAACTCTAAATCGATAAACTATGAATGTAGATTTGATTGTGTCGATATATTTGGACAGGGGTTCGACTCCCCTCGGCTCCATTTTTTTACGATGAATAAGGCTTAGAAATGTTGTTTTTTCAACGTTTCTAAGCCTTTGATTTTTTAAAATATTCAATGTTTTTAGGAAAGTCTTATACAGGTAAAGTGTATATGTGTTTACTTTTTGCGATCCTTTTTAAAGTACATTAAGTAAATGACGCTAATAGAAAGAGCAAGCTTCGTATATTCTCCGTCAAATAGAACAGCGAAGACTAGTAAGCTTAATATTAACAAAGGTATTACGATATCTCTAAATCTATTGTTCTGTTTCATTTGTTATACTCCCTTTCTTATGCCTATACTAATTATAACACAAACAAAAAGAAGCACAGAAATGAATCTCAAACATTTCTATGCTTCTTTATTTTATTCTTACTTTTGTTTACTTAATTGTCGTTGTGCTGCTAATTCAATCATACGATCAGCGAGATGTTGATTTCGAACGAGCAGTGGTCCATGGAAGTAAGAGCAGAAGACATTTCTGTAATGTACTCCTTCTGTTTTGTCCTCATCATTATTTCCATTTCCACTAGTGACAGTACCTAATGGTTTAAGATTTTTGCAGAGATAAGTTCTTCCGATGTGGTTTTCGTAACCAACATATGTTTCTCCTGTTTCTTCATCGTAAATTGTAATATCTCCGATAAATCGGTGGTCAAATTGTCCATTTGTATAGCAGTCAATTGCGCCAATTCCATCTAATTTTTCACCGGCTGCATTGATGTAGTAACGTCCTAATAATTGGAAGCCACCGCAAATCCCTAATACAACTCCATCGTCTTCGATGAAATGGATTAAGGCATCTTTTTTAGATTGTAAGTCTTTAGCCACGATAGTTTGTTCATAGTCTTGTCCACCGCCAAACATCACGATGTCAAAGTCATCAGGATTGAATCGATCGCCTAAACTAATCAATGTTGTTTCAACTTCATAGCCTAATTTTTTGGCACGATGTTGGAGCATGAGTAGATTTCCGTTATCTCCATAAGTATTCATTAAGTTTCCGTATAAATGACAAATTCTTATTTTCATGAAGTCATTCCTTCTTTCAAGTAACCATGTTTAGCTAAGTCTTTACGGAGTTGTAATAATGCCGTATAAGTTGCTAAAATATTGATTTTTTTCGTTGGTACTGATTTTAATTTTTCAATTAAATCATCATTATTTTCTGTTTTTGTGAGCGTTGTAAATCCTGCAACTTCCATTCGAGTTTCTAAGTCGTCTACTCGAATTCCTCCAATATAGGTTTGTTTTGGTGTAAGTTTTGCAAGTTCTTCAAACTCACCATCCCAAATCCAACTAATATCTTGTCCATCTGCGTAGTTATCGTTTAATAAAACAGCAAGTGAAAATTCATCTTTTTCATAGCCAAGTAGTTGGACGATTTGGTTAAATCCTACTGGATTTTTAATTAAGTTAATCATGACTTCTTTATCTTCTAGTGTAAAGGTTTCTTGACGACCGAAGACTCTTTGAGCTTGTCCAAATCCTGCTTGAATTTCTTCAGGAGTTAAGCCGAAAAATCTAGCTGTAGCATAAGCACTTAGGGCATTATAGATGTTGTATAGTCCACCAATTGGAAGTGAAAAATCAAATCCATCAATTTTAAAAGAAGATTTTGTTAGAGATAATTCTGTTAATTCTGTCACGGCATAGTCTAATTCAGGACGTTTGAAATCTCCGTTAGGACAGTAATATTTTCCTAAATTACTATACGTAATAAAGTTATACTGTAAAATGGAATGGCAATGTGGACATAAAATTCCATCTGTATTGTAATGAGCTTGATAGTGACCATCTTCTGTATGATTGAATCCAAAATACAGTCTTGGATTTGGAAGAGTATCGCTATTAAAAATTGGTGCATCTCCATTTGATAAAATAGTAGCTTCAGGAGCGAAGCTTGCACCATCTAACATATATTGGTAAGTTGTATAAATTTCACCAAAGCGATCCATTTGATCACGGAAAATATTTGTAAATACGAATAATTTTGGTTGAATAAATGGTGTAATATGTTTAATCGTTGCTTCGTCAACTTCTAATACAGCAATATTTTTTTTACCTTTAACAGGAGTATGATTTAAGAATGTAGAAACAATTCCTTGTGTTAAATTTGCTCCAGTTGGATTCGTTAAAATATTTGGATATTTTTGTTTTAATAATTGAACGATTAATGATGTCGTTAAAGTCTTTCCGTTTGTTCCACTAACAATAATGACTTCATAATGATCTGATAAATGTTTTAAAATATGTGGATCAATAGCATGAGCTACTTTTCCTGGGAAACTACTTCCACCATTTGTAAAAGTTTTAAGTGCCCAGCGAGTCAATTTTCCCGCTTCAATGGCAAATTTGGTACGTATATTCACGAAACGTGCATCCTTTCAAAAAATATTCTTTTTCATTGTAGCATAAAATGACTGAAAAGGAATACAATTCGCTTCTTTTCTTATTAAGAAATGAATAAGAATTTGTTTGGAATTATATGAAAAAGTTCATAATGATTTTTAACAGTTTTTCGTTGCACAACTCTCGATATTATCGTAAGATGTTAAAGGTATATAAAAGTGTCAGGAGGTTAAAATTGTGGCACAATTATTTTTTAAATACGGTGCAATGAATAGTGGAAAGTCGATTGAAATTTTAAAAGTTGCTCATAATTATGAAGAACAAAATAAATCTGTATTATTATTTACTAGTGCAATCGATGACCGTGATGAAGTAGGATATGTTTCTAGTCGTATCGGAATTCGAAGACAAGCAATTCCAATTTATGATGAAACAGATATTATTGCTATTGTAAAAGAACAAGAGGTGAAACCTGCTTGTATTTTAATTGATGAATCTCAATTTTTAAGTAGAGAACATATTTTAGATTTAGCGCATATTGTAGATATTTTGGATATTCCAGTAATGGCTTTTGGATTGAAAAATGATTTCCAAAATGAATTATTTACCGGTTCTAAATATTTATTATTATATGCTGATAAAATTGAGGAAATTAAAACGATTTGCTGGTACTGCCATAAAAAGGCAAGTATGAATATGCGTGTCGTAGATGGAAAACCTGTTTATACAGGTGAACAAATTCAAATTGGCGGGAATGAATCGTATTATCCTGTTTGTCGTTATCACTATTCACACCCAGGTGAAGAAAGAGCTTAAGGAGGAAATTATGTTTGATCAATTAGATAGTTTTATTATTCGATATGATGAGTTATCTGAGTTATTAAGTGACCCAGATGTCATTAGCGATACAAAACGTTTTATGGAATTAACAAAAGAAGAGTCTAATTTGCGTCCAAAAGTTGAAACTTTTAAACGTTATCAACAAGTAGTGGAAGAAATTGGCGATACTGAAGAAATGCTAGGAGAAGGCTTAGATAGCGAAATGGCTGAAATGGCTAAAGAAGAATTAGCTTCTCTTAAAAAAGAAAAAGTAGAATTAGAAGAAAAAATTAAATTCTTATTATTACCAGAAGATCCAAATGATGGCAAAAACATTATTATGGAAATTCGTGGAGCTGCCGGTGGAGATGAAGCAGCATTATTTGCGGGAGATTTATTAGCAATGTACCAAAAATATGCGGAATCTCAAGGTTGGCGTGTAGAAGTAATGGATGCTAACATTACAGGTATTGGTGGCTATAAAGAAGTTATTTTAATGATTACAGGGGATAATGTATTCTCTAAATTAAAATATGAATCAGGAGCTCACCGTGTACAACGTGTTCCTTCAACTGAATCACAAGGTCGTGTGCATACATCAACTGCAACAGTTGTAGTTATGCCTGAAGCAGAAGAAGTAGAAATCGAATTAGAAGATAAAGATATTCGTGTGGATATTTATCATGCTTCTGGTGCGGGTGGACAACACGTTAATAAAACAGCTTCTGCCGTTCGTTTAACTCACTTACCAACAGGTATTGTCGTAGCGATGCAAGATGAACGTTCTCAATTAAAAAACAGAGAGAAAGCGATGAAAGTATTACGTGCTCGTGTATACGATAAAATCTCTCAAGAAGCTCAATCAGAATATGATGCTAATAGAAAATCTGCCGTTGGTACTGGGGATCGTTCAGAACGTATTCGTACATACAATTTCCCTCAAAACCGTGTGACAGATCACCGTATTGGATTAACGTTACAAAAATTAGACCAAGTTCTTGCAGGAAAAATTGATGAAATTGTTGATGCATTAATTTTATACGATCACACTGAAAAATTGGAGCAATTAAATAATGGAAATAACTAATCCAACGAATCAGGAAGTCCTAGTTAGGGCTTCTTGTTTTTTACAAGAAAGACAACCGTCTTTTTCAAAAGAAGATTGTGACTGGTATGCTCGTCAATTAAGTTTATATTTGAATGATTGGACAATGACAGAGTTGCTTATTCATTTGAACCAGCCTGCAGTAGTTGGATTATGGGATCAAATGGAACCACTAATCATCCGTTTATCAAATTTTGAACCATTGCAATATATTACAAAGCAAGCAGAATTTTATGGGCGTGAATTTATTGTGAGTCCCGATACTTTAATTCCAAGACCTGAGACAGAAGAATTAGTTGAAAAAATCATTGCTTTTTTATCTGAACAGTCGAGTGGAAAAGTATTAGAAATTGGAGTAGGAACAGGTTGTATCATTCATACATTAGCTTTAGAATGTCCGGACTTTTCTTATCAAGGTGTGGATATTTCTGAAGGAGCGCTTGAAGTTGCTAAGAAAAATCAAGAGAAATACGAGTTAGAAAATGTTTCTTTATATTTAAGCGATGTATTTCAAGAAGTTTCTCCTCAAAAATTTGTATGTATGATTAGTAATCCACCTTATATTGATGTTTCAGAAAAAAATGTGATGGATGAATCAGTTTTACGCTTTGAACCAGAAGTAGCTCTTTTTGCTGAAGATGAAGGATTAGCGATTTATCGTAATATTGCCCAAAATTTGGAAAATTATTTATTAGAAGAAGGGCAAGCCTTTTTTGAAATTGGGTTCCAGCAAGGGAAAGTTGTTCAACAATTATTTAAACATTATTGTCTGAATAGAGAAGTCAGTGTTCATAAAGATTTATCAGGAAATGACCGAATGATTATTGTAGGAAGGAGGAAGTAACATGAAAACACAAATTTTTCATCAGGAAACATTAAATCAAGCAGCTACTTTATTGAAAGAAGGAGAAGTTGTCGCTTTCCCAACAGAAACGGTGTATGGATTAGGAGCGATTGCAACAAGCCAAGAGGCGGTCTTAAAAGTATTTGAAGCAAAGGGAAGACCGAGCGATAATCCATTAATTGTTCATGTTCATTCTGTAGACCAAGTCATCAATACTGTTGAAGAATTTCCAGAAAGTGCGAAATTATTAGCAAAACATTTTTGGCCAGGACCATTAACGATGATTTTAAAAGCGAAACCTGGTATTTATGCACCAGCGTTATCAGCAGGACTACCGACTGTATCGTTTAGAATGCCAAATCATGAGTTGACATTATCATTAATTGAACAAGTTGGAATTCCATTAGTTGGACCAAGTGCTAATCAATCGACAAAGCCTAGCCCGACAAGAGTCGAACATGTGGTGGAAGATATGGACGGAAGAATTGCGGGTATCGTAGATGGTGGAGATACAAGTGTCGGTGTTGAATCTACAGTAATTGATTTAACGAATGAAGAAGGTCCCGTTATTCTACGTCCTGGAGTCATTACAAAAGAAGAAATAGAACCAATTATTGGACCATTAGTGGACTATATGAAAACAACAACCGGGGAAAAAGTAACGCCTAAATCACCGGGAATGAAATATCGCCACTATGCTCCAACTACCCCAGTCGTTGTGGTGGAAGGTTCTTTAGAGTTTTGGCATTCACTTATTGAAGAATATCAAAAACAAGGTGAACAAGTTGCAGTGATGGCAACGACTGATATTTTAGATGTAGTGAGCTCTAAAGTGAAAGAGTCTTATTCATTAGGTAAAAAAGATTCTCTTGCAGATATGAATCATCATTTATTTAATGCTTTGCGCTCGTTAGATCATACCGATGCGACTATTATTTTAGCGCAGGCAAGTGTTAAAGAAGGTGCGGGGTTGGCGTATATGAATCGCTTAGAAAAAGCATCTAGTGTTATAAAAAAAGAACTATAGAAAAAGAGAAGCTACTAATTTTGAGGATACTGACAAACTATGTTAGAATAATTCTATTGAAGAAAAGGAGTGAAGCTAATGACACAGTTTAAAGAAGACACACTAGTATTTGAGGCAATTGGAAAAGAAGCCCAGCGACAAAAGAATGGGATTGAATTAATTGCTTCAGAAAACTTCGTTTCACCTGCCGTATTAAGAGCGCAAGGTAGCATTTTAACGAATAAATATGCTGAAGGTTACCCAAATCGCCGTTATTATGGTGGATGTGAATATATCGATGTAATTGAACAATTAGCAATCGACCGTGTAAAAGAATTATTTGGAGCGGAATATGCTAATGTTCAACCCCATTCTGGTTCTCAAGCGAATATGGCAGCCTATCGAACGCTTGTTTCAAAAGGGGATAAAATTTTAGGAATGGATTTAAGTCATGGCGGTCATTTAACCCATGGAATGGGAGTTAACTTCTCTGGTCAAGATTATGATTTTATTGCGTATGGATTGAATCCGGAAACAGAAATGATTGATTATGATGCCTTAGAAGAAATTGCTAAAACAGAACGTCCAAAACTAATTGTTGCAGGTGCGTCTGCCTATCCAAGAGAAATTGATTTCAAACGTATTAGTGAAATCGCAAAAAGTATTGATGCTTACTTCATGGTAGATATGGCGCATATTGCAGGTTTAGTTGCAAAAGGAGCACACCAAAATCCAGTACCATATGCAGATGTTGTGACTTCAACAACACATAAAACATTACGAGGACCAAGAGGTGGCTTAATTTTAGCGAAACAAGAATTTGCGAAAAAAATTAATAGTGCCATTTTCCCAGGTATCCAAGGGGGACCATTAGAACATGTAATTGCAGCTAAAGCAGTTGCCTTCTATGAAGCACTTCAACCAGCATTTGGAGAGTATATCGAACATGTCGTTGAAAATGCAAAAGCAATGGCGGAAGTCTTTAATGAAAGTGGTGTTCGCCCAATTTCTGGTGGAACAGATAATCATCTATTATTATTAGATATTACTTCTACTGGTTTGAACGGAAAAGAAGCTCAAGAATTATTAGATAGTGTAGGAATTACAGTGAATAAAAATGCTATTCCATTTGATCCATTGCCACCAATGAAAACAAGTGGTATTCGTGTAGGGACAGCAGCTATTACTACTCGTGGCTTTGATAAAGAAGCAGCGAAAAAAGTAGCAAAATTAATTGTAGAAACACTAGCCCATTCAACTGATGAAGGGAAATTAGACGAAATTCGTCAATCTGTACAAGAATTGACAAAACAATTTCCATTATATGAATAACACAATGTAATCAGTCACATTAATAATGAAAACACTATTTTCTTAATGAAATTTTAAGGAAAAAACTCTTTTTTTCCTATTTATATACTAGTATTTTGATTGTTTTTTTTGTAGAATAACAAATAGTGAAAATATATTATGGAAGGGGCAAGCAAGATGGGTAATTTTCATGTGTTAGATCATCCGTTAATCCAACATAAATTAACGATGATTCGACAAAAAGATTGTGGAACAAAAGTCTTTCGTGAGGTTGTAAATGAAATTTCAATGTTAATGGCATATGAAGTTTCGAGAGATTTGCCATTAGAGGATGTGGAGATTGAAACACCTTTAGTGAAAACAACATTGAAGACTTTAGCTGGTAAAAAAGTTGCCATTATTCCTATTTTACGTGCTGGTTTAGGAATGGTTGACGGAATTTTAGAATTAATTCCAGCTGCCAAAATTGGACATGTCGGAATGTACCGTGATCATGATACATTGCAACCTGTTGAGTATTTCGTTAAATTGCCTTCAGATATTTCTGAAAGACAATTATTTGTAGTTGACCCAATGTTAGCTACTGGAGGTTCGGCGGTGGCTGCGATTGATGCGTTACTAAAACGTGGAGCGCAACCAAATTCGATTAAGTTTTGTTGTCTTGTAGCGGCACCTGAAGGAGTAAAAGTTCTTCAAGATGCACATCCAGAAATTGACATTTATGCTGCGGCATTAGATGAGCGATTAAATGAAAACGGCTATATCCTTCCAGGATTGGGCGATGCTGGTGATCGCCTATTTGGAACCAAATAAAAAAAATAGTAGTCACGCTTATGCGTCTGACTATTGCCATGAAATCTGACAATAATCACCGTTTAAGCAATGCATGCGATAAGTGAAAATTGTCAGTTTTTTATTTGGAATAAGTAAGGGAGTATGAATTATGGAAGCTTTACCAAAAACGATAGAATTTTTTGGTTTGTCTTTTTCAGTTCCAATCTTACTTTCTTGTCTCGTAACATTATTAGTAGTAACAATTTTTTCAATTGTATCTTCTAGAAATGTTTCTATGAAACCAGGAAAGATGCAAAATGTTTTTGAATCTCTGATGGATTTCACAAAAGGGATTGTAAACAGTGCAGTAGATGAAGAAACGGGCAAGTCATATTACTTATATGTATTTTCACTCTTCTCATTTATTTTAATCGCCAATATGGTCGGTTTGGTCATTTATTTCCATTATGGAGAACATAGTTATTTTGCTTCTCCAACGGCAAGTCCAGTTGTGTGTTTGGCGTTATCATTGATGACGACATTAATTGCACACTATTCTGGTGTTCAAAAAATGGGATTTAAAGGCTATATTAAAAACTCTTATTTGAGTCCAATGTCTTTAATGTTACCGATTAAATTAATTGAAGAGTTTACAAATACAATTACACTTGCATTCCGTCTTTACGGAAATATTTATGCAGGTGAAGTATTGTTAGGATTAATTGTGATGTTCTCATCCAGTTTCGGAATCTTAACATATATTTTTGCAATTCCATTAGGAATTGTTTGGCAAGGATTTTCTGTAGTTATCGGAGCAATTCAAGCCTATGTATTTTGTACATTAACAATGGTGTACATTGCACATAAAGTAGAACACGAATAATTTTTAGAAATGAGGAATTAACTTATGACAGAATTAGCAGCAGCAATCGCAGTAGCAGGGGCAGCTTTAGCAGCCGCTTTTGGTAACCAAGCAGTTATCGTAAAAACAATTGAATCAATGACACGCCAACCAGAAATGAGCAATGAATTACGTTCAACAATGTTCGTTGGGGTAGCCTTAATCGAAGCGATGCCTATCTTCGCAGTATTAATCGCTTTAATCCTAGTTTTCATCAAATAATCAGTTTATTCGATAAATTTGTTGAAAAGGAGGGATGATGGATGTTTCAGTATATGTTAACAGTTAGCACTGTTCTTGGAGATACACTTGTTGTCTTAATTTCAATTATTTTATTACTATTTTTAGTAAAATATTTTGCTTGGGATAAAATTGAAGCGATGTTAGAAGCTCGTCGTCAAAAAATTAGTAAAGATTTAGATGAAGCTGAAAAGAAACGTAAAGCAGCTGAAGAAATTCAAGCAAATGCAAAAGAAATTATTCATAATGCAGAAGTAAAAGGTCAAGAAATTTTAAATACGACTAGAGAAGCAGCTTCAAAAATGCAAGATGAAATGATTAAAGAAGGACGAGATGTCGTATCTAGAATGAAACTAGATGGACAACGTGAAGTAGATTCCATGAAACAACGTGCTTTGGCGCAAATGCAAGATCAAATTGTAGATTTATCTGTACAACTTGCAAGCCAAATTTTAAATAAAGAATTGACTGAGCAGACACATCAAGATGTGATTGAATCCTTTATTGAAGGGTTGGAAAGCTGATGGTGAAATTTCATAAAGAAGTAGTCAAAGCAGCCAGTCATTTTTATGGTCAAGTCAAATATGACGGGAATTTAAAAACAGTTACAGAAGAATTACAAGAAGTATTAGACGGAATTCAAAATACTGCACGCTTTCGTCAATTAATGCATTTAGAACAAGTATCCGTTGAAGAAAAAATGGCATTATTACAAGAAGCTGTTTCGAATTTATCGCAAAGTACACAAGATTATTTAAAATCTTATTTACATCCTGATAAATCTGCTTATCTAATTGAAGCAATCGAAGCTTTTCTTGATATTTATTCAGCGAATCGACTTGAAATGATTTCAGCAGTTCCACTAACAGAAGAACAAATGAATCGTATTGCAGAAGCTTTTCAAAAGAAAATGAGAAAAGAGTATGATTCATTTGTAAATACGGTTGATTCAAGCGTAATTGGTGGAGTGAAATTAAAGACAAAAGAATATTTATTAGACGGAACATTATTATATAAACTTGAACAGTTTAAAAAGAAAATTAGTCAAACAGGATTGAAGGGGTGAGACAATGGATACGGAATTCGGTAATATCACAGCAGGAATCCGCAACCAAATTAATTCCTTTGAAGCGGAACAACACATTGAAGAAATTGGTGAAGTTTCATTTATTGGGGACGGAATTGCTCGTGTCATCGGTCTTACCAATGTCATGGCTGGTGAATTAGTAGAATTTGCAAATGGTACTTATGGTATGGCACAAAATCTAGAGAAAAATGATGTTGGTGTTATTATCTTTGGTACTTATGAAAATATCCATGAAGGAGAATCAGTGCGTCGTACAGGTCGTATTTTAGACGTTCCTGTTGGAGATGCTTTGATTGGTCGTGTTGTGGATGCTTTAGGTCGTCCAATTGATGGCTTAGGAGCTCTTGAAACAACAAAACGTCGTCCAGTAGAAAATGAAGCACCTGGTGTAATGCAACGTAAAAGTGTGCACCAATCATTAGCCACTGGATTAAAAGTAATCGATGCATTAGTTCCAATTGGTAAAGGTCAAAGGGAATTAATTATCGGAGATAGAAAAACAGGTAAA
Source organism: uncultured Granulicatella sp. (assembly GCF_963528315.1). Taxonomy (GTDB): domain Bacteria; phylum Bacillota; class Bacilli; order Lactobacillales; family Aerococcaceae; genus Granulicatella. The sequence continues at coordinate 9,624 of NZ_CAURVV010000006.1, read as the reverse complement.
ACAAGTATTGCCATCGATGCAATTTTGAACCAAAAAGGTAAAGATACTTTATGTATTTATGTTGCAATTGGGCAAAAAGAATCTACTGTAAAAGCTTTAGTAGAAACATTAAAACGTTATGGAGCAATGGATTATACAACAGTTGTATCTGCTAGTGCTTCACAACCAGCTCCAATGCTCTATATTGCTCCTTATGCAGGAACTGCAATGGGAGAAGAATTTATGTATAACGGAAAAGATGTGTTAATTGTTTATGATGATTTATCAAAACAAGCGGCAGCTTACCGTGAAATTTCATTATTACTTCGTCGTCCTCCAGGTCGTGAAGCGTATCCAGGGGATGTATTCTATTTACACTCTCGTTTATTAGAACGTTCAGCGAAGTTAAATGATGAATTAGGTGGCGGTTCATTAACAGCCTTACCAATTATTGAAACTCAAGCGGGAGACATTTCTGCTTATATTCCTACTAACGTAATTTCTATTACAGATGGTCAAATCTTCTTAGAAAGTGATTTATTCTATTCAGGTGTTCGTCCAGGTCTATCTGCCGGATTATCTGTATCACGTGTAGGGGGATCTGCTCAAATTAAAGCGATGAAAAAAGTTTCAGGTACATTACGTATTGATTTAGCAAGTTACCGTGAATTAGAAGCCTTCACACAATTTGGTTCTGATTTAGATGCGGCAACTCAACAAAAATTAAATCGTGGTAAGAGAACCGTAGAAGTATTAAAACAAGATGTTCATAGACCATTACCAATTGAACATCAAGTATCAATTTTATTTGCATTAACACATGGAGTCTTAGATTCTATTCCAATTGAAAGATTGAAAGATTTCGAAAAAGCATTGTATCATCATTTAGAAAATGAACATGCTGACATTTTAGCAAGTATTCGTGATGAAGAAAAAATTCCAGATGAAGAAGCTTTCTATCAAGTTATTGACAAGTTTAAACAAATTCATCTATACGAACGTTAAAAGTAATGCGAACTAGAAAGAAGAGGTGAATTGTATGGCGTCTTCATTAAACGACTTGAAGAAGCGAATTATTTCAACGAAAAAAACAAGTCAAATTACAAGTGCTATGCAAATGGTTTCTGCTTCAAAACTAGCTAAGTCTGAACAAGCCGTTCGCCGTTATCATGATTATGCTGAAAAAATTCGTGAAGTTGTAACGCATTTATTATATGCTGAACAAAATGTGAAAGTAGAAGATACGGATGAAGAAATTGATTCAAAGGAAGAAGAATCATTTATTGATTATCATGATTTATTAATCGAAAGACCTGTGAAAAAAACAGGGTATTTAGTCATTTCTTCAGATCAAGGTTTAGCCGGAAGTTATAATTCTTCTATTTTCCAAGCAACTCGTGAGATGTTGCAAACGGATCATGATTCAAAAGATGAGTATGTGATTTTAACAATTGGTGGAGCTGCAAGTCGCTTCTTTAAAAAGATGGGAATTGATGTTCGTTTAGAAATCAATGATGTCAGTGATATTCCATCATTTGAAGAAGTACGTAAAATTGTAAGTAGTGCGGTGCAAATGTTTAGACAAGGTGAATTTGATGAATTTTATGTTTGTTATAATCACCATGTGAATGCATTATTATCCAATTATCGTGTTGAAAAAATGTTACCGATTATTGACTTAGATGAAGATGAAGCAAAAGAATATGAGTTAGATTATATTTTTGAGCCAAATAAAGAAATTATTATGGAAACATTATTGCCTCAATATGCAGAATCTCTTATTTATGGGGCGATTATCGATGCAAAAGCAGCTGAACATGCTTCACGTATGACAGCAATGAGAAGTGCAACGGATAATGCGAGAGACTTAATTAGTGATTTGACACAAGATTTAAACCAACGTCGTCAAGCACAAATTACACAAGAAATAACTGAAATCGTTGGTGGAGCAGCAGCTCTAGAAGAACAGTAAGAGTGAAAGGAGGAAATTTTTTGAGAACTGGAGAAATTTTACAAGTTGTTGGACCAGTTGTGGACGTTGTATTTCCTTTAGAAGAAGGCGTACCTGATATTCATAATGCCTTACATGTTATTAAAGAAGATGGCGAAGGGCATAAAAAAACAATTACGCTTGAAACAGCTGTTGAATTAGGGGATGGTGCTGTACGTACAATTGCCATGGAATCAACTGATGGTCTTCAACGAGGTATGAAAGTTATTGATTTAGGACGTACAATTAGTGTTCCAGTTGGAACAGAAACTTTAGGACGTGTATTTAATGTATTAGGGGATACAATTGATTTAGGGGAGAAATTTCCTGAAGATTTTAGACGTGATGAAATTCATAAACCAGCGCCTAAATTTGAACAATTAAGTAGCCAATACGAAATTTTACAAACAGGTATTAAAGTTATTGACTTATTAGCACCTTACTTAAAAGGTGGTAAAATTGGATTATTCGGAGGTGCCGGAGTAGGTAAGACGGTATTAATCCAAGAATTAATTCATAACATTGCTGAAGAATTAGGTGGTATTTCTGTATTTACGGGTGTTGGAGAACGTACTCGTGAAGGGAATGACCTTTACCATGAAATGCAAGAGTCAGGTGTATCTGCTAAAACTGCCATGGTATTTGGACAAATGAATGAACCACCAGGAGCTCGTATGCGTGTTGCTTTAACAGGGTTAACAATTGCTGAACACTTCCGTGATGAGCAAAAACAAGATGTATTATTATTCATTGATAATATTTATCGTTTTACTCAAGCCGGTTCAGAAGTATCTGCCCTATTAGGTCGTATGCCTTCAGCGGTAGGGTATCAACCAACATTAGCAACTGAAATGGGACAATTACAAGAACGTATTAGTTCAACAAAAGATGGATCTATTACATCCATTCAAGCAATCTACGTTCCTGCCGATGACTATACTGACCCAGCGCCAGCTACAACATTTGCCCATTTAGATGCAACAACGAACTTAGAGCGTCGTTTAACAGAACAAGGGATTTACCCAGCGGTGGATCCATTAGCTTCAACTTCAAGTGCTTTAACTCCTGATATTGTAGGAGAAGAACACTATGAAGTAGCTATGAAAGTTCAACAAATGTTACAACGTTATCGTGAATTACAAGATATTATCGCTATTTTAGGGATTGATGAATTATCTGATAGTGAAAAGATTATTGTAAACCGTGCAAGAAGAATTCAATTCTTCTTATCTCAAAACTTCCACGTTGCAGAAGCATTTACAGGTCAACCAGGTTCATATGTTCCTATTAAAGATACAGTACGTGGATTTAAAGGAATTATTGATGGGGAATATGATGATATTCCAGAAGACTTATTCCGTAATGTTGGACCGATTGAAGATGTTCTTAAAAAAGCACAAGCGGCAGGTTACCGAGGAGGTAATTAATCATGCTTGAAAATCGAGAACTTTTAGTCGTCGTAACGACTCCAGAAGGAAAAGTTTATAATCACCGCTCTTATTCGGTTAGTGCAGAAGCTATTGATGGGGGAATTACGATTCTTCCAAACCATGCTCCTATCATGTTACCGTTAAAAATTGGTGAATTACGAGTAAAACGTTTCTTAGAAGATTCTCCTACTGATTATATTGCAATCGGTGGCGGAATTATGGAAGTACGTGATAATGTCGTAACGGTTATTGCCAATGTTGCTGAACGTGCACGTGATATTGACGTGGGTCGTGCAGAACAAGCGCGTGATAAAGCAGAAGCAATTATTCAAAATAAAGAGTGTTCTAAGAGTGAAGTAGAACGTGCGAAAATTGCATTGAACAAAGCGATTAACCGTATTGGTGTTTCAAAACATCGTCGATTAAAACAATAATGAAAATGAAAACTGTTGGTATTATGCCAACAGTTTTTTTCATTTTCTGTGAAAAAACATAAAATACCTATTGCAAAATAAAAAAAGAACTGCTATAATCATAAAACGTAAATGTTACGATTTAAGAAAAAGTAAAAACGAAAAGAGGAGAACAAATGGCTAAAAAGTCAAAAATTGCTAAACACGAAAAACAATTAGCATTAGTAGAAAAATATGCACAACTTAGATATGAATTAAAACAAGCAGGAGATTATGAAGCTCTTCGTAAATTACCGATTAATTCAAATCCAAATCGTGTAAAAAATAGAGATAAAGTTGATGGTCGACCAAGAGCTTATATGAGAAAATTCGGAATCTCAAGAATTAAATTCCGTGATTTAGCTCATAAAGGCTTAATTCCAGGTGTTGTAAAAGCAAGCTGGTAATTCAAAGAAAGTAATGGAGGGAAAGAAATGAAACAAGATTTAGCAACAGCATATAGACAAATGAAAAGTCCAAATATTAAAACTCGTAAACGTGCGTTAAAATTAATTCATGAATCGAAACGTGGAAAGAAAAAATAAGAGGAGTAAAATCATGAAAGTAAGTAAAAAAATTGTAGCAGTTTTAGGAGCGGCATTCTTATTAGGAGCTTGTTCACAACCAACTACTTCTACAAAACCTCAAAAAGAATCTAAATTAAATATTATGACAACATTTTTCCCAATGTATGATTTCACTAGAAATATTGTTGGAGACGAAGGAGAAGTTTCTTTATTAATTGGAGCTGGAACTGAACCGCATGAATATGATCCAACTGCAAAAGATATTGCAAAAATCTCACAATCAGATGCTTTAGTTTATGATAATGAAAATATGGAAACTTGGGTTCCAACAGTGATGAAGAGTTTAACAGATTCAAAAGTTAAAGAAATTAAAGCAACAAAAGATATGGAGTTATTGCCAATTGAAGACGACCATGATCACGAAGGTGAAGAACATCATGACGAACATGAACATGAGTTTGATCCACATGTATGGTTATCTCCTAAAAAAGCAAAATTATTAGTTGAAAAAATTACAGCTCAATTAAGCGAAGCATTTCCTGAAAAAGCATCTGCATTTAAAACAAATGCACAAGCATATTTAGAAAAATTATCGCAGTTAGATAATGAGTACACAACAGCTTTAAAAGATGCGAAGCAAAAGAATTTTGTGACACAACATACAGCGTTTAGATATTTAGCGACAGATTATGGTTTGAATCAAGTGGGAATTGCAGGAATTTCTCCAGAAGCAGAACCTTCACCCGCTCGTCTAGCTGAATTAACGAAGTATATTAAAGAAAATGAAATTCGTTATATTTATTTTGAAGAAAATGCATCAGAAAAAATTGCGAAGACTCTAGCCACAGAAACGGGAGTAGTGTTAGAGGTGTTAAATCCATTAGAATCTTTAACAAAAGAAGAAATGGATAAGGGTGATGATTATATTTCAGTCATGAAAGAAAATCTTCAGGCTTTATTGAAAACAACGACCGTAGCAGGTAAAGAAATTAAGCCAGAGCATTAAAATTTTTTAAGTTGAAATGAAGAAATTCGTAGGGAGTATGATTTTAGTGAGTTTCTTCATTAGTTTAGAGAGTTTTAGATTAAACTTCTATAGAGACGAGAGTTTCTATAGAAGTTTTTTTACGGAAATAAATACTATATATAGTTTTGATTTTTGTTGAAAAACACAATATGTAGGTGTATGATAGTGGAGGTAATAAAAAAGTAAAGGAGGAGTGAGCTTGAGTGTAATGCTTGTAAAGAAAAGAGATGAAAGAGTAGAGACATTCCATCGTCAAAAAATCTTTCACGGATTAGAAAGAGCTGAAAAAAGTTTATATGGTGAACTTTCAATGAATCGAAAGGAAGTATTAGATAGTATAGTGGATACGGTTTTATCAAAAATTGAAAGTTTAGCAAAAAGTGAAATCAAATCAGAAGAGATAGAAGCTGTGATTCTAGAGTGTTTGAAACAAGAAGGCGAAACGGTATTAGCGAATCAATTTCTTGCCAATCGAATTGAATGGGATAAAAAAAGAGAAAAAGAAATGGATGTTACTCAACGATTAACAAAATTGAGTCAAAGAGATGTGAGTATTATTCATGAAAATGCAAATAAAGATAGTGAAGTCTTTAATACGCAACGAGATTTGATGGCTGGAACGGTAGGAAAAGCCTTCGGATTAAAAATGCTTCCTCCACATGTTGCAAATGCCCATTTAAAAGGGGATATTCATTATCATGACTTAGATTATCATCCTTATTTACCAATGACGAATTGTAGTTTAATTGATTTTAAGGAAATGTTTGAACATGGCTTTAAAATTGGAAATGCGAATGTCGAAAGTCCTAAATCAATACAAACAGCTACTGCTCAAATGGCGCAAATTATTGCGAATGTTGCTTCAAGCCAATATGGAGGATGTTCTGCTAATCGTATTGATGAAGTATTAGCACCTTATGCAAAGTTGAATTATGAAAAACATTTACAAGATGCTAAAAAATGGGTAGAAGGAGAAGAAAAACAAGAAGCATATGCATTAGAAAAAACGAAAAAAGATATTTATGATGCCATGCAGTCCTTAGAGTATGAAATTAATACGCTTTATACTTCTCAAGGTCAAACCCCATTTACAACATTAGGATTTGGATTAGGGATGTCATTATTTGAACGAGAAATTCAAAAAGCGATTTTAAAAGTAAGAATTAAAGGGATTGGGAAAGAACAAAGAACTGCCATTTTCCCTAAATTAATTTTTACGTTAAAACGTGGTGTGAATTTAGAACAAACGGATTCGAATTATGATATCAAAACATTAGCATTAGAATGTTCGACCAAAAGAATGTATCCAGATATTTTAAATTATGAACAAATTGTTCGAATTACGGGTAGTTTTAAAGTGCCGATGGGTTGTCGATCATTTTTACAAGGTTGGAAAAATGAAAAAGGTGAAGATGTTTCGGATGGAAGAATGAATTTAGGAGTTGTGACCCTAAACCTTCCAAGAATTGCATTAGAATCAGATGGTAACAAAGAGCAATTTTGGACTATTTTAGAAGAAAAATTGCAAATCTGTAAAGATGCATTAGTGTACCGTGTAGAACGCTGTAAAGAGGCTAAATCAGCGAATGCGCCTATTTTATATCGCTATGGTTCATTTGGAAAACGATTGATGAATGATGAACCAGTAGACGAAGTATTCAAACATCGTCGTGCAACAGTATCTCTTGGATATATTGGCTTATATGAAACGACTACTGTCTTTTTTGGAAATTGTTGGGAAACAAATCCAGAAGCAAAAGATTTTACCTTAAATATTGTGAAACGATTGAGCGAGAAAACAAAGGAATGGTCGGATGAATATGACTATCATTTTAGTGTATATGCAACGCCAAGTGAAAGTTTAACAGATCGTTTTTGTCGATTAGATCATGAAAAATTTGGAGATGTAGCTGATATTACAGATAAGGAATATTATACAAATAGTTTCCATTATGATGTGAGAAAGTCTCCAACTCCATTTGAAAAAATTGAGTTCGAAAAAGATTATCCCGTTTATTCTTCAGGTGGATTTATTCATTATTGCGAATATCCTGTTATGAAACAAAATCCAAAAGGGCTTGAAGCAGTTTGGGATTATGCATATGAAAGAGTAGGTTATCTTGGAACGAATACACCTATTGATTGTTGTTATGAATGTGGGTATGAAGGGGAGTTTGAACCAACTGCAAAAGGATTTGAATGTCCAATTTGTAAAAATAGAAATCCGAAAACTTGTGATGTTGTTAAACGAACTTGTGGTTACTTAGGAAATCCTCAAGCTCGCCCTATGGTTCACGGAAGACATCAAGAAATTAAATCACGGGTTAAACATCTCTCCAATGAACGAAATCTAAGAAATTAGGAGGATTGGGTATGAAGTTTCCAAAACCGGGGGAATGGACAAGTCAGCAATATTCTAAAGGAAAAATTGCTAGTTATAAGCCTTTTAATTTTGTAGATGGAGAAGGTGTGCGTTGTTCTTTATATGTGAGTGGCTGTTTATTTGCCTGTGAAGGTTGTTATAATATCAAAGCACAAAATTTTAATACAGGAATTCTTTATACAGAAGAATTAGAAGAACAAATTATTCAAGATATTGGCGCTAGTTATTGCCAAGGATTGACCTTGTTAGGTGGAGAACCTTTTTTAAATACGAAAGTATGTCTGTCTCTTGTTCGTAAATTACGAAGTGTTTATGGGCATTCTAAAGATATTTGGTCATGGACAGGCTATACTTGGGAAGAGTTACAATTAGAAACACCTGACAAAAAAGCGTTGCTACAAGAACTCGATATTTTAGTAGATGGAAGATTTGATATTAAAAAAAGAGATTTAACATTGCAATTTAGAGGAAGTTCGAATCAAAGAATTATTGACGTACAAAAGTCTTTACAGAACGGGCGAGTTGTTTTATGGGATGGATTAAGAGAATAGGAGAATTTTACCGACACTTGACGATTCTTAGCATCATTCAGTAAAATAGATACTAATGTTTTTTTAGGAGTTATGTGTATGAAGTTATCAACTATTTCAAAATTTTCATTAGTGAGTATTTCGACATTATTAATGTCTCATTTGGCCATCTCACCTGTTTTGCCTAAATTATACGAGTATTACCATGGGATGAATTCAGAACTAGGATTGGCTTCTGTGGAAAGTTTAGCGACGATTCCAGCAATGATGATTACGATTTTTGTGTTAATTAGTAATCTTGTCATGAATAAAATTGGAAAAAAGAATACCGTATTATTAGGAATTGGTTTGATTATTATTTTTGGGCCTCTTCCAGCCTTTTTAACGAATTTTAAATTAGTGATGATTAGTCGAATGTTGTTAGGAGCAGGGATTGGATTATTTAATTCTCTGTCGATTAGTTTGATGAGTGACTTTTTTGAATCGGATGAAAAAGCAACCATGATTGGGATGAGAACGGCTTTCTTAAATATTGGGAAAGCACTAACGACATTTTTATCAGGTTACTTATTACTGTTTGGTGAACGTACGGTATTTTTAACTTATTTAATTGCGATTCCAATTTTCCTATTATTTTATCAATATGTTCCAAATACTCCAATAGAACAACGTGTTAAGAAAAAAGGTAACATTCGTTTAGCGACCGTTATGTTAACACTTCTTACATTTGTAGTTGGAGTGAGTTATATGGGATTAACGATTAAAATTCCATCACTTATTTTAATGCATTATCAATTAGAAGTAGCTCTATCTCGAAATTTATTAACGATTTTAGCCTTAAGTGGAACGATTGCTGGCTTTATTTTTGGAATGTTATTGAAAAAAGTTGGAGAATTAACATTGCCGATGATGCTACTTAGTATGGTGATTGGTAGTTTAATCTTTATTTTCTTTAAACAGACCATTTTATATTATGTAGCAAGTGTTTTAATTGGGGTAAGTTTTGTAGGCACGATGTCTTATATTTTCTATTTTATTTCTAAAATTTTTGAAAAAGAAGAGATTAATTTAACAACTAGTATTGTGTTAGTTGGAGGGAATATTGGGGTAATTTTGACTCCGGTTATTATGACGAAACTCCCTGAATGGTTGAATTGGAATCCGTTTATTGCTCCATTTTATATGGTAAGTGCCTTTATGAGTATCGTTGCAATGTTTAGCGGATGGTATTTATATAAAAATAATTTTTAGAAAAAGAGGCTGGGCAAAAAGTCTCAAAAATAGAAGAAAGCACTATAAAATTCTG
>NZ_CAURVV010000005.1:0-75563 GCF_963528315.1 uncultured Granulicatella sp. | reverse complement strand
TAAAGACTTAATTTGGTGTTAAATTTGATCCACCAACAGAATTTGTCGATGAGCCAATAAAAAAAGATACAGGCGTTTTTCGCCTGTATCTTTTTTCTATTGTTGGAAATATTCTTTCAAAGCACTTGCAATGCTTTTTGCAATATTTTCTTGATATTCAGATGACTCAATTAATTTATTGTCTTCAACATTATTTAAATAACCCAATTCTAAAAGAATAGATGGTTGTTTATTTTCACGTAACACTAAGAAGTTTTGGAATTTAGTTCCTTGACTTTTAACAGTTAAGTTTCTAGCAATATACTTATTCACGGTTTGTGCTAAGTTTTCACTTGTTGCTGCAAAGTAATAACCAGTTGTTCCCGAAGCATTCGGGTTTGGACCTGAATCAAAGTGCAAGCTAATGAAGGCATTTGCTTGCTCACGATTACTTAATTGAGCACGATTTTCTAAACTAACGCTCTTATCAGAATCACGAGTTAGAATAACAGTTGCGCCTAAATCTTCTAATTCTTTTTTCAATAGTAGAGCAGTTGTTAGAGTATGGTCGGCTTCGTGTTTTTCACTAAAAGTCACAACAGCGCCTGGATCATCTCCACCATGACCTGGATCGATGACAATTTTTGCTTGTTCAATTCCTTGTGGGAGGTGAGAATCCGTTTCAACAGCAGCAAAGTTTGCATTAACTAACCAATATGGAATATAAGCTTTTTTACCATTACCAATAGATACTTTATAATAATCATTTTCACGGTCTTCATAATTAAAAATTGTTCCAGCATTTACAGTACTAATACGTTTTGAAAACATATCAGCTGATTCATAAAGTGGTGTTTCTTTTAATTTTGTAGCGACCATTTTTTTCGCATCTAAGGTTTGAGGTAATCCTGCTTGTAATTTGTACAATTCATTCATATGGTCAACAGCATAATTTAATTGATTACTATCAACATAACCTTCTTGACCATTATAGGATACTTTAGCAAAGTTTGATTGTTGATCATCTAATAAATAGAAAGGCTGACCAAAAGGAATGGTAGTCACAACTTGAGAAGTACTATTAGATTCCTTATACATTGAAACAGGCCCGCTAGAGTGTCCAATCATTAAATGAGTTAATAAGACATCTTTTGTTGGCATCCAAGCTACTTGTTGATGGAATTGAACTTGTAACCATTCGTCATTGACTTTATGTAAAACGAGTACATATTCACCTTTTTTTACTTCCGCAATAGGAAATTGTTGTGTATTAGGTTCTTGATATAATTTAACAGAAGTTTCAGTTTCTACAGCTGCTACTTGAGCAACTAATGACTTATCAAGTTTTTCATTATTTTGTGTTTCTTCTTCATGTTGATGATTTGCTACTACAGTTGTCTCAACTTGAGATGAAAAGGGTGATGGGCTGGCATCAATTAATGGAATAATGGAAAAACCAAAGGCAAGTAGGAAAGCACTAAAACTTATGAAATATTGAACGTTTTTATTACGAATTATTTTGTTAACGTTTTCCATAGGCGCTCCTTTTATAATCCTATTTTAATCTTATACATTTTTTATTATACCAATTATGAAAGTGTTTGAAAAGTAAAAGGTAAGGGGTTAACAGAAGCTTTCATTGAAAATTACTTAAAAGGGATAATGCTTGATGATTCATGATTTGTCACGTAAAATAAAAGTGATTTGAATGAGGAGGAATAAAGATGTTATTAGGATCTCATGTTTCCATGAGTGGAAAAGAAATGATGTTATTGTCTGCAAAGGAAGCAGCTAGTTATAAAGCAAATACAATGATGGTGTATACTGGAGCACCGCAAAATACAAGAAGAAAACCGATTGAAGAATTAATGATTTCTCAAGGTCAAGCATTTATGCAAGCAAATGGGATTGAAGAAGTAGTCGTACATGCTCCTTACATTATTAATTTAGCAAACACGACAAAAGAAGGTTATTTAGATTTTGCGATTGAATTTTTAAGAGAAGAAATTTGTCGTGCTGAAGCCATTGGTGCAAAACAAGTTGTTCTTCATCCAGGTTCTCACGTAGGTGCAGGGGTTGATGTAGGGATTACACAAATTGTAAAAGGATTGAATGAAGTCATTGATAAAAATCAAAAAGTTCAAATTGCTCTCGAAACAATGGCAGGAAAAGGAACTGAATTAGGGAGAACGTTTGAAGAGATTGCCCGTATGATTGACGGTGTTACTCATAATGATCGATTATCTGTGACATTGGATACTTGTCATATTCATGATGCAGGATATAACTTAAAAGAAGATTTTTCTGGCGTTATGACGGAATTTGATAAAGTGATTGGTTTAGACCGCTTAAAAGTACTACATATTAATGATTCTAAAAATGTCTGTGGAGCACATAAAGACCGTCATGCGAATTTTGGATTTGGTGAAATTGGTTTTGATGCTTTAATGCAAGTAGTATCAGAAGAGAAATTTAAAAATATTCCTAAAATTTTAGAAACTCCATATGTTGGAGAAGATAAGAAAAATCAAAAACCACCTTACTTATATGAAATTCAAATGATTCGTCAAAATCAATTTGACCCAGATTTACTTTCAAAAATTATTAGTCAGTAATAGGAGGAAGTTTTATGCCACACGATCATGAACACGGATGCTGTCATCATAAAGAAAATCAAAAAAAAGAATGTTGTCATCATCATGGAGAGAAGCATACCCATCATAAGCATGAATGTTGCCATCACCACGAAGAAGCACATCATCATTCAAGTGAAAATGAAAAACAACATCATCACTGCCATTGCCATCATGGACAAATTGAACAAGCGATTCAATTATTAAAACAGGCAGGGTTCAAATATACAAGTAAACGTGAGAAGATTATTGAAATTTTTAGTCATGAAGATCGCTATTTGTCCGCAAAACAAGTACAACAATTGTTAGAAGTAGATTTTCCAAATATGAGTTATGATACCATTTATCGTAATTTATATGATTTTACAGATTTAGGCATTTTAGAAACAACTGAATGGAATGGTGAAAAATTATTCCGTTTTGGATGTAGTCATGAAGGTCATCACCATCATTTTATTTGTGAAAAATGTGGGCGTACAAAAGAAATTGAGTTTTGTCCGATGACTTATTTTGAAACACAATTAGAGGGTTGCGAAGTACATTCTCATCGTTTTGAAATTTTTGGATTATGTGAAAAATGTGCTCGTACAAGTTCATAATTCAAAAGAAATAACTTAATTTTTAAGGAAAAATATTAGTGTATCTAATTGACAATTGAGCAAACCTTTTCTATAATAAAAAAAGGACATTTCGTTTGTTTGGTTATTCTATTCAAAAGAAAACAGTTACTTTTAATGCTCGGAGGGAGGGAATAGGATATGTCAAAAACAGTTGTTCGTAAAAACGAATCACTTGATGATGCTCTTCGTCGCTTCAAACGTACTGTTTCTAAAACTGGTACTTTACAAGAGGCTCGTAAACGTGAGTTTTATGAAAAACCAAGTGTAAGACGTAAGAAAAAATCAGAGGCAGCTCGTAAACGTAAGTTCTAGTCAACTCTGTGTATCATATGACTAAGTAAAGGCTGGGATTTACGTCTCAGTCTTTTTCGTATTTTAAGGAGTGAAAATCATGAGTTTAAAAGAAACATTGAATAATGATATTAAAAAAGCTATGAAAGCAAAAGATAAAGAAACATTAGCTGTACTAAGAATGATTAAAACTGCCGTTCAAGCAGCAGAAATCGATAAAAAAGAAGAATTAAATGCTGAAGAAGAATTGACGATTTTAGCACGTGAAGCAAAACAACGTCGTGAATCATTAGCAGAATTTGTTAAAGCAGGTCGTGATGAATTAGTTGCCAAAACAGAAGCGGAAATTGAAATTGTAGAGCGTTACTTACCAAAACAATTATCAGTAGAAGAAGTAAAAGAAGTCATTGCTACTGTTGCTGAAAAAATTGGTGCAACAACTCAAAAAGAATTTGGTAAATTAATGGGTGCTGTTATGCAAGAACTAAAAGGAAAAGCAGACGGCAATGTGATTAAAGAACAAGTGAAAGCTCATTTAGGTTAATCAGAATTCAAATAGACTTTTAGTTATTTCAAAATGAAAGAAATAATACCGTAGAAATTTAATTCTGCGGTATTATTTTTTTGTAAGATAATTTCCTCACACTAAATTCATAGTAAGAACTGTGCAAAATATGCTATAATAATGCTACATACAGTAAATGGAGGTTAACAGTGTGGTAGAACAAAATTATAAACAAGCGTTAGAAATCCAAGATCATCCACAACTTGTTCAATTGTTTGGTTCACAGGATCAACATTTGAGATTGTTGGAAGAAACGTTTGAAACAATCATTACTCATCGTGAAGAACAATTGTTAATTTCCGGTGAAGAAGAGTCTGTAAAGCAAACAATCATATTATTAGAACAACTACAAGAATTAATTGCACGTGGTATTTCAATTTCTCAAACGGATATTGTAACTGCCATTAAAATGGCTAAAAGAGGTACATTAGATTATTTCTTAAATTTATATAATGAGGAAATTGGTCGAACATTTTCTGGTAAACCGATTCGTGCAAAAACATTTGGACAACAACAATATATTCATGCAATTAAGAAAACAGATATGGTGTTTGGAATTGGACCTGCAGGAACTGGGAAAACTTTCGTCGCAGTTGTGATGGCAGTTCAAGCTTTGAAAAAAGGTCAAGTAAAGAAAATTATTTTAACACGACCAGCGGTTGAAGCAGGGGAAAATTTAGGATTCTTACCAGGGGATTTAAAAGAAAAGGTCGATCCATATTTACGTCCTATTTATGATGCGTTATATGCGATTTATGGAGTTGAACATACAAATCGTTTATTAGAACGAGGAGTTATTGAAGTAGCTCCACTTGCGTATATGCGTGGACGTACATTAGAAGAAGCATTTATTATTTTAGATGAAGCACAAAATACAACAAGAGCTCAAATGAAAATGTTCCTAACTCGTTTAGGATTTGGTTCGAAAATGATTATTAATGGGGATAAGACACAAGTAGACTTACCAAAAGGAAGTCATATGAGTGGTTTAGTAGATGCAGAAAATAAACTGAAAGGAATTAGTGGTATTTCTTTTGTAGAATTCGATGCATTTGATGTTGTACGTCATCCATTAGTATCAAGTATTATTGATGCCTATTCAGAACAAGGTGAATAAGTAAGGAGTAAATGAAAAATGAGACAGAAACTGCGAAAATTTCAGGAAGTTTTGGGCATTTTCTATTTGCCCTTACTTCTTTTTTTAACATTTATTGGACTACTTGTCATTGGATATGGAAGTGTAAAACCAACGACTTATACAGTAGAATTAAATCAAGTTGCTAAGGAAACGATTCGTGCGCCAAGAACGTTGGAAGATAAAGCTCAAACAGAGAAAAATCAGCAAGTAGCAATGGATGCTGTTAGTGACGTATTAGTGTTTGACCAAGAACGATTAACGAAGCAACTAACGAATATTCAGCAATTTTTCCAAGCAATTAAGACTGTTGCTTCAAAAGCATCTGCTGAAATTATTAAAACAGATCAAAGTAATTCTTCTGAAGAATCTGTGACAAGAGTAGCAACCACTCAAGAAAGAGTTCAATATTTTAAGAAATCACTTGAAAAAGAGAATCAATCCATTCGAGAATTTGCCATTTTCATACCTGATAAATATATTTCTCAATTATTACAAGCGAATAATGAACAGTTGGCTTCTTATGAGAAAACATTAAAATCAGTTGTAGAAACACAAATGAAAAATCCAATTAGTGAAAGCACTGTTACAAAAGCTCAAGAAGAGGCAAAGAAAACTTTATTCTATAGTGATTATTCTGATACAGAAAGAGAATTATTAGGCCAATTGGTGACAGTTTCAGTTATTGTGAATAATGTAGTTGATAAAGAAGCAACTCAAAAGGCAAAGGATGCCGCAAAAGCAGCCGTTACTCCAGTAAAAATTTTACAGGGGCAAGTGCTTGTCCAAGAAGGACATGTGATTTCAAATCAAGAGATTCGATTAATTGAATTATTTGGGTTAAGTAATGGACAACGAAACTATCATGAATTATTTAGTTATTTATTATTCTTAACAGGAATCATTATTTTCTTAGCTGTATATTTTTATAAACCAACTGCATCTGATAAACCAAATTCTAGTGATACAGCAACTGCTTTAACTGTTTTTAGTTTGATATTTGTTGCAGGTGTTTTAGTGTTAAAAATATTAGCGTTAGTACAACATCGAGGAGTGGAACACATTGGTTTGATATTCCCAGTTGCAGGTTTGGTGTATCTTCTCTATCGTTTAACAAAGAGTTTAAGACTTACCATTTTTTCAATTGTATTGTTACCAATTTTTTCATGGTTTTTCTTTTCTCAATCAACAAATGTGTTGCATTTAATTTTAACGACTGTATTTCTATCAGTCATTGCTTGGATTGGGATTTTAAATGAAACTTTGTGGAAGAATCAATTATGGTTCAAACGTTTTATCAAATATTTAGTTTATCCTGTATTATTAGGAGTTCCATTTGTGTTTTATAGTAATTATGAATTTCAAACGCAACAAACAATGCTTGTCTTTCTATTTTTACTATTAAGTGGATTTTTATCATTTTTAATACCGGTGATTTTAATGCCGTATTTAGCTTATGTATTCGAAGATAGTTCAGTATTATTATGGGCTGAATTATCGAATCCAAATCAACCATTATTAAAAGACCTAATTACTCAGGCACCTGGAACGTATCACCATAGTTTAATGGTTGCAAATATTTCTGCTAACTGTGTAGAAGCGATTGGTGGCGACTCTCAATTAGCAAGAGTAGCCTGCTATTATCACGATATTGGAAAGTTAGAACATCCATTTTTCTTTATTGAAAATTTACCGGGGCATATGGAATCTCCTCATAAACAGTTAAGCGCTGAAGAATCTGCTCAGATTATTTTTAATCATGTGACAAAAGGAGTAGAAATTTTAACACAATATCAATTACCACAAGCAGTCATTGATATATGTGCGCAACATCATGGAACAACATTGATGAAATATTTTTATGCTGAAGCATTGAAAAATAATCCGGATGTGAAAGAGGAAGACTTCCGTTATCCAGGACCAAAACCTCAAACAAAAGAGGCAGCAGTTATAAATATTGTGGATAGTGCAGAAGCGGCAACTCGTGCGATGAAAGAACCTACCTTAGAAAAGGTAGAAGCGTTAGTTCATTCCATTATTATGAATCGACTAGAAGATGAACAATTTATAGAATGTGATATTACGATGAAAGAAATAGCAATTGTAGAAAAAATGATTGTGACATCTTTAAATGGTACATTCCATTCAAGAATTGAATATCCAACAATCAAAAAACAAGAAGCGAAATAGAAAGGAAATATTATGTTTATTGAATTAATAGACGAAACCGAAGTAGTAAAAGAAGAATATCAAAAATTAGTAGAAGATGTCGTGTCATTTGCGAGTGACTATTTACATTATCCAGAAAATCGTGAATGCTGTATTTCATTTGTATCAAGTGAAAGAATTCGTGAGATTAATCGAGATTTTAGAAATATTGATAAAGTAACAGATGTCATTAGTTTTGCATTAGACGATGAAGATGAAGATATGGATCCAATTAAAAACTTTATGGCTTCAGATGAAAATTTTGTCACTTCTATTGGAGATATTATTATCTCAGTGGATCGTGCAAAGGAACAAGCAGAAGAATATGGACATAGTTTAGAACGTGAATTAGGCTTCTTAGCGTTACATGGTTTCTTGCATTTAAATGGTTATGATCATCAAACAGAAGAAGAAGAAAAAGAAATGACAGGCTTGCAAACAGAAATTTTAACAGCCTATGGTTTAACAAGAAATGCATAAACAAGTTGAAAAAAATCATCATTTCAAACAATCATTGCAACATGCTATTAATGGTATTAAAACCGTATTTCAAGATGAACGAAACTTTAGATTTGATGTTGCGGCAGCTATTTTAGTGGTAATACTAGGAGTCGTATTAAAAATTGAAAGACTAGAATGGTATTGGATTATATTTTGTATCTTTTTAATGTTTATTTTAGAAATGTTAAATACCGTTGTAGAACAATTAGTCGATTTAATGGTAGAACATAACTATCATTTAGCTGCTAAAAAAGCAAAAGATGTAGCAGCAGGCGTTGTATTAATGGGATCTATTTTTGTTCTCTTAATGGCTTCTGGAATTTTTATTCCAAAGATTTTACAAATATTTTTATAAGGAGAGTCATATGTCAAAACAATTTAAATCAGGTTTTGTAGCAATTGTAGGTAGACCGAATGTAGGAAAATCTACTTTTATGAATTATGTTTTAGGGCAAAAAATTGCAATTATGTCGGATAAAGCTCAAACAACACGTAATAAAATACAAGGAGTTTATACGAATCAAGATTGTCAAATTGTATTTTTAGATACTCCAGGAATTCATAAGCCAAAGCATGAATTAGGAAACTTCATGGTGGAGAGTGCTTATTCTGCTTTAAAAGAAGTGGATGCTGTATTATTTATGGTAAATGCTGCAGAAAAAAGAGGTCCTGGTGATGACTTCATTATTGAGAAATTAAAGAAAATTAAAACACCTGTATTTTTAGTATTAAATAAAATTGATTTAATTTCTCCAGATGAATTATTAGACCGAGTTGAATCGTATCAAGAAACGATCCCATTTGCTGGAATTATTCCAATTTCAGTTTTACAAGGAAATAACGTCCAAGAATTGATGACAACTTTAACAAATCATTTACCAGAAGGTCCTCAATATTATCCAAGTGATCAAATTACAGATCATCCGGAATACTTCGTTGTATCTGAGTTAATTCGTGAGAAAATCTTACATTTAACAAAAGAAGAAATTCCTCACTCAGTAGCCGTTACTGTAGATAAAATGCAAAAAGATGAGTTTGATAAAGTCCATGTATATGCTAATATTATTGTGGAACGTCCAACTCAAAAAGGAATTATCATCGGTAAAGGTGGTAAATTGCTAAAAGAAATTGGTGTGAGAGCGAGAAAAGATATCGAACAATTACTCGGAAATAAAGTCTATTTAGAATTATGGGTTAAAGTAGAAAAAGATTGGCGTAAGAAGAAAAGTCATTTACAAGACTTTGGATATCGAACAACAGATTATAAAGATTAAGGTGACTTTATGGAATACTTTCAAAAGTTTACCGGTATTGTTCTATTTCGACAAGAATATAAAGAACATGATATGATTGTTAAGATTTTCTCTCGAGAATTTGGGAAGCAAATGTTTTTTGTAAGAAACTTACAACGCTCAAGTCATCCTTTATCTGCAGCAACTTTACCCTTTACAAGAGCTGTTTTTATTGGAACCATTCATCAAAATGGATTTAGCTTTATTAGGGAATGTCTTGAAGTTCAAAATCATCGACGTGTTTATGAACAAATTGAAGTACAAGCAGTCATGACGTATATGATGCAATTGGTGGATGCAGTGATGGAAGACCGAATCGTCAATACAGAGCTGTATGATTTATTAGAAAATTGCATTCGTGCAGTGGAAAATGATTTAGATCCCTTTATTTTGATGCATTATTTTGAATTGAAAATGTTAAAATATTTTGGGATAGGTTTTCAATGGCAAAATTGTTGTTTTTGTGATGAGTCAGTTGGACCATTTGATATTTCTTTGAAGCATCAAGGAATGCTGTGTTCAAGACACTATGATAAAGATGAGAATAGATTGCAACTAAGTCCGAAAGCAGTACATATTGCGAGACTTCTTGTTGCAATGAAATCACCTTTACAAATTCAGTCATTAAGTTTATCTGCTGAAACAAAAGCTGATTTAAAAAGGCTTTGTGACTCATTAATGGAGGAATTTGTAGGAATTCGATTAAAAGGTAAAAAGTTTATTGATCAAATGCAAGATTGGCAGACTAAATTACAGATACGTCGAAATAAAACAGAAGAATAATGAAATTACTAATAAATAAAATGGGCGATAGAATTTAAATCTATCGTCTTTTTTTGCATATATTTAATGCTATTTTCTCAGTAGATTATTAGAATTTAAGCCGTTTTCGTGATACACTTAATAGGATGAAATAAAACGGAGGTATGAGATGTACGAATATCTTAAAGGAGAATTAGTGGCTATTCAGCCAACGTATATTGTTGTAGAAAACCATGGAATTGGATATCAAATTATGTTTGCCAATCCTTATCGTATCCAATCAAAGTTGAATGAAGTGATTCGAGTTGAACTTCAACAAATTGTTCGAGAAGATTCGATTACATTGTATGGTTTTTTAAGTGATGAGGAAAAAGAATTATTCCAAAAATTAATTAGTGTTTCTGGAATTGGCCCCAAAAGTGCCGTATCTATTTTAGCAAATGATGATGTCAATGGTTTTATCCAAGCAGTAGAATCCGGCAATATTACGTATTTAACAAAATTTCCTGGAGTTGGTAAAAAAACTGCTCAACAAATTGTATTAGATTTAAAAGGAAAATTCACGAATATTGTAGTGGAAGAAGTAGCTACTCCAGAAGTAGAGACGACAACTGGAATGAAACATCTAGAAGAAGCAAGAGAAGCATTATTAGGATTAGGATATTCTGCAAAAGAAATTACAAAAGTTTGGAAAGAGTTAGAAACAGCAGCTCCTCAAACAACTCAAGAAGCATTATCCATTGCATTTAAATTATTGATGAAATAGAAAGGAAGAATTGTGTGGAAGAACATCGATTTGTAGATGGTAGTCCGTTAGATGAACAAGAAGTTTCAACGGAATTATCATTACGACCGCAAAATTTACAACAATATATTGGTCAACAAAAAGTAAAAGAAGAGTTATCCATTTATATTCAAGCAGCACGTAGTAGGCAAGAAGCTTTGGATCATGTTTTATTATATGGACCTCCTGGGTTAGGGAAGACAACTTTAGCGATGGTCATTGCAAATGAATTAGAAGTAGGAATAAAAACAACGAGTGGACCAGCCATTGAACGCCCTGGAGATTTAGTCGCATTATTAAATGATTTAAATGCTGGAGACGTTTTGTTTATCGATGAAATTCATCGCTTACCTCGTGTTGTTGAAGAAATGCTTTATTCTGCAATGGAAGACTTCTTTGTTGATATTGTAGTAGGACAAGGGCCAACAGCCCATCCCGTTCATTTTCCATTACCACCTTTCACTTTAGTAGGTGCGACAACTCGTGCGGGTGCTTTATCTGCTCCGTTAAGGGATCGTTTTGGAATTGTTTCTCATATGGAATATTACGATGAGGAATCGTTAACTGAAATTGTTAAGAGAACAGCTAGCGTATTTGAAAGTGACATTCATGAAGAAGCTGCTCGAGAGGTTGCCCTTCGTTCAAGAGGAACACCACGTATCGCCAATCGTTTATTAAAACGTGTCCGTGATTTTTCTCAAGTTTATGAAGAAGGTGGCATTTCAAAAGAAATTACGCAAAAAGCTCTTAAAGTCCTTCAAGTAGATGAAAAGGGACTAGATGCAATTGACCGTAAATTGCTAAATGCGATGATTGATTTATATGATGGTGGACCAGTCGGATTAGGAGCGATAGCTGCTAATATTTCTGAAGATGCTGAAACAATCGAAGATATGTATGAACCATATTTATTACAAATTGGATTTATTAAGCGAACTTCAAGAGGGAGAATGGTGACACCAGAAGCTTATGTTCATTTGAACAGAAGATATTAGAATAGAAAGATGGAATAAGAATGAATTATACAACTCAAGATTTTGATTTTGATTTACCAGAAGAACTGATTGCTCAAACACCGTTGAAAGATCGTACTTCTTCAAGATTACTAGTCGTTAATAAAACAGAACATAGTGTAGAAGATAAACATTTTTCTGAAATTATTGATTATTTAGAAGAAGGCGATACATTAGTCGTCAATAATACACGAGTATTACCAGCGAGATTATACGGCGAAAAAGAAGGAACAGGCGCTCATATTGAAGTACTACTATTGCACAATACGCATGGAGATTGTTGGGAAACTCTTGTAAAACCAGCCAAAAGAATGAAAGTTGGAACAGTTGTATCGTTTGGTGATGGACGATTAAAAGCAACTGTGACAGAAGAATTAGAACAAGGTGGAAGAATCATCGAGTTTCAATATGATGGGGTATTTTTAGAGATTTTAGAATCTCTAGGTGAAATGCCATTACCACCGTATATCAAAGAACGATTAGAAGATCAAGAACGTTATCAAACCGTTTATGCAAAGGAAAATGGATCTGCAGCTGCACCAACAGCTGGTTTACATTTTACAAAAGAATTAATGGAAAAAATTCAACAAAAAGGGATTCAAATTGTTCCAATTACCTTACATGTTGGATTAGGAACATTTAGACCAGTTTCTGTTGATCATTTAGAAGACCATAAAATGCATTCCGAATATTATCATATTTCAAAAGAAACCGCAGAGGTCATTGCAGAAACGAAGAAAAATGGAAAACGAGTGATTGCAGTAGGTACTACTTCGATTCGTACATTAGAAACAGTAGGTTCTGCTAATGATGGAGAAATTGTTCCAAGTAGTGGATGGACAGATATTTTTATTTCCCCAGGATATGAATTTAAAGTAGTGGATGCCTTTATTACGAACTTCCATCTTCCAAAATCGACATTAGTGATGTTAGTAAGTGCCTATTTAGGGCGTGACTTTATATTAGAAGCTTATCATCATGCGATTAGAGAACGTTATCGTTTCTTTAGTTTTGGAGATGCTATGTTTGTTCATCGTTAAAGTGAACAGTTGAAAATGGAGATGATGAGGTTGTCTTTTGAACAATTAAAAGAACAAATTATGCAAGATGAAGAAAATCTATTCTATACAAAGCAAGGAATTGAACCATTATTTTGGATTCCGGAAACGGCTAAGATTTTAATTATCGGTCAAGCACCTGGATTAAAAGCTCAAGAAAGTCGTAAATTTTTCTGGGATAAAAGTGGAGATCGTTTAAGGGAATGGCTAGGTGTTGATGAATCTTTATTTTATGATTCAGGTTTATTTGCAGTCGTTCCAATGGACTTCTATTACCCAGGAAAAGGAAAAAGTGGAGATAAACCACCTAGAAAAGGATTTGCTCCAAAATGGCATCCATTAGTGTTACCTTTATTGAAACAAGTCGAGTGCATTTTATTAGTTGGCTCATATGCACAAAACTATTATTTAAAAGACACAAAAAAAGAAAATTTAACGGAAACGGTAAGAAGTTTTCGAGATTATTTACCCAAATACTTTCCAATCGTACATCCTTCTCCTTTAAATATTAGATGGATAAAGAAAAATCCATGGTTTGAAGAAGAAGTATTACCAGAATTAAAAATGATTGTAAAAAATATTATAAAAAAAGGAGAATGAATGATGTTTATTACACGCCACAATAATCCATATGAATTAAAAGGAGAATTACCAACAGTAGGAGAAAAAGCTCCTCACTTTTCATTAGAATGTATTCATGGAGAAATTAAAACTCCGGAATCATTTGCTGGAAGAGTAACATTAATGAGTGTTGTTCCAGATATTAATACTCGAGTTTGCGATATTCAAACAAAAGCTTTCCATAAAAAAATGAAGGAACATTCAAGTATTCAATTAGTGACGATTAGTAAAAATAACAAAGATGAATTTAAAAACTGGTGTTCAGCAAATGATGTTGCGATGGAAATGTTATGCGATGTTGATTTTACATTTGGAGAAGCGTATGGCATTTATGTTCCTGAATTAAGTGTAGACCAACGTTCGATTTTTGTATTAGACCAAAATGGAACAATTGTGTATCAAGAAATTGTTCAAGAAATGACCGATGAACCAAATTATGATGAAGGTATTCGAGTAGCATTAACGCACTTATAAGAGGGGGAGAAATAATGGGAAATGATACTTTATTTCCACCGATTGAATCGTATAATGAGTTTTACTTGGAAGTTTCTTCGACACATCAAATATATGTAACGGAATCAGGAAATCCTAATGGAAAGCCGGTGGTGATTGTTCATGGTGGACCAGGCGGAGGTTCAAGTCCGGTAACACGTCAATTGTTTAATCCAGATGTTTACCGTATGATTCAATTTGACCAACGTGGGTGTGGAAAAAGTTTACCTTTTCTTTCATTAGAGGAGAATACAACTCAACATTTAGTTTCGGATATGGAGAAAATCCGTGAAAAGTTAGAAATTGATCAATGGGTTGTTTTCGGAGGAAGTTGGGGGACGACTTTATCCCTTCATTATGCGATTCAATATCCAGAGAGAGTTATGGGATTGATTTTACGTGGGATTTTCTTAGGTAGACAAGAAGATACTGATTGGCTTTACCAAAAAGGAGCTAGTGATTTCTTCCCAGATCAATTTGCACCTTATTTAAATCATATTCCAGTAGAAGAACAAGATGATTTAGTCACTGCATATTATAAGCGATTAACAAGTGACGATGCATCTATTCGATTAGAAGCTGCTCGTCAATGGGCTAGATGGGAAGGCGGCATTGTGACCTTATTACCTAGGGAAAATGTTGGTGAGGAATCAGACGAAGATATGCTTGCGATTGCTATTATGGAATGTCATTATTTCTATCATCATTGTTTTGTGGAAGATGATCATTATATTTTGAATCATGCTGATAGCTTAAAAGAAATTCCAATTAAAATTGTTCATGGTAGATATGATGTAGATTGTCGTCCAAGTGGGGCGTATGATTTAAAACAAAAATTACCACATGCTGAATTAGTCTTTTCTACTGCAGCAGGACATGCGCAAATGGAACCTTCAACAGTAAAAGAACTGTTGAGATTTGCGAGAGAATTTGAATAAATTTTTGAAAGAATAAACGCTTTACAACAAGTCGAGTTTCTTGTTGTGAAGCGTTATTTTATTTGTTAAATAATAATTGTTCTAATGCACGTCTTTGGACTTTCATCGTTGCTGTTCTTGGGATTTTTTTATATTCCATAATTATTGGCTCATTTAAATGAGGTAAGTTTTCAATAGCTTTAAACCATAATTCATCCTGGAATTGTTCGCCATCAGCAATAGCTACAATTGGCTGAGGATAACCGTGGTTATCACGAATAATTACAACTTCTTCTAGGAAAGCTAGATGGTCTAGTAAATAATCTTCTATAGCCAGTGTACTTTCTAATGTTTCTACTAAGTCTACTTGACGATCGTGTAGTAGTAATTCACCGTTATCATTCATCATTCCGAAGTCACCAGTATCCCACCATTCATCGTATACATTTTCTTGGAAACGAGCATCTTCTTTAAAGTATGTTAGAGCTCTTCCTTTAGAAAATAGTTGAATATTACCTGGAGTATTTGTTGGTAGAGGTGTCCCGTCATTTGTTGCAATTCTTGCCTTTGTAAAATGTTCGAATCCTACTCCCATATTACGGATATTTATACCTGGTAATGATTCTAATGTGTGTTTACGAACGATTGCTGGACCGCATTCACTTTGTCCGTAAATTTGTAAATAAATGCCATTCTTCTTACGATTCGTTTTTAGAAAAGTAGCCATAGTTTCCTTGTTAATCGCATCAAATGTAGAGTGGTAATAGCGAGTGTTTTCGAATAATTCTGGACGTTTTTTTGCAAGAGTAGCCCATTGAACAAAATTATTTGGATGTGTTTCAATCCCTATTGGTTTGAATTGTTGTAGTAAGGTTTCAATATTTTTAATACTAGGATCCTTAATGGCTAAATACGGAAATCCTAAATTCATTAAAGAAGACATTCCGATATTAAAACGAGAATGTACCGGAGAAATATGGAATGCTAATAAGTCTTTTTCTTCCATTTTTGAGAAAATACTCTTTTGGAAAGCTGTTCGCCAACCCATACTATTAGCAGAATGTGCAATTAGTTTAGGGATACCTGTTGTTCCAGAAGTATGTGTCATATAACTAATTTCATTTGGATTAAGAGTAATTAAAGGAGTTTTAGTTTCAATTTGTTCTTGAATTTTTTTAACAGAAAGAGCCTTCTCTTTATTTTTTTCATTTAAAAGATGAAGTTTGTCCTTTGTTTCATCATCATAAATTAACCAAGCATCTTCTAATCGGTCGAAAAATGTATCAATAACGGTAGCAGGAAGATGAGCAGAAGTCATGACAGGAATTGCTCCTAAATATGAAATAGCACAAGCTAACCAATAACTATCCACAGCAGAAGATTTATAAACCATTACTTTTTCTCTTGGTTTAATTCCTAAAGTTGCTAATTGGAAGGCACGCTTTTGTATTAATGATAAACTTTCTTTGTAGGTTGTTTCTAAACCAAATTCAGTGAAAGCCGATAATACTTTATCTAAATATATTTTTGTATTTGGAAAATCTATAGAAGCTTTTTCATAATTTTTAAATAAATGTAAAGGTTCATGTTCATAAATAGTAAACATAGTAACATCCTTTCAAAAATAATCTTTATCTAGTATACAGGAGGGTAAGAAAACATGCAAAAAATATTTTAGAATACTAGTATGCAAACGTTTTAATATTTGGTAAAATAAACTTATGCAACCGGTTTAATACTGGTAGAAATAGGAGTTGATAAATGTGCAAATTAAAAATGAAGCAATGCTGATTACTTATTCAGATAGCTTAGGAAAAAATATGAAGGATCTAAAATTTGTTTTAGAAACTCACTTTAAAGAATCAATTGGAGGAGTACACTTACTTCCGTTTTTCCCTTCAACAGGTGATAGAGGATTTGCACCAAGTGATTATACGACAGTTGATCCAGACTTAGGTAGCTGGGAAGATGTTGATGCATTAGGAGAGCAATATTACTTAATGTTTGATTTTATGATTAATCATATTTCTCGTGAATCAAAATTTTTCCAAGATTTTAAAAAGAATCATGAAAATTCACCATATAAAGATATGTTTATTCGTGTCCATGAATTTTTCCCTCCGGGACGTCCAACACAAGAGGATATCGATTTAATCTATAAGAGAAAAGATAAAGCGCCTTTCCAAACAGTACATTTTGAAGATGGAACAACAGAAGAAGTATGGAATACATTTGGTGAGGAACAAATTGATTTAGATGTCAAAAAAGAAATTGTAAAAGAATTTATTCGTGAAACGATTAAAGATATGGCTAGTCATGGATGTTCATTAATTCGTTTAGATGCTTTTGCATATGCTGTGAAAAAATTAGATACAAATGATTTCTTTGTAGAGCCAGAAATTTGGGATTTATTAGATGAAGTAAGAGCTGAAGCTGCAAAATATCAAGTAGAATTGTTACCTGAAATCCATGAACATTATTCTATTCAAATGAAAATTGCGGATCATGATTATTTTGTTTACGATTTTGCATTGCCAATGGTTGTTTTATATTCACTTTATAGTGGAAAATCAAATCGTCTAGCTAATTGGTTAAAAATGAGTCCAATGAAACAATTTACAACATTAGATACACATGATGGAATTGGTGTTGTAGATGCAAGAGATTTATTAACAGATGAAGAATTAGACTATACTTCAGAACAACTTTATAAAGTTGGAGCAAATGTTAAGAAAGTGTACTCTAGTGAAAAATATAATAACTTAGATATCTACCAAATTAATAGTACATACTATAGTGCGCTTGGAAATGATGATGCAAGTTATCTATTATCAAGAATTGTACAATGCTTTGCTCCGGGTATCCCTCAAATTTATTATGTAGGATTATTAGCTGGTGAAAATGATATTGAACTTCTTGAAGCAACAAAAGAAGGACGTAATATTAATCGTCATTACTATACATTAGAAGAAATTGAAAAAGAAGTTGAGCGTCCAGTTGTAAAACAACTATTATCATTATTACGTTTTAGAAATACTTCAAAAGCATTTGATTTAGAAGGTGAAATTGAAATTTCAACTCCAGACGAATCAACGATTGAAATCGTACGATCAAGTGCTGATAAACAAACAAAAGCTCGTTTAGTAGCAAATTTAGCTACAAAAGAATTTACAATTGAAGAAAATAATGTAAAAGTACAATTATAAAATTTTGAATAGAGAGGAGAAGCTTCTCCTCTTTCTATTCAATTTAATGAATATAGGAGCTTTTATGAAAATAAATTTTCAAACAAAAAGAAAATATTTTCTTTAAATAAATTCGTTTTCATATATTTACAAAATAGATGAAATAGGTTATGATAACTATGTGATAAAAATAACAAGCAACGGAGGAAATCACAGTGACTGAAGAGAAAAAAGTAGTAGACTCTCAAAAAGAAGTGAATGAATTAGTGGAGAAAGGGCTTGTAGCTTTAGAACAATTCAGATTGCTCAATCAAGAACAAGTTGACTATATTGTAGCTAAAGCATCAGTAGCAGCTCTTGATCAACATGGTGTGTTAGCATTACACGCTATCGAAGAAACTGGTCGTGGAGTATTTGAAGATAAAGCGACTAAAAATTTATTTGCATGTGAACACGTAGTTCATAATATGCGTCATACGAAAACCGTTGGAGTTATTGAAGATGACGAAGTAACAGGTTTAACATTAATCGCAGAACCAGTTGGGGTTGTATGTGGTATTACACCAACAACTAACCCAACTTCAACAGCAATTTTCAAATCATTAATTGCTTTAAAAACACGTAATCCAATCGTATTCGCATTCCACCCATCAGCTCAAAAGAGTTCAGCTCATGCAGCACAAATCGTTCGTGATGCAGCGATTGCAGCTGGTGCGCCTGAAAACTGTATCCAATGGATTGAACATCCATCTATCGAAGCTACAAATGCTTTAATGAATCATGATGGAATTGCAACTATCCTAGCTACTGGTGGTAACGCAATGGTTAAAGCCGCTTATTCTTGCGGAAAACCTGCTCTAGGGGTAGGTGCTGGTAACGTACCTGCTTATGTTGAAAAATCAGCAAATATTCGTCAAGCTGCTCATGATATCGTAATGAGTAAATCATTTGATAACGGAATGGTTTGTGCTTCTGAACAAGCAGCTATTATTGATAAAGAAATTTATGATGAATTTGTAGCAGAATTAAAGAGCTATCATACTTATTTTGTATCTAAAAAAGAAAAAGCATTACTTGAAGAGTTCTGCTTTGGAGTTAAAGCAAACAGCAAAAACTGTGCTGGTGCTAAATTAAACGCAAATATCGTAGGTAAACCTGCTGCATGGATTGCAGAACAAGCAGGATTCTCAGTTCCAGAAGGAACAAATATTTTAGCAGCAGAATGTAGTGAAGTAGGGGAAAAAGAACCTTTAACTCGTGAAAAACTATCTCCAGTTCTTGCAATTTTAAAATCTGAATCTCGTGAAGATGGTGTTGAAAAAGCAAGACAAATGGTTGAATTTAACGGTTTAGGACACTCTGCAGCTATTCATACAGATGATGCAGAATTAGCGAAAGAATTCGGACGTGTTGTTCGTGCAATTCGTGTAATCTGGAACGCTCCATCTACATTTGGTGGTATCGGGGATGTTTACAATGCCTTCATTCCATCTCTAACATTAGGTTGCGGTTCTTACGGACGTAACTCAGTTGGGGATAACGTAAGTGTTGTAAATCTATTAAATATCAAAAAAGTAGGGAGACGTAGAAATAATATGCAATGGTTTAAAGTTCCTTCGAAAATCTATTTCGAACGTGATTCAATTCAATACTTACAAAAAATGAAAAATGTTGAACGTGTAATGATCGTAACAGACCAACAAATGGTTAACTTAGGATTCTTACAACGTGTGATTGAACAATTAGAATTACGTCCTAACAAAGTTATTTACGAAGTATTCTCAGATGTTGAACCAGACCCAGATATTACAACCGTTAACCGTGGTGCAGAAATTATGAAATCATTCGAACCAGATACAATCGTGGCTCTTGGTGGTGGTTCAGTAATGGATGCTGCTAAAGTAATGTGGATGTTCTACGAACAACCTCAAATTGACTTCCGTGATTTAGTTCAAAAATTCATGGATATTCGTAAACGTGCATTCAAATTCCCTGAATTAGGTGAAAAAGCTAAATATGTTGGTATCCCAACAACTTCAGGTACAGGTTCTGAAGTAACTCCATTTGCCGTTATTTCTGATAAAGCAAATAACCGTAAATATCCTTTAGCAGACTACTCATTAACTCCAACAATTGCGATTGTTGACCCAGCTTTAGTAATGACTGTTCCAGGATTTGTTACTGCAGACACAGGTATGGACGTGTTAACTCACGCAGTTGAAGCATATACTTCAACATTAGCGAATGACTATACTGATGGTTTAGCATTACAAGCAATCAAATTAGTATTTGAAAACTTAGAAAGTTCAGTTAAAAACGGAGACTTCGTTTCAAGAGAAAAAATGCATAATGCTTCTACAATGGCTGGTATGGCATTTGCCAATGCATTCCTTGGAATGTCTCACTCAATGGCTCACAAAATTGGTGGATTCTTCCATACAGTACACGGACGTACAAATGCAATCTTACTTCCATATGTTATCCGTTACAATGGTACACGCCCAGCTAAAACTTCTACATGGCCTAAATACAACTACTACCGTGCTGATGAAAAATTCCAAGACATTGCTAGAATGTTAGGATTACCTTCATCAACTCCTGAAGAAGCAGTAGATGCATTAGCAAAAGCTGTTTATGAATTAGGAGAACGTGTAGGAATTGAAATGAACTTCAAAGCTCAAGGTGTAGATGAAAAAGAATGGAAAGAAACAATCCACGAAATCGCATTATTAGCATATGAAGATCAATGTTCACCAGCAAACCCTCGTTTACCAATGGTTGCTCACATGGAAGAAATTCTTGCAGATGCATACTATGGTTACGCAGCTCGTCCAGGACGTTTAAAATAATCATATAGAATTTGAAAAAGCGTAGTAGTCTTTTGACTATTACGCTTTTTTTATATATAAAATTTTACTGTTTGAGTAAAAACTAATACAGATGTTCAGTTTATTTTAATACAGATTTATGGTATACTATTGAAGAAAATTAAAGGTTGTTAGATTTAACTTTTAATGTGTTGTTAGTGAGGTTTAAAGGAGGAAACAATATGACCCCTAATAAAGAGGATTATATTAAAGCAATTTATAAATTAGGTGGCAATTATGAAGTAGTTTCTAATAAGTCAATCACTAATATGCTTCAAATATCTGCAGCATCTACAACAGAAATGTTGAATAAGTTAGTCGCAGAAGATTATGTAGATTATGTACGTTATAAAGGAGCTAGACTGACAGAAAAAGGGATTTTATTTGCTGAACGCTTAATTCGTACTCATAAAATATGGGAAGTATTTTTAGTACAGTCATTAGGTTTTTCACCAGATGAAGTTCATGCACAGGCAGAGGTTTTAGAACATGCTTCTTCGCCGGAGTTAATTGATCGATTAGTGGATTTTCTGGATGATCCAACTCATTGTCCACATGGAGAAATTATCCCTACGATACATGAATCTTAAACAATGCATGAAATAAATGCTGATTTGGAGGGAAAAATATGTCAACCAAACATCAACGAATTATTGAATACATTGAATCATTACCAGTTGGCGAAAAGATTTCTGTTCGTACAATTGCTAAAAATATGCAATTAAGTGAAGGGACAGCATATCGAGCTATAAAGGCTGCTGAAAATCTTGGAGTTGTTTCAACGATTGAACGAGTTGGAACCATTCGAATTGAGCGTAAATCAAAAGATAATTTTGAGAAACTTTCATTCGGTGAAATTGTTAAAATTATTGAAGGGGAAGTTTATGGAGGCTCTAAAGGTTTAGATAAAATTTTAAACCGCTTTGTTATCGGAGCGATGACAGAAGATGCGATGAGTCGTTATATTCATCCAGAATCATTAGTCATTATTGGAAATCGTAAAGAGGCTCAGTTATTAGCTTTAGAACAGGGTGCAGCTGTATTAATTACAGGAGGATTTACAGCTTCAGAAGAATTAATTCGAAGAGCTGATGAATTAGCAATCCCTGTTATTGGTACAACTTACGATACTTTTACAGTGGCATCACTTATTAACCGTGCAATGACTGATCAATTAATTAAGAAAAAAATCATGATTGTATCAGATATTTATACAGATTTTTCTCATACTCATTATTTAATGATTGATGATACAGTAGAAGATTATCGAAAAATGAATCAACAAACTGAAAATTCTAGATTCCCTGTAATTAATCATTCCAATCGCCTTGTGGGAGTTGTAACTGCAAAAGATGTTATTGGTAAAAGTGATCATCTTGTTATTGAAAGAGTGATGACAAAAAATCCAAGTGTCACTAAATTACATGCTAGTGTAGCCAGTGTTGCTCATTCTATGATATGGAATGGCTTAGAAATGTTACCAGTTGTACAAGATAATATGGAATTGTTAGGGATTATTTCCAGACAAGATGTGATGAAAGCTATGCAATTAGCTCAACGTCAACCACAAGTAGGAAATACATTTGAAGATGATGTTGCTGAAAGTTTAAATGTGTTAGAGATGGATACGCAACAATCCAAATTCCAATTTATGGTCACTCCACAAATGACAAATAATTTAGGAATGTTATCTTTCGGAGTTCTTTGTGAAGTAGTCAGTGTAGCATCAAAAGAATTTATTTCTCGTAGTCAAAGAAGAAATGCAGTTATTGAGCAATTAGATTTACATTATTTAAAAATGATTCCAATTGATAGTGAAATTATTTTACAAATTCAGTCATTAGATAATGGAAGAAAAATAACAAAATTAGATATTTCAGTGTATTTAGAAAATACAATCGTAGCAAAAGCAGTAATGTCTAGTCAGTTAATGGAAAGGAATTAATATAAAAGATGAATAAACAAGAATACTTATTAGCTATTGATAAAGAAATTCAAAAAGCAGACTCAATCGTTATTTTACGACATGAGTTGCCAGATCCAGATGCCATCGGTTCTCAAATTGGATTGAAAAAAATTATCGAAGCAACTTACCCAAATAAAACAGTATATGCTTTAGGAGAAATGAATGATGACTTAGCATATATTGGTACAATGGATACAATTTCTCAAGAAGTTTTCGATGCTTCATTAATTATTGTGAACGATACAGCGAATACGCCTCGTATTGATTCACCATATGAAGTAAATCCATCAGAGGTGATTAAAATCGACCATCATCCTGATAGAGATGTTTATGGAAAGATTTCTTATGTAGATACAACTGCAAGTAGTACAAGTGAAATTTTATGTCAGTTTGTATTTAATGAAAACTCGCCTTGGAAAGTAAACGAAGAAGTTGCAAATGCATTATATGCAGGAATTGTAGGGGATACAGGACGTTTCTTATATCCAGCAACAACAACGGTGACTTTCGAAATGGTGTCTAAATTATTAGAATTTCCAGTGAAAATTTCAGAAATTGCTTATCATATGATTACGAATCCTGTTTCAGTCAGTCGTTTAGCAGGTTATATTTACCAAAATATGGAAATTTCTGAAAATGGAGTAGCGATTACCATTTTAAGCCAAGAACAATTAAAAGAGTTTGGAGTAGAAGAACATCAAACACATGGGGTTATTTCATTACCTAGTACAGTTGAAGGTGTACATTGCTGGTGTCTGTTCGTAGAGCAACCAGATGGTACATATCGTTGTAATTTACGTTCAAAAGGACCAATCGTAAATGAAATTGCAGCTAACCATGGAGGTGGAGGACATCCGCTAGCGTCTGGTGCTGTTGTGAAATCTTTAGAAGAAGTTCATCAAATGTCTGAAGAACTAAATGAATCTTCTAAAAAATTTCTTACTTCATTAAATAAATAAAGACTTATAGTTGACTTTAGTTGGATAGAATAATACAATGGTTATTGAGTTGGATTATTCTATCCAACGATTGTTTATGCAATTAATTTTGAAAAATTAAAAATGAGACGGAGGTGACTCAATGAACTCAGAACTATTAACTGGAGGCCTCGCGATCTTAACTTTAGTAATCGGAATTGTTGCTGGATATTTTGTTTTCAAATCCAATTATGAGAAAAAAGTTGTAGCTGCTCGTGAATCGGCTGAAATGATTTTAGAAGATGCAAAAAAAGATGCTGACCGATTAAAAAAGGAAGTATTATTAGAAGCTAAAGAAGAAAATCATAAATATCGTACTGAAGTTGAAAATGAGTTAAAAGAAAGAAGAAATGAAGTTTTACTTCAAGAAAAAAGGATAATTCAAAGAGAACAAAATCTTGATCGTAAAGATGAAGTTCTTGAAAAACGTGAACAATCTATTGAAGATAAAGAAAATAAACTTCAAGAGAGAGCACAAGTCATGACGGAAAAAGAAGAACAAATTGACTCTGTATTATCTGAACAAAAAGCTGAATTGGAACGAATTTCAACCATTAGTAGAGAAGAAGCGCAACAAATTATTATGCAAGAAACACGTGAGGAATTAAGTCACGAACGTGCAGTAATGGTAAAAGAATCTGAACAACGTGCTAAAGACGAGTCAGATAGAGCTGCTAAAAGTATTATTTTACAAGCAATTCAACGCTCAGCAGCTGACTTAGTTGCTGAAAATACTGTGACAGTTATGACATTACCAAATGACGAGATGAAAGGTCGAATTATCGGACGTGAAGGAAGAAATATTCGTACTTTAGAATCATTAACAGGTATTGATTTAATTATTGATGAAACACCTGAAGCTGTAGTGTTAAGTGGATTTGATCCAATTCGTAGAGAAATTGCTAAAATGACCTTAGAAAAATTAATTGCAGATGGACGTATTCATCCTGCAAGAATTGAAGAAATGGTCGAAAAATCTCGTAAGGAAATGGATGAAAGAATTCGTTCAATTGGGGAACAAGCAACATTTGAAGTTGGTATTCATTCATTACATCCAGACTTAATTAAAATTTTAGGTCGTTTATATTTCCGTACAAGTTATGGACAAAATGTTTTAAATCATAGTATTGAAGTTGCCAAACTTGCCGGTATTATGGCAGGTGAGCTTGGTGAAGATGTAAATCTAGCAAAAAGAGCTGGTTTATTACATGATTTAGGAAAAGCATTAGATCATGAAATTGAAGGTTCCCACGTTGAAATTGGTGCGGAAATTGCTCAAAAATATAAAGAAAACAAAATTGTGGTTAATGCAATTGCATCTCACCATGGAGATGTGGAAGCAACCTCGACAATTGCGATATTAGTAGCAGCAGCAGATGCTTTATCAGCTGCAAGACCAGGAGCACGTAGTGAATCCTTGGAAAACTACATTCGTCGTTTAGAACGATTAGAAGCTATTGCTAATGAACACGAAGGTGTGGAACGTAGCTTTGCCATTCAAGCGGGTCGTGAAATCCGTGTTATGGTTCATCCAGAGAAAATTGATGATGCAAGTTCAATTTTATTAGCACGTGAAATTCGTAAACAAATTGAAGAAGAACTACAATATCCAGGACATATTAAGGTTACAGTTATTCGTGAAACAAGAGCTGTAGAATATGCTAAATAATGAAAACACGCTAGATTTTTCTAGCGTGTTTTTTTACCCTTCTCGTGACTGAGAAGGGTTCATAATTAATTATTTTGTTCAGTTGCCTGTGTTGTTACTTCATTTCTTGCAGGTACTTGAGTTGTTTGCCCATTTTGCTGTGGCGGCTGTTGTTGCTGAGGTTTTTGTTGATTAGTTGTAGTACTTGTTTCTTGTTTTTCCTCGGCTTTAGTACCTAATTTCAACTCATGAGTTACTGGATCTGATGTTTTACCTTTAATAGAGACAGATAAACTAATTTGAACAGATTCACCTGTAATATTTTTAAAGGTTGCACTTGTCTTGTCAACTGTTTGTGTTTGACCACCAACACTGATGGTATAACTTGGTTTATCTCCATCAGATTTTACTGCATTCCAAGTTACTGTAACTTCTTTCTTAGCAGCATCATAACTTACGTTTAATCCTGATGGTGGAGCAATTTTTTCTTCAACAACTTGTTGATGTGCTGGTAAAGCTCCTTTTACAAATAATTCTGTACTTACTCGATCAGAAGGAGTGTTTGGTCCAGCTAATGCTAATGGGTTTGAACCAACAATAATTGGTGAAGATACAACACTAGAAGGTTGTTCCCAATCTTTAACAGGAGTTTGCTTCATAGCATAATTCATTAAGTGACCATAAATCCATTTAGAATAAGCTTGTTCTGTTAATGTTAATCCACTTCCTGCTGTATAAGGGTTATCATATCCAGTCCATATTGAAATGGTGTAGGCAGGAGAGTAGCCGATGAACCATGAATCAGGAATAATATTATCTGCTTCACTTGCTCCCATTGCACGTTTTTGTTCCGGTGTATAGTTCGATGAACCAGTTTTAGCAGCATGAGGAAGATTTCCCATTTGTAAGTCATTTGCAAATCCATAAGTAAATGTATCTTTTAGCATATTTGTAATCATATATGCTGTAGAGTCTTTCATCGCTTGATGTTGTTCAGGTTTAAATTGTAAAACTTGACCATCTCTTGTCGTAATTTTTGTAACAGTATATGGTTTTGAATAAGTACCATAGTTAGCAAAAGCAGTGTAAGCTGCTGCCATTTTTAATGGGGATAAGTTTGCTCCAATCGCATTACTTTCTACTAATGATTCTTTTCCGTCATTCATAACAGATAAATCTAATTTTTTAAGGAAAGCTTGAACATTATCATTTCCAACTGCTTTAAAAGTTTGATAGGCAGGAGTATTACGAGACAATACTAAAGCTCTGCGCATTGTCATTGTTCCCATATATTGATTATCCCAGTTATTTAATTCAAAACCGCTAGAATATTTTGTAGGTTTATCAACCATGGTTTGACCAGTAGAATAGTTTAAGTATTCAATAGCTGGGCCATAATCCATAATTGGTTTAATCGATGAACCCGTACTTCTATCATTTTGAATGGCACGATTATAAGCTAATAAATTAGTTTGTTTGCGTCCGCCATTGATAGCTCTTACCGCACCGGTAGTAGAATCTAACATAACAACAGCATTTTGAACTTTGTCATCTACATATTGAACATATCTATTAGTGTTTAAAATTTCATATAAACGATTTTGAGCATGAGAATTTACAGTTGTTTCAATCGTTAATCCATCTGAATAAACATCTAAGCCAGTTTTTTCTTTTACTTCATCGGCTACCATTGTTAAAAATGAGTCAAAGATTAAACGATTATCATCTGTTGATACTTGCTCATGTTCGGCAATTAGGCCTTCAGTTATCGGAGTTGCTTTTGCTTCTTGTAATTGAGCGTCTGTTAATTTGCCATTATCTTTCATAGATTGTAATACAATATCACGACGTTCTTGAGCTTGTTCTGGATGAGCATATGGATCATATGAACTTGGAGCTTGTGGCATTCCAGCGAGTAATGCTAATTGCGGAATTGTTAATTCTTTCAATTCTTTTCCAAAGTAGTAATTGGCAGCAGTACCAAATCCATAAGTATTATTAGCCATATAAACTTTGTTTAAATAGTATGTCAAAATTTGTTCTTTTGAAAATTGTCGTTCAATTTGTAAAGCTAATAAAATTTCTTGAATTTTACGTTTGTAAGTTTGGTCTTCTTTTTTAGTAGAGAAAACAGATAGTTTAATTAATTGTTGAGTAATTGTACTACCACCCTGAGTAATATGTCCTGCACGTAAGTTACGAATAAAAGAACCAACAATACGAATTGGATCAATTCCTAAGTGGGAATAGTAACGCTTATCTTCAATTGAAGTAATGGCATCTTTTAATCCTTGTGGAACTTCTTCTGGTTCAATTAAATCTCGATTTTCTCCACCAAGTTTTGTAATCAACTCTTGATTCATATCGAGAATTTGAGTTTCAGTTGCTCCTTGTAAGTCTGCAGCTGTAATCTCAGGTGCAGTAAAACCATAGTAGAAGAATAATCCCGTTAAAATAGTGAATCCAATTACAAAAATTGAAAATAAAGTAATGAGGATTCTCTTTAAAATAGATTTCTTCTTTCCTTTTGTAGTCTTTTTATTTGTTTGACTACGTCTTGTTTGGCGTGTTTCTGGCATAGAAAACCTCCTAAATTTTATCAATAAGTTTATCAACTACTGGAATATAATCTAAAATAGACTGTACCGTTAGAGGGATTTGCATACCATTCTCTCGTATATAAGATAATGGTATAGACTTTTTCCCGTCTTTGTTTTCCTTTATAAATGAAATTAAGTATTGACTTTCTAATAAATAAAATTCATTTAAGGAAGAAAAATAAAAGATAATAAATACAATTCCACCTTGAAAAATACAATCTTCCATATGCTGTAATTGATGCTCATGTATGTTTATAAATGGAAACGAAGTTTTATTTTTTGTTTCTTTCGCTTCGAAATCAATATAGCATCCACGGTAAACTCCATTATAGTCAGTTGTAGAAGCATGTCGATAATAAGCTTCTTTGATAACAGCAGCACTTCGCTTAGGATAATCCACTTTAACGACTTGTACTGGAGTGGGCTTTTTATGAATAACAGCTATTTTTCTTAATCGATAATAATCGTTTGTTTGATTCAATAAAGTTTCTAAGAACATTCCACGACTACCATATGAAACAGTAGAAGTTTGAGGAGAGGAGACTCTCTGCTGTCCCTTTGGGTATTGAATCATAATATCACCCCTAATCTCTATCTATTATACCATTGATTTTAGTGTAAAAGCTAAAATTATTGTTAAGAATCACAACAACTAGATTACAATTTGATTTCTAAATGAAAATTTTAAAGAATAATTCAAAAAAATTATCAGAAATATTTTACAATTTTACAAAGGTGTTGTAAAATAAATGAGTATGTAAAACGCTCATCAATTAAATTTGATGAAGTAAGAATTTTTTGGAGGAAAGCTATGACAGCAAAATTTGAAAAAATCAACACAAATGAAGTTGTGTTAACATTTGAAATTTCAGAAGAATCAATTAAACAAGGTTTAGAAGTTGCTTTTAACCGTGTGAAAAAGAACTTAAACGTTCCTGGTTTCCGTAAAGGTAAAGTAAGTCGTCAAGTCTTCAACAAAATGTATGGTGAAGAAGCATTATATCAAGATGCATTAAACTTCTTATTACCTGATGCATATGACAATGCAGTAGAAGAAACAGGTATTTTCCCAGTAACTCAACCAAAAATTGATATCGAATCATTAGAAAAAGGTCAACCATGGGTGATCAAAGCAACTGTAATTGTTAAACCTGAAGTTAAATTAGGTGAATACAAAGGATTAACTGTTGAAAAACAAGATCGTACAGTTTCTGAACAAGATGTAGAAGATCGTTTATTACAAGAACAAGCTAAATCAGCTGAGTTAGTTGTTAAAGAAGGTGCTGCTGAATTAGCAGATACAGTTGTAATCGACTTTGAAGGTTTCTTAGGTGAAGAAGCTTTTGAAGGTGGAAAAGGTGAAAACTACTCATTAGAATTAGGTTCAGGTTCATTCATTCCTGGATTCGAAGATCAATTAGTAGGCGCTAAAGAAGGCGACAACGTTGAAGTTAAAGTTACATTCCCAGAAGAATATCATGCAGAAAACTTAAAAGGTCAAGATGCTGTATTCAAAGTAACAGTTCACGAAGTTAAAACAAAAGAATTACCAGAATTAACAGATGAATTTGCTAAAGACGTTGATGATTCAGTTGAAACATTAGCAGAATTAAAAGAAAAATTCCGTAAAGAATTAGAAGAAGCTAAAGCTGAAGCAGCTGACGAAGCTGTAGCTGACTTAGCATTACGTCAAGCAGTTGAAAATGCTGAAATCGTTGAATTACCAGCTGAAATGGTTCACGAAGAAGTACACCGTCAAATGCAACACTACTTAAACGACATGCGTCGTAACGGTATTACACCAGAAATGTACTACCAAATCACAGGTACAACTGAAGCTGATTTACACCATATGATGGAAAAAGATGCTGATGTTCGTACTAAAACTAACTTAGTATTAGAACAAATCGTTAAAGATGAAAACATTGAAGTAACAGATGCTGATGTTGATGCAGAAGTGAAAGAATTAGCTGCTCAATATGGTATGGAAGAAGGAGCTGTTCGTTCAGCTGTTTCAGTTGAAATGTTGAAAAACGATATTTCAATGAAGAAAGCATTAGCTTTAATTACTGATTCTGCAGTAGAAGCTTAATTTGTAAACTATTGAAGAACAATCTTGGAAACAGGATTGTTCTTTTTTTTGGAAAATATCTATTACATAATGGACTTTCCTTGTTCAAATAAGTTAGATATGCTAATCTACTATATATAGTGTCAAAAATGAAATGGAGGGTTCTTAGTTGTATAAAGATGAACCAAAACATGTCTGTTGTTCATTTTGTGGGAAGTCACAAGATCAAGTAAAAAAAATCATCGCTGGACCAGATGTTTTTATTTGTAATGAATGTGTAGATTTATGTAAGGAAATTATTGATGAAGAATTATTAACACAGTTTTTTGAAGGAGAAATTACAGTTCCAAAACCACAAGAAATTCGTGAAATTTTAAATGATTATGTAATTGGACAAGAAAATGCCAAAAAAGCACTTGCAGTTGCTGTTTATAATCACTATAAACGAATTAATCATTTAGTAGAAGACGATGGAGTGGAGTTACAAAAGAGTAATATTTGTTTAATTGGACCAACTGGTTCAGGTAAAACTTACTTAGCTCAATCATTAGCTCGCTTATTAAATGTTCCGTTTGCAATTGCAGATGCAACAACATTAACAGAAGCAGGATATGTTGGGGAAGATGTGGAAAATATTTTACTTAAACTTCTTCAAGCAACTGATTATGATGTAGAACGTGCACAAAAAGGAATCATTTACATTGATGAAATTGATAAAATCGCTCGTAAAAGTGAAAATGTATCCATTACTCGTGATGTAAGTGGTGAAGGTGTACAACAAGCGCTATTAAAAATTTTAGAAGGAACTGTTGCATCTGTTCCTCCTCAAGGTGGACGCAAGCATCCGCAACAAGAATTAATTCAAATCGATACAACGGATATTTTATTCATTGTTGGTGGAGCTTTTGATGGAATTGAAACAATCGTTAAAGAGAGACTTGGAGCTAAAGTCATTGGATTTGGTTCTTCAAATAAAAACTTTAGCGAACATGAAAGTTTAATGCAAATGATTATTCCAGAAGATTTACAAAAATTTGGATTAATTCCTGAATTTATTGGACGATTACCAATTATTGCAGCATTAGAAAAATTAGAACAAAAAGATTTAGTATCTATTTTAACAGAACCTAAAAATGCATTAGTGAAACAATATCAAAAACTATTCTTAATGGATGAAGTTGAATT
This sequence comes from uncultured Granulicatella sp., assembly GCF_963528315.1. Classification (GTDB taxonomy): domain Bacteria; phylum Bacillota; class Bacilli; order Lactobacillales; family Aerococcaceae; genus Granulicatella. The sequence continues at coordinate 44,193 of NZ_CAURVV010000005.1, read as the reverse complement.
AGAGTTTGATCAAGAAGCGTTAGATGCCATTGCAGCTAAAGCGATTGAACGTAAAACAGGAGCTCGTGGACTACGTTCGATTATTGAATCGGTTATGATGGATTTAATGTTTGAAATTCCAAGTAGAGAAGAAGTCTCTAAAGTGGTTGTAACAAAGGCGGTTGTAGATAATGAAGGACAACCAGAATTGTACAATAAAAAAGGAAAATTATTGAAAGCTTAATTTTAGGGGGAATTTTATGTCTGCAATTCGTAAGTTTTTTGCAAGTCGATATACAAAAGAAGAATTTTCGTGGATTTTACAAGATTGGGCAAACTCAGTGTATTCGTTAATGATTACGACCGCTATTTTTCCAATTTTCTTTAAGACAGTTACAACTAATGCAGGAGTGACTGCTGCTAATTCAACAGCTTACTTAAGTTATGCAAACTCAATTGCAACATTTGTTGTTGCAGTAATGGCACCAGTATTAGGAGCACTAGCAGATTATCGAGGATACCGAAATCCTATGTTCACCATTTCAACAATGGTAGGGGTATTTTCTGTGTTAGGGATGATGTTTGCTGGTAGCGATCAGTGGATGTTTTTATTAATTTTATATACGATTTCTGCTATTGGATTTTCTGCATCGAACATTTTTTATGATAGTTCGATTATGGATGTAACAACGTACGATAGAATGGATCGTATTTCAGCAGCAGGATTTGGATATGGTTATATTGGAAGTGTTATTCCTTTTGTGTTATTTATGCTGATTATGCAATTTTCTCAATTATCTGGAGATGTCATTGTAAAAATTGGATTTTTCATCACTGCTGTTTGGTGGTTTGTATTTACGATTCCATTTTGGAGACATGTAAAACAAAAACACTTTATGGAACATGACAAACATCCTGTATATGATAGTTTTGCTCGATTATTTGAAACGATTAAACATATTCGTGAACATAAGCATGTATTTTTATTTTTAATTGCCTATTTCTTCTATATTGATGGAATTGGGACTATCATTAAAATGGCGACTGCTGTAGGTACCGATGTTGGATTAGATGGTAATAGTTTGATTGTTATTTTATTGATCGTTCAAATTGTAGCTTTTCCATTTAGTATTTTATATGGATATCTTGCAAAGAAAATTGGCTCAAAAAATACTGTGTTTTTAGGAATTGCTACTTATGTGATTATTTGTATTTTAGCAACAGGATTAAAAACTTATACAGATTTCTTATTATTAGCCATTTGTATTGGTACAGCTCAAGGTGGAGTACAATCGATTAGTCGTTCTATCTTCGGTCAAATTATTCCAGCAAATCGTGCAAATGAGTTTTTTGGATTTTATAATATTTTTGGAAAATTCTCATCTATTTTAGGAACAACATTATTAGGGATTACAGCTCAAATGACCGGTAATTCATTACATGGGGTCTTTTCTTTAATTCTTCTATTCTTAATTGGAGGAGGATTACTATTCTTTGTTAAAATTAATCCTCAAACAACAGAGGAAGGAGCTTAATCATGAAAGTGACAAATGCTGAGTTTACGATTAGTGCGGTTGGTCCAAATCAATATCCAACCGATCAAAAAGTTGAAATTGCTTTATCTGGCCGATCAAATGTGGGAAAATCTTCTTTTATTAATCGTCTAATTCAACGAAAGAGTTTAGCTAGAACATCTAGTAAACCAGGTAAAACTCAAACATTAAACTTTTATCATATTAATGATTTATTTTACTTTGTAGATGTTCCTGGGTATGGATATGCAAAAGTCTCAAAAAAAGAACGTGAAAAATGGGGAAAAATGATTGAAGAGTACATTACAACTCGTGAAAATCTTGAACTCGTTTTAATTCTTGTTGATTTCCGACATGAGCCAAGTACAGAAGATGTACAAATGCGTAAATTTTTAGAGTATTATGAAATTCCTTATCGAATTATTATGACGAAGTGTGATAAAATTCCTCGTGGTAAATGGAATAAACATGTGAGTCAAATTCGAAAAGCTTTTGGGAAACCACCAGAAGAATTATTTTTAACGTTCTCTTCTGAAACAGGAGAAGGGGTAGAAAAAGCTTGGGAATGGATTGAATCTATTGTATTAGAGGAGGAGTAATTAGGATGATTGGGTATAAAAAAAATGATACTATTTCTTTTGAAGAAATATTTCCGTTATATGAAGCAGTAGGATGGACAAATTATACGTCTAATCCAACAATGCTTAAAAATGCATTAGAACATAGTTTGTTTCTAATTTCAGCAAGAGATGAAGAAGGAAATTTAATTGGATTTTTAAGAGCAGTAGGAGATGGTTTTTCTATTGTTTATATCCAAGATATTATTGTACTTCCTGAGTATCAAAGACAGGGGATTGGTACACAATTAATTCGTCAAACACTGGAGTATTTTAAAGAAGTTTATCAAATGATTTTAACAACGGATAGTGAATTAAAAACACTTGCATTTTATGAATCCAATGGATTTACAGCTTTGTCTAAAGTTGGATGTACTTCTTTTATGGCTAATCCATTATTATAAGCAAAGTAAAGGCATGATTTTTAAAACTATGGTAAACTTGAATTAAGAAAAGATGAGTCAAAGGATGGGGCAAATGAAATTAACAATTGATGAAAAATCACAAGCATGGTTTGAAGAAGAAATGGGAGTTTCTAAAGAACGTGGAGTGCGCTTCTTAGGAAAAGTTTATGGATGCAGTCCGATTCACGAAGGCTTTTCTTTAGCAGTAGAAGTTGATACACCAAATAATCCATTTGTTAGTGTGGAAAAAAATGGCATTACCTATTTTATTGAAACAGGTGATGAATGGTTTTTCCAAGGACACGATTTAGAGGTTGTCTTTGATGAAAAATTAAAAGAACCATCCTATAGTTATCGTGCCATTCAAACTGTATAATCTTAATAGTAAAATGAAACTTCAAAAGTTAGAATATTATCTGACTTTTGAAGTTTTTTTAGTTTAATCCTTTAAAATCTTATAAAATATTGGACAAATAGAACATAGTAAGATACAGTTATATAGTTGACTGTAATAAGAAAGGAATGTAGAAATGACACAACCAGCTGTAACATATCGTTTAATTAAAACAGAAAAACATACAGGTGCACGTCTTGGAGAAATTATTACACCGCATGGAACTTTTCCAACTCCAATGTTTATGCCTGTAGGTACATTAGCAACTGTAAAATCAATGTCTCCAGAAGAATTAGATGAAATGGGAGCCAATATTATTTTAAGTAATACTTACCACCTATGGTTACGACCAGGAGCGGATATTGTAGATGAAGCAGGAAAATTACATAATTTTATGAATTGGAAAAAAGGGATTTTAACGGATTCAGGTGGTTTCCAAGTATTTTCTTTAAGTGATATGAGAAGAATTGAAGAAGAAGGCGTACATTTTAGAAATCATTTAAATGGTTCAAAATTATTTTTATCTCCAGAAATTTCGATTGATGTTCAAAATAAACTTGGAGCAGATATTATTATGAGTTTTGACGAATGTCCAGATTTCCATCATACTCATGATTACGTGAAAAATTCCATTGCTCGTACGACTAGATGGGCAGAACGTGGATTGAAAGCTCATAAATCTCCAGAAACGCAAGCTTTATTTGGAATTTTACAAGGGGCAGGATACAAAGATTTACGTATGGATCATGCTAAAGATATGATTTCACTTGATTTCCCAGGGTATTCGATTGGTGGATTATCTGTTGGGGAAACTAAACAAGAAATGAATGAAGTATTAGACTATGTAACACCACTAATTCCATCTCACAAACCTCGCTATTTAATGGGAGTAGGTTCTCCGGATTCATTAATTGATGGAGTCATTCGTGGGGTGGATATGTTTGACTGTGTACTTCCAACACGTATCGCAAGAAATGGTACTTGTATGACGAGTGCAGGTCGTCTTGTTGTAAAAAATGCGAAGTATGAACGTGATTTTCGTCCAATCGATGAAAAATGTAATTGCTACACATGTCGTAATTATTCTCGTGCGTATATTCGTCATTTATTTAAAGCAGATGAAACATTTGGCTTGCGTTTAACAAGTTATCATAATTTATACTTCTTATTAAACTTAATGAAACAAGTTCGTCAAGCTATTATGGATGATAATTTATTAGAATTTAGAGAAGCATTTTTCGAAGAATATGGATTTAATAAAGAAAATGCTCGTAATTTCTAGTATTCTTAGAAAAAATTTGATACAGTAGTATTACATTACAAGAAGGAGTGTTTTAAATGAGTCAATTAGCATTAATGTTACTTTATATTGTAGCACTAGGAGGAGCTTGGTGGTTCTTTGGTCGTAAAAATCGTGAGCGTACTAAAAAATTACAAGAGCAAATGAATGCTTTGAAAGCTGGGGATCATGTTGTTACTATTGGGGGATTACATGGAGTAGTTCATTATATTGATACAGTAGATCAAACAGTTGAGATTGATTGCGATGGTGTTTATTTAACATTTGAACGTCGTGCGATTCATCATGTTGTTCCAACAGCTGGAGAAAATAATGTTCCTGTTGTTGATGGAGAATAGTAAAAACTCTTAGTCATGATGGATAAACAAGAAGAATTTTTAGAACAATTTCGTCCTTGGTTAGGATATAAAACGATTGAGTTTATTACACAAGGATATGAATCAATTTCCAGTTATGATATTGCAAGTTATTTTGTGACGTATCGATGGAAGAAGAGTAAACCTGATAATTTGTTTGAACAAATTTATCAGTTGAACCAATTAACGATTAATGATTATTTTGATTATGAATCGATTATGGCTCAAACTTCAACGGAAATGACATTAGATACCATTGATTTGAGTGCTTTGTTAGATTAATATTTTATGAAAATTTCTCAAAATTGACTTTTTTAAGTAGTAAAGGACGCCAGCAGCTTCGCTATGCGAATCTCATGGCTAAACTTCGAGCCTGGGTCTCGAAGTTTCCTGCAATATAAGCCAAAGTGGCTTATATTGCTTCTACTACTAGAAAAAGTCATTTTTTTGTACGGCGGGTTAGAAATATACGTATAAATATGAGTTATTGCTATTATGATAAGTTATTTTTTATTACCATGAATATGAATAAACGATTGAAATATGACTTTTGGCTAAACTACTACTAGAAAAAGTCATTTCTTTTTTTGTTGAAACTTGAATCTTCATGTATAATAGATTCAGTAAGAAAGGTTGTGGAGTATGAAACATCAATTTAAAGTTTTAGACGAATTTATAGAAGTAGTTAAAATAACATTTAATAAATTATTGAATCAAAGAAGAAATGAAGAAATACATCATCATGAAGAACATTCTCATGAACACAGTGAACATCATAGTCACGATTATGATTCTCATCATCATTCACATGAACATGATGAACATCATCATCACCATCATCACCATGAACACAATGCTTATTACGATCACGATGACCATGACCATTGCCATTGTTCGCATGAGCATGAACACCATCACGATGAACATCATCATCATTCGCACGAACATGGTGAACACCACCACCATGATCATTGTGGTCATTGTTCCGGTCACCATCATCATGAAATTTCTTGGCAACGTTGGGCTCTAGCAATTGGTATGTTTGTATTAGCATTATTTTTAGAAAAAAGTGTAGCTTGGATTGCAAATGCCTTATTCCTTTTAACAATTGCTTGTATTGGGAAAGAAGTAATTACTGAAGGAATTATGGATACGATTGAGGAAACAAAGCATTTTAAAAGATTTCGTCCAAATGTTCATTTACTCATGACACTTGCTGCTCTTGGTGCGATTTTTATTGGGAAATTTGAAGAAGCTGCAATGCTAATTGTTATATTTACAATTGCCCATTCACTTGAAGAATATGTTGAAAAGAAAAGTCGTAAAGATATGACTCAATTATTACAATTGCAACCAAAATTAGCGTTGAAAAAAATGAATAATGGACATTTTGAAGAAGTAGATGCTTCTTCTTTAGAAGTTGGAGATATTATTCAAGTATTAAATGGCAGTCAAATTTCAGCAGATGGAATCATTATTGAAGGAATGTCCTCTGTGAATCAAGCTTCAGTAACTGGTGAATCAATTCCAGTTGAAAAAGAAGTAGGAAGCGAAGTATTTGCCGGAACTTTAAATTTAACCCAAACACTGCTCGTTAAGGTTACTAAAAAACAACAAGACAGTGTACTTGGAAAGATTATTACACTAGTACAAGAAGCTGGTCAATCATTAACTCGTACAGGTAGTTTCTTAAAGAAATGGGAACCAGTCTATGTCACAATTGTATTAGCCTTATTTCCAGTCGTGTTAGCCATCGGAATTATATTTTTAAACTGGGATTTCTTAACAGCTTTTTATCGTGGAATGGTTTATTTAATTGCTGTTTCTCCATGCGCACTAGCCGCTAGTGCTACACCAGTAACGGTAGCTGCAATTTCAACTTTATCTAGAAAAGGAATTTTTATAAAATCTGGAGCTGCATTAGAGAAAATGTCTGAAGTTAACGCAATTGCTTTTGATAAAACCGGCACACTAACAAATGGTACACCGAAAGTTGTAGCAAAAGTGATGGATAAAGATCGCGAATTTGAATTATATTCTATTCTTGTATCGATGGAGAGAAAAGTAAATCATCCCTTAGCCTTTGCAATCGTAGAATCTGGATTAGCATATCGTACTTACTCATTATCTGTTACACCAAAAGTAGGAATTGGATTAGAAGCAACTTACAGAAATCATACGTATCGTATTGGAAAACCTTCTAGTTTTGCTACATTAGGAAAATATACAGCAATTGTTGAGCAGTGGATGAATGAAGGGAAAACAGTTGTAGTTTTAAGTGAGGATCATTTAGTAGTTGGAGCAGTAGCCTTATTAGATACTCCAAAAGAAGAAGCAAAACAAGTGATTGATTATTTTAAACAAGAAAATATTCAAACGATGCTTTTAACAGGGGACTCTATTCAAACAGCTGAGGCAATTGCTAACGAATTAGAAGTGGATGAAGTAAGAGCCAATGTATTACCAGAAGATAAAGCAAATACGTTAAAAGAATGGTCAACAAAATATCCAACAATTGCGATGGTAGGAGACGGCATTAATGATGCACCAGCATTAGTGAATGCGGAAGTTGGGATTGCAATGGGAAAAGGAACCGATGTTGCAATGGAATCTAGTGATATTGTATTAATGAACAGTCAATTAGATTCTTTAAAAACATTGCATAAAGTTTCAAAATTAATGATGACTGTTACAAAGCAAAATTTAATATTTTCTTTATTGATTGTAATTGTATTAGTGCTATTAAATTTCCTAGGTTGGAGTGATTTAACTCTTGGAGTCATTCTTCATGAAGGAAGTACTGTAGTAGTGCTATTACATGCATTAAGATTAATTCTTACACCAATTGAATAATAATGAAAATTTCTCTTTCAAAATCATAAAAATGAAAGAGAAATTTTTTTGCAAAAAATGTTTGACATTCAAAGTATTATTTAGTATAGTTTGAATATCAAATGATTTGATATTCAAACTAATTAGGAGAAAGAAATGGAAAAAACTCTAGAGAAAATTAATGAGTATTTGGTAGACGTCTTTAACCAAATGCTAGATATTGAAGAATCTTCATTGGCACAAAGTCAATTTAAAGATTTATCAATTAAAGAAATGCATGCAATTGAAGCAATCGGCATGTACCGTGAACTCACAACAACAGAAGTTGCCAATACATTAAATGTAACAGTTGGGACGCTAACAGTAGCAGTTAATGCATTAGTGAAAAAAGGATATGTCGAACGCTTAAAAGATGCAAAAGATCGACGAATTGTTAGATTAGGGTTAACAAGTAAAGGACGTCTCTTGTATCGATTACATCGTAAGTTTCATGAAAAGTTAGTGAAACGTACGATTGAAGGAATGAACGAGGAAGAAATGGCTGTTTTAATAAAAGGTCTTCATAATTTATATAACTTTTTACACGAAACCAAGGCTGAAGTTCAAAAAGGAGAGATTTGATGTCCACTGTAAAAGTGATTCATACAAGTTCTTACCTACCAATTCATGAAATAAAAAATACAGATTGGGAGCATCATTTAGATACTTCTGATGAATGGATTCAAAAACGAACTGGAATTCAATCAAGACGCTATGCTAAAGAACTAACAACTAGTGATTTAGCGATAAAAGCTGCTCAAAAGCTTTTAGGAGAGTCTGAAATAAAGCCAGAAGAAATAGAATTTATTATCGTAGCTACAATGACTCCTGATTCTATGAGCCCTTCTTGTGCCGCAAAAGTTCAAGGAGCGATTGGAGCAACTAATGCATTTGCGTTTGATATTAGTGCTGCATGTGCAGGATTTGTATTTGCTTTATCTACAGGTGTAAAGATGCTTTCAGCAGGAAATCGAAAATATGGTTTAGTGATTGGTGCTGAAACGATGTTATCTGTTTTAGATTGGAAGGATCGCTCTACAGCTATTTTATTTGGCGATGGAGCAGGTGCTGTTCTATTAGAAAAAACAGATGATGAAACTTTATTTGTAGAAACTTTGCGTTCTGATGGTCAAAAAGGAGACGCATTAGTTTGTGGAGAAAGATTGGAGCAACATACATTTTCCACAATGAAAATGGATGGTAGGGGAGTTTTTGAACTCGTTTCGAGGGAAGTTCCTAAAAATATTTCAGAAACTCTAGAAAAAGCTCACATGAGTGCAGATGAGGTAGATTTATATGTACTTCATCAAGCGAATGTTCGATTAATCGAACAAGTTGCAAAAAAATTAAAACAACCAATTGAAAAATTCCCAACAAATCTAGCGAGTGTGGGGAATACTTCAGCAGCAAGTATTCCAATTCTTCTAGATGAATTAGTTCGAAACCAATTGATTACGATTGGTAGTGGTCAAAAACTACTATTCAGTGGCTTTGGTGGCGGATTATCTTGGGGAAGTATGATGATAACAATTTAACTATTTGGAGGAAACAAACATGACATTCGAAAAAATTCAAGAAATTATTACAGATCAATTAGGAAAAGAAAAAGAAGAAGTACAATTAACAACTAGCTTAAAAGATGAATTAGAAGCAGATAGCTTAGATTTATTCCAAATCATTAATGATATTGAAGATGAATTTGATGTAAAAATCGATACAGAAGATGGATTAGAAACTGTAGAAGATTTAGTAAAATACGTTGATAACCAATTAGCAGAAAAATAATAAGGGATGAGTTAGATGGAATCAAAAATTAGTCAATTACTTGGTATCCAGTATCCTATTATTCAAGGTGGAATGGCATGGGTTGCAAATCCATCTTTAGCTAGTGCAGTATCCAATGCAGGTGGGCTAGGAATTATTGCCTGTGGTCATGCTCCTGGTCCAGTTGTACAAGGATTTATTGATGAAATGAAGCAATTAACGGATAAACCTTTTGGGGTTAATATCATGCTATTAAGTCCATTCGTTGATGAAGTAGTAGATGTGGTTTGCCAAGCAGGCGTAAAAGTAGTCTGCACAGGTGCTGGAAATCCAGGAAAATATATGGATAAATTTAAAGCGGCTGGTATTACTGTTATCCCAGTAGTAGCTTCTGTGGCTTTAGCCAAACGTATGGAAAAAGCTGGTGCTGATGCTGTCGTTATTGAAGGGATGGAAGCAGGTGGACATATTGGTAAAACAACTACCATTGCTTTATTACCTCAAGTCGTCGATGCTGTAAATATCCCTGTTATTGCAGCTGGTGGTATTGGCGATGGTCGTGGAATGGCAGCTGCATTTATGTTAGGTGCTGAAGCTGTTCAATTAGGGACAAGATTTTTAGTTGCAAAGGAATCAACTGCTCATGATAACTTTAAGCAAGCAGTGATTAAAGCAAAAGATATTGATACAGTGATTACTGGTCAAATTACTGGACATCCAGTTCGTGTATTAAGAAATAAATTAACAAAAATTTATTTACAAGCTGAAAAAGAAGAAACAAGTAAAGAAAATCCTGATTTCGAACGATTAGAAGCGATTGGAAAAGGTGCTCTAAGACGTATTGTCGTTGAAGGGGATACTCAAATGGGATCAATGATGGCAGGACAAATTGCTGGTTTAATTCAAAAAGAAGAAACTTGTAAAGAAATTATTGAAGAATTAATGAGAGATTCAAGAAAAACAATTCAAGATCAAATGAAACGTTTTGGATTCTAAATTTTTTTACGCAATATTTAGTTTGAACTTCAAACAATAAGGAGTGCTTATGAAAACGGCTTTTATTTTCCCTGGTCAAGGAAGTCAAAAACCTCAAATGGGGTTAGAATTTCTAGAAAATCCTAAGGGTCAACATTTATTAGAACAAACACAAAAAGTATTAGATTTTTCAGTATTAGAACTATTAGAAGATGAAAATTCTACAAAACTTCATGAAACAAAGTACACACAGCCTTTATTATTATTTGTTTCTAAACTTATTCTACAGTTTCTTGAAGAAGAAGGATTTCATCCAGATACTGTTGCGGGTCTATCTCTTGGGGAATATAGTGCATTAATGGCAAGTGGTGCATTAAGTTATGAGGAAGCGTTAATGCTTGTTTCAAAACGTGGAGAATGGATGCAAGAGGCAGCAAATCAAAATGCTGGTTCAATGGCTGCTATTTTGGGATTAGAAGATGAAGTCATTGAAAAGGTATGTAAAGAATTACAAAATCAAGGATTATTAGTATCTCCTGCAAATTATAATACACCAGGGCAACTAGTAATCGGTGGAAAAAAGGACGCTGTTGAAATAGCAGTAGAAAAATTAAAAGAACAAGGAGCAAAAAGTGCCATTGTTCTTCCCGTAAGTGGAGCTTTTCATACTGAATTAATGGCGCCGGCAGCGGAAAAATTTAATGACTTTGTGCAGACTATTTCATTTCAAACACCAAATATTCCAGTATTAAGTAATGTAACTGGAGTACAACATTCTATTCCGATTAAAGCAGAAATACTGACTCAACAAATCACTCATTCTGTTAAATGGAAACAAAATGTTGAATGGATGTTAGAACAAGGTGTTCGAGTGTTCGTAGAAATTGGACCTGGAAAAAGTTTATCTCAAATGATTAAACAAATTGCCAAAAGTCATTCAATCGAAGTAACTGTACTTCAGACAGAATCAATGAAATTATTGGATCAAACAGTACAAGAATTACGAAGAGTGAAAGAGGGAAAGATATGAAATTTATCGATAAGACAGTCGTTGTAACGGGAAGTAGAAGAGGAATTGGATTAGGCATTGCATTAGCTTTTGCAAAAGAAGGAGCTAATATTGTTCTAAATGCAACTTCAGAAATTAGCCAAGAAGTTTTAGAGCTATTTTCTCCATATCCTGGAGAAGTTCTAACCGTTGTTGGAGATATTTCAAAATTTGAAGTTGCAGAAAGTTTAGTAGAACAAACGATTGAGAAGTTTTCAAAAATTGATGTATTAGTCAATAATGCTGGAATTACTCGTGATGGATTAGTATTAAAAATGAAAGAACAAGATTTTGATGATGTCATTGATATTAATTTAAAAGGTTGTTTTAACTTAATTCGTTTTGCTAGTCCATATATGGTTCGTCAAAAATCAGGAAGTATTATTAATATGACTAGTATTGTTGGTGTATCTGGTAATGCTGGTCAAGTCAATTATGCCGCAAGTAAAGCAGGTATTATAGGTTTAACAAAATCAGTAGCAAAAGAAATTGGTTCAAGAGGAATTACCGTTAATGCAATTGCACCTGGATATATTGATACTGAAATGACTCAAGCACTTCCAGAAAAAATTCGCAAGGAATGGGAAAAACAAATTCCAATGCGTAAATTTGGAACAGTTGAAGATATTGCTGAAGCTTGTTTATATTTAGCAGAACAAAAATATATGACAGGTCAAGTATTACAAATTAACGGTGGTTTATATATGTAAAGGAGGAAAAACATGAATCGAGTAGTCATTACAGGAATGGGTGCTATTACACCATTAGGAAATGATGTTGCCAGTTTTTGGGATGGATTGAAAAATGGTAAAAATGGAATAGATTTCATTACAAAATTCGATACGAAAGATATAGATGTTCATGTAGCAGCAGAAGTAAAAGGGTTTGATCCTACTTTATATATGGACCGAAAAGAAGCGAAAAGGATGGACTTATTTTGCCAATATGGAATTGCGGCAGCTTTACAAGCAGTTGAACATAGTGGAATTACTCAGGAAAATACGGATTTTGACCGTTTTGGTGTTATTGTGAGTTCTGGGATTGGTGGTTTACCAACAATGGAACAACAAATCATCAAAATGCATGAGAAAGGTCCAACAAGAGTTGCTCCATTATTTGTTCCGATGACAATTGGGAATATGATTGCTGGAAATATTTCAATGAAAACAGGAGCTAGAGGGATTTGTACTTCCATTGTTACAGCTTGTGCTAGTGGAAGTCATGCGATTGGTGAAGCTTTCAGAAATATTAAGCATGGTTATTCTGATGTCATTTTAGCTGGTGGTTCAGAAGCAACGATTTGTGAAATTGGAATTGCAGGATTTGCTGCTTTAACAGCATTAAGTAATAGTCAAGATCCAAATGCAGCTTCCATTCCGTTTGATAAAAACCGTAATGGTTTTGTAATGGGGGAAGGAGCAGGCGTTGTTGTTTTAGAAAGTTTAGAACATGCTCAAAAAAGAGGAGCAACGATTTATGCTGAAATCGTTGGTTATGGAGCAACAGCTGATGCTTATCATATGACGGCTCCTACACCAGATGGTAGTGGTGCTGGGAAAGCAATTTTACACGCTTTAGATGAAGCGCAATTATCTCCAAGTGATGTAGATTATATTAATGCTCATGGAACAAGTACTCCTGCAAATGATTCTTCTGAAGTAACAGCAATTCGCTATGCTTTAAAAGAAGCTGCAGATGACGTACATGTTTCAAGTACAAAATCGATGACAGGACATTTATTAGGTGCTGCAGGCGCTATTGAAGCAATTGCATGTATTAAAGCAGTTGGAGAGGATTTTATTCCACCAACGATTAATGTAAAAGAACAAGATGAAGCATGTTCTGTAAATGTAACAGCACAAACAGGTGTTGCAAAAGAAGTCAATGTTGCCATTAGTAATTCATTAGGATTTGGTGGACATAATGCAGTTTTATGCTTCAAAAAATGGAAAGGATAATGTATGAATATAGAGGATTTAAAAGCTATTGTTTCGTTATTCGATCATTCAAGTTTAATGGAATTACATTTACAACAAGAAGGAGTCGATCTTCAACTTTCTAAACGAGAAAATTATCCAGTAAGTGGTTCTAAACAAGTTGTTGAAACGATTGAAGAGAAGCCCGTAGCAGTTGTACCTACAAAAGAAATTATTGCTGAAACGGTAGCTACTAAGACTCCTGAAGTTCAAGAAACAGTTACAAAAGAAGATTTACAATATATTAAAAGTCCAATTGTGGGGATTGTGTATTTAGCTCCATCTCCAGATGATCCTACTTTTGTTCAAGTACAAGATAAAGTTCAAGTTGGACAACCAGTATGTATTATTGAAGCAATGAAAATTATGAATGAAATAACTGCAGAAATTTCAGGTGAAGTAGTAGAAATACTTGTTGAAAATGGACAAATGGTAGATTACGGGCAAGAATTATTTGCTATTAAGAAAAATTAGGAGGCTTATCATGAGCGTAATGACAGTAACAGATGTAATGAAATTAATTCCAAATCGTTTTCCAATTTTATATATTGACCGAGTAGAAGAATTAATTCCAGGGGAGCACGTAGTGGCTACTAAAAATGTAACGTATAATGAGCATGTTTTCCAAGGACATTTCCCTGGAGAACCAGTTTTACCAGGAGTTTTAATTGTGGAAGCTCTAGCACAAGCTGGATCAATTCCATTATTATCATTAGAAAGTTTCAAAGGAAAAACAGCTTATTTAGGCGGATTAAATCACGTGAAATTTAGAAAAAAAGTCACACCAGGAGATGTTTTAACCCTTCAAGTTGATATTCTTAAATTAAAAGAATATGCAGGAATTGGTAAAGCAAAAGCCTTTGTAGATGGTAAAGTTGTTTGTGAAGCGGAGTTAACCTTTATTATTGGTAGGTAAGTTATGTTTAAAAGAATTTTAATTGCGAATCGTGGAGAGATTGCTTGTCGATTGATTCGTGCATGTAGAGAACTTCAAATTGAAACAGTAGCAGTTTATTCTCAAGCTGATTCTGAAGCCCTACATGTACAATTAGCAGATTATGCTGTTTGCATTGGAAAAAATATTAGTAAAGAATCTTATTTGAATGTTGAAAATATTTTAAGTGCAGCTGTATTAACTGGATCACAAGCGATTCATCCAGGTTTTGGTTTTTTATCAGAAAATCCTAAATTTGCAAAAATGTGTGAAGAATGTCAGGTGAAATTCATTGGACCTAGCGCACATGTTATTCAAATGATGGGGGATAAAGCACAAGCTCGTAAACAAATGATAAAAGCAGGAGTTCCCGTTATACCAGGTAGTGATGGGGTTGTTCCTACTGTTGAAGAAGGACTAAAGATTGCAGAAAAAATTGGATTTCCTCTTTTGATTAAAGCTGTCGCAGGTGGTGGCGGTAAAGGAATTCGTAAAGTTCAAACTCTAGAAGAGTTTGAAAAACAATTTTTAGCAGCTCAACAAGAAGCACTTCAAGCATTTGGGAATGAAGAAGTGTATATAGAGCGAATTATTTATCCTGCCAAACATATTGAGTTTCAAATTTTAGCAGATTCTCATGGAAATGTTGTTCATTTAGGAGAACGTGATTGTTCTTTACAAAGAAAAAATCAAAAAATTATTGAAGAAGCACCAAGCCCCTATTTAGATGATGAATTACGTAAAAACATGGGTCAAGCAGCTGTGTTGGCTGCAAAATCAGTAGGATATGAAAATGCGGGGACGATTGAATTTTTAGTGGATCAAGATAAAAATTTCTACTTTATGGAAATGAATACTCGTATTCAAGTAGAACATCCTATTACAGAAATGATTACAGGAATTGATTTAGTAGAATGGCAATTAAAAGTAGCCTATGGTGAAAAATTAAGCTTTACTCAAGATGAGATTCAAATTAAAGGACACTCGATTGAATGTCGTTTAAATGCTGAATGCCCAAGAGAAAACTTTAGACCAGCGCCTGGAACGATTGAAGTCTTACATCAACCAAATGGAGGTTTGGGAGTAAGAATTGAATCAGCTTTATATGCTGGATATAAAATTCCACCATTTTATGATTCTATGTTATCAAAATTAATTGTCCATGCACCTAATAGAACTCAAGCTATTTTAAAAATGGAACGAGTTCTTCAAGAATTAGTAGTTGAAGGCGTTGAGACGAATAAAGAATTTTTACAAGATTTATTGCAATCAGCTTTCTTTGAAAGAGGAGATTACACGACAAATGTTGTAGAAGAAAAATTCTTACCAGAATGGTTTAATGAGTCTCGTCCATAAAGGAGTGATTAAATGGGTTTATTTAAAAAACGTCCTTATATTTCATTAAAACAAAATTCCATCGAAGTAGTAGAATTTGAAAAAGCTCCAATGATACCAGATGGAAAATGGATTCAATGCCCTCAATGTCAAAAAACGGTTTATTTGGACGATATTGGGGAATTTCAAATTTGTCCAAATTGCGATTATCATTTTAGATTAACACCAAAACAAAGAATTTCTATTATGACGGATGAGTTTGAAGAGTGGTTTGTTAATGAACAAATGAAAGTAGCAGTTGATTTCCCGGGTTATGACTTGAAGCAGAAAAAAGCAAGACAAACAACAGGGGAAGAAGAAGCTGTAACGGTTGGGCTTGCAAAAATTAGTCACTTACCGTTTGTTTTAGCGATTATGAATCCTTATTTTATGATGGGATCTATGGGGCAAGTAGTTGGTGAGAAACTTACTTTAGCTTTTGAAGAAGCAACAAAGAGAAAGTTACCAATTATTGTTTGTACAGCTTCAGGTGGAGCAAGAATGCAAGAAGGAATTTATTCACTAATGCAAATGGCGAAAATAAGTGCAGCGGTTCAAGCGCATCACATAGAAGGACTATTATACATCACGGTATTGACAGATCCTACAACGGGTGGTGTGACAGCTAGTTTTGCCATGCAAGGGGATATTATCTTAAGTGAACCAAAAGCGATTGTTGGCTTTGCTGGTAAACGTGTGATTGAGCAAACGATGAAAGAAAAGTTACCGGATGATTTCCAACAAGCAGAAACTGTACAGGCAAATGGATTTATTGATGTTATCATTCATCGTACTCAGTTAAAAGAAACATTAAAAACTCTTTTAAGTCTACATTCTTTAGAGGAGGAATTCAGATGAAACCAATGAAAATTGTCCAGAAAGCACGTGATATTAACCGTGCAACTACTAAAGAATGGATTGACGAAATATTCGATGACTTTATCGAATTAAAAGGAGATCGTTTTTTTGCAGACGATGCTGCTATTATTGGTGGTATTGCTCGTTTAAAGGAAATTCCAGTTACAGTTATTGGAATGCAAAAAGGTCATACATTAAAAGAAAATATTGAGCGTAACTTTGGACAAGTTCATCCAGAAGGTTATCGAAAAAGTTTAAGGTTGATGAAACAAGCTGAAAAATTTAATCGTCCAATTATTACGATGATTAATACTGCTGGAGCATTTTGTGGTAAAAGTGCTGAAGATAGAGGGATTGGGGAAGCTATTGCTAAAAATCTTCAAGAGATGAGTCATTTAACTGTCCCGATCATTGCCATTTTAATGGGTGAAGGTGGAAGTGGTGGAGCGATTGCTTTAGCTGTTGCTAATGAAGTTTGGATGATGGAATATGCTATTTATTCAATCTTATCTCCAGAAGGTTTTGCATCGATTTTGTGGAAAGATAGTACAAAAGCTGAACAAGCAAGCGAATTAATGAAGTTTACAAGTAAGGAATTATTCGAAGAAGGAATTGTTGATAAAATTATTTTAGAGAAAAATCGTTCGTTTAAAAAAATTGCAACGGAACTTCAAACTTCTTTATACCAATCTTTAAAAGAATGGCGTACAAAATCGAAAGAAGAACTAGTAAACCAACGCTTAGAAAAATTTAGAAAATTTTAAATGACGAAGGACAACTATGACATTTTGTTGTAGTTGTTTTTTTGTATCGAAAAAAAGTTAGGCAGACCTAAAAAAGTTATTTTTTTCTTAAAAATCATATATATTATTGAGTTTTTTTGTTATACTAGGTTACACAAAAGATTTTGGAAGGTGATTATATGATCAGAGTTGAAAAAGTAAGAAATGCGATGA
Organism: uncultured Granulicatella sp.; assembly: GCF_963528315.1. GTDB lineage: Bacteria > Bacillota > Bacilli > Lactobacillales > Aerococcaceae > Granulicatella. The sequence goes on along the minus strand of NZ_CAURVV010000005.1, from coordinate 26,855 downwards.
AAGATTTAGAAATTGATGGATTAATTGTTTATAGTCCATATAATTTACGTTATTTAGCGAATTTTACAGGTACAACAGGTTTTTCATTAATTACGTTAAATGAAGCATATTTTGTAACAGATGCTCGTTATACTCAACAAGCTCAAAAACAAGCTCAAGGTTTTACAGTGATTGAACATAAAACAGGTTGGTTAGGTGTATTCCGTGAATTAATTGAAAAACATGGATTAAAACATGTAGGGTTTGAAGCAGACCACTTATCTGTTTCAATGTTAGAAGTTTTTGAAGATGAATTTGATACAGATTTAGTTCCAACTCAAGGATTAGTAGAAAAAATTCGTGAAATTAAAGATGAAGCTGAAATTCAAACAATTCGTAAAGCATGTGCAATTTCTGATGCAGCTTTCTTGCATATTTTAAATGTTCTAAAAGCTGGTATGAGTGAAATTGAAGTAGCCAATGAATTAGATTTCTTCATGAGAAAACATGGCGCATCTGGCGTTTCATTTGATACAATTATTGCGAGTGGTGTTCGTTCTTCAATGCCTCACGGTGTTGCAAGTGAAAAATTAATTGAAACTGGTGATTTAGTAACATTAGACTTTGGATGTTACTATCAAGGTTATGTTTCTGATATGACTCGTACAATTGCTGTAGGAGAACCAACAGATCAATTAAAAGAAATTCATGATGTTGTATTACAAGCTCAATTATTAGTAAGTGCTGCAGCAAGACCAGGTAAAACTGGAGTAGAACTAGATAAAATTGCTCGTGACTATATTACAAGTAAAGGATATGGAGAATACTTTACTCATTCAACTGGACATGGAATTGGTTTAGAAATTCATGAAGCTCCAAATGTAAGTCGTTTAGCGACTCAAGCATTTGTTCCAGGAAATGTAATTACAAATGAACCAGGAATTTATATTCCAGGTGTTGGTGGTGTTCGTATTGAAGATGATATTATTATTACGCCAACTGGTGGAGAAGTGATTCAACAAGTTCCACGTGAATTGATTATTTTATAAGATACTACCTTGTGAGTTGTGATAGAACAAAAATCATGGTAAACTGTAGAAGAGAGTGAAGATCATGATTCGTGATGCTCATTGAGTTAGATAGCGATTCAGAATCTTTGTAAAAGGAGGTTCATTATGGAAAAATATTCAAATCAAACAGCCGTTTTAGGTGCTATTGAAATTGCCCCTGAAGTGATTGAGAGCATTGCAGGAATTGTTGCTTCTAAAGTGGAAGGATTCCATCCTTTATCAGGAATTATTAAAACAAGTGTGAATACACTTTTTGGACGTGAAGAACTTGCTAAAGGTGCTTATTTAACACAAGAACAAGGAGAATTTATTCTTGATGTGTATGGTAATGTAGATTATGGAGTATCTATTCCAAAATTGGCATTATTATTACAAAATAAAATTAAAGAACAATTATTATTTAGTTGTGAATTAGAAATTTCTCAAGTAAATATTCATGTTCAAACAATTATTCCAGCAAAAAATGTTGATTCAGAATTTTTCGAATTGGGGGATGAAGAGTGAGTCGTAACCCATTAAAAAGACGTGCACTACGTATTATTGCTATTCAGGCTTTGTATCAAATGGATATTTGTAAAGATTTATCAGAATTTGATGCTGTTCGCTTAGCGTTAGATGTATTGCATGATGAACAATCATTTGATGAAGAAGTATATTCTAATGAAGCATTATTAGATGAGTTTCCAGAAATTCATTATTCATTAGATTTAATCCAAGGGGTTCAAAACCAGTTAGAAGAGATTGATGCTTTGATTTCCTCACATTTAAAAGGATGGGAATTAAATCGAATCGTTCGCTTAGATTTAATGATTATGCGAGTAGCAGTTTGCGAAATGCGTTCACCTGAATTGGAAGTTCCTCAAACAGTTGCATTAAATGAAGCAATTGAAATTGCAAAATTATATAGTGATGAAAAATCAGCGAAATTTATTAATGGTGTCTTATCAAACTTTGTTGAAGGGTAAGTCAGTATAGGAGGTTGAGCAAGAAGGCGCTCCGAAGCAATGATTTGCTTCCAGGAACACTTTTTGCTCAATTTTTTATTTAAAGGAGTGAGTAAATGGCGATTGTATTAGATGGAAAAAGTTTAGCCTTAAAAGTTCGTCAAGAATTGAAACAAAAAGTACAAGAACAGGGAGTAAAACCTGGTTTAGTCGTATTGTTAGTCGGAGAAGATCCTGCAAGTCAAATTTATGTTCGAAATAAGGAACGTACCGCTAATGAAGTTGGATTTCATTCTGTTGTAGAAAGATTACCAGAAACAATTTCTCAAGAAGAGTTATTAGAAAAAATTAAAACACTAAATGAAGATGATGCGATTCATGGAATTTTAGTTCAATTACCATTACCAAAACAGATTGATAGCCAGACAGTATTAGAAGCCATTATTCCCGAAAAAGATGTAGACGGCTTCCATCCTGTAAATTTAGGAAAATTACTTCAAAAAGATGAAAGTATTGTCCCATGTACACCAAAAGGGATTATTCGATTATTAGAAGAGTATGAAATTGACCTTGTTGGAAAAGAAATGGTCGTCATTGGACAAAGTACGATTGTTGGTCGTCCAATGGCTTTACTAGGCTTAAATCGTGGGGCAACGGTAACTGTTTGTCACAGTCGAACAAAAGACTTAGAGAAACAAATCGCTCGTGCAGATATTATTATTAGTGCGGTTGGAAAACCCAATTTAGTGAAGAAAGAATATGTGAAAAAAGATGCGGTTATTATTGATGTAGGTATCAACCGATTAGAATCTGGAAAACTCGTCGGTGATGTGGATTTTGATGGTGTTAAAGATCACGTCAGTGCCATTACTCCAGTACCAGGTGGAGTTGGTCCAATGACGATTGCGATGTTATTAGAGCAGACGTATCTTAATGCATGTAAGAGGGAAAACATTTATGAATGAAGAATATGTAACAGTCTCGGCATTAACGAAATATATTAAATATAAATTTGATAAAGACCCTCATCTTGGAAGAGTTTATTTAACGGGGGAAATTTCAAATTTTCGTTTACGTCCGACTCACCAATATTTTAGTTTAAAAGATGAAAATGCCATTATTTCTGCAACCATGTTTCAATCTGCCTTTAAAAAAATTCAATTCCGTCCTGAAGAAGGGATGAAAGTATTAGTGATTGGTAAAGTTTCCGTTTTTGAAAAATCAGGACAGTACCAAATTAATATTGAACATATGGAACCGGATGGAGTAGGGGCTCTTTATTTAGCCTATGAACAATTGAAAAAGAAATTAGAAGCTGAAGGATTATTTTCTCTTCCTAAAAAGCCAATTCCTCAATTCCCTAAAAAAATTGCGATTTTAACAAGTGAATCAGGGGCGGTCATTCAAGATATTCAAACAACAGTGGCTCGAAGATTTCCGATTGTTCAATTAGTCTTATATCCAACAGTAGTGCAAGGTGTTCATGCAGTCAATAGTATTTTGAAAAATTTAGACTTAGTGGAACAAGAAGATTATGATGTCGTCATAATTGGACGTGGTGGTGGATCAATTGAGGACTTGTGGGCGTTCAATGAGGAGCCAGTTGTAAGAAGAGTTGCTGAGTTGTCGATTCCAGTTATTTCAAGTGTAGGGCATGAAACAGATACGACTTTAATTGACTTTGTATCTGATATGAGAGCAGCCACTCCAACGGCTGCTGCAGAAATTGCAACACCTGTTTTAATGGAAATTCATCAACAATTGAGAAATTTGCAAACACGTCTGGAACAAGCATTAACTCGTCAATTACAAATTAAACGTGAAAGAATGCAAGCTTTAGCGAATGCAAGTATTTTCCAAAATCCAGAACGGATTTATCAAATTTATCAACAACGAGTAGATCAATTAGAAATGCGATTGCAGCAAATGATGCAACAAAGTGTTCAGCAAAAACGTCAACAATTATTAAAAAATCAACATCGTTTAGAATTAGGTTCTCCAAGTAGAAGAGTGCAAACGGAAAAACAAGCACTTCAATATTTAGCAAAACGTTTGGAACAAGCGCAAATTCAATTGATGAAAGATAAAAAACAACAATTCCAAAGAGCGATTCAGCAATTAGACTTATTAAGTCCATTAAAAATTATGAATCGTGGGTATGGGATTTTACAACAAGAAGAAACAATTATTAAAAGTGTTGACCAACTAGAAGTGGAACAAGAATTAACGATTCAATTAGTCGATGGAACGGTTCGTTCTAAAGTGACTTCTGTAGAGAAAGGAAATCAATTATGGTAAAGAAAGAGAAAAAATTTGAAGAAGCAATGAGTGAATTAGAACAAATTGTACAGCAATTGGAAAGAGGAGATGTTCCTTTAGACGAAGCTATTGCGAAGTTCCAAGAAGGAATGGCTCTAAGCCAATATTGTAATGAAACATTAACAAAAGCAGAAGAAACAGTCAGCAAAATGATTGTTGTAAAAGAAGATTAATGGAGTAACTCATGAGTGAAATGATTTCATATTGGCAAAAAGAAATAGAAACCTATTTATTGAATCGAATTGAAAAGATTCCAAATATTTCAACAAGATTGAAAGAAGCCATGCTGTATGCGTGTAGTAGTGGAGGAAAGAGAATTCGTCCATTAATCGTTCTCTTAATCAGTCATTTAGAAGAAGTGGAACTTCAAAAAGTGTTACCAGTTGCAGCTTCTCTAGAAATGATTCATACGTATTCATTAATTCATGATGACTTACCTGGAATGGATAATGATGATTATCGTCGTGGCAAGCTAACAGTTCATAAGCAATTTGATGAAGCAACAGCCATTTTAGCAGGGGATGCTTTATTAACACTCGCATTTGAAGAATTAGCTCAATGTTCATTATCAGATGCAAAAAAAGTTCGTGCTATTCAAGTATTAGGTTCAGCTTCTGGAGCTAGCGGTATGATTACCGGTCAAATGAGAGATATTGCAAGTGAACATCAAGAAATTACATTAGAGCAACTTAAACAAATTCATGCGGATAAAACAGGACAATTATTATTAGCTGCCATTCGTTTAGGGTTATTAGTATTAGAGAATGCGAGCCCTTATGAAGAAGCTCTTTTAAAATTCGGAATTCATTTTGGACTATCCTTTCAAATTCAAAATGACTTACAAGATGTTTGCTGGGATTCTGCAAAAACAGGTAAAGTCACTGGACAAGATGCAGTATTAGAAAAAAATACGTATCCAAGCATTTTAGGAATTGATGGAGCTAAACTTGCTTTAGAACAAGAAATCAACCAGGCAAAACAAGCGATTTTATCGATTCCAAATGAAACAACAGTGCAAAGACAAGCACAAGAAATATTTATGAAAATTCTCTCATATGTAGAGATTTAAAGGAGAAAGAATGGAAAAAGAACGAGTAGACCTTCTAGTCGTACAACAAGGATTGACAGATTCTAGGGAAAAAGCGAAAAGACTTGTCATGGCAGGACAAATTGTCGATGCTGTGAAACATATTCGCTATGATAAGCCAGGAGAAAAAATTCCGATTACAACTGAACTATATATTAAAGGAGAAACCCTTCGCTATGTTTCAAGAGGTGGATTGAAATTAGAAAAAGCACTCGCAACATTTGATGTAAGTGTAGAAGGTAAGATTTTATTAGATATTGGTGCTTCAACAGGTGGCTTTACGGATGCAGCTCTGCAACATGGGGCTGTATTAAGTTATGCATTAGATGTAGGATATAATCAATTAGATTATAAATTAAGACAAGATGAACGAGTAGAAGTTATGGAAAGAGTGAATTTCCGCTTTAGTAAGCCTGAAGATTTTACAAAAGGAAAACCTCAAGTAGCTTCGATTGATGTTTCGTTTATTTCGTTAAAATTAATTTTACCACCATTAAAAGATATTTTAGAGATGGATGGTGACGTTCTTGTGCTGATTAAACCACAGTTTGAAGCTGGAAGAGAACGTATTGGAAAAAAAGGAATTGTTAGTGATCCAAAAGTTCATCAAGATGTACTAGAAGAAATTTTAGAGTATTGCGAACAAATTGGTTTTTCAGTAAATCAACTAACTTTCTCTCCAATTACAGGAGGAAGTGGAAATATTGAGTTTTTAGCACATCTGCAATTACATGAAACGGTTAGTTCTCCATATGATTGGAAAAACGGTATTCAAACAGTTGTCAAAGAAGCTCATCAACAATTAAAAAATCTAAAATAGAGGTGGAACGATGATTCAAGAATTGTTTATTAAAAATTTTGCAATTATTGAAGAAGTTCGCTGTCAATTTGAAAAAGGCATGACGGTATTAACCGGGGAAACAGGTGCAGGTAAATCAATTATTATTGATGCAGTAGGATTACTCGCTGGAGAACGTGCTAGTTTAGAAATGATTCGATATGGCAGTGAAAAAGCGACAATTCAAGCAGTTTTTACCATTGATTCTGAAGAGACAAAAAGAAACATCGAAGCATTAGGAATTGAAATTGAAAATGATGAAATCATGATTCAACGTGAATTATATCAAACAGGTAAATCTACTTGTCGCATTAATGGACAAATGGTTACCGTTTCGTTATTAAAACAAGTTGGGCCGTATTTAATTGATATTCATGGGCAAAATGAACATTTTTTATTATTAAATGAAGAGCATCATTTAAGCCTTTTAGATGCATATGCTGGGCAAAAATTGCAATCATTAAAAGATTCTTATAGTGAGTATTATGAACATTACTGTAGTATTCAAGAGCAATTAAGAAAGTTACAAACTGCTGAAAAAGAAGATGCTCAAAAAATTGATTTGTTAAAATTCCAAGTAGAAGAAATTGAATTATCAAATATTTATATTGGAGAAGAGGAAGAATTAGTTCAAGAAAAGGAATATTTTACTCATTTCCAAAAAATTCAAGAACACTTAATGTCCGCTCTATCAGTGTTACAAACGGAAGAATATTCTGCAGTAGATGCGATTAGTCAAGCTTCTCAAGAAATAGGATTTTTAGAAGGAATTGGTGAAAACTATAAACAATTGCACCAGCAATTACAAGAATCTTATTATCAATTACAAGATGCGGTTTCTAATATGAGTCATGAATTAGACCATGCAGAATATGATGAAGAAAGATTAGCCTATATTGAAGAACGTTTAGATGTTTATTATCAGTTAAAACGTAAATATGGAGATAATGCAGAAGAAATATTAGAGTTCCAAGCACAAGCACAAGCTCAATTAAATCAAATTGAGAATAAAGAGAGTATTATTGAAACATTAATCCAAGAAAAAGCGCAAATCGAACAAAAAGCAAAAGAAGTAGCACTTGAATTGACGAAACAAAGACAGGCAATTGCCCTTGAATTAGCTGAAAAAATAGAAACACAATTGCATGAATTATATATGGAACAAGCCATTTTTGAAATTCGTGTCTTACCAACTGAACAACTACTTGAAACGGGTATGGATGAAGTGTACTTCTATATTTCAACGAATAAAGGGGAACCTGTTAAACCATTACAAAAGATTGTATCTGGTGGGGAATTATCTAGAATTACCCTTGCTATGAAAACGATTTTTGTGCGTAAGCATGGAGTGGGAACAATCGTATTTGATGAGGTAGATACAGGGGTTAGTGGACGAGTGGCTCAAGCCATTGCAAACAAAATGCATTATATTTCAGAATTTGCTCAAGTTTTATGTATTACTCATTTACCACAAGTAGCAAGTATTGCGGGAGTTCATATTTTCATTGAAAAAATGGAAAAAGATGAGCGTACACGTACAACTCTTACAACATTAGAAGAAGAAAAACGGATTGAAGAAATCGGACGTATGTTGTCTGGAGAAGAAATGACAGCATTAACAAAACAACATGCAGCAGAACTAATTACATTGTCTCAAAAAATTCGTCAACAAAATAAAGTTCAAAAGAAACAGGTGATTGCAAATGACTAAAATTTTTGCACATAGAGGAAGTAGAGGAACTCATCCAGAAAATACATTAGCTGCTTTTCAAGAAGCAGTGCGTGTTCAAAGTGATGGAATTGAATTAGATGTTCATGTTTCAAAAGATGGAGCATTAGTCGTGATTCATGATGAAACAGTGGATCGTACGACGAATGGTAGTGGTTCTATTCAAGACTTAACATTAGAAGAAATTCAAGCATTAGATGCAGGTAGTTGGTTCGATAAATCATTTACTGGAGAAAAAATTCCAACTTTGGAAGAAGTATTCCAATTGTTAAAGGAATTGGATTTCAAAGATGAATTAAATATTGAATTAAAAACGGATCAAATTGAATATGCTGGGATTGTTGAAAAATGTGTGGCTTTACAAGAAAGATTGCAACCAAACTTTGCGATTATTTATTCTAGTTTTAATCCTAGAAGCATTATTCAAATGAAACAATTACGACCAAATCAAGAAATTGCCTTTTTATATGAAACTGTAGAAATGGCAAATTTTGTATTTGAAGAAGTAAAATTTGAAGCCGTTCATCCGGACTATCGTTTATTAAAAGAATCCTTTGAGATTCATTCACAGTATCCAAAACGTGTATGGACAGTGAATCAAGAAGAAGAGATGAAACATTGTTTTGAACTTCATGTAGAAGCAATTTTTACAGATTATCCACAAAAAGCTCTTGAGCTTCGTTCGGAAATAAAGGAGTAGTATGTTAGAAAAACAAAAAATCATTGTAATTGTTGGCCCAACTGGTGTTGGAAAAACAGCTCTTAGTATCGAATTAGCACAACAATTAAATGGGGAAATCATTAATGGGGATTCAATGCAAGTTTATAAAACGTTGAATATTGGAACCGCTAAAGTAACTCCTGAAGAAGCGAGAGGGATTCCTCATTACTTATTAGATATTTGTGACGTCAAGGAAGAATATACCGCTAGTGATTTCAAACAAATGGCAAGAGAAGCGATTCAAGAGATTTCAAGCCGTGGAAAACTTCCAATTATTGTTGGTGGAACAGGATTATATATTGAAGGATTGTTATTTGATTTTCATTTTAGTGGACAAGATTCCAATGATCCAGCTTACCGACTAGAAAAGGAAAAAGAACTAGCAGAAATTGGACCTCTTGCAATGTGGGAACAATTAAAAGAAGTCGATCCTGTCAGTGCTGAAAATATTCATCCGAATAACACAAGAAGAGTTATCCGAGCATTAGAAGTGACACATGCAAGTGGAAAGCCATTTTCAGCTAATGATCAACAGCAAAAAGAAGCTATTTTTGATGCCTATATTATCGGATTATCAACGGATAGAGCAGTCCTTTATGAAAGAATCGATACAAGAGTAGACATGATGATGCAAAATGGTTTAGAAGAGGAAGCTAGACAATTATATGATGCAGTAAAAGGATTAGATGTTCAATCCATTCGAGGAATTGGGTATAAAGAATGGGTGGATTATTTTGAAGGTCAATTATCAAAAGAAGCTACCATTCAAAAAATTCAACAAAACTCTAGACGATATGCCAAACGACAATTAACTTGGTTTAGAAACCGATTTGAAGCTGTACATTGGTATGATTTAGTAGAAAATCCTAACACAATTTCTCAAGTTGTTTTAGATTGTCAGCAGTTTTTACTGGGAAGTGAATAAATGGAAAACACAAAAGAAAGAGTCATGATTGTAGCAGTTCAAACAACACAATCGGATGAGCAATTTCAATATGCTTTAGAAGAAATGAAGCAATTAGTGGATACCGCTCAAGGAGAAGTTGTCGTAACAGTGACTCAAAAAAGAGAAACGTATAGTGGTCGTACAATGATTGGTAAAGGGAAAGTAGAAGAAATTAGTCATTTAGTCGATGAATTAGAAATTGATTTAATTGTTTTCTACCAATCTCTAACGGGTTCTCAAACGAAAAATCTAAATGAAACAATTAAGGCACGAATTATTGACCGTGTTCAATTAATTTTAGATATTTTTGCAATGCGTGCTCGTTCAAAAGAAGGAAAACTTCAAGTACAACTGGCTCAATTAAACTATTTATTACCACGTTTGTCAGGACAAGGAACAGCCTTATCGAGACAAGGTGGGGGAATTGGGACAAGAGGACCAGGGGAAACTCAATTAGAAACGGATAAACGACATATTCGTAAACAAATTTCAGATATTGAGCAACAATTAGAACAAACAAAATTACATCGTCAACGTTCAAGAATGAAGAGAAATCGTTCGAATGGTTTTAGAATGGGATTGATTGGATATACGAATGCTGGAAAATCAACCATTTTAAACCAATTAACAGATGCAGGAACGTATCAAATGGATCAATTATTCGCAACATTAGATCCTTTAACAAGAAAAGTTGATTTAGCCGATCAATATGATGTGACATTAACGGATACCGTTGGATTTATTCAAGATTTACCTACGACATTAATTCACGCATTTGAGTCAACTTTAGAAGAGAGTGCGGATGTTGATTTATTAGTGCATGTAGTAAATGCTTCGTCTCCGAATTTCTTAATGCATGAAAAAACAGTTCATGAATTAATTGAGGAATTAGAGATGGAAACTATTCCTATGGTGACGATTTATAACAAATCAGATTTAATTGTTGGAGAATTTCAACCGAATGCTTATCCTTCGTTAGTGATATCTGCTGAAAATTCAACCGATATTGAACGATTAAGAGAATTTCTTGCTTCTCAAATGAAAGCAGAAATGGACCATTATGAAGAATGGGTAGAGGTTTACGAAGCACAAAAACTTTCACAACTCCAACAAAATACATTAGTAGAAATTTTGGATTTTAATGAAGAGAAAAACCAATACTATGTAAAAGGCTATCGTAAAAAAGGAATGTAATATTATTTAAACTGCTCTTAAGGCATTTAAAGTAAAACGAACTTTTCTAAAAGTAGCCAGGCCGGCAGCAGCCCTGCGGTCTCATGCCTAAATTTTGAGCCTTGGTCTCAAAATTTCCTGTAAAATTAGCTTGAGAAGCTAATTTTACTTCGGCTACGGAGAAAAGTTTTTTTACTTTAAATTTGTTACGTAAGAAATGAAAGTTAAACATTTTAAGTTGTTTTAGTTTTTTAAGGAGGATAGAAATGATTAAATATTTAAGAAGAGAGATGTTAGGATTTCTGTTAAATATAGCAGGTTTATTTACTGTATCTGGCTTACAAGTGTATGCTGCCTTACGAATGACAAAGGTAGCGGAATATCTCATCCAACAAAATGTAAAGGTATTCATGATTGAAGTATTCATTATTTTGGGATTATGGATTATTAGTTTAATCATTTCATATTATCAGACAATTTATCAAGAAATTGTTATTCAAAACATATGTAATAAGATGCGTAGTGATATGTCAGATGCTTCTTGGAATATTAAAGCTAACTATATTAACGGTCAAGAACAAAAGGAAATTGAGTCATTTCTTCAAAATGATGTAAATATGATTGAAAATAAAGTGCTGAGAAGTATTTTTGGTATGATAAAGTTTATGTTGCGTGCTATTTTATCCTTAATTGCTTTATTTTACGTTCATTATTTATTATTCATTGTCAGTCTGGCATTATCAATTGTATTATATTTTATCCCTGTAATGACCAAAAAAATGGTATCTAATGCAGGAAATCATGTTGCTGAGGCAAATAAAAGTTACTTGAATAAAATTAATAATATGATAACAGGAATTGATGTTCTAAAAGAATTTGGTGCATTAAATTTTTATCAGGATTCCTTTAGTCAAGAGTTATTTAAAATTAAGAATAGTAGAGTAATACTTGCTAAAGAAACAAGTAAAGTCACATTTATTATTTTTTTATTAAATGTAATTAGTCAATTATCGGTCATATTTGTAACAGGGCTGTTGATAATAAATCAGTTAATCTTAGTTGGTGCAATTCTTACTACAACTGATTTAGCAATGAAATTATTTGATTCAATTTCTGCGATTAATCAATATATGACTATTATTCATTCTTCAGTTCAATTGTTAGAAAAAATTGATAAGTTTGCAGCAAGTGATGATAAAACCATTGAAAAACCAATTAAATTATCGTGGCAAAATATAACTGTTTCGGATTTAGAATTTGGTTATACAACAGATCATGTATTATTTAGCGATGTTAATTTAAAATTAGATAATGGAAAATGGTATGTATTGAATGGGGCTTCTGGTAAAGGAAAGTCCACACTATTCAAGTTATTATTACAGCAATTAGAACCCAAAAAAGGTACCATTTTGATTGATGGGGATAATATTAAACAATACAATACAGATAACTTATTTAGTTATTTAAGACAACAAGGTTATATGTTTGATACAAGTATCGAGGAGAATATTTTATTAGGAAAAGAAGAGTCAGATAATTTTAAGGAAATTATTGAGCAATTAAATATTGATTTAACTAAAAATATAAACGATTTGTCAGGTGGAGAAAAGCAAAAAGTTGCGATTGCAAGGTTATTAGTTAATCCAAATCCTATCATTTTATTAGATGAAAGTTTTTCAAATATCGATATTGCCAGCTCGAAAATGATTTTAAATAGTTTATCGAAATTAGAAAATACAATGGTTATTATGATAACACATCGTAAGCAAGAATTAGAAGATATTGAGTATGATTCGATAGATATCTTTAAATGATTTAAATTATATTTATTATTGAAGGATAATACATTTGTACGGTTGCTTAGATACGATTTCATTATTCTTGGAAGATAAAAAGTAAAGCAATAGAAAAGACTTGTTATTGTAGCAGTAGTAATATTATCCGTTTTTGGATAATATTACAGGGAAACTTTGAGACCAAGGCTCAAAGTTTAGACATGAGACTCGCATAGCGAGGCTGCTGTCGACCTTGCTACAATATGTAAAAGTCTTTTTTATTGCTTTACGTCTTAGAATACGTCCATTTTTTTAAAATCGTTTGTAATGTTTTAACAAACCTTTTATAATAGGGAAGATAGAGAAATGATAAGGAGCCGAAGGGCATGTATTCAATCGAACAATTTAAAGAAAAAATAAAAAAAGAATATCAAATAAAATTTACAAATGAAAACTATCTAAAAGAAGCATTAACTCATTCATCCTATGCAAACGAACACAAAGAGTGCAAAGGAATTTATAATGAGCGTATTGAGTTTTTAGGCGATGCCGTTTTAGAATTATTTATCTCAAACTGGTTATACCGTCAAATGCCAACAAAAAAAGAAGGCGAGTTAACAAAGTTAAGAGCGCAAATCGTTTGCGAAGAAAGCTTGTCGACACTTGCTAAAGAGTGTGAGTTAGATAAATATCTCTTATTAGGAAAGGGAGAACGTGCTTCCAAAGGACATGAAAATCCAGCAGTTCTCTGTGACGTCTTTGAAGCATTTGTAGGGGCTATTTATTTAGACCAAGGGTTTGAAGAAGCTAGTAAATTTCTAACACAAGTTATTATCTCGAAAATGAAAGATGGACGATTCACATTAGTCGGCGATTTTAAAACAGAATTACAAGAATACTTCCAAAGAAATGGGAATGTGAATATTCGTTATGAATTACTAAAAGAAGAAGGCCCTTCTCATGCACGTTTTTATACCGTACAAGTTCATGTAAATGATAAAGGCTATGAAATCGGTGAAGGTAAAACGAAGAAAGCAGCAGAACAATTATCTGCTAAAAGAACATTAGAAAAATTAAACGTTATTTCTTAAAAAAGGAGTCAAGGATGCAGTTAGAGAAAATTGAAATGTCTGGATTTAAGTCATTTGCAGATAAAACCGTTATCGAATTTGATAAAGGCGTAACCGCAGTGGTAGGTCCAAACGGTAGTGGAAAATCTAATTTGTCAGAAGCAATTAAATGGGTTTTAGGAGAACAATCTGCTAAGAGTTTACGTGGTAAAAAAATGGATGATGTCATTTTTGCAGGTTCTCAAACTCGTAAACCCGTGAATATTGCTGAAGTAAATTTGCATATTAACAATGAAGATGGAAAATTAGCAATTGAGCATTCTCAAGTTGTATTAACTCGTCGATTGAACCGAAATGGGGATAGTGACTTCTTTATTAATAAGAAAGCTTGTCGATTAAAAGATATTACTAGTTTGATGATGGATTCTGGTCTAGGGAAGGATTCATTTGCGTTAATTTCTCAAGGGAAAGTTGAACAAATTTTCAATGATAAACCTGAAGATCGTCGTATGATTATTGAAGAAGCTGCAGGGGTATTAAAATATAAAGACCGTAAAACTCAAGCGCAAAGAAAATTAGACCAAACACAAGAACATTTAAATCGTGTTGAAGATATTTTACATGAAATTAAAAGCCAATTAACACCTTTATTAGAACAAAAGGAAAAAGCGATTGTTTATTTATCGAAGAAAGAAGAATTACAAGGCATTGAAACAGCCTTATTAGCCGTTGAAATTGAAACGTTAAATACTCAGTGGACAGTCGCTAAAAGAGAAGTAGCTCAACTACAAGAAACTGTGACGAAAACAGAACAAAAATTAGTAGAACTAGAGCAGAAAGTATTCGATCAACAAGAATTACTTGCTGTAAAAAATACTGAGTTAGATGAAAAACAAGTGTTATACGTTGATGCGATTCAAAAAATGGAACAATTAGATGGTGAACGTAAAGTTTATCAACAAAGACAAGAGTTTGCGAATCGTACCAATGAAGAAAATCAATTAGCCTTAATAGAAGTCATTCGTCAGTTAGAATCAACAGAACAAACTGTGGCTGAATTAGAGCGAGCTGTTGCCATCAAAGAAGTAGAACTAAACGAAATTGAATCAGTTTGGTCTAAATTAGTAGAAGAATTAGAACAATTAAGTCAAGGTAATGAAGAGAGACAAAAGCAATTACAAAGTGACTATATCGAGCAATTACAAGAAATTTCAAAATTAACGAACCAAGAAAAACACTTGGAACGTTCGATGGAACAAAATCAAAATCAACATGATAAATTACTAGAAAAACAAGAATTATTTGAAGAACAATCAAAGCAATTAGATCAAAAGATTGCTCAATTAGTGGAAAAAGAAGAAAATCTAGCTCAACAGACTAATGCTAAACAAGAAGACTTAAATAGTTATCGTCAACAAGCAGACAGTTTACGTCAAGAACGTCAAACGATACAAGAACAAAAACAAAAGATTGAGCGACAATTACAACAAACACAAGCCAATTATCATAGTTTGAAACAAGTTTCAGAAGATTATGCCGGTTACTATCAAGGGGTTCGTGAAATCTTAAAGCAAAAGAAACAAATCGCAGGTGTCATTGGTTCCGTAGCTGAATTAATTCGAGTAGATGATGAGGTTACATTAGCCATCGATATTGCTCTAGGTGCAAGTAGTCAACATGTTGTAGTAGAGCATGAACAAGCTGCTGCAAAAGCAATTGACTATTTAAAAATGAACCGTTTAGGACGAGCAACTTTCTTACCACTAACGATTATTAAAGAGAAAAGAATGCCAGATACGATTCAACAACAATTATTCTCTTTACAAGGCTATGTTGGAATTGCTAGTGACTTAGTACATGTGGAAAAAACGTATCAATCCATTGTTCGAAATATTTTAGGAACAACTGTCGTTGCTAAAACACTGGATGATGCGATGAAAATTGCTAAAGTATTGCAATACCGTTATCGTATTGTTTCTTTAGAGGGAGATGTTGTCAATGCTGGTGGTTCGATGACCGGTGGAGCTTCCAAAAACCATCAACAACAATCTCTTGTAAAACGGAATAGTCAATTAGAAACGTTAGAACAACAATTGAATCAGTTGAAAGAGTATGAGAAGCAAGTTTCAGAAAAATGGAATCAGTTAGAAACGAAATGGAACGAAATTGTTCAAAAAGGAACAGCGATTCAAGAAGAAGAAACCCTTTTAAAACAACAATTACAAGAAGTAAGATTAGAATTACAATTCTCAAAAGATGAATTTAATAAAATTAGTCGTCAAACATTAAGTCAACAATATGAATTAGATGAATCAATTCAACAGTATGAACAATTAGAACAGCAATATGTGGAAACTCATGAAGCGTTAAGAAGGATTACAAAAGAGAATCAAGCGGTTAAAAAAGAATTGGATTATTTACAATTATCTCAAGAAGACCGTACTCAACAGCTTCAAGAAAAACAACAAGAATTACAAGAAGTGGGGACACAAAAAGCTCGTATTCAAGAGCAAGTCCAACATCAAAAGAAAGAATTCAAACAAGAAAAACTGTCATTAAAACGTTTAGAAGAACAAGTTCATTTACTGGAATCGAAAAAAGATGAACAGAAGGACTTAAAAGAGAAAAATGAAGCAGATTACAACCAAACTGTAAAAGATTACGAAGCGATTAAAGAAACTGTTACAGCTTTAGAAATAGATTTAGATAGACTAAAAGAGGAAAGAATTCAATTAGAAGTATTGAATAAACAAACAGAAGTTAGTCGAAATCAAGCGCAACATCAATTACAAGAATATTTGAAACAACAATCAAAAGTTGAAACAAAAGCCAATCGATTTGAATTAGCAATTGATCAAAAACTGCAATATTTAAGTGAAGAATATGAATTAACATTTGAAGCAGCAATTGAAAAAACAGAATTAACAATGTCCATCGAAGATGCTTCTAAAACAGTTCGTATGTTAAAACAACAAATCGAACAAATGGGTGCAGTAAACTTAATGGCGATTGAAGAATATGATAAAGTTCAAGAAAGATTTGAATTTTTAACGATTCAACAACAAGACTTACTAGATGCGAAGAAAAATCTAGAAGACACGATTACAGAAATGGATACGGAAGTGACGAGTCGATTTAAACAAACTTTCGATGCAATTTCAAGTCAATTTCAACAAACATTCCCACGATTGTTTGGAGGAGGACGTGCTTCTTTAGAATTAACAGATCCTACTAATTTATTAGAAACAGGAATTGAGATTATTGCTCAGCCACCTGGTAAGAAACTACAATCCTTAAGTCTATTATCTGGGGGAGAACGTGCCTTTACAGCAATTGCATTATTATTTGCGATTTTAGAAGTGAAGCCAGTGCCATTCTGCTTACTAGACGAAGTAGAAGCAGCCCTAGATGAGGCAAATGTTGCAAGATATGGTCGTTACTTGAAAGAATTTACTAAAAATACACAGTTCATTGTTATTACACATAGAAGAGGAACAATGGAAGAAGCAGATGTATTATATGGAGTAACAATGCAAGAATCTGGAGTTTCAAAACTAGCTTCAGTAAAATTCGAAGACTTTGATGGTCTGGAGTAAAAACACTTTTTGAAGTCACTGTAGATTGATATTAATACATTATAATAGGAAAAGCTCGCTAAGGGCTTTTTCTTTTTGTGGAAGAGTGGTTAGAAGGAGATATTACTTCAATTGGTTTTTGATAAAGAAGTTGAGATTGCTCTAGATGTATTGCATAACGCAACACATATGGTATAATGAGTGTAATCATATAAGAGGAGAAATATGTATGAAAACAGCTAGTGTAAATGTTAGAATTCAAGAAAATATTAAAGAACAAGCAGAAAAAATTTTATCACAGATTGGTCTTTCTCGAGCAGTAGCGATTGATTTATTCTATCGACAAATTATTATGAATAATGGAATTCCATTTTCTTTAACCGTCCCTCAGAAGCAACTTCCTATCCGTGAAACAATGACAGAAGAAGAATTTCATACAATGATGAATACAGGAATGCAACAGGTAAAAAATAATGACTCACAATATATGGAAAATGTATTAGATTAGTCTATTACGGAAAGGAGAAGTCACTTGTTAGGAGAACGTCTTAAGCATAGAAGATTGGAATTAAATTTAACACAAAAGGAATTATCAGAAGGAATTTGTAAACAAAGTCAAATTAGTAGAATTGAAAATCAAAATTATGATCCTAGTGCTTCAATTTTAAAGAAATTATCTGTTCGCCTCAATGTCAGTATGGACTATTTTTTTAATACAAAGTTAGAAGGAACAGATTCTGTATTAAAATCATTTAAAAAAATAGCTGATGATGCTTTAGCTCAAAGAGATTTTAGTAAATTAGAATATTGTTTATCATTAGAGCTGAATAAGAAGCAAAAAATTACATTAGAAGAGGATCTTATTTACCTAGAATGGATAAAGGCAATTGTTGCGTTTAATGTACATAAAGATATTGTTAAAGCAATAGAAATGATGGAACACTTATGTAAAAAAATAAAAAAGAATGATGAATACTATTTAGATTTTTTGAATACTTTAGCACTATTTTATTTTGAATGTGATGAAATTGAAAAATATAAACAGCTTTATAAAGTTCTAATGGAAGAGATTTATAAAGTAGATATGTCAAAGCAGGATAATTTACATAAGGTAATCAAAATCAGATATAACTATGCTCGAATTTTAGTAAGAAATAAAGTTACAAAAGAAGCTTTGGAAGAGATTTTAGAAACAATTGATATCTGTAAAGAAAATAGTAGTATCTATTTATTAGCCGACTTATATTGTTTATTAGCGAACATTGGAGATAATTTTCTGTCAGGCGAAGATATTCTTATGTATTATGAACAAGCTAAGTTTTTGTATAAATTATTAGGAAATGAAAAAATGTATTTAAGAATACAAGAATATTTAAGTAGCCGTTTTTAATTCTACTTTTAAATATATGTAAAACATTATGGGAATCTCAAAATGGATTTGCATAATGTTTTTTTGTACGATTTTAAGAAATAATAAAAATTTATTCAAATTAGAATATTTTATTTAAAAAATACTTATTTGAATAAAATGTTGTTGAAAATAACAAACTGATGTGATAAGCTTTCCCTAATTAGGTGTGAAAATAGATATTGGAGGGACTTCGAAAATGAATGATGAGGTTAGTTTGTATTTTAGGGAGATTATGGAAAAAGAAGGAATGGAGTATATACCTGATTCTGGAATTAAGTATCATAAAACGCTTAAATTTTCTTCTGTTTTGAATATTGAAGATAGATTTGAAGAGTTTTTTAAGATTAATCGTTGTTACTACACAAATCAAAGATGTTTTAGAGTTACGGATAAAATTCTTGAAATTACAGGGTTTGAAGGAGTAGCATCTTCTTACAATCATATGCTGAGTTTCTTTTTACTAAAGGAAGAAAATCTCGAAAGGGCATTAAAAATTACTAGTGATTTTTTTAGGAAATTAAATTTTTTAGATGGAAAAACTACAATGGTTTTATCGCAAAAGATGTTATCTTTGATAAATGAAAAAACAAAAGAATGTTTTGATATATGCATAATTAATAGTGATAAATTATCAACTACTTTAGGTGAGAATAGATTTAAGGGAGAGTATATTAAATTCTATCGTAGAAATAAAAATGGATTAGTTCCTGTTGGTAGTTTAAATATAATTTTTAATAGAGAAAACTATGTTATTGATAGTTCTTTTTTGAAGGAAGTTATCGAAGTTGAGTATTTTGAAAAGAATAGTATTTATGAATTGAACTATTTCAAAACATCTTTTAATAACATTAGAGATAAGATTCCTGAGTCTAGCCTATCAGTGGGATTAAAATGTATTAATTTAATGAGAGTCATTTTAGTTCTTATGAATGAGGGAATAGTGTTTGGAAATAAAAATCAAGAGTATATTGTTAGAAAATTGCATAGAATACTAGTATTGGAGTTATATATATTATTTTTGGATAAAGAAATTACTCGTTCAGAAATTGTCGAATTTATGAGGGATATTACTTTGACCGGCTTATCCGATTTACAAAATATAAATACTATTAATTTTTCTGATCAGTTTTTCTTAGACGCAATTATTAGAGAGACAGAAAATTATATTGAATTATTAGAAAAAGGCGTATTGAAGATTTCTATACAAACATTTGATTTGGAAGAAGAAACAATTTTAAAAGAACGGTACGGTATTCCATCCAAATTAATTAAAAGAATTCGAAATGAAAAACTAGAAAATGAGGATATCAATATACCAATGAATCCATTAAATAAAGTCATTAATATGCCAACGATAAATTGGATAAAATCATTACATGGAGAGTGAATTATGAAGAAAAAAGTGTTAATTACGGGTGTTTGTGGAACCATTGGGGAAGCATTAGTAAACTATTTTATAGAAAATGATACAATAGTTTATGGTGTTGATTATCAAGAAACACAGTTAGCAATTATGAGTAAAAGGATAGATTCATCAGTATTTTATCCAGTACCAATGGATTTTACTTCGCAAGATTGTTTGAAATATATTGAAGTAATTAGACCAGATATTTTAATTCATGGAGCATCATTGAAGATGACAAATTTTTGTGAAGACTTTACTGAGTATTATTATTCAAAGAATGTTTTGCAAACAAAAGTATTTCTAGAGTCAGTATTACCTTTTGTAAAGGAAAGAGTGGTATTTATCTCAAGTGATGAAGCATATAAACCTCATAATCAGTTTGGTAAACAAAAATTAGAAGTAGAACAATATTTAAGTTACTTAAATGAGAAACATCAAGAATGTTTCATTCAATCGTTACGATTTCCATTTGTGATTGAAAGTAATGGTTCAGTCTATCATGTGTTTGATAAACTCTCGAAAGAAAATAAACCTCTTCCTTTAACAGATGAGAGAATTACAAAACTTGCAACTAGGAAAGAAGAATTTATTCGTGGTTGGGATGATTTTTATAACCATGTTCTTAATTCAGGCGTTTATACATTATCGATTGGAAAAGAACTTAGTATTAAAAAATTAGCAGAAGAATTAATTGAGAAAAATCATTCGAAGAGTAAGATAGAAATTATCGGATTAACTGGAGATGATACTTTAGGAGATCCAATGATGGACTTTAATCATTTTAAACAGATTACAGATTTTGTTAGTGAAGTTTATGAATAAGGATATTTTGTTCAGAATCAATTGTGGAGAAAAAATACCTGAATAAAGATGTTACAATATAGCTGATAAACAGCCTGAAAAATGGTATACTTAGACAAAGAATTGAAGGAGGAATACTATGGATTCGAATTTAGAATATGCACAAAATAGACTAGAAGAGTTTATTTCTGAATTGATTCACGATAGTTTTCCTAGTGAAGAGCTAGATGCAGTATTTATGGCTGGCAGTCCAGGAGCAGGTAAGACAGAAGTTGCTCTTGGATTATCGGAAAATTATGATAATCATATTCTTATTGATGCAGATGCATTTCGAATTCAATTTCCAGGTTATGATGGTAGTAATTCTAGTCAATTTCAAAAGGCTTCAGCATGGTTAGTCGATCAGTCTTTTAAATTTGTAGTGGATAAGGGATATTCATTTATATTGGATGCAACATTTGCAGTTTTAAGTGCAGAGAAGAATATCATTCGAACATTAAAAAATGGGTATCGTGTGACATTATTTTATGTTTATCAAGAACCACAAGTAGCATGGAATTTTACGAAAGAACGTGAATTAGTAGAAGGCCGTGTTGTTCCTAAAGATACATTTATCAATGCGTTCTTCCAAGCTAGAGAAAATATTGAAAAAGTAAAAGAACGACATCCAGAAGTAACATTACATATTATTATTAAAGATTATCAAAATAATATATCCGAAGTACATTTTGATGCTGATAATATTCAGCTAGTACTTCCCCAGAAATACACCAAACAACAATTGGAGGATTTGTTAAATGACTGATAAAGAAAAAGTAAAGCAAATTGTTGAAAAATACAATAAAAGTATTGCTGAACTCTCTGAAAAAGCTACCGCTAAAGAATTCAAGTTCGTAATGAGTTACATCGCTCAAGAAGCGAATCGTAGACAGCGAGAGATTGTTGGAATGAAAGACTAATAGAAAGCATGGAACTAGAAATTCTAGTTTCGTGCTTTTTTGAGTTTATAAAAAAAATTGTACACTCATGTGAAATTATTCTTTTAGAAATAGTTACAATTCTTAAAAAATGGTATAATGCTAGAAAAAGCAAAAAACTTATTTTTATAGGAAAATAATAGAATTTTATAGGTTACAAAAAGAATTTGTATAAAAGGTTATAGAGATAGTTTTGATTACTATTTTAAGGAGAGGTAGAAGATGGTGTTTGAAGTGAAGGGTATCGAAAAACGATACAATAATAAGACAATTTTGCATAATATTTCTTTTGAAATTCCAGAAAATAACATTACGGTGATTCTTGGTAAAAATGGTGCTGGAAAAACAACATTAATTAAATTGATGTTAGGAATGATCAGTGCAGATAAGGGAGATATTTTGTTTAAGGGAGAGAATCTCTCAGATATTGGACATTCTTACTACCAAAATGTAAGTGCCGTATTAGAGTCAGTCGATAATGTTTATCCATTTTTAACAGGAAAACAAAATATTGAATACTTTCTTGGATTATCAAAACAATCTATAAACTATATGGATGATAATATTCAAGCGCTAATTGATGAGTTTGACCTAAGAGATGCTATGGATGAACCCGTTGGTGGGTACTCTCGAGGAATGTTACAGAAACTTTCATTAATCATTGCATTAATGACAAATGCAAAGGTGTTATTTTTAGATGAGCCAACTTTAGGATTGGATTTTCAAAGTTCAAAGCAACTATGTCAAAAAATTAAACAATTATCCACAGAACAGAACAAAACGATTATTCTTACCTCGCACCAAGCAGAGATTATAGAATTACTAGCAGACTATGTTATTGTGATTGATGAAGGAGAGGTTGTCTATAAGGGAGATTATCAAGATTTCTTGCAACAAGTTCCGCATACTCAAGAATTTGAAGCTGTTATTGAGGGAGAAGTGATTCATCAAGAGCTACAATGTCGCATTGAAAAAGGAAAATCATACATGAAACGGAATACTATTGATGAGTTAACGGCACTTCTAGTAAAGCATAACTTGATGTCGCATTTAATCAAGATTGAGAAATTAAGTCCAACAGTTGAAGAAACACTAGACTATTTCTATAGTCAAAGAGGAGGAGCACATCATGAAGTTATTTAAGGCAGAATTGTGGAAATATTTACATGAAGTACGTACCTATTATCCGGATCATATTGTGAGTGTTGTGGTTACAACGATTGTGTTCTATATGTTTTTATTAGTTCAACATCAACAAATGAATCAAGGTTATGTAGGATTTGTGTATTGGTATTTGTTGAGTTCGGTTATTAGTGAAGCAGCGGTCTCTGTGTCTTCGGAGAAACAAATGGGAATTTTAGATCAACTAATTATTAAACCATTTCCTTTCGAACAGCTGATTATAGTAAGGACATTAGTGTGGTTAATTGTCAATCTAATAAAAGTTGCTATTGTTTCCATTGTATTGAGTGCGATTCTTTCGATTCAAATTTCATTCAGTGGGTGGTATATTGTCATCTTCTTATTAACCACAGTTGGTGTGTTTGGATTTACATTAGTATTAGTGGCGCTAACCTTAAAATATACTAAGACAGCATCATTTGATTCGATTATTTCTTATGCACTATTATTTTTCACTGGAGCTATTTTACCTCATGAGATGATGCCAGAATGGGCCGTTACGATTGGTCGATTTCTTCCTATTTCTCTAGGGATTGAAATGACGCAATCTCTGATTCAAGGAGGAATAGTTACTTTGTTGGAGTACATATTATTAGCCGGTCAGTCAGTATTGTTCTTGGTAATTGGTTATGTTTTATTTAAGAAAATTTACCAATCTAGTAAGAAAGCAGGAATTGATAGAAGTTATTAATGCAACGATTGAGTGTAAACATTTTAAAAAGATAGCGTTAAAATTTAAAAATAATCGATGATTGTCCTTTTTATTCACTTGATATTCGGGAATATTTGCTCATTAAATGATAAGGAACAAAAAACTATAAAAATAGGACTTCAAGAAGGAAATGCATAAAAGAACATGAAGTCCATCGTCACATCTTAAGGGGTTACAACCACACCAAAGAATTGAATTTGCAACAAGTTTGAAAAAAGGCTTAGAAATTTTTATTGGCTACGAAACGATAGAAGAAAATCTTAACCGTTTCGGTATCTTTGAGTTGACAATTAGCAAAAACTCAACAGTAATATTAAAGATGAATCTATTTTTTATATCTAGATATTATTATCTATATTTTGATATACTAAGTACATATTATTTTTATATAAGGAGAAAGTTAATTTGCTTAAAAAATTAAATGAAACAGACTTACCAATACTTCATACGCTAATATATTCATCTGAAAAACCTCGATGGACACTTTATAATGCCCCTTATTTTGACGAATATAAACAATTAAATTTAGAAACATTTTTACAGTCTGAGAATCATCTTTTTTTTCTGAGTGAAAATGTCCTCGCAATTGTTCATGAAGAAAGAATTATTGGAGTTGTTACGCGCTATTGGGAAGACATTAGAACTCGTTGGTTAGAAATAGGAATTGTTATTTATGATGATTCATTATGGTCTCACGGTATTGGAACGTCTGCCTTACAAGAATGGATTGGAATTTGTTTTAAAGATTTCCCAGAAATTGAACGAGTGGGACTAACAACTTGGAGTGGTAATCCTGGCATGATGAGACTGTCAGAAAAATTAGGGATGACTCAAGAAGCTAGAATTAGAAAAGTTCGTTATTATAAAGGAACTTACTACGATTCTATAAAATATGGAATTCTACGAGATGAATTTTTTGCATTGAAGTAGAAGATAAGCTTATTATTGAAAATTATATAGGGTATTCGACAAAGCATGTTTGTAAATTTAATTGATCACCTTAGGACTTATCGAATAATAAAAAACAAAGAAGCTATATCCTAGTGATATGGCTTTTTCTTTAGGAATAGTCACAAACCTAAAAATTTGGTATAATACAAGAATGAAATCAAAGCAACACATATATAGTAAAGTGTTGAATGATGGTTCTAGGATACAGATTCCATAGAGTAAAAAAGGAGAGATTGTATGATAAAAGTCATTGCACTAGACTTAGATGGAACATTACTAACAGATGATAAAAAAGTAACACCTGAAAATAAAAAAGCTATTCAACTTGCTAAAGAACAAGGAGTCAAAATTGTTCTTTGTACAGGTCGTCCTTTAATGAGTATTTATCATTTATTAGAAGAATTAGAATTATTAGGTGATGATGATTTTTCTATCAATTACAATGGTGGAATTATTCAAAAAACAAAATCACAAGAAATTTTATTTAAACAAGGTCATTCAAGAGATGATATGCAATACTGTTATGAAGAAGCGTATAAAGTTGGCTTACCTCTTGTTATGATTGATTTAGAAAGAGCTTATGAAACAACTTATCCTGAAGGAAGACCTTCTATTTATCCAGGATTACCACATCCAATTGAGTTTATTAAAAAAAATCCATTGGAATTTGAAGCAAGCCATGTATTTTATAAAGCAGTGCTATGTATTGAAGAATCACTATTAGATGAAGGAATTCGTCAATTACCACAAGCTTTCTTTGAAAAATTTAATTGTATGAAGTCTCGTACTTTCTTATTAGAAGTAGTTCCAAAAGAAGTTTCTAAAGGAACAGGGTTAACGCATTTAGCTGAAATTTTAGGAATTACAGTAGAGGAAATTGCAGCTTGTGGAGACGAAGAAAATGATTTATCAATGTTAACAACTGTTGGATTCCCAGTAGCAATGGGTAATGGTTCTCCAGAAGTAAAAGAAGTAGCAAAATTCATTACGAAGACAAATGAAGAATCTGGGGTAGCTCATGCTATTTATCACATTTTAGAACAAAATAAACGTGAAAGAGAAGGAGTGAAATAATGGGATTATTTGATCGTATTAAACGTGCCTTTACTGGTGAAGATGCTGTTATTAAACAGCAAGAACAAGAAACTTCAATTATTATTGATAAATATGACCAAGGAATGCAAAAAACTCGTAAAAGTTTTTCGGATCATTTAAATGAATTTTTAGCAGATTTTAGAACGATTGATGAAGATTTCTTCGATGATTTAGAAGAAACATTTATTTCTTCAGATGTAGGCTTTGAAATGACGTTAGCAATTACGGATGCTTTAAGAGATGAAGTTCGTTTGAAAAATGCTAAAAATGCTCATGATGTTAAACAAGTTATTATTGAAAAAATGGTAGACATTTATGAAAAAGGGGAAGACAATTTAGCAACTTTAGCAAAAGCTGAAGGTAGACCAACTGTATTACTATTTGTTGGGGTTAATGGTGTTGGTAAAACAACTACAATTGGTAAAATTGCTTGGAGATTAAAACAAGAAGGCCATTCTGTATTATTAGCAGCGGGCGATACATTCCGTGCTGGAGCTATCCAACAATTAGAAATTTGGGGCGAACGTGTAGGTGTGCCTGTTGTTAGTGGTAAAGAAGGTGGAGATCCTTCTTCTGTAGTGTATGATGCCATTAAAAAAGCAAAAGCAGAAAATATCGATTATTTATTAATTGATACAGCGGGTCGTCTACAAAATAAAGTGAACTTAATGAAAGAATTAGAAAAAATGAACCGTATTATTTCTAGAGAAATTGAAACGGGTGCAGATGAAACTTTATTAGTATTAGATGCGACAACTGGACAAAACGCTTTAGTTCAGGCAAAACAATTTAAAGAAACGATTGATGTAACAGGTTTAATTTTAACCAAACTAGATGGGACTGCCAAAGGTGGCGTAATTTTATCGATTCGTCATGAAATGAATATTCCTGTTAAATTTATTGGATTAGGGGAAAAAATGGACGATTTACAACCATTTGACTCAACTCAGTTTATCTTCGGATTAGTGAAAGATTCGTTGAAATAGTATAATTTTTTTTATAAGACTTTTCTTATGTAGCAAGGACGGCAGCAGCTTCGCTGTACCGACCCCAAAAAGTTAGACCGAAAATCTAACATTTGGAGGTCGGTATTTT
>NZ_CAURVV010000004.1:0-89823 GCF_963528315.1 uncultured Granulicatella sp. | reverse complement strand
TCTTCTTTTTTCTGTTTATCTTTAACATATCGATACGCATTAAAAGCACTAGAAATTCCAAATAAAGCAGCAACTAATGCATACCATTTATTATCCACCACTGCTAGTAATGCGAATGAAAGAGTACATAATGCATAAATAATCGTATTCCATAAATACAAAGGAATGTTTTTCATCTGCCTGTCTCCTTATTTCAATTTATCATGTTCATAAGTATGAACTAATTCTAAGCCTTTAAACTGTTGCTGTCTTAATGCTTCATAAACAACAATTGCTGCTGTATTCGATAAGTTTAAGGAACGAACATGAGTATCATTCATCGGCAATCTTAAACAACTCTCTTCATGTTCACGCATAAATTCTTCTGGTAATCCTGTTGTTTCTTTTCCAAAAATGAAAAATTGCTCTTCATCCTTTGCCAAATCGACTTCATCATAAGTATGATTAGCAAATTTTGTAATTAAATAAATAGGACGATTGCCTAAATACTCCATAAATGCTTCTAACGAATCATGATACGTAATATCCACATCATTCCAATAATCTAGACCCGCACGTTTTAAATGCTTATCATCTGTTGAAAATCCTAATTGCCCCACTAAATGTAGCGGTGAATTCGTTGCAGCACAAGTACGTGCAATATTTCCCGTATTCGCTGGAATTTGTGGCTCAAATAATACAATATGATTAATCGTCATAAGATCCCTCCTCAGGATTTTTTGGTAATTTTTCGTGCAATGTTTGAATCGCTTCTTCTAATTCAACAACTAAGTCTGCTTCTTCTTTCGTTGTTGCTTCAATTTTTTGTGCTTTTTCTAACATTTCTGTAAAATAATGAATTAGTTCTTCACTCGACTCACTAATAATCTCACTCACAGCCCAAGCCGCCGTTCCTTTGATAACAGGTCGCATATCTTCCTTCATCACTTTCAATAATAGAGGAACTGCAGTCTTATCACGGTAATTTGCTAGCGCAATAATGGCATTTCTCTGTAGCGGCTTCTTCCCACGCCATGAACCAGCCATCTTTCCAAACCGTTCTTTGAACTCCTTATTCGAAATCGTCACTAATGGTTTTAACAATGGATGAGTTTCTTCTACAGACGGTTCCATTTCAGGATGTAAATGAAAATCTTTTCCTTTATTATACGGACAAACTTGCTGGCAAATATCGCAACCATAAATAACATGCCCCATTTTTTTACGATATTCCTTCGGCATAAAGCCTTTCGTTTGTGTTTGATACGATAAACAACGTTGGGCATTCATTTTACCATTTCCTAATAAAGCATTCGTCGGACAAAAATCTACGCAACGTGTACAATCTCCACACCCATAATCAACAGGAGCATCGACTGGAAATTCAATATTCGTAATTAATTCGCCCAAATAAACATAGGAACCAAATTCCTTTGTCACTAATAAACCATTTTTTCCTACAAAACCTATCCCCGCACGTTCAGCAACACGGACATCGATCAACTCTCCTGTATCCACCATTGGTTTAAACGCAACATCTTCTTGATTCACTTCACTTTTAATATATTCAATTAAAGCTTCCATTCTTCTAGATAAAATAAAATGGTAATCTTCTCCCCAAGAAGCTCTCGCAAAAGCTCCACGTCGCTCACCTTTTACACGTTCAGGTTTCTGACTTGGTAAAGTAGGATATGCAAGGGCAATTGAAATAATCGTCTTAGGAGAATCAAAAATCTTCTCTGGGTAAATTCTCTCTTCTAAAATCGGATGTTCAAATCCTGTTGTATGTCCTAACTCTTTAGATTCTTGCATCCCTTGAGCTAAATGATCAAATGGTGCAGCAGAAGCAAATCCGATTTTATCGATACCAAGTTCCTTACTTTTCTTTTGAATTTTTTCTTTTAATAGAGCAGTATCCATCGATTCACTTCCTTTCACTTTCATTGATTACTTTTCTTATTGTAACTCATTTTCCACAAAAAAACGATAAAAAAAAAACGCTAGCCTTCGGTGTCAATCACGGCGAAAGTTAACGTTAGTCTAGAGAGTCGATTATTTAGCAAATACTTACTAAATAAAGCGATGAATTTATCTTAACTTTTTTTTATAAAAAAATCAACATTTTTTACAAAAAATCTTTTACGATTTTTAAAAAATTTCACTCACCCTCAAATCCACTACTGACACTTCAAAGATACGCTACCATCCCCTCCATAAAAGACAAAAAAAGGATGAATTCCTTAACGGAATCCATCCTTTCATTCATATTATAATCCGAAGTTGATATATGTTGCTTGAGCTGCAACGCTTGCTGGAATTGTACGAGTTGAAATTACGTTTACACCTTGTACGTTCATTTCTGAGATGAATAATGATCCATCTGCATTTACACGTTCAACAAATCCAACGTGACCATATACAGGGTCTGCTCCACCTACACCACGTTGGAATACAATTGCTGTACCTGCACGAGGAGTTGAAGAAACTCCGTAACCTGCTGCTGCAGCGTTTGCTGGCCATTCAGCTGCATTTCCTAA
The DNA here is from genome assembly GCF_963528315.1 of uncultured Granulicatella sp. Lineage (GTDB taxonomy): Bacteria > Bacillota > Bacilli > Lactobacillales > Aerococcaceae > Granulicatella. The sequence continues at coordinate 87,307 of NZ_CAURVV010000004.1, read as the reverse complement.
TGCTGTAGTTCTAATTGGTGCTCCTAATTGAGCGAAACGATTATACATATAGTAAGTACATTGTCCGAAGTATCCACCATTTAAAGCTGCTACAAATGATGGGTCTGGAGCTGCAAATGAGCCACCTACCACGATATTTGCTGCTTTAGCTGGCGCTGGAGTTGTTGCCGCTGTAGCTGCTGCTGTTGAAGAAGCTGCTTCACTCTTCGCTGCAATTGTAGCTGGAGTTGATGCTGTAGCTGCTGCAGGAGTAGCCGCTGCTTTTGCAACTGCTTCTTCTGTTGCTTTCAACATTGCTTCTTTAGCTTCTTCTGCTGCTTTTTGTGCTGCTGCTTTTTCAGCATCTGCACGAGCTTTTTCAGCTGCTAATCTTTCTTTTTCTTGAACTAAGCCATCACGTGCTGCGATTGCTTCTAATTCTTCATTTGAAAGATTTGCTAAAGTTGCTTTATGTTTTGTAAATGTTGCACTTAATTCAGTTTGTAAATTTTGTAATTGTGCTTCATTTGCTTTTTGTTGATCTAAATTATCTTTTTGAGCTTTTTCTTTTGTTTGAACTTGCTCTTTATCACGAGCTTGTTCTTGCATTAATTGACGGTTTGCACCTACTAAGTCAACAATTACTCCAATACGATTTACTACATCTGTAATAGAGTCTGCATTTAGTAAGAAGTCAACGTATGAACGCGCACCGTTTACTTGAACTGCACGAGCTTGATCTTTTAATCGTTCATTACGTTCTGCAATTAATGTTTCAAGTTTTGAAATTTCTGCTTTTAGTACTTCTAAGTTTGCTTTAGCAGTTTCTTGTTCTGCTTGAACTGAATTAATTCTTGATTGTACATTTGTTAAATCTTGAGATAATTGTTCTACTTGACCTGCTACTGCTTGTTTTTGATTGTTTAAATTTTGAATTTGAGAATTTGCTGAGTTAATTTGCGAATCAATATCTTGAGCGTTTACTGAAGGTGCTAATGTACCTAATGCTAACGCTGTTCCTGTTACTACGAAAGTTAATAACCTCTTATTCAAATGATTCCCTCCAAACGGTTTTATTTATATAAAAGGCACTATATGAAAGTGCTTATAATCTTGACTGGTATCATCATAACATAGGACTAAAGCCTTATGTTAAATTTCGCAGAATTGTATCTTCATTGTAACAAAACTGTAACATTTCGTTTTATAGCTGATATAATCGCTTTTTTTAACCCCTAATTTGTCATATTTTTCATGACAATTGCATAAGAAAAGGCTAGATTTCTCTAACCTTTTCAGCAAATATTATTTTAATTTGACTAAGAAATATTTTTTCTTCCCACGACGAACTAATACAAAACGTCCTTCAAAGGATTGTTCTGGAGTCCACACATGTTCTAAATCTGTAATTTTTTCTCCATTAATCGAGATTGCACCATTTTGAATATCTTCACGAGATTGACGACGGCTTGGCTCAATTCCTAAATCAACTAACCAAGTTGCTAAGTTTTGTTCTACTTTTTCACTTTCAAATGTTGGCATATTTTTGAACCCTTGTTCAATTTCATCCGCATTTAATTGTTGAACACCACCAGTAAATAAAGCATTTGTAATTTTCAACGCATCTTGTAATGCTGCTTCACCGTGAACAAAATGAGTTACTTCTTCTGCTAAACGTTTTTGTGCTTGACGTTTATGTGGTTCTTCTTGTACAGCTGTTTCTAATGCTTCAATTTCTTCTTTTTCTAAGAATGTAAAGTATTTAATATATTTAATCACATCACGGTCATCTTGGTTTAACCAGAATTGGTAGAATTCATATGGAGTTGTTTTTTCTGGATCTAACCATACAGCGCCACCAGCTGATTTTCCGAATTTAGTACCATCAGATTTCAACATTAATGGAATTGTTAATCCATAAGCACGAGCTTCTGCTCCTTCCACTTTACGAATTAATTCTAAACCTGCTGTAATATTTCCCCATTGGTCGGCTCCACCGATTTGCACTTGAACATCTTCTTTACGGAATAATTGTAAAAAGTCGATGGATTGTAAAATTTGGTAAGAAAACTCTGTAAATGAAATCCCTACTTCTAAACGACTTGCAACAACATCTTTTGCTAACATTGTATTTAAGTTGAAATGTTTTCCGTAATCACGTAAGAAGTCTAATAATGATAGTTCTTTAGTCCAATCGTAGTTATTCACTAAACGAACAGCTTCTTGGTCTTCTTGGCTTGTTAAGAATAAACGTTTCATTTGAGCGGTTAGTTTTTCAACATTATGTTGTACTTGTTCTTTTGTTTGTAAAACACGTTCACTTGTACGTCCACTTGGATCTCCAATAGAACCTGTTGCTCCACCAATAACAATAACTGGACGGTGACCCGCTAATTGGAAACGACGTAAAATCATAAATGGAATTAAATGTCCAATATGCATACTATCTCCTGTTGGATCCACACCACAGTATAGTGAGACTGCTTTTTCTTGCGTTAATTGACGCAACCCTTCTTCATCTGTCATTTGATTAATGGCTCCACGCCACATTAAATCATCAATAATATTCATACAAATCCTCCTTATATTGTTGCAATTTTCTTACACAGTTTTTAAGCAAATAAAAAAGTCCCTAATAGCCCAAAAGCTATTAGGGACGACTTTGCCGTGTTACCACCCTTATTGTAGTTAAAAACTACCTCTCAAATCCTTATCGCGGATAGACGCTGTTTTCCACAGTTTGCTCTCAAGTGTACTTCGATTCTAGGTTGGATTGTCTTGCACCTACCGACAATTCTCTTGTTGCTCCGATGCTAGTCTCTACTGCGCTTGATCATTGCTCTCGATTTAATTGTTATCAGTATACTGACAATCCTTGAAACTGTCAACTGCTTTCCTAGCGAACCCATGCTCCAGTTGCATCTACTTGATAGCCATCGGATGTTTTTTCTGAAACAGCCATTTTACCACTGTCTTTTAAGAAATACCATTTACCTGATGACTCAACCCAGCCTGTCTTCATTTCGCCTGATGAAGCAAAGTAATACCAATCATTGTTCCATTGAACCCAACCCGTTTGCATGCTACCTGAGGTGTTGAAGTAATACCATTTACCATCTACTTGAACCCAGCCAGTTTCCATTGCACCAGATTCATTTAAGTAATACCAAACACCATTCAGCATTTTCCAGCCTGTTTGCATTCTTCCGGATGTATCGAAATAATACCATTTATCTTTTACTTCTACCCAACCTTTTGAAACAACACCACGTTCTGGAATGTAGTACCAATGTCCATCATCGAACACCCATTTTTCTTGTAAATAGCCTTGTTCATTAAAGTAAAAATAACCTTTATCTGGTACAGATGTATGAATATCATCACCTTCAACAACATTAATCAAACCTTGTTGAACAACCGGTAATACTTGCCAACCTTTTAATGGTTTAAAGTTATCTCCAATAAATACCCAAGTATTATCGACTGCTTGCCATTTTAACGCACGTTTTCCATCACGATACAATACTTTGCTGCCGTCTTTTTCAACTTTCCATTCAGGCGTACTATATCTAAATGGTTGTCCACACTTCGATACAGGTACATGTGCATCCCCTTTAACAAGAGCGTTCTCTTGAACTACACATTTTGGAATTACCCCTTCATTTTCAGCAGCTTGAACATTGTTTGTTGCTACAAAAGTTGATAACGCCATCGCACCTAATAAAAACTTCATTTTATTCATCATTTTCACTCCCCTTTACTTGTGTGAATATTATAGCAAACTCTTCTTTGATTTGTCTATATTCGGTGGACATATAATAAAGAAGTATATTTTCTATATTAAAATAGCAAATCCTTATATTTTGAAGTCGTTTCATTTTTATACAAAAAATAGGGCTCACCCTCAGATAGAAATCTATCTTCAGACGACTGCCCTATTCAGTCAAAATCGTTATTATTTATTAACGTTTTCCCATTTCCAGCTTACTACTTCTGGAATATCTTCACCGTGTTCACGGATATAGCTGTGGTGGAATGCCACTGTTTCATCCATTTTCGCAGCAAATTCGCTAGCTTTGTCACCATATACAGCAACTGCAGCATCTTTTGCAACGTGGAAGCGGTCCATTTCAGAAAGAACACGCATATCGAATGGAGTTGTAATATCTCCGTTTTCACGGTAACCGTGGATATGAACATTGTGGTTGTTACGATCGAAGAATAAATCACGAATCATACCTTCATATCCGTGGAAGCAGAATACTACTGGTTTGTCAGCTGTAAATAATTTATCGAATTCTTCATCAGATAAACCACGAGGATCAACTTTTGGAGAACGTAATTTTAAGATATCTACAACGTTGATGAAGCGAATCTTCAATTCTGGGAATTGTTTATGCAAGATTGAAATACCTGCTAATGCTTCTAAGTTTGGTTCAGTACCTGCAGCAGCGATTACTACATCTGGTTCTTCGCCATCTTTAACAGTTGAAGCCCAGTCAATTACTTTGTATCCTTCGCTTACTAATTCTTTAGCTTCTTCTACAGAGTAGAATTGAGGACGTGGGTGTTTAGATGAAACGATTAAGTTAATTTTATCTTCTGAACTTAAAGCTTCAGCCATAACTGCCATCAAGCTATTTGTATCTGCTGGTAAATATTCACGTACGAATTCTGGTTTTTTCTCAGCTAAGTGAGTTAATAAACCTGGATCTTGGTGAGTATATCCATTGTGGTCTTGTTGGAACACTGTTGATGTTGCAATCAAGTTTAATGATGGATAGTTTTTACGCCATGGAGCGTGAGTTTTAGATTTACGTAACCATTTGAAGTGTTGAGTAATCATTGAGTCTACTACACGTAAGAATGATTCGTATGAAGCGAAGAATCCGTGACGACCTGTTAATACATATCCTTCTAAGAATCCTTCTGCTTGGTGTTCTGATAATTGTGAATCGATAACACGACCAACTGGTGAAATCCATTCATCATAGCTTTCATCACGACGACCAACCCATTGACGGTTAGTTGCTTTGAATACTTCGTTTAGACGGTTAGATTTAGTTTCATCTGGTCCGAAAATACGGAAGTTTTCTGGGTTCGCTTTTACTAAGTCAGCTGCAAATTTACCAAATTCAATCATATCTTGTTTTTGGATAGCACCTGGAGTTGAAGTATCAACAGCATGTTTAGTCCAATCAGTAATTTCCATTGGTTTTACAACCCCTGCATTAGTGATTGGGTTCATGCTCATACGACGGTCACCTTTTGGTGAAATAGCAGCGATTTCTTCTACTAATTTTCCGTTTTCATCGAATAATTCTTCTGGACGGTATGATTTCAACCAGTCTAATAATGCATCGATGTGTTCCATTGATTCACCTGATACTGGAATTGGAACTTGGTGAGCACGGAATCCACCTTCGATTGGTTCGCTGTTCCATTCTTTTGGACCAGTCCATCCTTTTGGTGTACGTACTACTAATACTGGCCAATGAGGCATTGTTGCTTCTTCAGCTTTTTTAGCACGAGCTTCTTTTTGGATTGCTTGAATTTTTTCAATTGCTTCGTCTAATTTTTCAGCCATTAATGGGTGAACTTTTTCAGGATCAGTTCCTTCAACGAAAATTGCATCCCATCCTAAACCGTTAAAGAATTGAGTTAATTCTTCATCAGTACGACGAGCTAAAATTGTTGGGTTGTGGATTTTACCACCGTTTAAGTAAAGAATTGGAAGTACAGCACCATCGTTTACAGGGTTGATGAATGTGTTTGAGAACCAACCAGCTGCTAATGGGCCTGTTTCTGCTTCTCCATCTCCGATAACTGCAGCAGCAATTACGTTAGGGTTATCTAAGATAGCACCTGTTGCGTGAGATAATGAGTAACCTAATTCTCCACCTTCGTGAATAGAACCAGGAGTTTCAGGAGCAGCATGTGATGCAATTCCTCCTGGGAATGAGAAAATTTTACACAATTGTTTGAAGCCAGCTTCATCTTGCGTAATATTTGGATATAATTCAGTATAAGAACCATCTAAGTAAGAGTTAGATACCATTACTTGTCCACCGTGTCCAGGCCCTTCAATGTAGAACATATCTAAGTCATATTTGTTAATAGCACGGTTTAAGTGTGCATAAATAAAGTTTTGTCCTGCGATTGTTCCCCAGTGTCCGATTGGATGTAGTTTAACGTCTTCTTTTTGTACAGGACGACGTAATAGTGGATTATCTTTCAAGTACATTTGTGCTACTGAAATATAGTTAGCTGCGCGCCACCACGCATCCACTTTTGCTAAGTATTCTGGTGTATCAAATTGTGTCATTTATAATTCTTCCCTTCTAGTTTTCTCTTCCAAAGAAAATTTGAAAAATGGCGTTTCAAAAATCCTTCAAAAAATAACCGTCAAGTATTTAACATATCTTTTTTTGCTTGTCAAGAAAATTTTAAAAATCAATCATTATTTTATACTATTTTCTAAACATTTTAGGATTTATTCCGAAAAAAACAGTTATCATTTTGACTTTTGAAAACGTTCATAACCACTTTTATTTGACTGTTTGGCTACAAATTTCTTTAGTGGAATGATACAATTTTTAAAGACCTTTGCTAGAGTATTCAATACAAATTTACATAAATTTTTAATACAAAAAATTCAATCAAAAAAATCTATTAAATCCCATTAACAACAGGTATTCCATCATATCATTCAAACGCTATCATTGCAATATATTTGCTTCATAATCTATGTAGCGAAAAAATCCCTCCATCATTCGACAGAGAGATAAGATTTCCAATTATTCTTCTATAAATTCAGCATCGATTACTAGAGAAGCTGATTTTTCTTTATAAATTTCAATATTTGCTAAGTCATCTTTTGCTAAATGTTTTCTCAATTTTTCTGCCATTGCATTGAAAGTAATATACGTCAATGCACCAGAAGTTACTGCGCCCACTACTGGAACAACTTTGGACACTCCATTGGCAAATATTTTTTTAGACATTTGAACGCCAAGAATAGACGCAATTTTTTTGACGATTGGATAAATGAATCCTTTAGTAAAGGCATGTTGAGGTAATTTTTTTGCAACTTGTTTTGCAATTTGCGCGGATAAAGCATGAACCGTATTTACTGCGCTATTAACACCAAACATTATTCCGATGAATAAAATGAGTAAATTTTTTGTTTCTTCATTCATTTCTTTTGCATCAAAATTCAGTTCACTCCAACCATATAAATAAATTAACTTTTGCAAAACTCGTAAAATATGAGCAAAATATTGCGCTAGATCTGCTGGAAGTGAGCCAAGAATCGCAAAGCCTCCTGGAAGTCCCGCTGCTGCAGAAATTGTACTTACTTGGGTAGCCTCTCCTTTAATACAACTTTTTGCAATTTGATTAATATCTTCTACTGAAATTCCTGCATATGCTGGATTATATTGAATCGCTAATTCAACTACTTCTGGACGATATCGATCCCTTAGTTCTTTTCTTAAAAATAGTTCTCTATCAATTTTTACCATAGGAAGTTTTGTCGTTTCCAATAGTAATCGATCAATTTTCAATAATTTCAAAGTGATTCTCCTCATTTTTATTCTATGGGTTTGACTGATTATAGCATAGGTTGATTAAATCAGAAATAGGCATCCCTAAACTTCGTAATAAAACAGACTTTTCTTTGAAATTGTGGCAAGAGACGATAGCAGCCCCCTTTGGGGTCTCATATCTAAAAATCGAGCCTCGGTCTCGATTTCCCCCTGTGATAAAAGCTGTTTCCCAGCTTTTATCACCATTGCCACTATTTTGAACAGTCTGATTTATTACTTTTTGGACGTAGAAAATAATTTGATAAGTATCTTTTAGTATTGATATAATTAACTTATAAGGGAGGAATGATTGATGAATAAGAAAAAAGTTATTTTAATCTCAGGAAGTATTTTTGTTATCTTGTCCGTATTTCTTTTATTTATTCCAATAGCACACCAACTATCTACCAATAAAAAAATTGATGCTATTGAACAACAATTTCAAGATTTTTCTAAAGAAGAAACTCGAGAAGAAAAATTAAAACGTTTCAAATCTCTTACAGATGAATATCAAACTTATCAAAAAGATAAAGGGACAAACGGTAAACTTACTGAAACATATTCCCATACTCTTTCAGAAATGAAACATTATTTTACTGATAATAATCAAATTGTTTTAAGAGATAATACTATTATTGAACTTGAAAAAGAAAATGATTTAGAAAACTTACAAACAAAAAAATCGAACTTAGAAGCACTTCTAAGCACAATCACTCAAGAAAAAGAAATTCTATCAAATGATTCAACAATAGAAGAAACAATTACAAAAATTCATGAAACTATCGAAAAAATGAATTCACGTATTCAAACAATAACAGAAGAACAAGAAAAACGTGCAAAAGTTCATTACGAAAATGAGTATTTTACGATTGATTTTCCTGAAAAATGGGTTAATAAATGGACCGTTCAAATTACCAAGCAGTCTAAAGAACTCATAGATTATAATGTTAGCTTCGGAGGAACCGACCCTTCACTCCCTCTTGATGCAGGCATTATAGATGTTTACGTCTTTCCAAGCAGCACGACATACACTGGAAAAGTACTTCCAGAACTTCGTTTTGTAGGAACCACTTCTAATAATGACAAAGTCTATCTCGGAATTGGTACTAGTGGAACGGTTATCGGTGATAACAAAGGAAAACTAAGTCTGAAATAGAAAGAAGGTTCAAAAATGACAGACAGCGCATTTTTATTCACACTTAATCCAGATGGTTCAGTAATCATTGGCTATGAAGATTATGATGTCGATATTTTTGATGGGGACGATTATGAAGTCACTTACTTGTTAGATGATACAAACTTCACTAATCTCTTGCATCATCTCAATATCCCATTGAATCATGATACTAAAAAACTATTGAAAAAAGAATTTGGCAATCATTTTGACTCAAGAAAATTCGAAGAGTTTTGTAAGGAACACAATATTAGCTATGAACGTAATGTGAGGATTGGATAATTATTCATTAAGAAAATTAAAGGAGAAACATCATGAACAATCAACAAGTACAAAATTTTTACTATGATAAAAAGGTTACTCCTTGTCCGATAACAGAATCTTTAATCAAGTCAGGCTATCAACAAGAACGTGAGGGATATATTACTTATGCCAAAGAGCATGGTGTTGAAGTGAATTATCTTGAAGCAAAACCTACACAGTGGTGGCATTTAATTGAATGTTATTGTGCCCACCAATCAGATCCTCTTAAACCATTCCCTTATTCTGTCAAATGTGGGGAATTATACTTTTGGATGGCAGAAGTATCAGGGGCATTTAACCAAGAAGAACTATTGAAGTTAAAAGACCGAACAATGGCTGCTTGTGATAGAGTTACTAGAAAGAATCACTACCTTCCACCTTTGAAAACCGCCAAAGGGAATCTCATTATTAGAGATTATTGCTTTGATAGGATTTGTGAAGTCGTTGAGAGGGTATGAATTAAGTGAAACGAAACTAAAGGAGAGCACAGCAAAAGAAGAATTAGATACTTCAACTGTCGCAAATTTTGCGACAAATACTTCTTATACTAAAAACTATGTAAACCAAAAGAACGCTCGCAATCATTGAGCGTTCTTTTTGCAATTACAAATATTTTCTAAAAACATTTCTAACAACAATCACTTTGTCAATTACTTCATTCATTAGTTCATCGTAATTTTCATGATTATCAAAATCTAATCCCTCAATATAACAAATAATTCTTGATGCTTTTTTATGATCCAATCGCATCCATTCCATACTAAACCCTAACTCATTTTCTATTTCTTCAGACACGGTGAATAATTTATCAAACAAATTCTTATTTTCTTTAATGTAGACTTCGATTCCTATACTATTAGTTTTGTTTACCAATGTAACTTCTATATGTACTTCGCTCGTACCAAGCGCAACAGAATACCAATGGTCTGTTGTGGCTTTTCTAACATTAAACGGTTTATTTCTTGAAATCAACACTTCATTAAATCTATTCCAAAAAATCAATCTTTCAGCCTGGGCTTTACTTAACTCTCCACTATCCATACCTGTATTTACTGTTTTCACAAAATCATTTGGTTTTTCTACTACCACAAACTTAGGAGCAGGCAACGAATCTCCAATTTTATAAGCACGAATTTCCATTAGAAAAAATGATAGTTCATTAGTTGTCTTATTATTTAGCCACTCTATCGCACTTCTATGTTCTTCTCTTGCTTCTTTAACAATCCAAATAACAACGTTAGCATCCAACCCTGAAGCATATGTAATAATTTTGCCTAAATGATCATGGTTAGTTGCTTCTAATTGATTTTCAATAATAACTTTAATCCCCGTTGTTTCATCTTTTGCTACTAAATCACAACGATAAGTCCCCACAAAGACTTCTTTTTGTATATCTGTCAATGTTAACCCTATTTCATCATTTAGCAACTCAATATTTTCTTCTTTAGATAACCATTCTGAAAAATCATATTGCTCATGTTTCCATACTTCTCTAATATCAACTTCTTCTAATTTCCCTAATTTCATATTGTTATCATCCTTTATTTTTGATAGTAAATGGTGATATTCTACAGTAATTTTATCCTAATCTGAACGTTAATTTGGGATTATTTTTTTATAAAAGAAACTTATTTATCTAAATATTTAATCGCTAATCCTATAAGAGAAATACATCTTTGAAATAAATAATCATAATACTCTTCGGAAATTTCTATCTTATCCATTTCATGATGACGAATTCTACACTCATTTCCAATTTTAGTTAGTACATGAAACTCATTACTAAATATTTGTAAAAAATATTCATTATTTGTTGCCATAGAATCAACTAATTTATTTGCAGACTGTCTTTTATTCGCATCATAGTACGTTTTTAATCTTTCAAATGCATCCCATAATTTTTCAACTGCATATTTTTGTGACACTGGATTTGGATCTTTATATAATTTAACAGCTTCTTCCAACAATTTCTCTAATCCATCTTCATTAACTTTTTCAATATCCTTTTGTATCTCATCTACAAAAGAACAGCATTCATTAATCCTCTCAATATTTCCGTTTGCAGTTAGTTCAAAAGTTAAACCTGCTAGATTGAAAATATTATTAATTTCATCTCTAAAGTTATCTCTTATATTTTTTGTACTTAAACAATCAATATACTCGAAATTTCTATATATAGAATTATTCCACGTCACTCGGATGTCCATAATATTTTGAGCAAAAAATTCTATATAATCAATCAAAGCAAGTTGATTATAATTTTCTTCACTGGGAAGATCTACTTTCCCTGCTTCGTTAATATATAAATCTGGAATTAATAATTTAAGAGTATTTATAAAATTAGTTTCATCAAAAGTAGTGTAGGATTTGTCAGTAAAACTATGATACTCTTTTTTGGGGAATTGATATGTTAAATTTCTTTTATATTTTTCACAACAATCCAACAATAATTTATATGCTATCCGCTCTATTTTATCCGTCTTTTCTTTATTTTTTCGAAAACCATTTCTTTCAGAATACAACATAGTATTGCTCCCTTTTTATACTACTTTTTTTATATACCAATAAACACTTCTACAACCTTCTTAATCTTCTCTAATACGGTTAATTTCTTCTGTTCTCTTGCTCCGCCTCGTCTTGAAACAGCTGGGATGATTTTATCTAATTCATCTCCTGCATATTCAACATGCCCTTTTTCAATCGCTTTTTCAATAAATCTTTTCGAATCATCTTTTAAATTTTCCGCATCAATTACTGCTTCTATTTCTTTTTCCTTTTCTTTTCTTGCATACATGTAAAAGGCTTCTAAAATAGATTCTGCATTTTCTAATGTTGAAAGGTCGGTGTTATTAATAAAACTAATAATTAACTCTTCCTTAGCTCTTGTACCTAAACTTGAACGAATTACTCTACGTACTTCTGCTTTTAATCGTTCCTTATCATCAAACTCATTCGCTTTTTCCAAAATTAATTTTAATATGTAATCTAAATTAATTTCATCAGTTTTTAGTAAATCAATCTCAAATTCTACATCTGAAAAATCAACCAATGCTGCTCCATTTTTTTCACTTGAATTGCCTCCATCTAATCCCTTAGATGTTAATACTTCATTTCTAATTTCAATATACGCACTCTTCATGTCTTGCTTTTGTCTTTCAGTGATACTCTTTTCCACCGTTTCAAATTCATCGTAATTTTTCAGAATATTATCTAATTTAATCAGATTGCCAAACAATTGTGCAAAAGTTTTCTTATCAGCCTCACTTGTAATCTCAGTCGGTTCTGGGAATTTCGATAATATTTCTTCACTAATATCTTTATATCCCGGCACTTTTTCACCCGTAGTTTCATCGATATAACCATACATGTAGTCTTCAAATTTTCTTTCGATGATTACTTTAAGACTATTTTCATCTCCAAAAGTCTTAATAGCATCTTTAGTTGCCTTTTCTAAATCACGGAAACAAACGATATTCCCAAAAGTTTTCACTTTATTTAAGATACGATTTGTTCTGGAATATGCTTGAATTAATCCATGATATCTTAGATTCTTATCCACAAATAGTGTATTCAACGTTGGAGCATCAAACCCTGTTAAGAACATTCCTACAACAATAAGTAAATCAATTTCTTTTTGTTTTACTTTTAAAGATAGGTCTTTGTAGTAATTTTGAAACTCATTTCCATTTGTTGAAAAGTTTGTTTTAAATTGTTCATTATAATCTGCGATTACTTTATCTAAAAATTCTTTTGCAGTAGATCCCATATGTGAAACGTCGAAAGTTTCATCAACTATTTCACCAGCTGAAGATTGTTCTTCATTTGCTGCAAAACTATAAATCGTCGCAACTTTCAATCGTTTTTCTTCTGGCAACGCTGCTTGTTGACGTTCAAATTCTTCATAATACATTTTTGCAGCATCAATACTTTGGACTGCAAACATAGCGTTAAATCCATTCAATCGTCTATCTTTAATCGTATAATACTCATTACGGTGTGTTTTCGCATTGAACTTTTCTAAAATATATTTCGTAATTTCAGTAATTCTTTCTGGATGAAGTAGTAACTGTTTTTCTACATGTTTTAATTTTTTCTCGTCATCCTCTGTTTCAGCATCTCTAAATTTAGCTTGAATATTATTATAATCGACTTTGAATTTTAGAACTTTTCCATCACGAATCGCATCTGTAATGACATAGCTATGTAACTGAGCTCCAAACATTCCAGCTGTTGTATCTCCAACTAAAGAATTTTCAGCAAAAATAGGAGTTCCTGTAAATCCAAATTGATAATACTTTTTAAATGTTTTTCGAATATTTTTCTGTGCTTCACCAAATTGAGAACGATGGCATTCGTCAAAAATCAATACACAATGTTTATCATAGATTTCATGTTGACGATATTTTTTTATAAATTCATTTAACTTTTGAATCGTTGTCACAACAATTCTGTCATCCATACTTTCAATGGATTTTTTCAATTCTTTAGTATCTTTGCTACCATTCACACTATTTTGTTGGAATTTTTGATACTCTTTCATCGTTTGATAATCTAAATCTTTTCTATCTACAACAAAAAACACTTTATCAATAAAATCTAATGAAGTTGCCAGTTTTGCTACTTTGAATGAAGTTAAAGTTTTACCTGAACCTGTTGTATGCCAAATAAAACCTCCCGCTTCAGTCTTACCATATTTTTTAGTTTCAAAACTAGATCGAATCTTCCACAAAATACGTTCTGTTGCAGCAATTTGATAAGGACGCATAATTAGTAAAGTATTATTAACATCAAATACACAATATTTTGTTAACACTTCTAATAGTACACGTTTTTCAAAAAATGTTTTTGTAAAATCTTCTAAATCTCGAATTACTTTATTTTTGGCATCTGCCCATTCACAAGTAAATTCATAATGATTTTTATTTTGAGCCGTTGTGTTGGCAAAATATCTTGTATACGTTCCATTAGAAATCACAAAAATCTGAACATATTTATATAAAGAATGCTCACTATTGAAACTTTCTTTACTATATCGATGAATTTGATTAAAGGCTTCTTGAAGACTAACGCCTCGTTTTTTCAATTCAATATGCACTAGCGGCAATCCATTTACTAAGACCGTTACATCATATCGATTTTTATGAGTTCCTTCACCTTTTACTTGATTCGTTACTTGGATAAAGTTATTATGAATATTTTTCTTATCAATAATACGGATATTTTTTCGATGCCCATCATCAAAGGTAAAATCATGAATATGATTTTCTTGAACTTTTCTAGTTTTCTCAATCATCCCTTCACTTGGGATATCTAGATATTCCGCTAAAAATCTTCTCCACTCGCTCTCATTAAACGAAATTTGATTGAGTTTTTCCAACTGAATTTTCAAGTTATTATATAAATCTTCATTCGTTTGAACTTTTAAATATTCATAACCTTGATCAACTAAGTTGGCAATCATTTCTTTTTCTAACTCTGCTTCGCTTTGATAAGCAGCTTCTTGAATTCTACTAGTTTTCTCAAAATTCGCTAAAATAATCCCATTTGTCATTTCTGCAATCGTAGATGTCTGATACAGTGCTTGATCTTCTTTCATAATATTTACTCCTCTCTACGTAACTTATCGATTAAAACTTAATAACTGTTCACGCCAGTATTCATACTGTTTTTGACGTAACTCTATCTCTTTGGGTAATCCTTCTTTTATATCATGTACTAATGTGTCGAACTTGTCTAATATTGATACTATGTGTTGTTGGACGTGGAGAGGGGGAATAATAATAGGTAAGCTCTTAATAATTTCTGAATTCAAATTACTTACTGATGAAGTATTCATTTTTAATTTCCAATAATTTTGAGTAGCACCTAATGACAAATAATAATATAGATAATCAGAAATTAAATACTCTTTAAAATCACTAATACTTGCCCATCCATCATGTATTGCTCCGCTTATATTTAAAATATATGGTCTTCCATAACTCATAGAATTCGATAAAATAAAATCGCCCTTTTTCAATACTCTAGATTTTTTTGCACCTTCTAATGTAATTCTTTCTTTCGTACCTAAAATACATTTACTTCCCAATGATGTATCGCCTATCTTTATCCAAGGAATACTATTTTCATAATTTGTTGTTATATACTTAGAAATAGGTCTTGGAGAAGCCCCTCTATTAATAATACATATTTCACCTAGTGTTTTTATCTCTACTTTATTTTCAGTTATAACGCCAACAATTTTTGATACTTCTTGTAAAAGTTCATAATAATGATTAGACAATATCAACGTGCGTGCGTGCGTGCGTGCGTGCTATCACAATCTGTTTCGAATGTCAATAGTTTTTCTCTGTAATATTCATATTGTTTTTGACGTTGTGCTATTTCTTCGGGGAGTAATCCTTTCGTATCTGCAAGCATTACTTGAAACTTATCTAAGATTTTTACGATTTTATTTTGAAGTGAAAGAGATGGTAGTGGAAATTTTAATCCATTTAAAGTTGACTGAGTTAAACTTGGCCGTGTTGAATTTTCACTTAATTTACTTAAATCAAAATACTCAATAAAGTAGTAAAAATACTTCGGTATCAACTTACTTTCATCTATTTCAGTATAGAAGATTGTGTCTACATTCCAAAATGGTGTTTCAATATAAAATACGTTCTTAATAGACCCTTTTCTTGGAATTAAAACAGTAGGTTTATCATAAGCATACTTACTAACGTAAACTCCCATCTCTCCACCACTTCCATAAACAGGGATATCCCCTTCTTCTAACTCTTTCCAATCTTTTCCATTTTTAATTTTGATAACTTCATCTAGTTGAACTATTTTTAATATTCGATCTTCTTCCATTTTTTTAGTTACCTTATTTAAGTAGTCTTCACTTAATAACATATCTCTATAATATTCATATTGTTTATTACGTGACTGAAGTTCCGACTGAAGTTCCTTAACATAATTTGTGAATTTGTCAAGTATTTCTACTATTTTTTCTTGAGTTTCTAGTGATGGAATTGGGATTTCCATACATTCCAAATCACCCTTTCTTATACCAGACAATGTACTCCCCCTCAATTTGGAATGTAATTTATCCTGAAACACACTTCCTCTAAGGTAATACATTAAATATCTATTATTAACTATGCTATAATCCGGTTTTAAAATAAAAGTTGATTCATTAACATCAAAATTTGAGGGTTCTATATCTACTAATGCAATTTTACCTACTGTTCCTACTGCAGAAAATAATAAATCTCCTTTTTCTAATCTACTTCTCTGATTTATTTTTTTCCTTGCTTCTTCACTTATTCTTGCCGTTTTATTCTCTAAAAATTCTATTTTTTCATTTTGTGAATAATCTTTTGTTGTTATGTACCAAGAAGTTAAAACTTCACTTTTATCATTTAGCACAAAATTTTTTCTTGGATTTAAGCCAGTATTTATACTTATTAGAATATTTTTTAACTTCTTCCATTCCACTTTTTCATGTTTTAGTAATTCCAAAATATTCGTCATTTATTTTCCTCCTCTCTTTGCAATATTTTCTATACTTCTAAGTTCTTCTAAATAATCTTTTTCTACTGGAGTTAATGTATGTTGTGAATATTTTTTATATTCCTCATTCACTTTCTTCTCCATTTGTGAGCGTGAAACTTTTCCTGCATTTTCTAATACATCTTCTCCAGTTGCTCTTAATATTTTATCTACATGATCAATCCAATCCTGCATCGTCATAATAATTTCTCGTTCTGCTTGTATTTCTGCAAAGTCCAAATATCCTGAAACTAATCGATTCAATCCTCTCAATTCTTTTTCTGTTAAGTAATTTTTAGCAGTTTTTGCTTCGGTGATTGTAGGTAACTCTCCTTTAAAAGTAGTTAATCCCATAAAATCTTTTTGAGCATCTACTCGATTAACAATTAATTCACTTGCCGTATGATGATGTATTGCATAATGCATTTTATTTTGTACAGTTGAGAAGAATCTTCTTGCTTCTTCACTATTTCCATCATAATCAATTGAAGTGGCAAACAAGTCTAGTACTTGGCGATAAAATACTTTTTCACTCGAACGAATATCACGAATTCGTTCTAAAAGTTCTTTGAAATAATTTTTTCCAAATAAATCTGTCCCTTGTTTTAGACGTTCATCATCCATGGCAAAGCCTTTTATCATATATTCTTTTAATACATTGGTTGCCCAAATTCGAAAAGCTGTCGCTTTTTTTGAATTAATTCTATAACCGACAGAAATAATGGCATCCAAATTGTAATAATTTAAATCACGGGTCTGTTTTTTCCCTTCTATAGCTCCATGTTCAGTGGTGTGTGCAAATTTTGCACATACCTCTGTTTCATCAAGTTCTCCTTCTTCAAAAATATTTTTTAAATGTCTTCCTATCCCTGTTCTATCTATACCAAATAGTTCTGCTAGCGCTTTTTGAGATAGCCATATAGTATCTTCTGCTATTCTGACATTAACATTCACATCTTCTTCATCTAACGAATACATTAAAAAACTAATCTCATTATTCATCACTCTCAAGCTCCTTAACAAGGTTATCAATAGATTGGCGAAGTGAATCAATCTTTTTAACTGTTTCTTCAATTTCTTGATTTAGTACTTTAATATCAATCACTTCTCTAGTATCTTCCTTTTCAACATAGTTTGACACTGATAAGTTATAATCATTTTCTTTAATTTCACTCGTATCTACATAACGTGCGAAGTGCTCTTTATCTGTTCTATCTCTAAATTGAGTTAAAATATTTTCAATATTTAAATTATCTAAAATATTATTATTCGTCTCTTTTTTAAATTCTTGACTAGCATCTATAAATAATACTTTATTTTCTGTTTTATTTTTCGACATCACTAGAATACAAGTAGCAATTGATGTTCCAAAAAATAGTTTGTCTGGTAACTGAATCACACAATCTACAAAGTTATTGTCTACTAAATATTGTCGAATTGTTTTTTCTGCCCCTTTTCGATAAAAAATCCCCGGGAAACAAACAATCGCTGCTCTTCCCTTACTTGATAAGTAGCTTAATGAATGCATAATAAAGGCAAAGTCAGCATACGATTTTGGTGCTAATTTACCAGCTGGTGCGAAGCGTTCATCATTAATTAGTGTTGGATCTGCATCACCTACCCAACTAATTGAATACGGTGGATTTGAAACAACTGCATCAAATGGTTTCTCATCATTATGAAGTGGATTTAATAAAGTATCTCCTCTTAAAATAGAGAAATTATTGTAATTTACATTATGAAGAAACATATTCATACGAGCTAGGTTATAGTTCGTCATATTAATCTCTTGACCATAAAAACCTTCTTCAATAATATGTTCATCAAATTGTTTTTTCATTTGTAGTAATAAACTTCCACTACCGCAAGTAGGATCGTATACTTTATTAATTTTTATTTGACCATCCATTACTAATTTGGCTAATAATTTTGACACCGTTTGTGGCGTGAAGAATTCCCCACCAGATTTCCCTGCGTTACTAGCATAGTTAGAAATTAGAAATTCATAAGCATCTCCAAAAGCATCAATCTCATTCTCTTCAAAGTTTCCAAAGTCAATCGCTGCAATTCCTTGTAGAATTTTTGTCAAACAAGCATTTTTCTCAGCAACAGTTACTCCTAAACGATTACTAGACGTATCTACATCTTCAAACAAACCTTTAATATCGTCTTCTGAAGCGAAGCCTTGAGCACTGCCTTCAATTGCTGAAAAGATATTCGCTAGATCAATGTTTAAGTTTTCATTTTCTTTTGCCGTTTTAACAACATTCTCAAATAATTGACTTGGTAAAATGAAAAATCCTTTATCTTCTACTGTGTTTGGTTTAAAATCTCTTAATGCTTCTTCATCAGATAATTCTGCGTAATTAAAACTTAAATCTCCAGCTTCATGCTCGGCAATATTGAAAAACGCTGTGATATTTTCTGAAATAAATCGATAGAATAGTATTCCTAATATAAACTGTTTAAAGTCCCATCCATCTACAGAACCTCGAACTTCATCCGCAATTGCCCAAATTTTTCTATGTAATTCTGCTCTTTGTAAACCTTCTTTATTTCCTTCAACTTTTGCCATTTAGAACTCTCCTATTATGATGTTTTTATATTGTTTTTATTCCTATTATAGCATTATTTTTGAAACTATTTAACTACACATATAAAAAGCACACAACTAAAAGATTCTACTCTTAAAGTCATGTGCTCTTATTTATAAAATTATCTAATCCAACTTCTTAATAAATCTCTTCTGAGTTTTATCACATACATATCCAATACTCTCATAAAATTGGCTCATCGACAAATTCTGTTGGTGAATAAAATTTAACACCAAATTAAGTCTTTAATTTTAAATGAACATGGTGGAAGAAAATTAAAGATTTAATCGATTTAACAATCAACCACAAACATAACTATGAACGAAATCTAGTTTTAACTTTATAATGAGCAGGGGCATGTTATCCGCGATTAGCGGTTTGGGGGCTGTGAAATTTAATCTTATTTTTCGCTTCCCCCAATTCAACATGCCCATGGAGGCTCATTGTCAAGTTAAAACGACTCTATACAACCTTTCTTAAATCATAATGACTTTCTATTGACCGGGGTAAAGAAACACCCTTTGATAATCTTAATTCTTAATTTCATATTCTCAAAATTTCGATATCCATATGCCACACGTTTAATCACTTTAATTAAATTATTCGTTCCTTCAATAGCTCCGTTGGAATATCCCGTCATAAATGCTTGATAAATCCCATTCTTAAAACGTTTAAACACTTCAAACTTTTTCTTAAATTCATAAGGTAATTGTTTTGGAATCTCTTTTATACATGTCATAAATGCCTCATAATCTTTCTTCTTGTAAGCTTTTCTAAGTTCTTGAATAAAATCATATGCATCTGATAATTCTTCATCAAAATTCAATAATTTTTCTACCAATTGAGCTTGAGTAAGATAGGTTTTGAAGTGATAATTGTACCTTAATTTTTCTTCATCTAATTCATCACTAGGCTTTAAGAGTACTTTCCAGTAACGTTTTAATGTCTTCTGTTGTGTTGATTTTGCAGAGAATTGTTTCATAATCACAACTCGAAGTTGATTAAAATTACGATTCATATGCTGAATAATATGGAAACGATCCACTACAATTACGGCATTTGGAAATACTGTTTTAATAAGGTTTTGATAAGAAGCATTCATATCCATCACTAAATATTTCACTTTTAAACGTTGTTTACGGGAAAACTTCATAAAGAAAGAAATCAATTCATGAAGTGTTCTACCTGGTAAAATATCAATTAATTGGCGATTTTCTCCATCTAAACAAATGAAATTCATTTTCCCTTGTTGTGTTTTAACGCCTCTAAATTCATCTAAACAAAGCACTTTAGGTAAATAGTGATACTGCTGCATTGTTTTTATTTTAAACTTCTTCATTACTCTTTCGACAGTCTTATCAGAGATTGAAAGAAGTTTAGCGATTGTTTTTCTAGAGAAGTTTTCTTTTAAATAAAACATCATTTGACACTCTAAATCATAAGAAATATTACTGTTTTTAGGAACAAGAGGGCAATCTACCACCCATGTTTTATGACAATCTTTACAGATAAATCGTTGTACTTTTAAGTCTAAAAGAGTTTTATTTCCGTATAGATGTGGAATTCTGATTTTATGTTCCATAGGAGAATGTTTAATGATATTTTCACTAGAACAATATGGACAAGAAGTACAAGTATTTGTCCAAGTTCCTTTTATTTTATGAACTGTTTCATTGTTTTCTGTCACGATTTCTAACCAATTTTCATCTGTAATAAAATTTTCTTCTGTTAATCTTAGTAATTTTCGTATACAATAGTCCATGAGAGAAATCCTCCTTTGATTGGTTTTAGGCGACTTAATCATAACCTGGATTTCTCTTTTTTTCATGTAAAAAATCCTGTCGGTGATTTCTCACCAACAGGATTTGTCGAACAACCATAAAATTTATGTGCTTCTACACGATAATCTGCTGAATTTAGTCTAATGAATGCAATAGAATTATTTTTAGCATTTAATTCTAAATGACGCATCAATTCTTTGCCAATTCCTTTACCTTGAAACTCTGGTAAAACAGCTAATCCCAAAATATTCAAACCAGCAAAGGAATAAAGACTTTCATAAACTTCAGCATGTACAAAACCAACTACAGTCTGTAATCTTTCATCTTCATATACATAAATATAATGATGATTTACATCCTCTGAAAGTTTTTGTATTTGACTCATAACTGTCTCAATAGATACTGAATATCCTAAAGAAACTTCACATATTCTTTGTATTGATTTTGTATCTTGTATTTTTATATTTCTAATCATATTGTATTCCTTCATAGGATTTTGTTTTGTTAGAATAAGAAAACTAATTGTCTTCTTTATGAGCAACAAATATATCATTGCTTATATAATATCCTTTTAATTTTTCTTTATGCCTTAACACTTCTCTAGAAATATTAGTTATTATAACCTCTTTATTGTTATCTCTATATATAATATATCCAAACATAGCCCACAGAGGATTTAAATATATCAAATTTAATCTTAAATAAATATATCCAATCAAAACAAATAAAAGAATATTAACTATGTAAACTTCTTTTGAACTATCTCCATTAGTAATGAGTGGAATTATATATGTCATGATATAGCTTAATACTGTATCATCAGGATTTTCAAGATTGTTAATACTTTTTTCTCGAGTTCCTTTTCCTAATTTCAATAAAATCACGCTTATACCTGAAATAAATATTAAGATTAGCACTAATGTAGTAAATGCTATTATTAATATATTTTTCTCACAAAAACCTTTTGTTATTTTAGAAAAGTACAAAATTATAATCATAACGTAAAGTGGGAAATAGGATGATATAAACATAATAGTTCTTGTCGTTATGTTATAAAATTTATCGATTCTACCATTCATAAAATATCACCTTTTTATTTATCATCTACCCCTATTTGCTCATTAATTATACTTCTATAGTATGAATCTCTTAATATTCTTAAAATATCCATTATCTGACTTTTATCTTCATATATTATTGAAAATGAAGGTTCTTCAGTATAATTTATCTCTAAATTAAACATATCTATGGTTTTCTTTATATTTTCATAATTTTCATAAGTTTTAGCAAGATTTATATTTTCACTGGTCATTTTTGTAAGAGTTTTTTTATAACGTCCATCATTTAAACAATCTTCATAAAAATTGTCAAAATTAATTATTCCATCACTTAAACCTTCTTGGTTTAAAAATTCTGATGCTGTGTCTCTAAATTGATCATCTAAGTTAAAGATTCGCTCTAATGAATAATGAGACAATATAAGTATATCATCACCTATAGTTATAAAATCTACTTCTCCATCTATGCCAATTAATTTACTTTCAATTTTATTCAAAGTATTCCCATTAAATCTTGCAATAATTCCTTTTGAATGCAATTTTTTAAATTTAGTTACCCTTCTAAAAATTCTTATATCAGGAAATTGATCATCATTTCTGGTTATTGAAAAAGTGTAAAAACTATAATTATCCGGATCAATTTCTGTTTCTACATAATCCGAATTTTTAAAACTATTTAAAACTCTATTATAATCACGTATATATGAAACAGCACAACTCTCTATAGTCTCATCTTTATATCCTGTTGGATTGTAACCTACTATTTCTTTGTTTTCAAATTGTTCAATATAATCACATATTAAATTTAGTAAATCATCATAAATTTGTGCATCAATATTAGGAGAAAAACTGACATAATTACCATTTCTTAATTTTCTAGTAAAAAAAAGATTAAACTCCAGATTATTTTCTTGTATTTTATCTTTTAGTGCTTTTATATCCATAACCCTCTTCTTATTTTTCATTATGCCACTCCTTATATTTTTGATTATTATTCATCTAACAATAATTTACCTTTTTTTGCTTTATCCCTCAAACGCTGCATTTGTTCTTTTTCTATCTGTTGAATGCTTTTCTCTGGAACAGGTAAATCCTCTGGCATTGTACCACCTATTTTTTCAATAGCACTTCTAACTTCTTTTCCAACTGAATAATGAACCTTTGTTGCCTCATCTGCACCTTCAACATTATCTTTTCGCAACTTCTCTTCAGTTTGAGATATTCTAAACAGATTAGCAATGAGTTCAGTACTACCCATAAAATCTAAAATCTTTTGCCTTGCTGTTAGTCCTTTTTTGTCATGAATACCTTCTACATCTAATCCACCATACAATCCGATATATCCAGCATTTTGAAAAATTGCAAATTCTTCATTTGTGATAACTCCTGCATCATGTGCAGTTTCCACCAAAAGCTGATTCCATTGTTTGATATCTCCACGAACAATAAGTCTTCTCCTATCTTCATCAAGTTGATTAAAATGCTCTGATATTTCTTGACGATAAGTTTGTATTGCAAAATAAGTTTGCCCAAGAGCAATCGACTCTTTTCTTGGATCACCATTTTGCACAATCAAATAACAAGCATATCTTGTAAGCTCATAATCTTTAATAGATTTACTTGTAGCTCCCGCCTCCACGATTTTGCTGACCTCAGCAAAATCGTCTATTACGTCATGTCCGCTATTCTCACAAGCAATCATTGCTCTCTCAATTACCTTTTGAAAATTTCTCCACTGGGAATACTCAAGTACAGCTGCAAGTTCTCGTGCACTCCAACACTCGATTCCATCTTTCCGAATATATTTTATATCTTCAAATTTTTTATATTCTTTTACTTTTAAATTTGGCATAGACTTTCCTTTCATTCGACTTTATAGGTTTCTTAGATAACCGCTTTTAAAGCCACACATACAACACTTTAGTATTGTGTATTTATAACCTATTTCCCCATCCTACTCCCACTCAATCGTAGCAGGTGGTTTACTTGTAATGTCATACACCACTCGGTTCACATGCCCTACTTCATTAACAATTCTTGCGCTGATGGTTTGTAAGACTTCCCATGGGATGCGTGCGAAGTCACTTGTCATACCATCGATACTTGTCACTGCACGAATGCCGATTGTGTAATCATAGGTTCTTCCGTCTCCCATTACTCCGACACTGCGGATTCCTGGTAAGACTGTGAAGTATTGCCATACATCTCTTTCAAGTCCGTTTTTAGCAATTTCTTCTCTTAAGATGGCATCACTTCCTCGTACGATTTCTAGTTTTTCTTCAGTTACTTCTCCTAGTACTCGAATGCCTAGTCCTGGTCCTGGGAATGGTTGGCGCCATACGATTGAATCTGGCATGCCTAATGCTGTTCCTAAGGCACGGACTTCGTCTTTGAATAGTGTGTTCAGCGGTTCAATTAATTCAAACTGCATATCTTCTGGTAGTCCTCCCACATTGTGGTGAGACTTAATGGTTTGAGCTGTTTTTGTTCCTGATTCGATAATATCTGTATATAAAGTTCCTTGTGCTAAGAAATCCACATCCGTTAGTTTTGCGGCTTCGTCATCGAATACATAAACAAATTCATTTCCAATAATTTTACGTTTTTGTTCTGGATCACTAACGCCTTTTAGTTTGGATAAGAAGCGTTCTTGAGCATTCACTCGGATAATATTTAATCCAAATTTTCCAGATAAGCTTTCCATTACTTGGTCGCCTTCGTCTTTTCTAAGTAAACCGTGGTCTACAAAAATACATGTTAATTGGTCGCCGATCGCTTTTTGTAATAGGACACCTACAACGCTTGAGTCAACTCCGCCTGATAAACCTAATAATACTTTTTTATTGCCAACTTTTTCACGGATTTTTTCAATTTCCATCTCGATGAAGTTTGCCATCGTCCAATCACCTGTTGCACCACAAATATTGAACACGAAGTTTTTCAACATATCATTTCCATGAATACTGTGACGTACTTCTGGATGGAATTGTACTCCATAAATATTTCGTTCTGGGTTTTCAAATGCTGCAAATGGTGTGTGGTCATTCGAAGCTGTTACAGTGAAACCTTCAGGGATAGCTGTAATTCTGTCACCATGGCTCATTAAGACTTCTTCTGAAGTAGATAATCCTTGGAAAATTCCTGAATCGGTATTAAATACTTCTACTTTCGCAGGGCCATATTCTCTTGTCGGTGAAGATTCAACAGTTCCTCCAAATAAATGAGTTGTCAACTGCATTCCATAACAGATTCCTAATACCGGAATTCCTAATTCAAAAATTTCAGGATCTACTGTAAAAGCACCCGATTCATAAACACTATGAGGGCCCCCAGAGAAAATAATCCCTTTTACATTTCCATGCTTTTTGATTTCTTCCGCCGTAATATCATTATGAAGTAACTCACTGAATACACCAAACTCACGAATACGACGTGTAATCAGTTGGTTATACTGACTTCCAAAATCTAGTACAATAATTTTTTCTAACGAAGTGGTTCTTGTTGACATAAAAAGCCTCCTTAGTTTTATTATCTATATTGTAGCAGAAAATCACGAAAGTTACCTTAAATATTTATAAAATTCGTTCGGATTTTTATTAAATTTTCTCATTTTTATGTTTCATCATTTTTATACAAAAAGAACCCACAGCGACGTTCATCCTGTGGGTTCTTCTTCCATTATTTAATATTTCTTCACTTGGACATAGTCAATATGATGTCCGAATGTTTTGTGCAAAATGAAGTCTGCTCTGCCTTTTGTTGGTAAAATGTATTCCTTTAAATTTTTCAAATTTGTTTTTTTCCATACATCTTTTGCCATTGCGATGGCTTCTTCTCGGTCTCCAATCGCAAACTGGTAATAAAAATTATCGGGTTGAGTTTTTGCTCGTTCCATTAATAATTCAAAACGTTCTAAATACCATTTTTCAATCAGATTTTCTTCTGCATCCACATAAATCGACCAGTCAAAGAAATCACTGACGTAAATTTCTCGATTCGGCGGTAATTGTAATACATTAATTCCTTCCACAATTAAAATATCTGGTGGATAAATGACTTGTTTTTCGTTTGGAATAATGTCGTAAATTTCATGAGAATATACAGGTGCTTCAACAGCTTCTTCTCCTGTTTTAATAGCTAATAAGAAATTCACTAATGATTCCATATCATAACTTTCTGGGAATCCTTTTCGGTGTAAAATTCCTTTTTCCACCAAATCCTTTGTTGGCCATAAAAATCCATCCGTTGTCATCAATTCAACAGTTAATTCTGGATATTTTTGTTGGAGCATTGTTTGCATTAAACGAGCCGTTGTACTTTTCCCAACTGCCACACTTCCTGAAACGCCAATAATAAATGGAACTTTCTTCTTTGGTTGTTTTAAGAAATATTGTTCTTGTTCATGAATTTGCCCATGTTTTTGATAGTAGATATCAAAGTAATCTAATAAAGGGGTATATACTTCTTGTACGTCAATTAATGAAATTCTATCATTCAATGATGTTAAATGTTCTAATTCGTGTAATGTTAATGCCAAGTGATGAGCGTTTTGATATTGTTTCCATTCATCTCGGCTAATATGATAATACGTCGATGTGTCTGTCACAACGATTCTCTCCTTTTGTTGAATTCCTTTTCTTGCGTATTTTACCATAGATTTTTTAGGATGACTAACGATTGGGTCTTTAAATTTCCTTTAAATCCTCGCTTGTTCGTTTACACCTTTAGTGGTTTTTAGTATGATAAATAAGAGAAATTATGAAGGAGTTTTATCATGGAATATACAACAGCTTCCGGTATGGGACAGTCTACTGGAAAAGTCATTTTAATGGGGGAACATGCAGTCGTTCATCATCAACCTGCGATTGCCATTCCTTTTTCCGGTGTATCAGTTCAAGCAAAAATTCAACCAAGCTCTCATCCGCTAAGCATTCATTGCGACTTTTATAGCGGATTAGCTTATGAAATGCCGGAAGTATTAAAAAGTTTAAAATTTACGATTCATGAAGCATTAAATCAAATTGAACAACTTCGTCCTGAATTAGGAATTACACCTACTACTCGTTCGTATTGGAATAATGGGAAAGTAGAAAAAGGAGAAGCCTCCTTCGTACAAGCACCTTCTATTGAGATTACGATTACTTCTTCAATTCCTGCAGAACGTGGTATGGGATCAAGCGCAGCTGTTTCAGTAGCGGTAGTGAGAGGATTATTTGATTATTATGAGGTTCCTTTAAGTGATCCATTATTATTCGAAATTGTACAAGCTTCTGAAAAAATCGCTCATGGAAATCCAAGCGGTATTGATACAGCAACGACAAGTGGAAAAGAAGCGGTATTTTTTATAAAAGGAGAAGCTTTACAACCTCTGTCGATTCAACTAGAAGGAACTTTAATTGTGGCAGATACAGGGATTACTGGGCAAACACTCAAAGCAGTTCAAGCTGTACAAGAAAAATTACAACAAAAACCTATTTCTACTCAAAAAATCATTGAAGAAATTGGAGACTTAGTCCACACTGCTAAAGATTGTCTATCAAAAGGAGACGTTCAGACATTAGGAAGTCTTCTAACTCAAAACCATGCACTTCTTCAACAATTAGAAGTATCAAACGAAACTTTAGACCATCTTGTTCAAACGGCTCTTGAAAATGGAGCGCTTGGCGCCAAAATGACAGGCGGAGGACTTGGTGGCTGTATGATTGCTCTTGCATCAAATCTTGAAGACGCACAAAAAATTGCTGCAGCTTTACAAGAAGCAGGAGCTGTACAAACATGGACACATTCATTTTCCAATAAATAAAAAGGAGCTTATATGAAAACAACAGGAATTGCACGTGCACATACAAATATTGCACTCATTAAATATTGGGGAAAAAAAGATAAAGCATTATTTCTTCCAATGAATAGTAGCTTATCCCTCACATTAGAGGCTTTTTATACCGATACAAAAATTACTTTAGATGAAACTTTAGAAAAAGATGAATTTTATTTAAATAATGTTTTGCAACAAGAAGCTGAAACACAAAAAATTTCAAAATTTTTAGATTTATTCCGTATTCCTGCTAAGGAAACACGATTTGCTCGTATTGAGAGTTATAACTTTGTTCCTACTGCAGCTGGTTTAGCAAGTTCTGCTTCAGCTTTTGCAGCTTTAGCAGGAGCGATGCATCAAGCAATGGGATGGGATTTATCAAGAAGTGAATTATCGACATATGCTCGTCGTGGAAGTGGAAGTTCTACGAGAAGTTTATTTGGTGGCTTTGTTGAATGGAATCAAGGAACAAATTCAGAAGATAGTATGGCGATTCCGGTTGACGATGCTTCTTGGGATATTGGGATGCTCATCATCGTTGTTAATGGTGCTGCTAAAAAAATCTCCAGCCGTGTTGGAATGGAACAAACAGTTGCCACTTCTCCTTTCTATCCTGCATGGGTAGAAAGTGCAAAAACTGATTTAGAAGAGATTAAAACAGCGATTCAAGAGAAAAACTTTACTCGAATGGGAGAAATTGCAGAATTTAACGGAATGAAAATGCATGCGACAATGCTAGCAAGTCAACCTCCGTTTTGTTATTTTGAACCAGATAGTCTGATTGCTCAGCAACAAGTCGTTTACTTACGTGAAGTATTAGGAATTCCTGCTTATTACACAATGGATGCTGGTCCGAATGTAAAAGTTCTTTGCAAAGCGAGTGATTTAGACAAAGTCCGTGACCATTTCAAACAATATTTTGCTTCTGAAAAACTCATTTCCTCTCTTCCAGGAGAAGCGATGAGAACTTTAACAGAAGAAGAATGGCAAGAAAGCATTCAACATTTCAATCAAAAAGGAAAATAACTATGAATATTCAAGCTACCGCTCCTGGAAAATTATTTATCGCTGGTGAATATGCAGTCGTTACTCCAGGACAACCAGCACTTATTGCAGCTGTTAATCGCTACTTAACCGTTGAGCTAAGTCCTTCTCTTGAAGAAGTTGGAACGATTTATTCGACTCAGCAACCGGATTTGACACTTCATTTGAAAAGAGAACAAGGACTTTTACAAATCATCGAAGAAAATCATCCATTTACCTTGATGACTACTGCGATTGATGTTGCTGAAACTTATGCAAAACATGGAAACTATTGGAATGAAGAGCTCTATCATTTAAAAGTAACAAGCCAATTAGACGATGTTCACTCGAATATTAAATTTGGTCTTGGCTCTAGTGGAGCTGTCGTTGTTGCGACCATTGACGCTATTTTACAGTGGCATCATGTTCCTGTTGAACCACTATTCGTTTATAAATTAGCAGCTATTACGAATACTCTTCTCGGCAGTAATGGTTCCTTAGGAGATATTGCTTCCAGCGCCTTTGGTGGCATCATTTTATATCAGCGAATCGATGCAACATGGATCAAAGAACAATTGCAACAGTATTCTATTGCAGAAGTCGTTCAAAAAGAATGGACAGGCTTAGTCATTCAGCCAGTATCTTTACCAACCTCTCTAAAAATGCTCGTTGGATGGACAAAAGAAAAGGCCGACACTTCTTCATTCGTATCCTCCGTTACTCATACAAGAACACAAGAGGAAAAAGATGCGTATTATCAACAATTTTTAAAACAAAACACAACGATTCTTGATCAAATAACGACTGCCTTAGAAAATGAAGATACGGAAGCATTTCTACAAGGAATTACGAATAATCGAACTCTCTTATTAAACTTTGCTAAAGAGATGAGTATCATCCTCGAAACTCCATCTCTTACAAAACTTTGCCAAATTGCGATTCAAGAAAACGCAAGTGCCAAAACTTCTGGAGCTGGCGGAGGCGATTGTGGAATTTGCTTTATTACAAAACCTCAACAAGAAGAAACCATTACGACCCAATGGGAAAAAGCTGGTATTCTTCCACTAAAATTAGAAATAGCCCCTACAAAAGGTGCTATTAGAAAGGAGCTCTCATGACACAAGCCTATACACAACAAATGAAAAGAAAAGATGAACATGTAGGGCATGCGACTCAACAATATCAATCACAGTCGAATTTAGAATTACGACAAACTCGATTTGTCCATCATCCTCTATCTGAAATGGCTGTAGATGAAGTTTCTCTTCAAACAAAAATAGCAGGATTCACTTTAGAAACTCCATTTTTCATTAATGCGATTACTGGTGGAAGTCCTAGAACGACTCTCATTAATCAACGACTAGCGCAATTGGCGCATGAAACAGGAATTGCCATGGCAACGGGATCGATGAGTATCGCCATGAAAGACCCTTCTACTGCAGAAAGCTTTACCATTATTCGAAAAGAAAATCCTAATGGAATTGTATTGGCGAATTTAGGAGCCCATTATACGGTTGAATCTGCTAAAAAGGCGATTGACCTCATTGAAGCAAATGGCATTCAAATTCATGTAAATACGTTACAAGAATTAGTGATGCCGGAAGGCGACCGCTCTTTCCATCATTGGTTAAAAAATATTGAGGAAATCGTCTCTCATGTAGACGTCCCTGTTATTGTTAAAGAAGTCGGATTTGGATTCAGTAGAGAAGCCATGCAAGAACTAATCAACATCGGAGTTCAAACGATTGATATTAGTGGACGTGGAGGCACAAATTTTGCAGCCATCGAAAATGCTCGAAGAGAAGATGATTTATTCGATGAATTAGAAGACTGGGGACAAACAACGGTTCAGTCCTTAGTAGAAGGCTATGATTTACCTTGTGAACTGATTGCTTCTGGGGGCATTCATTCACCATTAGATATCGTAAAATGCCTTGCTCTAGGAGCAAGTGCTGTAGGCATGTCAGGAGAATTTTTACACTTAATTCGCCCACAAGACTCCCTACCAACAGCCATTCAAACCGTTAATGACTGGAAGAATCAATTGAAAAATATTTACACCCTATTAGGCGTTTCAAAAACCGAAGCATTACGTCAAACAGACATCATTCTTCCACACACAACCGCCCACTGGTGCAACGCCCGCCACATAGACTGGACAACCTTCGCAAACAGAAGTAAAAGTAAATAGAAAAACAAAAAAGATAAACAAAAAACAAAGAACTTCTCATAATAGCAGAAGCAACTAAAACCGCACTAGCAGTTTAGTTGCCGGAAAATTTGAGACCTAGGCTCAAATTTTAGCAATGAGACTCGCAGTCCGTTGCTACTTAAAAAAGTAAATAGAAAAACAAAAAAATTGTCATGATAGCACAAGCAACCAAAACCGCAATAGCGGTTTTAGTTGCCGGAAAATTCGAGATCTTAGGCTCGAATTTTAGCCATGAGACCGAAGGTCTGCTGGCGTCCGATGCTATTCATAACAATTTTTTTGTTTTTCTATTCTACGACACAAATAAGAAATGAATGATTCTTAACAGATAGGCGAAAAATCCGATTATCAACAAGCAAATCATCACCACATGCAAATAAACTCCAACCATCGAAGTATTTACAAACGATTGAACCGCATTTACTTTCGAAAAAATCAAAATATAAATCAAACCTATCCAAAATCCTAAACTCAATAGGCGCTTCATAAACTCTCCTTCATTCAGGGATTACTTCATTACAAAATATTGAATAAACAAACTAGTAGCTCCTACTACAAACCAAGTTGCCAACCCTGTAGCAATCGGTTTAGCTCCCGCTTCACGGAAACTCTTAAATGATACTTGGCAACCAATTCCTGCTAACGCCATTGCCATTAACCATTTAGAAGCTAATTTTGCATATGGGATAAATTCTTTAGGGAAAATTCCCACACTTGTCACAACAGAGGCAACTAAAAACCATAAAATAAATATTGGGAAAATTTTCTTCCAATTCACAGATTCCCCAGATTTCTTTTGACGTCTCGCTTCAATAAGTGACAAAATTAAGCAAGCTGGTAAAATCATTAACGCACGTGTTAATTTTACAATCGTAGCAATATCTCCAGCTCCACTACTATAACTATAACCAGCAGCGACTACGCTGGAAGTATCATTAATCGCTGTTCCAGCAAATAATCCAAATTGTGCATCTGTCATTTGTAACACATGTCCTAAAAACGGGAATAAGAACACAGCAATAATATTAAATAAGAAAATTGTTGAAATCGACAAGGCAATTTCTTCATCATCTGCTTTAATAATTGGAGAAGCTGCTGCAATCGCAGAACCTCCACAAATGGCTGTCCCAAATCCTACTAATGTTCGTAAATGATCAGACAAGCCTAACCATTTTCCTACAAGAGCTGCTGTTAAGAAGGCTGCCACAATCGTAACCAGTGTTACTTGTAAAGACTCTAATCCTGTTTGTTGAACTTGAGCAAATGACATTGTAAACCCTAATGCAATAATCGAATAATGTAATAATTTTTTAGCGGAATAATTAATTCCTGGTTTAAAATCACTTGGTAATGTATAGAAATTACTTACTAACATCCCAAAAATAATCGCAAATACCGCACTTCCAATAACCGGCATTACATCTCCTAAAAGAACAGCTAATACTGCTAATCCAAAAGTTAATAAAATTCCTTTACTTCGTTGAACCCATTGTTCCATTTTTCTCCATCCTTTCAAAAACAATCACACACAAATGTATCACTTTCTCTATCTTTTTCCGTGAACAATTGTTACTCTTCTACAAATTGTTGTAATTGATTTGATAAGGCTGCAAATTCTTCAATGGTTAGTGTTTCTGCTCGACGATTTGGTTCAATTGAAACAGAGTCCAAAGCTTCTTGAATTTGTTCTTTTGTTAGTTTTCCTGGTACATAAGCTTTAACTAAATTATTCCATAATGTTTTTCTACGTTGGACAAAACTATTTTTTACTAAATCAAAGAAGAAAGCTTCATCTTTAACTGTTACTAATGGTTCTTCTCTACGTTCCAATACTAAAATAGCTGAATCTACATTTGGGGCTGGATTAAAAACTGTTTTCGGAACAATAAATCCAATTTTAGCATGGCACCAATATTGAATCGCCACTGTTAATGATCCATAAGCTTTTGAATTTGGTTGAGCAGTCATTCTTTCTGCCACTTCTTTTTGCATCATCATCGCAAATCCATCAATTGGTAAGCCTGATTCTAAGAGATTCATAATAATCGGTGTCGTAATATAATACGGCAAGTTTGCTACAACTACTAATCTCTCCTCCACATTGAAGTATTCTTTAATCACTGTTTCTAAATCAACTTTTAAAATATCTTCATGAATGACAGTGACATTATCATGCTCAGATAAAGTATCTTCTAAAACTGGAATTAATCGCCCATCAATTTCAAACGCTAATACTTTTTTAGCAGCTCTTGCTAAGCGTTGCGTTAACGCACCAATTCCTGGTCCAATTTCAATGACATTTGTTTCTTTGTTAACATCTGCCACATCTAACATTTTTGTTAAAATATTCGGTTCAATCAAAAAGTTTTGCCCTAAACTCTTCTTCACTTTAATGCCATGGCGTTCCATAATTTCACGTGTTCGAGTCGGTGTGGCAATATCTTTTTCAAACATCTTTTTAACTCCTTTCTTGTACAATTTGTACCGCATTTCGTAATTGTTGCTCTGAAATGCCAAATAATTTCAATCGTTTTGTTAATTGCTTTCCATTTGTATGTCCAATGCGTAATTCTTTAGACACTTCTTTTCTTAAATAAGACGAATGGGGATAGCCAATTAATCCTAGTTCTAAAATCACAGATTGAGAAATTTCTTCTTGAAGATCTGCTACTGGTTTATACACATGCTCCAATGCTTTTTGAATACTTTCATTGCTAGCATGTTCCACTCCAAGACTTTTATGATTCGTTTTACGAACCGCTTCTTCTCTTTCAATAAAAGCATGACTAACTGTCGGAATCGCTTCTTGAATAATTGAACGAATTCTTTGTCCTGGATAATCTGGATCTGTAAATACAATGACTTCTCGAATTTCACTTGCTTTTTTAATTAAAGCAAGTGTTTCGTCATCAATAGCTGAACCATTCGTTTCAATTGTTTCAATTTCTGGAAAAACTTCCTTTAATCGGCGAGTATCATCTCGTCCTTCTACTACTATAATTGGATTCATTTTAATCCTCTTTCTTCAAATCGAAATAGCTTCATCGCATTTGCTGTCGAAGCTTTTGCAATTTCTTCCCAAGCCATTTCTCTTTCCTTAGCAATTGTTTCAACAACATAACGAGTATAACCTGTTTCGTTTCTCTTTCCACGATAAGGAACAGGCGCTAAATAAGGGGCATCTGTTTCCACTAAAAAACGATCTAGTGGAACGATTTTCGCACACTCACGAACTTGAGGAGCATTTTTAAACGTCACTACGCCACTAAAAGAAATATGCATCCCTAAATCTAAGAAACATTTCATATATTCCACATCACCATTATAACTATGCATAATTCCGCCGATATCTCGAATATCTTCTTCTTTTAAAATACGATAGCAATCTTCTGTCGCATCACGATTATGAATGACAATTGGTAATTTCATCTCTTTTGCAATGGCAATTTGGCGACGGAATACTCGTTCTTGTTCTTCAGGTGTAGAGTCATCCCAGTAATAGTCTAATCCCATTTCCCCCATTGCCACTACTTTTGGATGGATTAATTGTGTGATTAATTTTTTCTCAATTTCTGGTGTATAGGCATGTGCTTCGACCGGATGCCATCCTACAATCGCCACTACTTCTTCAAACGTTTCACTTAATTGGAGAGCTTTTTCAATCGTTGGTGTGTCAAATCCAACAACGGCAAAACGTGTAACGGCTAATTCTTTTGCACGCTTAATAACGTCTGCTTCTTCCCCTTCGAATTGCTCTACATTTAAATGTGTATGTGTGTCAAAAATCATTTTGAATTCTCCTACTGAGTTCTATCTAGTTGCTCCATTTAAAAATGGATTACTTGCAATTTCATCTTGTAATGTTGTTGGCTCACCATGTCCTGGGAAAACAACTGTATTTCCTGGCAATGGTAATAAATAACGTTCGATTCCTTCCATTAATGTCATATGACTACCATATGAGAAGTCACTACGTCCTACGCTACCTTTGAATAAAACATCTCCTCCGATAACAAATCCATTATCTTTGAAGATAAATACTGTACTACCTGGAGAATGTCCCGGAATTAACGCTAATTCAGGTTCAAAACTTCCAATTTTCCATTTTCCTAATTCTGCTGGATAGTATCCATCAGCAGGTTCTACCGTAATATTTTCGTTTGAATATAATGAACGATTGAAATCTGTGTTTGTTAAAAATTCTTTTTCAATCTCATTCATATACATTGGAATATTGTAGGCTTTTCTTAATTCGTCTACTGCTCCAATGTGGTCTCCATGCGCATGTGTTAACACAATCGCAATTGGCTTCAATCCTTCTTCTTGAATTAATTCTTTAATATCCTCTGCTTGTGCACCTGGATCGAAAATTAATGTTTCTTTATTTTCATCAATTAAAAAATAAACGTTCTCTTGTAGACGTCCTACTGTTAAACTTAATAATTCCACTGAAATTCCTCTTTTCTGATTCTTAATCTACTATAGTTTAGATGCTTTTATACTTTTTTACAAGTCATGAGGTTACGAAATGCCTTTTTTAATAAACAAACCGGCACCATTTTCAACTAACAATAAAAGGCATACCCGATTTCTCGAATATACCTTTTAAAACATAAATTATGCATTCATTTGTTTTGTAAAACCAATTGCTTTATCGGCTACTAACATGACTGGAATTCCCACTAGCATAACGACAATTTCACCAACAAAAGTTTCAAAGTAGCTTAACCAAAATGGTAATTCTAATACAAGTTTTAACTCAATAGCTACTAAGAAAATCATCACACTAAATACGATGGATAATAATAACATCTTCCCTTTTAAATCTTTGGCAAATCGGAACACGAATGAACCAATCACTAAAGATAAAATAGAATGTCCTAAACCAAATACTAAATCATACCCTCCTAAACCAGAGCTAGACATAAAAATAGTATTGGCTAAAATAACACCAGCAATAATCCCGTACCCATATTTTTTATCAAAGACAAATAAATGGTTTAACATTTCTGAAATACGGAATTGGATATTCCCAAAGGACATAAAGACAAATACTGTTGTAATCACCACATATAATGCTGCTACAATCGCATTGATAATCAATACTTTTACATTGTTTTGTTTCATTTCTTTTCCTCCTAGTTTTTTGAATCGAGGGATGGTTGCGAACCTCGAGCGTTCAAAACGCCACGAACGATTATACTATAAACCTCTTGAAAATACTAGGATTATCCTAAGCGAACCCTTGAAAGAGAAGAAATTCAAACAAAACTCATCCTCCTACCAACTAACTACGCAATAGGTCCTAATAAAATATTTGCCCATGCATCATGGAGAGATTCTTGATCAGATGGTTGGAATAAGCCAGCTAATACATCACGATATAAGCGTGAAAGTTCTGTCGTATTATAATAAGAACTTCCTCCACTAGCACGTACAATTTCTTCCACTGCTTTTTTCGATACTTCAACAGAACGATTTTTAATAGAAGATAAACGTGGTAACCAAATAAAGCTATATTCTTCGCTTGATTCCAATGTTTGACTTAATTCATTAATTTGTGGTTGAATGCCATCTAAAATAATAGCTGCTTCGGCAATTCTCCAACGAATATTTTTATCTTGAGAATACGGCGCATCATTCGATACAGAATGACGAGTTTTCACCGTTTCAATTCCGATTTCTAATGCACGTTTTCCAATTCCATGGTAAGTAGCAGCTAATAAAATTTCAAAATAAGCAAAAATACCAAACACAACTGGATCAAAACTTGGACCAGGAGCTACTTTTGTTAAAATTTGCTCTTCTGCAGCATAAATACCTTTTAATTCGACAGTGTTTGATTGAGTTGCTTTCATTCCTAATGTATTCCAATCATCTTTTACTTCGAATGTTTCTGCATCAGGTGTTAAGTAAGCAAAGACAGACAATGGAGATTCTCCAGAATTATCTGAACCAAATGAAACTAATTTATCGCAATATTTCCCCATCGATAGGAAAACTTTCTTTCCATAAAAACGATAGCCGCCATCTTCTTGTGGCTCTGCTTTCGAAATAGATCCAAATAAAACTCGGTCATTACTTGGTTCAGAAATACCAAATGCTAACAACTTCCCATCAGCCGCATCTCGTAAAATTTGTTCACCCTTCTTATTACCAAATCGAACCATATGCTTTGCTAATCCAACAATAATTTGGTGCATATTAATACCAAGAGCTGTTCCTGGTGCTGCCATTGCTAATCTTGTTTGTTCTTGGGCAATTTCTTGAAGAGATAAACCATATCCCCCATATTCTTTTGGCACAAAAGCTTTATAATACCCCGCTTCTTTTAATGCCTCATAATCTTCCTTTGGCCACGCATTTTCCAAGTCATATTGCGCTGCTCTTTGATGAATTTGTTCGAGTAATTCCTCTGATAAAAACATAAAACCCCTCCTATAAAATCATGATTATGCTTTAAGTATACGGCAATCTTCCTCTTGTTACAATGAAGAAAGCTTGTATCTTTATTAAGGATTTTTCCAAATTTCAAC
Organism: uncultured Granulicatella sp.; assembly: GCF_963528315.1. Lineage (GTDB taxonomy): Bacteria > Bacillota > Bacilli > Lactobacillales > Aerococcaceae > Granulicatella. The sequence goes on along the minus strand of NZ_CAURVV010000004.1, from coordinate 49,710 downwards.
AAGAATTTTCTTCCAATCTGTGCTACAATATTCTCAATCTTTCTATAAGGAGGCTTTATGGAAAATCAAACTTTACCTATTTGGAAAACCGTTCGATTCGTATTGAATAATTTATTTTCCAACAAAATTATGTATGTTCGAAATGCTGCCTTCTTACAATTTTTTGTATCCTTTGTTGGCTTTCGAATTTTATCAACCTTATTTAAAGGCATTATTTTTTTGTCGGGGCAAAGTAATTTTAATTTTAGCAATATGAAATTATTTTTCTCCTCACCCATTATTATTTTAGCGTTTATTGCGTATTTATTCGCCGTCATTTTATTTGTCTTTATTGAATTCTCGATTCTTACCTTTATGGTGTATGGAACGATTTCTAAAACACATTTCTCATGGCGAACGAGTTTGAAAAATGCTTTTGGAGAAGTGAGGGAATTTTTTAGCCCACAATTTATTTATTTCTTATTGTATTTATTAACACTATTACCTTTAGGAAAATTTGGGATGACTTCGTTTTTAACCGAACAATTGTATATTCCAAACTTTATTACAGAAGAAATTCAAAAAACGACTGCTGGAGCTATCGGTTCTATCCTTTTATTTGTAGTACTAACTTATTTTCATCTTCGATTCATTTATGCTATTCCACTACAAATTTTGACGAACCATTGTTTTTTAGAAAATCTGAAAACAAGTTGGTCTCTCACAAAGAAGAAATTATGGAGACATATTGGTATCTTCTTACTTGTTGAAATCGTCCTATCCCTTATCGGATTTTTAGTGACGTTTATTCTTACAATTACTTTAGGCTACTTATCTTCTATAATGGATAATGTCTTTATTGTAACAATCCTGTTCGTTCTATCAAAACTAGTTATTTTCTTTATGGCAATTTATACAAAAATTGCGCTTATCATTATTTTAGTAAAACTAGCAGATGATCAAGACGCTGTAGATGTAACAATCAAGCATCATATTCCCGAAATTCCCTTTAAAAGTACCATTATTACAGTGGCTGCTTTTATCGGTTTAACGATTTACTATTCTAGTGAAGCTATTACAAAATATCACTGGGAAAACTCTTCGTCAGCTGCTATCGTTGCTCACCGAGGATTTACAGAATATGGAGTGGAAAATTCTCTTGAAGCTTTAGAAGCTGCTGCAAAAGAAGGCGCCGATTATGTCGAAATGGATATTTTACTCACAAAAGATAATCGCTTTATTGTCATGCATGATTATAATTTGAAGCGACTAGCGCATCTCAATAAAAAAGTAAAAGATATGACTTATGACGAAATCGTTGGACTTCCAATTTACCAAAATGGGTATGAAAGTCACATTCCTTCTTTTGAAGAATTTGTTGCAAAAGCAAAGGAACTGAATATTAAACTGCTCGTTGAATTGAAACCTCATGGTTTTGAAGGTGCAGATTACACCGACCTCTTCATTGCAAAAATGAGAGAATTAGGTGTTGACCAAACTTATAAAGTCATGTCTATCAACTTAGACGTTATTGAAGAAATTGAAAGAAAAGCTTCTGAAATGGACACAGGATATGTCATTCCACTCCAATTCGGTGGATTTGGAAATCCTGCAGTAGACTTTTACGTAGTGGAAGATTTCTCTTACCATGACTTAACAACTATTGCTGCTCAGCAACAAGGTCATGAAGTTTATGTTTGGACAATTAATGAACCCGAAGAAATTAATAAATATCTTCACAGCTCTGTTTCAGGCATCATAACTGACCATCCTGATATAGCTAAAGAAGAACAAAAACAATTGCTCGAAGAAAGCACACCTGTTGAACGTGTGTTAGATGCAATTAATGTTAGTGTGAAAAAATAAGGAAAAGGAATGACGTACTGTAAGGTTCATTCATTCCTTTTTTAGTTAGAAAAACTCCTATTCTATCCTGTAAATAAAATTAATCTAGCATTATTTTCACTAATTTTTTCGTATATAAGTATTTCATAACGGATATTTAAGAATTATTTTAACTTTTCATTATACTCACTTTATTTTTACCTCTTATAGTAAACACATACAAAACTTAGGAGGTTTTACTATGAAAAAAAATATGCAAGAGAAAGTTACTCGTTGGTCAATTCGTCGTTTAAGTGTCGGTGTAGCATCTGTCGTGGTTGCTAGTGGATTCTTTATGATTACCTCTCCAGCAAATTCCGTGCTAGCAAAAGAAGGCAATGTTACACCGGTTACTCAAACAACCCTAGATAAGGTTAATAAAGAGAAAGAATCAAAATCGGATGATGTTAATAAACTCATTAAAAATGCTGTTGATACTGCTTTAGCTGCACCAAAAGAAACTACTGCTGAAAGCAGTAATAATAAACCAGCTACTGAAAATAAAGTAGATGCTACAAATACTCCAAAAGCTACCTCAGAAAATAGAGCTGCAACTCCAGCAGAAACTACTCCTGTTACTTCACCTCAACAAGTAAAGAATTCTGTAGCAAATAATATTAAAGCACAAACTGAAGTGCCTGCTAGCTATCTTGAAAAAGCCAATGTTCCTGGACCTTTCCTCGCTGGGGTTAACCAAGTGATTCCTTATGAATTCTTCGGTGGCGACGGTATGTTAACTCGTCTATTACTAAAATCTTCTGAAAATGCACCTTGGTCTGATAATGGGACTGCTAAAAATCCAGCATTACTTCCTCTTGAAGGTCTTACAAAAGGTCAATATTTCTATGAAGTTGATTTAAATGGAAACACTACTGGTAAAGAAGGACAAGCTCTTCTTGATCAACTTCGTGCTAATGGTACTCAAACTTACCAAGCTACCGTAAAAGTTTACGGTAATAAAGACGGTAAAGCTGATTTATCTAATGTTATTGCTACACGTGAAGTTCGTATTACTTTGCATAAAGAAAGCATGGCAACCAATCAATCTTCTTCAACTACAAATACTACATCTACAATGAAAGAAGAACATGCTACAAAAGATGAGATGAAACCAACAACTATGGAGCACTCTCAACAAATGAATTCTAAAACAATGGAACAAGAAACAGCTAAAAAAGAAGAGCTTTCTACTCCAATGATGAAACAACAAAAAGAAGAAGCAAAAGAAATGAAAAAGAATGATTCTATGAAGAAAGAAAATAAAGCTACTCTACCGGTAACAGGAGAAACTACTACAAACACTTCTGCTTTAGGAGCATTCTCAGCTGGATTAGCATTCGTTCTAGGAATCTTAGGATTAAAAGCTAAAAAAGAAAGAATCTAAGTTTAATTCCCCTAAAAATAGTGTTATACTGAGCAAAAGTATAGCACTATTTTTATCAAAGGAGTCTCTAATGGAAAAAACAATATTACTCGTAGATGATGAGTTTGAAATTACAGATATCCAAAATCGTTACTTATCACAAGCTGGTTACACGGTTTTTGTGGCCCATGATGGAGTTGAAGGGTTAGAACTATTTAAAAACAAATCCATCGATTTAATTATTACTGATATTATGATGCCCAAAATGGATGGATATGATTTTATTAGTGAAGTTCAATATTTATCTCCTGACCAACCGTTTCTATTCATCACAGCTAAAACAAGTGAACAAGATAAAATATTTGGTCTTAGTATGGGAGCTGATGACTTTATTACAAAACCTTTCAGCCCAAGAGAACTTGTACTTCGCGTCAATAATATTTTTAGAAGAATTTATCGAGGTGGAAATCCTACTCAAGTACAATTAGGAAATCTAAAATTAAACCACGAAACTTATGAAGTTTATGTAGACAATCATCTACTCAACTTAACGGTAAAAGCTTTTGAACTTTTATGGCTTTTATGCAAAAATCCTGAACGAGTTTTCTCAAAAACAGAATTATATGAAAAAGTTTGGCAAGAGGAATTTATAGACGATACAAATACACTAAACGTTCATATCCATGCTTTAAGGCAAGAATTGTCTAAACACTCTAGTTTACATACTCCAACGATTAAAACCGTATGGGGTTTAGGATATAAAATTGAAAAACCACGAGGTTCATTATGAAATTAAAAAATTATATTATTATTGGTTATCTTATCTCTACTATTTTAACCATACTCGCTGTTTTTTGGGCAGTTCAAAAAATGTTAATTGAAAAAGGAGAAATTTACTTTTTAATAGGAGTTACATTATTCGCTAGCTTCATTGGCGCTATGATTAGTTTATTGCTTCTATCACCAATATTCTCTTCTCTTAACGAACTCAAAAAGAAAGCAAAAGATATTGCCAATAAAAATTTTAATGATTCCGTCAATATTAAAGGTCCAATTGAATTTCAAGAATTCGGAAAAGCTTTTAATCATATGTCAGACGATTTAAAAAAATCCTTTGATTCCCTAGAAGAAAGTGAGAAAGAAAAGAGAATCATGATTGCACAACTTTCCCATGATATAAAGACTCCCATTACTTCGATACAAGCAACCGTTGAAGGGATTTTAGATGGAATCATTACTCAAGAAGAACAATTTCATTACTTAACAACGATTAACCGTCAAACGGAACGATTAAATAAATTAGTAGAAGAATTAGATGACTTAACGCTTAATACACAAGAAACGGAAGAGCATCCTCAAAAAAATGAAGTGATTTTCTTAGATCAGTTATTAGTTCATGCTATGAATGAATTTCACCTTTTAATTGAGCAAGAAAATAGAGAAATTAATATACAAGTTCTACCAGAATCTGCTAAATTTATGAGCCATTACGATAAATTGTTACGTATTCTAATCAACTTATTGAATAATGCTTTTAAATACTCTGAACCTGGCACACCAATCAATGTTAAAGGTACGTTAGAAGATAACATTCTCACAATTAGTGTATCGGACAAAGGAAAAGGCATTGATGCTAAAGAATTTGAACATATCTTTAAAAGACTCTATAGAGTTGAAAGTTCAAGAAACATGAAAACTGGAGGCCATGGGCTTGGTCTAGCCATTGCTCAAGAATTAGCTCATCAACTGGGCGGAAAAATTACGGTTCAAAGCCAAAAAGATGTAGGAAGTACCTTCATCCTTTCTATCCCATTTGAAAATAAAAATTCTAAATAAGAAAAAGGAATTAACGTGCTATTTGCTTCGTTAATTCCTTTTCTTCTATTCAAAATTATTTAGTAATTTTTGTAACTCCACCCATATATGGAACTAATGCTTCAGGAATTGTTACACTTCCATCTGCTTCTTGGTAGTTTTCTAAGATGGCTGCTACTGTACGACCAACTGCTAAACCAGATCCATTTAATGTGTGTAATAATTCAATTTTTCCGGTTTCAGCTTGACGGTAACGAATTTTCGCACGACGTGCTTGGAAGTCTACACAGTTTGAGCATGAACTAATTTCACGGTAAGTATCTTGTGCTGGAATCCAAACTTCAACGTCATATGTTTTAGAAGCTGAGAATCCCATATCTCCTGTACATAATACAATTGTACGGAATGGTAAGCCTAATCCACGTAATACATCTTCTGCATTATCTGTCATTTTTTCTAATTCATCAAATGATGTTTCAGGAGTTGCGAATTTCACCATTTCTACTTTGTTAAATTGATGTAGACGAATTAATCCACGAGTATCTCTTCCGGCACTACCTGCTTCTGAACGGAATGAAGGGCTTAACGCTGTGAAGTAAATTGGTAATTGTGCTTCTTCTAAAATTTCATTTGCATAATAGTTTGTTAATGGAACTTCTGCTGTTGGAATTAATGTTAAATTACGTTCGTCTGTTAATTGGAACACGTCCTCTTTAAATTTAGGGAATTGTCCTGTACCATACATTGATTGTTCATTTACTAAATATGGTGTAATCATTTCTGTATAGCCATGTTTTTCCACATGTAAATCTAACATATAGTTGTAAATGGCACGTTCTAGACGAGCACCTAATCCTTTATAGTATAAGAAACGGCTTCCTGATACTTTAGCGCCTCTTTCAAAGTCTAAAATATCTAATGCTTCTGCTACTTCCCAGTGTGGTTTTGGCTCAAAATCAAAGACACGTGGAGTTCCTTCACGACGGATTTCTACGTTTTCGTTTTCATCTTCTCCTACTGGTACATCTGCTGCAGCAATATTTGGTAAGTGTGAAGCGATGTATTCTAATTTTTCTTCTACTTCTGCTAATAAAGCATCTGTTGCTTTTACATCTTCCCCAACTTGTTTCATTTCAGCAATTTTTGCACTAGCATCTTCTTTATTACGTTTTAATTGAGAAATTTCTTCCGTTACTGTGTTACGGTATTGTTTTAATTGCTCCGTTTTTAAAATTAATTCACGACGTTTTTCGTCTAAATCACGTAATTCTTCTACTACTTTACGTTCTACTCCGCGGTTTTGTAATCCAACCACAACTTCTTCAAAGTGATCTCTCACTCGTTTCATATCTAACATATTGATTCCTCCAATTTCTTTTGTTTTGCCTGTTAAAACTTTGTTTAAACCATTGTAAAAAAATACACACAACTCATCCCCGACAAATTGTCACTGGGACGAAGTTGTGTGTTTCACTTTTATCTTCGCGGTACCACCCGTATTCAATGTTTCCATTGCACTCATTTGCGATAACGGTTTGCTCCGGATGGCTTAATCAATGCTTTCGCCATGCATCATAGTATGTGGATTCGCTTGTCATACTTTACTAGCTTTCACCAAACGCTAGCTCTCTACAAAAGACTTCAAGTTACTATTCATACAGTTTTTATATGACTGTATTTTACAATATTCTCTAGACTTGTGCAACAGGTAATCCACAAAGAATTAACGATTCAACATTAAACGTATTTTAATGCCATCTAAATCTGTAAAGTTAGCTTCCTGTTCTCCAATTTCAACATTTTTAGCAAATCTTTTCGCTCTTTCAATCGTATCTCGATACAATTGTTCATCTTCGAAAATAACGGTATAGTAAGCTAGTCCTCGCATTCCTTCTGTTCTAGTTGTTAAGCCTTGCCCACCCCATTCATTGACTGCTAAATGATGGTGATAATTTCCAGAGGCTAACCATGAAGCAGAACGAACAGAGAATTTATCTTGAACTTGAAGAACATTTTGATAAAATTCACTCGAAATACTACTCTTACGAACCGATAAATGAACATGTCCCATTCGACTACCTTCTGGCATTTTATAAGGACCTTCTAAAGAAGTTGCTAAGCGATACAATCCTTCTTCATCCATCGCTTCTGTTGTCCCAATAATACGTCCATCTTCTTTAATATCCCATTCGGAAACAGGTCTATCTCGATAAATTTCAATTCCATTTCCTTCTGTATCTTCTAAATAAATCGCTTCACTATAATCATGATCACTTGCTCCAATTAATGGAACAGAGTTATCTACAAAATGTTTAAAAATCTGCGCTAAAGCTTCTCTAGAAGGAAGTAAAATCGCTAAATGATAAAGACCATAACTACCAGCAATATCTAGTAATTCTTCCGTTTGAATCAATCGAACTAAAACTGTTTTCCCCACACCTAAGTCAATCATTGTCTCATCTTGATGAATCACACTAAGTCCAAGAACTTGCTGATAATATTGGCTTTGCAAGTCTAAATTACGTACATTCAATGCAACATATCCTAATTCAAATGATGATTGGTACATAAAGTCTTCCTCCTCTATTTTTAAAACTCTCTCTTAAGCTCCAAATACTTTGAAGCGATTTTCTGTTTGAACTTCTTTTTCACCAGCTGGTGCAACAATTGCTCCAAATGGTGCTTGAGCACGTAATTTCCAGTTAGATGGAATATCATATTTTTCTGCTAATTTTGCATCTACTAATGGATTATAGTGTTGAACATTCATTCCAATATTTTTTTCTGCTAATGCTAACCATGTTGCATATAATGAAATTCCATGAGCTTGTTCTGACCATACTGGGAAGTTCTCAGCATAAAGTTTGAATTGTTCTTGAAGACCTTTTACAACATCTTGATCTTCATAAAATAAAATTGTCCCTTTTGCTTGAGCAAATCCTGCTAAACGTTGTTTTGTTCCTTCAAACGCTTCTGCTGGTGTTACCTTTTCTAATTCTGAATAAGCAATTTCATTCCAAAATGCATCTGATTCTTCATCAAATAAAATCACAGCACGAGTTGTTTGTGAGTTAAAAGCTGTAGGTGTTTTAAGAATAGCTCCTTGAATTGTTTCCACCAATTCTTGATTAGAAAGTTCCACATTTTTTCCTAAAGCGTAAATTGAACGGCGTTTTTCTTGTAAATTTGTAAAGTTTGTCATATTGATTTCCTCTTTTCTCTTATTGTTAAATGATTTTTAGAGTTTAGAACTAGTCTTCTAACTCTTTATAATTAATTCTATATAGAAATAAATGCCTTGTCAACAAAAACGTTCTATATAGAAATAGTTTTTAAGCATAAAAAAGAGACGACCTTCGTCGTCCCCACTTTAATCAAATAAATCTCTACGCTTCTTGAGCATGTAAGAATCCTTTTACTTTTTGGAAGATATTGCCAAAAAACTCTTGGATTCGGTGAATGATCTTTTCAAAAAAGCCTCTTGCTTGTCGATAGCTATCTGTCACAATATTTGATGGATCAATTTCATATCCTGCAAAAGCTGGAACATGTCCTTCAGTTTGACCATCTACATATCCTAAATCCTCTCCTGGCATTTGGAAGTATAAATTTCCAATTGTTTTGCCTGCAGTAATAGGAGCTTGTAAGGCATTATTTTCATCTAGTAATTCCTTAAATGGTTCAAAACGTACTTTTACTTGACTCATGGCAGTGCCTTTTGGAACAGCTGCTACAAAATTATCTCCATAATCTACACTAATCTTTTCATCAGCCCCACCATTTACTGGATAAGGTTGAATATTTTGAACAGATTTACCTGGAATCCCTACAACTAAGCCTTCGTATTTCTTGAATAATTCATCTAACATTTTCGTAGTTACTTTAAAACGATTCAATGGTTGTTTAGAGCCCATCGCAACAACAATGACTGAGAAATTATTACGCGTTGCTGTTGTAGTAATCGAAGCTCCACTCAATTCAGAAGTTCCTGTTTTTAAACCATTTACACCATCATAACCAAATAATAATCCTGGAATTAAATAGTTAAAATTATCCATCTTAGTCATACCAGCAGTTCCTGGTCGAAATTCCTTCGTCGCAACAGAAGATATTTTTAAAATTTCTGGAAAATCTAATACTAATCGTCTTGCTACAATCGCAACTGAACGAGCAGACATACTGTTTTCTGCATCATCTCCAAAATCTGGATTTTTTTCTGTCGTACCGTATTTATTCGGTAATCCTGTCGCATTTACAATCGTTGCATCATGAATACCCCAAGATTCAAGCTTTTCTTTCATTCGTTCAATCCATTTAGCTTCACTTCCCGCTAAATGCTCTGCCATCGCAATGGTTGCTGCATTGGCAGAATAAATCGAACTTGCTTCAAATAACTCTTGAATACTATATTTCTCATTCGGCCATAATGGCACATTTGATAAAGAATAATTGGCACTCAATTTACTTGCTCGTTCGCTTATTGGAATTTTTGTTTCCCATGTAATTTCTGAATTTTTAATCGCTTCTAATATTAAATACTGACTAACCATTTTACTCATCGAAGCAATGCCTCGAACATCATCTTGATTTTTTTCCATCAAAATTTTTCCACTTGTTTGTTCGATAGCAATATAAGATGCAACATCTTCTAAAGCTGCAATTTCTTCTGCAGTCTTAGGCTTTTCAGCTTCTTCAGCGTGAACCATTACTTGCATCGGACTTGCTAAACAACAAGCGATTAAAGTTGTTATAACGGCTTTCATCCATTTGATTTTTTTCATAAGTTTATCTCCATAATTCTCTCTTTTTGCCTATCCATCGTATCGAATTTTCACTTAAAAAACAACTCTATTTATATTAAGGTTTTATTACTTTTTTTAATCCGTTTTACATAATCGCTCTGATTAAAATCCTGAATGATTTCGAAGAAATTCCAACTCTTTTTCAGTGGATTTTCTGCCTAAAATTTCATTACGATGCGGATAACGTCCAAACTGTTCGATTATTTCTCGATGCATTTTTTCATATTTCGCACGTTTTTCCATTCCAGGTTCAAAAAATAATTTTTCCGCTGCTTGGTGAATCGTTAATGACTCTGAATGCATAAATGGCATATATAAAAAGCTTCGTTCAATGACCGTTAATTCTTCTGAATAAGGTAAAGCTTCTTGCGCTAATACAAGCGCCATGCCATCATATAAAAATGCTCTCGCATCATTACGATATAAATTTCTAGAAAATTGATCCAACACAATAATTTCTGCTAATCTTCCTTGGATCGTATTTCTCCAATGACTTAATTCACCCGCAATGGCTGCTTGATGAATCTTAGAAAAACGTAGATTGATTTCTTCATCTAATGCGTCAGATTTAATAAACCAGTCTTTTGGTTCTAATTCCTTAAACCAAAATTGTAATACTTCTTGAGCTTCCATACTCTCCTCTTTTCTATGCAAAGAAAGAAGAACTCCTTTTACAAAGTTCTTCCTTATCTCTTATCCAATTTTTGCTTTTTCTTTATCCGTTAATACTTGATTCATTCGCCCATATTGATATCCTGCTAAGTCTAATGCCACATAGCTAAATCCAATCAAACGTAATGTACTTTCTATTTCTTGACGATGGTCTAGTAATGTTGGAATTAAATCCTGAGATACTTCAATTCTTGCTAAATCTTGGTGAACACGTACACGTACTTGTTCAAATCCTAATTGAATTAAATACGCTTCTGCTTCTTGAACCCAACGAACCTTTTCAGCTGTAATTTTTGTACCATATGGGAAACGAGATGCCATACTGCAAGAAGGTACTTTATTCCAATTTTCTACACCAAGTCTTTTCGCTAACTGACGAATTTCATTTTTATATAATCCTGCTTCTTGTAATAAACTGCGAACCCCTTCTTCATTACGAGCTTTTACTCCTGGACGGAAATCATCCACATCATCCATAATTGTACCATCTGATAAAACGGTAAAGCCTTCTTGTTCTACATGTTGTTTAATTGTTTGATACAATAATTTCTTGCTGTAATACCAAATTTTTGGAGTGTTTGCTGCAATTCTTGGGTCTGATAATTCTTCCATTTCTAATCCGATAACACGAGCCCCCATTTCATTAGCTAAATCAATAGCCATATCGAACTCGTAATCTGGGAATAATTCAGAATTCACTACAGCTGCTAAAACATTCTCACTTCCAAGAGTGTCCAGCGCTACTTTTAATAGGTAACTACTGTCAATTCCACCTGAGTATGTAACAACAAGCTTCCCGATTTCCTTTAATAATTCTTTTAGTTTTAGTTCTTTTTCATCCATAATGGTTCTCCTTATTACAGGCTCTTATTAGCCTTCTCTTCCAGTAAAATCAGCTAAGTAACTAATATCTTTTACAATGATTTTCTGATTTTTGATTTCTACAACATCGTCTGCTTTCAAGTCATGAATAATACGATTCACACTATTTCGAGTAGAAATGCCGCAAAATCCTGCAATATCTTCATTCGTAACTGCAAAATCAATGAGTATTCCATCCTCTGTTTGTACCCCAAATTGCTTGACTAATTTATAAATGAACGCACATACCGCACCTTTTTTTCCATTCATCGTCATATATTGTAACGATTCAATATTTTCGGATAATTTTTGGCGATAATATTCTCGAATATAATCTTGCAGTTTTCGATCTTCTTTTACATATTCCCAAAACTTAATCCGCTGAATTCGATAAAAACTTGCTTCTTCTGATTCTACTCGCACATTAAAGGGTGCAGATGTATAATTCGACACTTCATCTCTTAATAAGGAAATAATATCAATCGGTGTAATATACGCTAAATTAAATTCCCTACCATCCTTCAAGATAATACTCGTTTTAACAACGCCTTCTTTTAATACATATGTATAAGATTCCTCTAATCCGTGATACGCTAAATACATGTGCTTTTTCTTTTTAATGACAGGTGCATTATGCGCTTCAAGAAAGTTTACAAGATAATTTTCTTCCATTTTTATACTCCTTTTTTTCAAAAAATTCACTTGCATTTCTCAAACATTATTATCCTCTTGATAAAAATATTTTTGTTAACATATATTAACACCATTTGTATTCACATTCAAAAGAAAAAATTATATACTATATTGTGTTAGCTATTAACAAAGGAGATGTTAAAAATGGTAGACATTAAATTACCTTATGACAAACAAATAATAACTGCTAGCATTCCCGATAAAAATTTTGCAGGATTGTTAGAATCAGAAGCTGAGAATTTTTCAAATCCTCTTTCTGAACAAGAAACTGTTGAAAAATCAATGGATAATCCTATTGGTAGTAAATCATTAGAAGAATTGGCAAAAGGAAAAAAAGACATTGTTTTAATTAGTTCAGACCACACTCGTCCAGTTCCTTCTCATATTATTACTCCAATTATTTTACGTCGTATTCGTAGCGTTGCTCCAGATGCTCGTATTCGTATTTTAGTAGCAACAGGTTTCCACCGTCCTTCAACTCGTGAAGAGTTAATTAATAAGTACGGTCAAGAAATTGTAGACAACGAAGAAATCGTAATGCATATTTCTACAAATGATGACGATATGGTAAAAATCGGTCAATTACCTTCAGGTGGTGACTGCATTATTAACCGTGTTGCTGCAGAAGCAGACTTATTAATCGCTGAAGGATTCATTGAATCTCATTTCTTTGCGGGATTCTCAGGCGGACGTAAATCTGTATTACCTGGAGTAGCTTCTTATAAAACCATTATGGCAAACCACTCTGGTGAATTTATCGACTCTGATAAATCAAGAACAGGGAACTTAAAACACAACTTAATCCATGAAGATATGGTTTATGCAGCTCGTACTGCAAACTTAGCTTTTATCGTTAACGTAGTATTAGATGGAGAAAAACGTATTATCGGTTCATTCGCTGGTGATATGGAAGAAGCTCACCATGTTGGATGTGAATTTGTACGTAAATTAGCTCATGTTAAAAAAATCCCTTGCGATATCGCTGTTTCAACAAATGGTGGATTTCCACTAGACCAAAATATTTATCAAGCGGTTAAAGGAATGACTGCTGCTGAAGCTACTAATAAAGAAGGTGGCGTAATTATTATGGTTGCCGGATGCCGTGACGGACATGGTGGTTCAGGATTCTATCACAACTTAGCTGATTATAAAGAACCAAAAGACTTTTTAGAAAAAGCAATTAACACTCCACGCTTAGAAACAATTCCAGACCAATGGACTGCTCAAATTTTAGCACGTATTTTAGTACATCACCGTGTTATTTTTGTTTCTGATTTAGTAGATCCTACATTAATTACAGATATGCATATGGAAATTGCGAAAACATTTGACGAAGCATTAGCTCGCGCCTTTGAAATTGAAGGACAAGATGCTAAAGTTACCGTTATTCGTGATGGTTTATCTGTTATCGTTGAAGACTAGGATATTATTATGAATAAAAAAGATATTCTTATTCGCTTTCAAGAGGGACAGCTTTCACTAGAGGAAGCTGCCTCTCTATTAGAAGGTATCGACGATATGGGATTTGCCTCTTTAGATCTTTCTCGAAATAAAAGAAATGGATTTCCAGAAATCATTTATGGTGAAGGAAAAACAAAAGAGCAAATCGAAAAAATTATTGGATCATTAGAAAAAGAAAATCTTCCTGTACTAGCAACTAGAGTAAATAGCGAAAAAGGACAATATTTATTAGAAAAAATTCCTCACGGATTTTATTATGAAACTGCGAGAGCTTTTGTTGTTAATCCTTCACCAATTCATAGTAAACATTACATTGCTGTAGTAACGGCAGGAACAAGTGATATGCCTGTAGCAGAAGAAGCTGCTATTACTGCTGAAACATTTGGAAATCCTGTGAAACGTATTTATGATGTTGGAGTTGCTGGTATCCATCGACTATTCAATCGCTTGGATGATATTCGTGGTGCTAGTGTCATTATTGTCATTGCTGGAATGGAAGGTGCTCTTGTGAGTGTAGTCGCAGGATTAGTAGATGTCCCTGTCATTGCAGTGCCTACAAGTGTAGGATATGGAAGTAACTTACAAGGTCTAACAACTCTGATGAGTATGTTAACTTCTTGTGCTTCTGGTGTGACAGTTGTCAATATTGATAATGGATTTGGCGCTGCTTATTCTGCTAGTATGATTAATCAGATTCGAGGTGTTTCATCATGACACATTTATATTTAGAACCTTTATCTGGTATTAGTGGAGATATGCTGAATGGTCTTCTTATTGATTTAGGAGCCAGTTCAGACTATTTACAACAAGAACTAAAAAAATTAGCTGTAGATGGCTATCATTTACATATTCATAAAATTGCTAAAAGCAGTATTTATGGAATTGATTTCGATGTTCATTTAGAACATGGAGAAAAAGACCATGGAGTCCATGGAGATTTCACTCATGATGATGATCATCATCATGAACACGATCATCATCATGAACACGATCATCATCATGAACACGATCACCATCATGAACATGACCATGACCATCACCATCACCATGACCATCACCATGAACACGATCACCATCATGAGCACGATCATCATCATGAGCACGATCATCATCACGAACACGATCATCATCACGAACACGATCATCATCACGAACACGATCATCATCACGAACACGATCATCATCATGAACACGATCATCACCATGAACATGGTCACCATCATCACGATGACGTTCGTGGATTACAAGAAATTATTGAAATTTTTGAAAATAGTACCGTTTCTGAATTTGTAAAAGAAAAAAGTATGGAAGTATTCCGTGACATCGCTCGTGCAGAATCTGCTGTTCATCAAGTTCCAATTGAACACATTCATTTCCACGAAGTGGGAGCAATTGATTCGATTGTAGATATCGCTAGTTTCTTTATCTTATTTGAAAACTTAGGGATTACAAAAGTATATAGCGCTCCTTTAGTAGAAGGTAGTGGTACAATCAAAGTCGCTCATGGCGTTATGCCTGTGCCTGTTCCGGCAGTCATGCAATTAAGAAAAGGAACTTCTATCTTAATTCATCAAGATTTTGATATTAAAACTGAGTTGATTACACCAACAGGGATTGCCTTACTAAAAGCAATTCATCCAGACTTTACCATTCCAGAAAACTTAGAAATCACTTCTGTAGGATATGGATTTGGAAAGAGAGATACTGGAAAATTCAATGCTTTACGTGGAAGTTTATGTCATCCAACAACTCACTCTTTCAAAGAAGTACATCAGTTAGACGATGATATTTATCAAATCGATACGACGATTGATGATCAAACGCCTGAACAAATGGGATTCTTAATGGATTTCCTATATGAAAAAGGAGCACTAGATGTCACTTATTTCAGTGTTCTAGCTAAAAAGAATCGTCCAGCAATTCATGTAACGATTTTAATTTCTCTGTCTCAATTAGAAGAATTTACAAAAATTTTATTTGAGCAAACAAGCACGATTGGATTTCGTTATCAAAAAATTTCAAGAAAAGTGATGCAACGAACTTTTCAAGAAATAGAAACGAGTTTAGGAACCATTCGTGTCAAACAAAACACATACCAAAACATCTCTAAAACAACTCTCGAATATGAGGATTGTGCTAGACTAGCCAAACAGCATCAATTGCCCATTGGAAAAGTTTATCAACTATTAGAAAAAGAAATATTATCATAATTTAAAAATAAAAAGGAGTCTTATATTTTATATGTTTACACAACAATTTATTCACTTATTATTATCAGAATTTATGGGAACTGCCCTAATGATTTTATTCGGGGTTGGGGTACACTGTGACGAAGTATTGAAAAAAACTAAATACAATGGTTCAGGTCACTTATTCGCCATCACAACATGGGCATTCGGTATCACAGTAACATTATTCATCTTTGGTGGAGTTAGTATTAACCCAGCAATGGCATTAGCAAAAGTTGTTTTAGGTTTATTACCTGCTGAACAATTTATCCCTGTAGCAATTGCTGAATTTTTAGGAGCTTTCGTTGGTGCAGTTATCGTATGGTTCATGTATGCAGACCACTTTACAGCTTCTGAAGGTCAAGTAGATGGAATTGCAATTCGTAACATCTTCTCTACTAACCCTAACTGCCGTAACTTACCTCGTAACTACTTCGTCGAAGCATTTGCAACATTTATTTTCTTAACAGCTATCTTAGCTACTGAACAAGTGAATAAAGATCAATTAAACATTATTGTTGGTTTACTTGTATGGGCTGTTGGTATGGGTCTTGGAGGTACTACAGGATTCGCAATGAACCAAGCTCGTGACTTAGGACCTCGTTTAGCTTACCAAGTATTACCAATCAAAAATAAAGTAAATAATGACTGGCAATATGGATTATTAGTTCCAGGTACTGCTCCATTTGTAGGTGCTGTAGCTGCTGCATTATTTGTACGTTATTACTTAGGATATTTCATGTAAAACAAAAAAGCTGCGTTAGCAGCTTTTTTTGTTTACTCTTATTTTGACATCACTAAAACATCCTCTAAGTCTTGTTGGATTATTTGGTTTGGATCAATGGATGGATTATTACCAAATCGAGTAGCTAGACGTAATCTTAACTTCTCATTGAAGTTACGAATCCAACGACCATTACTGCGGTCATTTGTTCTAGCATATGCTGTTGCAACAACTTGACGATATGCTTCTTCATCTACTGTTAAGGAATCACTAGCTAATTCATACAATCCAATTTGAGCAATTTCTTCAGATGTATAATCTTCAAAATCAAATGTATTTGGAACACGACTCGCTAGTCCTGAATTTGTTTCTAAGAAAGCACTCATTTCTTTATGATATCCTGCAAAAATAACAACCATATCATGACGATGATCTTCCATAAACTTCAAGATTTCATCAATGGCCTCTTGTCCAAAATTGTCATTAGCCCCATGTTTTAAGGAATAAGCTTCATCTATAAAAAGTACTCCCCCTAGAGCAGCTTGTAAATGTTCTCTTGTTTTAATGGCTGTTTGCCCTTGGTATCCACCAATTAAGTCCCCACGAGAAACTTCCACCATTTTATTGGTTGCAATCATCCCTTTTTGATACAACAATTCGCCAATTATTCTAGCAACTGTTGTTTTACCTGTTCCTGGATTTCCTAAGAATAACGAATGTAACGTAATATTTTTCGTTTCGATTCCTTGTTCTTGTCTTACCTTCGATAATTCTACTTGATTAATAAAGGCACTGACTTGTTCTTTGACTTTTTCTAAACCAATTAATTGATTTAATTGTTTCCATGCATCAACTTTATTGTCGGATTCTTCATAGCTTCCTTGTGACAATGCTTTTTCAATATCTTGATTTTTAATTAAAGTCATATCTTCGTTTTCTTGTGACATCACACGGAAAATAAATTCTTGCATAATTTTCTCATTTTGATTACGAATCCATCGAGCATTACTCTTATCTAAGGAACGTTTATAGGCTTCTTTAATTTTACGAGTATAAAATTCTGGATCTTCAACTTTTCGAGCTTTTCCTTCAAAAATTTTAAGTCCCATTTGTACAATTTCATCTGGTGAATAATCTTCAAAGGTTAATTGATGTGGCACACGAGAATTGAATCCTGGATTCACATCAAAAAATTGTTCCATTTCTTTTGTGTATCCTGCAAAAATCACCATAATATCATCACGATGGTTTTCCATATACGTTAATAATTCATTAATCGCTTCTTCGCCTGTGCTATTCGAACCTTTTTTATTTAAAGCATACGCTTCATCAATAAATAACACGCCACCTTTAGCCTCTTCTAATTTCTTACGAGTTTGTTCTGCTGTTTGATTCACATATCCAGACAATAAATCAGCAGCTGATACTTCTACAAATTTGAACTCTTCCCCTTTTAAGGCTCCATATTGGAATAAGATTTGTCCCATTAAACGTGCTACAGTGGTTTTCCCTGTTCCTGGATTTCCTAAGAAAGCTGCATGCATCGTCATTTTTTCAGGAGGTAATCCTTGTTCGATTTGTAATTGATTATATTTTGCTTGTTGAATTAATTTATCAACCTTTTCTTTGACGGTTTTTAGTCCAATTAATCCTTGTAATTGTGCATAGTAATCAGTATTCGTATGATGGGCCTTTTGTGCATCCTCAGTTCGAATAATCTCCCCTTTTTCGCTTCTTTCTGGAGCTGCTTTATGTTTTTGAGCAACTCTGCATTGACTCGTTTCATCTGTTTCATAATTTAGTTTAGTGGCATCTCCATTTAAATGAATAAAGTCATTTGTAACGAAGCACGAACCCTCTTTAGCACGAATAATAGGAGAAATTTCTTTTTCCACTTCTATACTATCTCCGACAAATACAGCGTTTGTTGTTAAACTAATTGGAATATGTCTACTTTCTTTATTTAAAAAGTGTAATCTACCTTGTGAATATAAAGTTGATTCTTCTGCTATTGCTAAATTATGCTTTACAGATCCATTCACCATACGAATATGGCTATTTTTGATTCTCATAAAACTAACGGTTAAATTTTTGAAAACTCCCCTACTACCACTTTGAAGTAAAATGGTGTAATAATTTGTTCCAACGCCCTCGACAATACTATCTTCCAAATTGATTTCACTCTGATTCAAATCCAAAACAGGATTCGTTCCTTCTTCAAAAGTTCCATAAATTTGACTCGAAATAATTGTTAACTTTGAATCTTCACTCCATACAGATTTAGGACGACTACACTCCATTTTTGAACGAACAAACTCTAATTCAGAATTTTCTCGAATCCATAATCGATTTTGAATGGTAGAATCTTGAATAGAAACAGCTGAATGAACAAATTTCATTCCTAATTGATGTTTGTCTGGTAATTTTGTTGTAAAATTCTTAAAATTGACTTTACTTTTTTCTTCTGAAAGCAACAAGAAATACTCATTTGATGGAAATTCGCTTTGCAGTACACAATTTTCAAAAGTTACTTCTGATTCTCCATTAATGCGAAACATATTTTGATTTTCTAATACGGACATCCACAAATTTTGAAACGTCACCTTTGCTTTATTAGAAATTTTAATTTTCCCCGTAATCGTATTTAGAAATGTATTTCCTTCTATATGACCAACGATTGTAATATTTTTTGTAATCTCAGTAAAAGGTTCTTTTGTAAAATTCATGATCAAATTAGGAGTAAATTCAATAATATCTCCATCCTTCGTAGCTTCATAAGCCGCATCAAAATCCCAAGTGTCTTCAGTTGCTCCAACAAGAAATCTTGGCATATTCTCACTCCTTGTTTCTTTTTATTTCATTAAAATTTCTACTTATAATAATATTATTATACCAACGTTCATTAGAAAACTCTATTAAAAAAAGGCTTCATTCACAAAACAAACTTGGAACAAAACCTCTAAAAACGTTGATATATCAAGAACATAAAAGGAGAAGAGGAGATTTGAACTCCCGCGTCGCTTTCGCGACCTATCGCATTTCGAGTGCGACCCCTTCAGCCTCTTGGGTACTTCTCCACTATTAACAATAGTATATTCCCTTTTCCTCAACTGCTCAAGATTTTTTCAAAAATTTATAAGAAACTCACAACTTATCCACAGAGTTATCCACATGTACACATGTTCGCTACTAAATTTTGTTTATTATTTCCCCCTTATCCCCTATATATTGGTCAATACCCTTTTTTTGTAATTTTTCTGTTACATCTTGTTCGATTACTTTATCCACAATTTTATCCTATTATCCAAAGATATACAAAACATACAGAAACGTTGATATAAAGGCTTTTTTATGAGTTTTAAACTAAACTTATTCACAACTGTTCATTATTCTGTGGATAACTCCACTTATTAAAAAGCTTATTATATCAATGTTTTTTAAAAAAACTTTTTTATTTTTTCTACACAATTAAAATAAATATCCACATAGTTATCAACATTTCTGTGGATAACTATGTGGATAGTATCATCTTATTCTATTTTTTATAAACTTGGACTATCTGAGCTTGTTAATTGAATAGTTGTTGTTTGTTTTTGTCCATTTCTATAGTATGTAACTTCCATACTAGAACCAACTGTTTTACTATATAATGCTTTTCTTAATGTTTGTACTCCTGTAACTGGTTTACCATCAATTTCTGTAATGACATCGTATTGTTTTAATCCACCTTTACTTGCACTACTATTTTCTTGGACATCCGCTACAACGACACCTTCTTTAACATCGTTTGATAACTCTAATTGTTGACGACCTTGAGAAGAAACAGAGGTTAAATCTACCATTGAAATTCCTAAAACTGGACGAATTACTTTACCAGATTTTTCTAATTGATTAATAATAGAAACTACCTCATTACTTGGAATCGCAAATCCAATTCCTTCTACGCTAGATTTACTAATCTTCATAGAGTTAATTCCGATAACTTGTCCTGCTGCATTAACTAATGCACCACCAGAATTCCCTGGGTTAATCGCTGCATCTGTTTGAATAGCATTTACAACCCAGTCTTGTTTACCATCACCATCTACATCTGTTGGAACAGAACGATCTTTTGCAGATACAATTCCTTGCGTTACACTTGTAGCAAACTCAGTTCCTAAAGGAGAACCAATCGCAATTGCTGTTTGACCAGCTTTCACTTCATCTGAATTCGCAAATTCAGCTACTGTAGTTACTTTATCTGCTTTAATTTTTAATACTGCTAAGTCAGTCCACTTATCTGCGCCAATTAATTCTGCTTTTTCACGAGTACCATCTGCCATTAATACTTCTAATTCTTGAGAACCTGAAATAACATGATTATTCGTTACAATATAAGCATAGCCATTTTCAACTTTATAAATAACTCCACTACCTTCAGAAGCAGTTGTTAAATCACTATCTTCTGTTTTTTGATTTTGTCGACGACTTTGTCCGTTACTTCCAAATAAATTATTTTGATTTAAACTTTGTTTATTAATCACAGATACGACTGCATTTTTTACATTTGAAACAACATCTGAAACATCTCCAGCACCCTTATTAGATAATGCTGTCGGGCTTGTTTTCACAGTTGTTGTACTTGTTGCAGTTGATTTTGCTCCAGTTAATTGGTTTAACGTTCCTGTCGCACTCATAGCACCAAATCCAATGATAACGGCTAATAGTCCACCGGTTACTCCACCAACAAAACCTGAACGAAAAGCTTTTTTCTTCTTAGTGTTTTTCTTTTCTACTGGAGTACGTTCTTGTGTTTCTTCATTTAATACTGTATTTTCTTGTGTGTTTTCTACTTCTTCATGGAATTCATTTGTCATGAATATCCCCTCCTTTTTCACTTTAGTAATTTCTTTATTGCTTTCTTTTGACACTCTTATACTAATCTAGCTTTTTGAAAAAAGTTTGAAGATAATGTAATTAAATCGTTATAAAGCTGTTAAAAATTCCATTATTTTTTGAAAATTCTATTAAACTCTAAACAATTCAGTCGGTTCATACGGATCGGTATGATAGACTTCAAAAGTTTCATGAATTCCACAGTCGTGCTGTAATAAAATAGATTCAGCTGTTTGATACGCTAATTCTTTCAAATTGTTATCTTGGCTTAAATGTCCTAAATAAATTCTCTTTGTCTTATCTCCTAGCATTTCACACATCGCTAATGCGCCATCTTCATTCGATAAATGCCCTTTATCGCTAAGAATTCTTTGTTTTAAATGCCATGCATAATTTCCCATACGAAGCATATCTACATCATGATTACTTTCCATTAAGTAAGCATCCGCATTAGATAGTAATCTCCTTAATTTCTCGCTAACATAACCTGTATCAGTTAACATCACAAATTGTTTTTGATCTTTTTGAAATGAGTAAAATTGGGGACAAGCTGCATCATGAGACACTGCAAAACTCATTACATCAATATCTCCAAAAGTTTTTGTTACTCCTGGTTCAAATAAATGTTTTTGCTCTTGCTTAATCACACCGATATTTTTATTTTCCATGGCTTTCCATGTTTTCTCATTTGCATAAATATCCATGCCATATTTTCTTGCTAATACTCCGATCCCTTTAATATGATCTACATGTTCATGCGTGACTAAAATCGTATCAATATCTGCCACTGATCGTCCAATTTTTTCCATTTGTGCTGCAATGGCTTTCCCAGTTAACCCACAATCAACTAAAATTTTTCTTTGTGGTGTTTCAATATACGTTGCATTACCCGAGCTTCCACTCGTTAGTAAACTCACTAAAAAACTTGATTCGCTCATATTGTCTTCCTTTCTATTGCAGCTACAGTTCTATTACGGTGTTGTTGTATTCACCGTTTCTGTTGCTTCATTCGTCAATACAGTACCTCTAATTGCATCTACTCGACGAACGAGAGTTTGTCCATCTACTTGTTTAAATTCTACATACCAAGCTGGAGAATAAATGGATAAATCTTTTAGTGCTAAAGATTTGTAATACGATAATCGAACAACTGAAACTGTTGAACGAGTTGGAATTCTCCCAGCTAAGTATAATACTTCCATCGCTTTTTGAGACGTAATTAGAGTACGATTGGTCCCAAGCACTGATACATTTCCTGCAAAAGTCTGTTCATAACTGATCACTTGATTATTCGCATTTAATGTAAAAATAATTTGACTACTTCCATCCATGACTGGAATTTGATTCGCACGTTGCGCATAAATCACTTTACGTGTTGTCGGATTATAATTAAACCATGTATATTGATTTCCATTAATAATAGAACCACTTTCTACATAAGTTGTTAATTCTGCAAAATTTTCGATGGTAGCTGTAGTATTCGCATCTAATGTCAATTGAATCGGTGCTAATAATTGTGATGAAATAACCCCTTTATCATATGTAGCAACTTGGCTCGGTAAAATGCTGATTAAATGTTCAATATTAGTAGGGCTAATTTGAATAATCGGTAGAGATTCTACCGTCGTATTTACCCCTGTCACCGTTATTCCATCCGTTCTCATTTGCTCCATCACATTAATACTTGTATTCAAAGGACTTTTTACTTCCTTTTTCATTTGCCAAAAAGTTCCAAATAAAAAGATATCTAGAAAGAGAAAACTAAGAATTAATACTAAAGTTGATCGTCTAAAATCCATCGCTATCTCCTCCTTGATCCAATGTTGGTAAAGAAATTTCTTCTAAAGTTTTCCATTTATGATCGATTTTGATAAACCAATTTGGAACAAACTCAACAACTTGATTACTTTCTCGGCTTAATTGCCAAGCATACCCTAAACGAATATCCTCTAATGTATCTAATGCAATTCCTTTTCCTAAAATTTGATCCATTAATTCTTTTCCACTCATTAAATCAATCGATTCATTTTTTGAAGGAATTGGAGTCTCCGCAATTAGAGAAGAAACTCGCATTTTTTCAATTCCTGTTGCTGTAATAATAAATTGAGATAACCCTTCTTTTGCATTTGAAAGAATTGGATACGTTCCTACATAACGCATATATTCTACAATTTTTCGTTCACTATCAAAGTCCGAAAAACTCATTCCTAATTTCCATCCGCCTAATTTCTTCATTTGCGCAAATGATTGTTGTAAATGAACCGTTGTTGTTAACTGTTCATCATCCACTCGATTCTGATAATAGGAAATGACATTCGTAGAACGATCCATTTTTAATTGGGATAGATTATCATTATATATAATGGATTGTCCATCACTTCTATTTCTTAATTCTGAAGGATTCGCAAACAATTGAGTAATATAAAAACTCATTGGAATTTGTTCCATCAGATAAGTTTGTTTTTCTAATGCTAGATCATTTACTTCAATAAAAATCTGTTTATTTTTTAAAATATATGATTCGACTAAGTGGAATTTTGTATCATCATAATAGTTAGATAACTCTGATTGAATATCTTGATCTGTTTTAGCTTGGAATACTTGCTTTGTATAATCATTAATAAAGTAAACATTTTTTGAATCATCATGACGATAGAGAATTCGACTAAATGTTTCTTGTTTGTATTCCTCAGGTACATCATTAAAATATCTGGTCATTACTCCAAATGTCACTGGTGCATCAAATAATAACTGCCCAAATGAATCTCTTAATACTAATTGTTCATATACTTCTTGACTCAATATTTCTTTTTTTGAAATATCTTTAAATTTGCCAACCAAACCTTCATTAACAGATGCAATGATTGTAGAATCACTCGTCATTTTTCCTTTATTCTCATGGGAAATAATAAAGCGAGTTGGTCTAAAAACATCTTCCATTGAATAAGAAACTCTTGTTTGAGTACTAGCATCTTGGTTGGTTGAAGCTACATTTCTTGTAAATCCATTTGGAGAGAAAATTTCTACAGGACGGAATACAACCGCCATCGTTAATACTAAACTAATAATACTTAATAGTATTAAAATAAATACTAAATATCTTAAACGAATTTTCATTCCCATTCACCATCCTCTTCAAATGGAATATATGGTAAGGAAACAAAGAAGGTTGAACCTTTGTTTTCAATACTATTCACCCAGATTTTTCCACCATGTAATTGGACAACTTCTTGAGCAATCGCTAATCCAAGACCACTACCTCCCATTGCACGAGAACGTGCCTTATCTACACGATAGAATCGATCGAATAAATGAGGAATATCTTTTCGGGCAATTCCTAAGCCTTCATCACTCACACTTACAATAATATCCGTATGAGTTTCCATTAAACGAACAATAATTCTTCCCCCATCTGGAGAATACTTAATCGCATTGTTAATAATATTATCTAATACTTGCGTAATCTTATCTTGGTCTAATTCGACCCATAAGTCACGCTGGGTAATATCTGTTAAAATACGATAATTTTTTTCTCGATACGGTTCAGACTGCAACACCATCTCAAAACGATTGACAATATGAACGACCAATTCATTCATATTAATAAATTCTTTTTCCAACCCTAGACGATTTTGGTCCATACGAGATAAATTCAGTAAGTCCGTAATCATTCGCATCATACGATCAGTTTCAGTTTCAATAACTTTTAAAAATCCTGGGGCAATTTCTTTATTTTCCCAAGCTCCATCTACTAATGCTTCCGTATAACTCTTAATACTTGTCAATGGTGTACGTAATTCATGTGATACATTCGATACGAAATTTCTACGTTCTCTATCAATCTTTTGTTGTTCCGTAACGTCTGTTAAAACACAAACTAACCCACTAATAAAGCCAGATTCACGCTGGATAACAGAAAACTCACATTGAACAATTGAGTCTTCTCCATCTTCTTCTAAATGAATCAATCTTTCTTGTTGTGTTTCTAATAACTCTCTAAACGTTACTTTTTCATCTAACGGCAAAATAGATAATAATGGAATTCCTATTACTTTTTCCGATTTTAAATTTAAAATATCTAAAGCTGCTGTATTCATAATGACAATACGACCACGTCTATCTGTTGCGATTACTCCATCACTCATATGACGTAAGACACTATCTAAACGTTGTCGTTCCGATTCTGTACTTTCTTGAGCTTCCTTAATTTTAAAAGATAGATCATTAATAGCTTGCCCTAATTGACCAATCTCATCATCACTATAAATTTTTACTTCACCAGTATAATTTCCTTCAGCAATTTTTTCCGTTTGCTTTTTCATTTCCGCAATCGGTTTTGTAATTCCTTGAGAAATTAAGAAAGTAATAATAATAACCAAGACAATAGCGATTAAAGATGAACTTACGAAAATAACCCCGATATCTTTTACTTGGGTATATCTCGACTCGATATTCGTCGTAACAGAAATAATTCCTAGAGGATTTCCTGAATTTCCACTAGTGGAAGAAATTGGAGAGACAATTTTCCAATAACGAGTATCATGTTCTGTAAAATTATAAGCATACACGGTATTTGTTAATAATACTTGTTGCGCATCTGCTTCTGTCGTTCGAGTTCCTACAACAGATTGTTGGGATTGATTCGTAGTCCCTAAAATATATCCTTGAGAATCTAATACTCGAGCCTCTACAATACTACTTCCTGTTGGATAATCTTGCAGTATTTTAGAAATTTCTGCTATTTTGACTTCATCTTTATCATCTTTTGACACAATCGGTTGAACACTATTTTTTAAAAATCCAACTTGTAATTGAATTTGTTCTTGGAAGTTTGAAATCATCTGTGTTTCTAATTGACGAAGAAAGTTTGCAACAATCAATTGCAACGAAATCATCAGCATAAAAATAAATAACACAGGGATTTTAAATTGAATGGAACGAAAGAATCGTTTCACTTTTTGCATGTTTTTTCTCCTTTATTAAAAATAAATGCGCCTTTCTTCCCAGAATATTTCTTGGTAAAGAAAAGCGCATCTTTCTAAGCTTCTTTTTCTTGTTCTGGAGTTTTAATATAGTAGCCTACTCCACGTCTTGTCATAATCCATGTAGGATGACTCGGTGTATCTTCAATTTTTTCACGTAAACGTCTAACCGTTACGTCTACTGTACGAACATCTCCGAAGTAATCATATCCCCAAACCGTTTGTAATAAGTGTTCTCTCGTAATGACTTGACCAATATGTTTTGCTAAATAGTGAAGTAACTCAAATTCACGATGTGTTAATTCAATTTCTTCGCCTCGTTTAGATACTACATAGGCATCTTCATGAATAATTAAGCTTCCTAATACAATTTCGTTTGCAGATTTTTCTTCATCCGGTTCACTTGGTGAAATATGTTGACGACGTAAATTAGCTTTCACACGAGCAATTAATTCTCGATTTGAAAATGGTTTAGTTACGTAGTCATCAGCTCCTAATTCTAGCCCTAAAACTTTATCAATTTCAGAGTCTTTTGCGGTTACCATAATAATCGGAACATTACTTGTTTTACGAATTTCTCGGCAAACTTCTAAGCCTTCAATTTTTGGTAACATTAAATCTAAAATAACTAAATCAGGATTTTCTGCAGCAAAAACTGCTAATCCTTCTTCACCGTCAAATGCGGTAACAACTTCAAAACCTTCTTTTGATAAACTAAATTTGACAATATCTGAGATTGGTTTCTCATCATCTACTACTAAAATCTTTTTCATAACTAGCTCCTCTCTTGCGATCGAGCGTTTGGGAAATATTATTCACTATCCCAAACATCTTCTAAAATGTTGGTTTGGTTTCTATCTGGACCTACTGAGAATGTTGAAATCTTCACTCCTACTAATTCTGAAACTCTACGAACATAGTTTTGTGCTTCAATTGGTAATTCATCCAATGTACGGCATCCTGTGATGTCCTCAGTCCAACCAGGAAGTTCTTCATAAACTGGTTCACACTGTCCTAGTTCTACTAAACTTGCTGGATAATGACTAATTTCTTCTCCATTTGGTTTACGATAAGAAACACAAATTTTTACTGTTTCTAATCCAGTTAATACATCAATACTATTTAAGCATAAATTTGTAATACCAGATACACGTTTAGAGTGTCTCATCACAACACTATCAAACCATCCAACACGGCGTGGACGTCCTGTTGTTGTTCCATATTCACGACCAACTTCACGAATACGACTTCCAATTTCATCAAATAATTCTGTAGGGAATGGGCCATCTCCAACACGAGATGTATATGCTTTACAAACACCGACTACTTTTGTCACTTTTGAAGGGCCTACGCCACTACCAATTGTCACTCCACCTGCTAATGGGTTAGAAGAAGTTACAAATGGATAAGTTCCTTGATCAATATCCAACATTACACCTTGTGCGCCTTCAAATAATACTCGTTTTCCATTATCTAAAGCATCATTTAATAATACAGAAGTATCGCAAACATATTGCTTAATTTGTTGACCATATTCATAATATTCTTCAAAAATTTCTTCAAAATTCATCGGATTTGCATCATATAATTTCGTAAACTGACGATTTTTGTCTTCTAAATTCAAACGTAAACGTTCTTCAAAAACTTCTCGATCTAATAAATCTGCAATACGAATCCCTACACGAGCTGCTTTATCCATATAAGCAGGGCCAATTCCTTTAATCGTTGTACCGATTTTCTTGTCCCCTTTAGCTTCTTCTTGTAAACGATCCAATTCAATATGGTATGGCAAAATTACGTGCGCACGATCTGAAATTCTTAAATTATCAGTCGTAATATTTCGTTCATGTAAATAGGCTAACTCTGTTACTAATGATTTTGGATTAACCACAACCCCATTTCCAATAATACAAAGTTTTTCTGGTGAGAAAATTCCTGACGGAATTAAATGCAATTTATAAGTTTCTCCACCAAACTGAATCGTATGTCCAGCGTTATCGCCCCCTTGATAACGAGCCACATACTCTGCTTTTTCACTAAGGAAATCAGTAATTTTACCTTTTCCTTCGTCTCCCCATTGTGTACCTACTACTACTACTGATGACATATCCGCACCTCTTTAAATTATTTTTTCTACATTGGTGGCATTGAAGCTTCTAAACTTTTCGATGCTATCGATGTAAATTTATTATATTCTTTAATAAACATTAATTCTACGGTTCCTCGTGGACCGCTACGGTTCTTTTCTATAATGACTTCAATAATATTATTCGACTCTTGTTCTGGAACATTTCCATCTTCATCTGGTTCTTGTCGGTAATAATCCTCACGATATAAGAATGCTACAATATCCGCATCTTGCTCAATCGAACCTGATTCACGAATATCCGACATCACCGGACGTTTGTCCTGTCTTTGCTCTACTCCACGAGATAATTGAGATAAAGCAATGACTGGAACACTTAATTCTTTAGCAAGTTTCTTTAAATTTCTTGAAATTTCTGAAACTTCTTGTTGACGACTTTCTCGTCCATTTCCTTCGATTAATTGTAAGTAATCAATTACGATTAATCCTAAATTATTTCTCTCTTGTTTTAATCGTCTACATTTTGCACGAATTTCTGATACTCGAATCCCTGGAGTATCATCGATATAAATAGGAGCATTCGACAAAGTACCCGATGCCACAAAATAACTACGAAGTTCTTCTTCCGTTAAACGACCATTTCGCATATTACTTGCATCAATGCTTCCTTCCGAACATAACATCCGGTTTACAAGGGACTCGGCACTCATTTCTAAACTGAAAATTGCTACTGTTTCATTTGTTTTTGTCGCAACATTTTTCGCAATATTTAATACAAACGCTGTTTTACCAACAGATGGCCGAGCTGCTAAAATAATTAATTCATCCGAATGAAGTCCTGATGTCATTCGGTCTAAATCAATGTATCCTGTTGGAATCCCTGTAATTTCTCCCGTATTTTTCATACGCTCTTCAAGAGATAAATAGGCTTCGTTCAAGACTTTTGTAATATCTACAAATCCTGCTCGATTTCTCTTTTCAGAAACTTCTAAAATACTTCGCTCAGCTCTATCCAACACTGCTGCTACTTCATCTGTTTCACCATATGCATCTGTTGCAATATCCGTAGAAGTTCGAATTAATTTTCGTAAAGTTGATTTTTCACTAACGATTTTAGAATAATATTCTACATTCGAAGCAGTCGGAACTTTTTCAGCTAATTCTAATAAATAAAATTGCCCTCCTGCATTTTCTAATTGTTTATTTTGATTTAAACGTTCTGCAACTGAAACAATATCAATGGGCGAAGAATCATTATTTAATTCCACCATCGCTTTAAAAATCACTTGGTGGTTTACTCGATAAAAATCTTCTGGCATTAAAAATTCCATTACAGACACAATTGAATCTGGATCTAATAAAATTGCTCCTAAAACAGATTGTTCTGCATCTAAATTTTGCGGTGGAATTCTTCCTTCAAATTGTTCATCCACTTGTCCATTGACACCTTCTTTCATTCAATACATACGGTTTCATTTTACCATAAATTCTACAAAAGAAACAGACAGAACCTTTCGTAGAACAGAAAAAATCCAAGACGATTTCTCCGTCTTGGATTTTCTAAGAAGTGCCTTTTTCTAATAATTAATCTTGATGTTTCATTGTTGGGAATAGTAATACGTTACGGATTGATTGGCTATTTGTTAGTAACATTACTAAACGGTCAATACCGATACCTACCCCACCAGTTGGAGATAATCCATATTCTAATGCTTGTACGAAATCTTCATCTAATGGATGAGCTTCATCGTTACCTGTTTCTTTTTCTTCTACTTGTTTCATGAAACGTTCACGTTGATCAATTGGATCAGTTAACTCTGTAAATCCATTTGCATATTCTTTTGTACAAATGAAGCATTCGAAACGATCTGTGAATCGTGGATCTTCATCATTTTTACGAGCAAGTGGAGACACTGCTACTGGATGTCCATAAATGAATGTTGGTTGAATTAATGTTTCTTCTACAAAAGTTTCGAAGAATTCATTTACGACGTGACCATAAGTCATTGAGTCTTCAACTTTCACACCTTTTTCTTTAGCAATCGCACGAG
Organism: uncultured Granulicatella sp.; assembly: GCF_963528315.1. GTDB lineage: Bacteria > Bacillota > Bacilli > Lactobacillales > Aerococcaceae > Granulicatella. Next base: position 19,234 of record NZ_CAURVV010000004.1, on the reverse strand, counting down.
CTTCTTCATCTGTCATTTCTACCCAGAAGTCTACTCCTGTTACTTCTTTAATGGCATCTACCATATGAACTCTCTTCCAAGGAGCTTTTAATTCAACTTCATATTCTCCATAAGGAACTTTTGTTTTACCTAAAACTTCTTGCGCAACACTCGATACGATTCCTTCTGTTAAGTCCATAACATCTTGATAGTCAGTGTAAGCAGTATAGATTTCGATAGATGTAAACTCAGGGTTGTGAGTTGTATCAATTCCTTCATTACGGAATACACGACCAATTTCATAAACACGTTCCATCCCACCTACTACTAAACGTTTTAAGTGTAATTCTGGAGCGATACGCATGTATAATTCCATATCTAAAGCATTGTGGTGAGTAATAAATGGACGAGCATTCGCACCCCCAGCTAATGTGTGTAATACTGGTGTTTCCACTTCTAAATAATCACGAGAATCTAAGTAATGACGAATTTCACGGATAATTTTACTACGTGTTACGAAACGATCCATACTGTCACGATTACTAATTAAATCTAAGTAACGTTGACGATATTGTTGTTCTACATTTGTTAATCCATGATATTTATCCGGTAATGGACGTAAAGCTTTTGTTAAATGAACAAATTGAGTAGCTTTAACAGATAATTCACCAGTGTTTGTCACCATAACTGTCCCTACAACACCAACGATATCTCCTAAGTCAGCTTTATCAAATAATTCATAAGCTTCGTCTCCGACAACATCTTTACGAACATAAATTTGAATTTGACCTTTACCATCTTGAATATGAGCAAAACCTGCTTTTCCTTTTCCACGTTTTGTCATAATACGACCTGCGATTTGAACAGTCACTTCTTCTTGTTCAGCTAAGCTTTCTTTTGTCGCACCTTCAAATTGTTGATGAATTTCTTCAGTGGATTGTTTTTGTTTAAATCCTGTTGAAAAAGGCTCTACTCCTTTTTCACGTAATTGATGCATTTTTTCACGGCGAACTTGTAATTGATCATTCAGTGTTTCTTGTACTTCTACTTCGTTAGACACTGTATTTCCTCCTTTTTTGTGACATGAGCCACTGTATTTCTAGTCTATTGTACCAATTATTGACTGATAAATAAAGCGTTTATGATTATGTTTATTTCTCTTTATTAAGCCTTCCTGACATTCTGGTCTTTTTCTTTTATCATCGTCAATATTTTTTAAACATACATATAAAAAAGACGATAGATTTTCCTTTCTATCGCCTATTGCGTCTCTATTTCACGTGATAAACTGAATTTTATACTCCATTCTCATGAGCCAATTTATGTTCATGACTATTGATAAAATCTTCATGTTCATGATGATGAAACTCTTCATTTCCAAAATGATAATGCTCATGAGTATGAGTAATCAAATGAGTATGTGTGACTCCATTATGTGTATGAACAATCGTATGCATATGCCCATGAAGATGATTTTTTATCATAGTATCATACACGACAAACACCGTTCCAATGAACATCAAAGCTAATCCCACAAAATATTCTACAGCTAGTTTTTCTCCATTTACTGCAAACGCTAAAAACGATCCTACAAAAGGTGCTACTGCATAATAGGCACTCGTCTTAGCTGCACCTAAATTTCTTTGTGCTCGTATATAAAGAAAAATACTTAATCCATATGAAACATAACCAAGCAACATAATCATGACAATATATTTCATTTCTGGAATCTTTTCACCAAGTAAGACAGCAATAACAAATGCGCCTCCCCCGGAAAAAATTCCTTTTAACAAAACAATCTGATATGTACTTTTCTCTGATATCTTTCTTGTACAGTTATTTTCAAGCCCCCAGCAACAAGTTGCTAAGATAACGAAAAGAGAGCCTATAGAAAACTGAAAACTACCGATTCCCTCAAATGACAAAACAATACTTGATAATGTAATAAACCCTATTGCAATCCACAGTTTTCCTGATACTTTTTCCTTAAAAATAAGTAACGCTATTAATGTAGTCACTACAATTTCAAAATTACCGAGGAGTGAGGCATTAGATGCTGTCCCCATTTTTATTCCTATCATTAAAAATATAGGTGCAACTATATCTAATAGAATCATTCCAACCGTATAAGGTAAATCCTGTTTTGTAAGTCTCTCTGATTTATCTTCTTTTTTGATGTGAAATAAATACATCATTCCAACCCCAACACCCGCTCCAAGATACAGAAAAGCTGCTAAAAAGTTGGTTGAACATTTTCCAATAGAATTTTTGAAAACGGTGTATTAATGGCATAAAATACAGCTGCTAACAACGCTAATATAATCGCACTTGTCTTTGTTTTCCCCTTCAAAATATCTCATCCCCAATACTAGAAAAATATAAGAAGCTATTCTTAATCAGAACAGCCTCTATTTTTAGTGATAATAGTAAATTCGATAATTTTTTACTCTACTTCTTTTCCTCGTTCTAACTGTCTTTCAACACGTTCTAAATGTTCTTGAACAAATTGGTCTAAAATTTGTTTCACTTGAGATACCGTTGTAGATTCATTAATCGCAACTTTTGTTTTTGTTGCACGAGGAATTCCTTTTAAGTAATAAGCAGCTAATTTACGGAATTCTTTTGTCGCTACTGACTCACCTTTTAAGTTAGCTAAACGATCTAAATGAGTTTTAGCAATTTCAATTTTTTCAGGAACTGTATTTTCCGGTAATAATTCTCCCGTTTCTAAATAATGAACGGTTTGTTTAATCATCCATGGATTTGCTAGAGCAGCTCGACCAATCATGACTCCATCAACACCCGCTATTTCAATCATTTTCTTAGCATCTTGAGGAGAACGCACATCTCCATTTCCAATTAATGGAATGCGTGTTAAGTTTTTCTTCACTTCCCCAAGGATTTCCCAGTTTGCTTTTCCATCATACATTTGTACACGAGTTCTACCATGCATCGCAACAGCACTTGCACCTGCTCGTTCTGCTGCAAGGGCATTTTCAACGGCATATAAATGTTCATCATCCCAACCAGTACGCATTTTCACTGTTACAGGTTTATCGACTGCATCCACTACTGCAGCAACCATTTCATAAACTTTATTTGGATCTAATAACCATTTTGCACCAGCTTCAGCTTTAATCACCTTATTAACAGGACATCCCATATTAATATCAATAATTGCAGCCTCTGTATTTTCTGCAACATATTTTGCAGCTTCTACTAATGTATCTTTATTCCCACCCATAATTTGGACGCTTAATGGATATTCATTTGGTTCAATATGCAACATACTTAATGTTTTTTCATTTCTAAATTGAATCCCTTTATCACTAATCATTTCGCAAACAACTAAGCCTGCTCCAAATTCTTTGACCGTTACACGAAAAGCTGAATTACTAATTCCAGCCATCGGTGCAACGACTACTGGATTGTCAATTTGAATATTGCCAATCTTAAAACTCATTTCATTTCCTCACTTTCAATCATTCTGCTTAGCTATTGTACCATAGATAGCTGTCATTCGTGTATTATCATGGTTTATTTCAATAATAAAAAAGAAAAACTACAAAAAGAATCTCTCCCTTTTGTAGTCAATCTAACTTTTTAATCTTTTCTTGCTAAGCCTGTAATATAATCAAAAAATGCATCACGGTCTACATGATAAACAAGGTCAACTGGACGACCGTCTTCTACACGAATCGTTCTACCAGAACTTGCACCTATTGTAATCACATCTGAAGGAACAACTTCTCGTTTCACTAAATCTTCTTTTCCAAAAGAAGCTGTTGTTAATACATCCCATAGGAAATAGGTTGAATTCGTAACATAGTGCGTCAATGGAGGAACAATGGCATAACATTGTCCTAAGAAATCAATACCTTCTACTTTACGTTCCCTCGCCCAACGGTCACGTACATCCAACGTTAATGGAACCATACGAGTACTTTCTAAAGCGACTAATTCAATTGGAATTGATGATTCCCAAACACGTTTTGCAGCAAATGGATCCCAATAAACGTTCCATTCAGCTGTTCCATCATGTTCCGGTTCTTCAATATTTCCTTGGTCTAAAAATGTACCGCCCATCCAGTATAATTTTCCAATTTTTTCTTCAATACTTGCATCCAAATCTAATGCTCGAGCTAAATCCGTTAATGGCCCTACAAATAATAAATCCACTTTATCCGTTGATTCCTTTAAAACATGCACTAAATCCTCATGTGCTTTATAAGGGGAATCTTGTACTAAAATCGGTTTATGTTCATTTAAGATTGGCAAAGCGTCTACTGTAAATGCATGCATTCTCCACTCTTTTGGAAATGGATGAACCGGTCGTGAATTTGAAGAAGCAACACGGATTCTTTGATCTTTTGTAGAACCAAATTTTTGAATAATTTTCTTACTTGCTTCAACCGCAGGTTCTAAGTAACAATCGGCTTCAATAACACCTACACCAACTAGTTCAACATCTTCCATTTTTAATAATAAATATAATGAGACTAAATCATCTACTCCACCATCATGGTTTAAATATACTTTACGCAAAAGGGCAACCTCCTAACAAATTGTTTTCCTACTAATATTGTAATCAATTACTCTTATAAAATCTACTCGTGAAAATTTATACATAAAACTAGCAATCCTAAAAAAGAAATGGTACACTATTTATAATTATTTTTTAATCATTTTTTAAGAATATGCCTAGGAGGAAATTTATGTCTCGAAAGAAAATCACTGATATTATTATTTGTGGATTTGCATTATTTGCCATCTTCTTTGGTGCTGGGAATTTAATCTTCCCCCCTTATTTAGGAGTTATTTCTGGAAATAACTGGGGAATTGCAAATATTGCATTCTTACTATCAGATCCACTTTTACCAATTCTTGGGGTAATTGTAACAGCTCTATTAGGAGGACAAGCAACCGATTTAGGAAAAAGAGTTAGTAAACATTTTTCTATCATTATTGGAGCGATTTCCATTATCTTAATTGGACCATTATTTGCCGTTCCAAGAACCGGAGCTACTACTCATGAGATTTTTGTACAATCATTTGTACCAACTGCTCCACAATGGATTACCTCTCTTATCTTTTTTGGATTAACCTTATATATTGCGATTCATTCGCACACCGTTATTGATGCGATTGGAAAATATTTAACTCCAATTTTATTAATCATTCTATTACTAGTATTTATTGCAGCTGTAGTTCAGCCAAATGCAAGCTTCCAAACAACAACTTCTGCAGGATTATTTTCTCAAAGTTTTAAAGAAGGCTACCAAACAATGGACGCACTTGGCGCAGCTTTAATGGCAGGAGTTGTGATTTCTGACTTAACTAGACGAGGTTATACAGAGAAAAAAGAACAACATCAAATGATGTTTGGAGTCGGCATTGTATCTTTCATTTTACTAGCATTAGTGTACAGCAGCTTAACGTATGCTGGAGCTACTGTAAGTACGGTTTATGACTCAACAGTTCAACGTCCTGCATTACTAATCGGATTAATTGAACAATTATTAGGTTCATTTGGTAAAGTCGCTATGGGAATTGCTGTATCCTTTGCTTGCTTAACAACATCTGTTGGATTAATTACAACTTGTGGTCATTATTTTTCAACCTTAACAAATGGAAAATTAGAATACAAAAAAATTGTTGTAGTATCAGTCGTTCTTTCCTTCCTTCTATCACTTTTAGGAGTGGATGCCTTATTACAATTAGCAGTTCCAGTACTAAGCGCTATTTACCCAATGGTCATCGCCTTAATCTTTTTATCAATTTTTGACCGCTATATTGTTTATAACTGGACTTATACCGGTGCAGTTGTTGGAGCATTCTTCATTGGAGGAATTCAAGCTATTCATCTATTCTCTCAAATGCAAGGTGGCAACTTCCTCTCTGGATTAGCCGATTGGACAAACACCTTACCATTACATCAATTTGGATTTGAATGGTTAGTACCTGCTATTATCGGTTCAGTAGTCTTTACGGTTATTAGTAAATTCACTGGGTTGGGGAGTAAGAGATTTTAAATACATTAAGTAGAAACCCCGAGGAATTTCATTTTTCGAATTTCCTCGGGGTTTGTTGTATATCTATTAATTATTCTCCAATAATCACAACTCGATACTTTCTTGTTCTTTCTCGAGTTTTATCAAAGTCTGCAAAATAAACATAACCTGTTTTTCCTATTGCCAGTTTACCATCTACAACAGCTAAGGTTTCACTAGAACCCAAGATTGTGGCTTTTAGATGAGCATCTCCATTCCATAATGCACTTCTATCTCCATTTGGTAACCATTCTTCAGGGTTAGGCCAAGATTCAACTTCTTGATAATGTTTTTCACCAGGATAATGATAACTATCCGCACTTAAATGGGGTGGAATAATCTTGTCTAAAATAGTATTTAAATCTAATTGTAAATAATCTACACCATTTTCATCTTTATCATGTGTATCCTCTTCAAAGAAAACAGAACATGTTGTATGTGCTGTGATAACTGTACATATTCCTGATTGAATACCACTTTCAGTAATAGTTTGATGTATAGAATTTGTAATATCAATATATGATACTTGACCTTCTTTTGCATCTACTTTAAATTCTTTTTGAAATACCGTCATTTTTTCTCCTCATTCATTGCTTTGTCAATAGCTTCAATCATTAATTTTAACATTAGTTTCGGATCTTTTGCTTTAACAATTCCACTTGTGCAGCCTGTACCATCTGCACCAAGCTTAATTGTACGATAGACATCATTCTCATTCATAATTCCAGCACCTTGCATCATTAAAATATCTGAATTAACAGATTTCACTTGATGATTAGTTTCTAAAATATATGAATCGTCACTTGTTTGTCCTGTCCCAATCAACTCTGTAGGTTCACATAACATGATTGTTGGATTTAACATTGCCAACATTCGTGCTTCTTTAATAGAATCTGCACACAAAATCGTTATAAGTCCCAATTTTTCAGCTTGATTGATTGAAGCGACTACTTGAGATGTTGTTAATGGATGTTCAGCATGATTTAAAAAAGTAGCTCTTGCTCCAGCGTTATATAATGAAGCTGGCAAAACTGCTCCCATTCCTCTACCACAATCAATTCCATCTAAGTGTTGAGCTGTCACAATAATATGTTTCGTTTCGCTGGATACTTTATGAATATCTGCATATGGACACGTCACAAAAATACTAATTTCTGGATACTGTTCAGCTAATCGATCAGCTTCTTTTGCTAATTCTAATAATTCATTTCCAAATAAATATGACTTCGGATTAAAAATGAAAAATTTATCTTTAATAGTTTCCATTTGTTTTCTCCTTTTATTTAGTCTCAAACACACGATAATAATGTTTTAAAGTAGTTTTCATACCTTCTCTTGAAGCTTTTAATACATCAATATAGTTTGTAAATGATTTTTCAGAAACTGATTTTGCACCAGAGTCCATAAAATCACTATAAATATTAATTTTTGAAATTCCTTCTCGTGCACAACGGTTCAAATTATCATCTCCTGAACCTGATCCACCATGTAAAACTAATGGAATATTTAATACATTCCGTAACTCAGATAATCGTTGGAAATTAATTTTTGGAATACCTTTATACAAGCCATGAGAAGTCCCTATTGAAACTGCTAAAGAATCAACATTAGTTTCTTGAACAAATTTTTCAGCATCTTCAACATTTGTATAAATAGACTTTATTTCGTCTTTCGATACATCTCCATTTGCTCCAACAAAACCAATTTCTGCTTCAACATCAACTCCAAATTCATGGGCAATTTCAACAACCTCTTTTGTTTTTCTAACATTTTCTTCAAAAGAATCTAAAGATGCATCAATCATTACGGAATTAAATCCTAATTGAATTGCTCTTTTTATAAATGCTAAATCTTGTCCATGATCTAGATGTAACACAACTGGAGTTTTTGCTTTTTTCTGAAAATATTTTCCAATACTAGCAGCCTCTTCTAAACTTAAATAAGGAGAATGTACTTGTGCAAAAGCTAAAATTAGTGGAAGATTCAATTCTTCACTCATTTCTACATACGCTTTGGCAGAATTCCAATCAATAAAGTTTGTTGCTGGAATTGCAAAATTACCTTGTTTTGCTTTTCCTAATACATCTCTCATATATGCTTTCATTGACTAAGCCTCCAACGCTGCTTTCAATTCACTCCATAAAGCGTCAATTCCCATACCTGTCAATAAAGGTAATCCCATAATCACTTTATCTTTAATTGAATCAGGTACAACTGTTGTAGAAATTACAATATCATATTCATCAATACGATTAACTTCTTCTGAAACTTTGGATTGAAAAACTTGAACTTTATCTGAATAATTATTATCAGATAACCATTGTTTTACTTTCCCAGCAACAACTGTTGATGTTGCAATTCCAGAACCACACATAATTAATAATTTTTTCATAATCTTATTCTCCTATTTCTCTGCACGAACTTTATTTACATAATATAATCCTGCTAATGAAGCTACTAGAACTACTGACAGAATTACCCAAGGTGCAGTTTTTCCTGCAAACACAAACAACCATGTTGGCCATAATCCACCTTCTGCTAAAGCAGTAATACTTGTATTTCCACCTAAATCAAAGTTTGCTGCTTGAGCTGCTTTTGTTACTAAAGGAGCTACCCATGAAGTAATGTAGAAAATACTTGCAATATAAATTGTTCCCCCAACAACTGTACGAACAATATTTCCTCTAAATACAGCTGCCATTAAACATACTACAAATGGAATTGTAGCTAAATCACCAAATGGTAATGTTTGGTTTCCTGGTAAAATTACTGCTAATAAAATTGTAATTGGAACTAAAATTAATGAACTTGATAATACTGCTGGATGTCCAACTGATAAAGCAGAGTCCATACCAATATTTACTTCACGACCAGGGAATCGTTTTTGAACAAATTCATTTGCAGCCTCAGAAATTGGAGTAAGACCTTCCATTAAAAGTGATACCATACGAGGCATAATGACCATAACAGCTGACATCTTAACACCTAATTGTAAAACACCTTTTGGATCGTAACCTGCTAATAATCCCATAACAATACCAATTACAAGACCTAATACTGTACTTTCACCAAAAATACCAAATTTCTTTTGAATACTTTCTGGATTTGCTTCAATTTTATTAAATCCAGGAATTCTATCAAACACCCAATTTAATGGAATAGCTACTAAAAATCCAGGTGCTGATGTTCCATGTGGGAATGTAATGTTAGGGAATCCATAGAATTTTTTAATAGCTGGAGCAATAATATCTGCTAATAAATAAATCATTACTAAATATACAATTGTTGCATATAATCCTAATGTAAAATCTTGAGTAAGTGCATATACTAAAGATGCTACAAAAGCTGCATGCCAGAAATTCCACATATCTACCATTAATGTTTTTGTTAATCCTAAGAATAGTAATAAAACATTAATTCCGATACCAATTGGAATAGCTAAACTTCCTAATAATGTTCCATAAGAAATTGCTGCTGCTGCAGGCCAACCAACGTCAATTGTTGTTAAATGTAATCCAAATCTTTCAACCATTGCTTGAGCTGCAGGTCCTAAGCTACCTCCTAATAAATCAACTACCATATTCAATCCAACAAAACCAACCCCGACAATTACACCCGATACAAATGCTTTTTTAGGTTTAGTTCCTAAAATCATACCAAAAATAAAAATTAAAATTGGTAATACTACAATTGCGCCTAAATCGATAAATTTTTGAAATAATGCCAACATAATCTTTTCCTCCTAATAATTAAAATACTCAGTTTAAACAGTCTGATTCTGGTTGTTTAGTAAATTTTCCTCCTTTCTTTTTTACTAAACTTATTCCTTTATTATTTTATATTTTTAATTGCTAGCAATTCTTTTACTTCTTTGGATGTTGTATATTCATCCATATTCATTAATTTCTCCATGATTTCTTTATCCTGAAGAATTTCTATTAATTGTTGTAAAATCGTTAATTGACTATGAGCCTCTTTCAAAGCAAGCATAAAAATTACTTTTACAGAAACTTCCACATCATTTGTCCCCATTTGATAAAATGAAACTGGATTTTCTAACGTCATTACTGCTATTTGTTCCTTATTAACATGTTCTACATCTGTATGAGGAATAGCGATTCCATATTTTTCAAACTGTAATCCTGTTGGAAATACTTTTTCTCTATTTAAAATAGCTTCCTTATACGATTCTTTCACAATTCCTTTTTCAATCAGTTTATCTGACAAATAAGTCAACGCTTCTTCTTTAGAACTAATATTTTTTATATTAATTTCAAAAATTTCTTTATCTAGCATTTTGACTCACCTCCTCAAGTATTTTATTCTTAATTTTCTTTCCATCTGACATCAACATTAATTCCGACATCAAATTTTGATTTTCTATAACGGAATATAAGGCTATTAGACTGTCTTTAAATACTGGAATATCCTGTTCAGCGATTGCTATTAGTAATACTAAACTAACTTGATTTTTTCCCCATTCAATAGGTTTATCTAAACTCATTAAAATTAGTTCAGATTGTTTAACAACTTTTGGATCACAATGTGGTAAAGCTATACCTGTATAAACACTCGTACTTCCTAATAACTCTCTTTGGTTAATGGAATCTCTAAATTCTTCCGTTTGATTTCCAATACTACATTCAATTATCAGTCGTTCAATACATTCCTGTTTATTTTTGACATTTATCTTAATTAATTTTGGTTCTTTTAATAGAGTATTCAAAGATGCTACATTAAATTCCCTTCCATTTAAAGAAGTTTTCATCATTCGATAGTTATCTGTACTTTGTTCAGCATAAAACTGTTGAATCATTCTTAACTCTTCTTTTGTAATAATAGGACTAACTTCTATAACAGGTATATTTAGTTCAGGTAATCCAATAGTAGAAATTACTAAATCAATATTTCTTAAATCATAGAAATCTAGCTCTCTTAAACTAATAGTTGTCAGTTTCTCATTGCTAGAAAAGATTCTACGTAGCTTATTCATGATTAATTCAGAAGTAGCAATTCCATTTTGGCAAATTACGACAATATTCAAAGGTTTCATTATTTTTTCAATAGCTACTTGAAAATGTATAACAATAAAAGCCAATTCTTCATTCGGTATACTTAATTCATAATATTGAGATAAAGTTCTTATTGATAACCAAATGACATTAAATAAACTAGAATATTGTTTTTTTATTTCCTCCAAGGCAGGGTTAGAAATAAAATTTTGATTTCGTAATCTTATAATCATTTTTGAAATATGAGCACTAAGCATCATCTGTAAATGCTCGTCTGTTGTAAGATTTAAACTTAATAAATTAGAAACCTTTTGTATCAATGTTTTTACTTGTTCGTTAACATTTTTCATATATTCAACAGACTGGATATTAAATCCAAAGGCTAATAAATTATATGCCATCGCTTCAATTTCATAAGGAGAAATTTTTTCAAGAGTAAAATTTAGAATAGTCTCTAATAATTCTCCAGCAAAGAAATATACTTCTAAATGGTTTACATCATTAACTAAGTTACTTAATCTATTAGTTAAAATTTCATTAGCCTCGTTTCGTTTTTTAAAAATTAAACAATCAAGTAATAATGAATATAAGTATTCATCTGTAAAATGAAATTGATACTTTTCTGATAGTTTAACAATAGATTTTTGACAATTATTTATATCTTCTTTCGAAAAAAATAATTCCAAATTTTTAAAACGATCTCTATCGTTTGATACAAATTTCACAATAAATATTTCAAGAGCCTTACGTATATTTCTTTCATTTCCTTTTAGAATTATCTCATCCCTTTTTATTTTTAACTTCACGTCAAAGGAAATAAATATACTATTTAATTTATCAATCAGTCTATGAATCGTAGAGTCAGTAACAAACATTTCCTCTGAAAATTCATATAAGTCTACTTTTTCATGAGTAATAAATAATTTCCTTATAAGCTCTTTTTCACGATATTCAGGAGAAAATGATTCTTTCATTTCTCCATTCAGTTTTATTATTTTCGTGTGAATCTTTTTATTTTCCAATTGTGATAATAATTTAATTCCTTTTCTTGGAATTTTTATTACTTCTGTTTCTATTGAATTCCCCTTCAAAAAATCATTAATCTTATCAATATCTTGATAAACAGTTTTAGTCGAAACCTTATATCTATCAGCTAATTGATTAGCAGATAAATACTCTATATTTTTCATTAGGTACTCTAATAATAATACTTGCCTTTTATTCATCCCCTCACCCCTAACTCAAGGTTTCATTGAATTTAATGGTACCGTTTAACTTACTATTAGTATAAAGTAAGCAGTTGCCATTTTTTAGTCAATGTACTTCCATATTAATGTGGAAGTGTTTCTATTTTTATCCCCTCAACTCTATTTGTCAACAACATTTATTCCTATAAATTTCGTATTTTTTCAATATATATAAAGATTATTTCTATACTAATACAAAAAATCAACCCGCTTACTTCCTAAAAAGTAAAACGGGTTGTCCACATTTCTTATGATTCAATTCTTTAAATAACTTCAACTGAAATCCTATTTCCAACTTTCTTCAATAAACGTATCACGTCCAGACATCCCACGGTAACGGTAGTAATGATCTGGATTTTTCTTATAAAAATCTTGGTGGTATTCTTCAGCTGGATAAAATGTACTAGCTGGTTCAATTTTTGTTACAATATCTTTTTTAAATCGTCCACTTTCTTGTAAAGCTTTTTTCGAAGCTTCTGCGATCGCTTTTTGTTCAGGAGAATGATAGAAAATCACTGGTCGATAAGAATCGCCTCTATCTACAAATTGTCCCATCGCATCTGTTGGGTCTGTTTGTTGCCAATAGACTTCCACTAATTGTTCATAAGAGAAGATTTCTGGATCAAAGGTAATTTGTACAGCTTCTGTATGTCCTGTTTTTCCTGAACAAACTTCTTTATAAGTAGGATTTTCCTTATGTCCCCCTGTATAACCTGCAATGACAGATTCAATTCCTGGTTGTGTATCAAATGGTTTAATCATACACCAGAAGCAGCCTCCTGCAAATGTTGCGATTTCTTTTGCCATCATTATTCCTCCTCTTTTTCTAGCGAAACATCTTGCCCGAAAATTTTCATTTTTATCGCTAGTCCTGTTCGAGTACCGGCGGTTCCGCCTAATCCTGTTTCTCTTAATTCACTTGGCATTCTTCTACCGATAGAACGCATTGCTTCAATCGTTTCATCTGCTGGAATGACATTTGTAATTCCTGCTAACGCCATATCAGCCGCAATCAATGCATTTCCTGCTCCAATCGCATTTCTCTTCACACATGGGATTTCTACTAATCCGGCAACAGGGTCACACACTAATCCTAGCAAATTCCCTAATGCAATCGAAAAAGCTTCTGAACATTGTTGCGGCGTCCCTCCAGCAGCTTCAACAGCTGCTGCTGCAGACATCGCACTAGCACTTCCCACTTCTGCTTGGCAACCACCCATAGCGCCCGAAATCATCGCATTATTGGCAACGACCATTCCGAATGCTGAAGCAGTGAACAAGAATCTCACTTGCTGTTCTTGAGTTAAGTCCATGCTATCTGCAATGGAAAATATAACGCCTGGTAATGTCCCACTTGCTCCCGCAGTTGGTGTCGCACACACAATTCCCATTGCTGCATTCACTTCATTTGTTCCTAGAGCGTACTGCACTCCTGCTAAAATATTATCTCCAGATAAAGTTTTTCCCTTTTCGCGATATTTTTTCATTTTTACAGCATCGCCACCGGTTAGTCCTGTTGGAGAGAATACACCTTGACCCTGTACACTTCTTTCTACCGCATTTTTCATTGTTTGAAGATTTTTTTCCATCTTCGCCCAAATAAATTCTCGACTTTGTTGGGTCATTTCCATTTCTTGTTCAATCATTACTTCAGAAATAGATTTATTTTGGCTAGTTGCTAATGCGACTAATTCCTGTATGCTAACAAACATCACGAAATTCCTTTCTTATTTTATGTAAAGACATAGATTGTTTTTTCTTGTTGAATGAATTGTAATTTTTCTTGAAGAGTTGGAGAAATTAATCCATTCAATTCATAACTAATAAAGCGCGATGAACCTTCCTTTAATTCTTTTTGTTTCCCAATCGAAACACCAAATTCTTCTAATAGAGGTTTCACTATTGAATTTTCTTCAATTGGAAGAATTTCTAAAATAATCGGTAATGGTCCTGAAAAATTGGAGATAAATCCATCTACTTCCACATATTTGATTTCCACAGTTCCTCCACCAATAGAAGTCCCGATTAAACGGACTCGTCTTGTTGCAGACATCAACGTTAAATCCGCCGTATTCGCATGAGCGACTGGACTTGGTTCATCTCTTTCGATAAATTCAATGGAAACGCCTTGTTTCGTAGCAATCTCCACCGCTTGTGGAACACGTTCATCATCTGTTTCAAAGCCCAGAACTCCACTAATAATGGCAAAATCTGTGCCATGCCCTTTATGAGTTTGAGCAAATGATTCATAATAAATACATTGGACACTTTTGGGAGTTCCACCAAACAATTGTCTAGCGCATCTTCCAATCGCAAGCGCTCCTGCTGTATGAGAACTTGATGGTCCAATCATAATAGGACCGATAATATCGAAACAACTTTTATAATTGAACACTTTATCCACAATGATACCCCTCTCTTTTGTACCCTTTATTGTACTTTTTTTCTAAGAAGCTCGTCAAGTTTTGCATCATCTTCTCCTATTCAAAATAATACAAACCACTCATCACTTTTTGCTATAGATTGCCTACTCTCTTTTAAACTATTTCTAAGAAAGGAAAATTCTTGCTTAGAATAGTTTTTTTGATAGAATTCTTGACTTATGAGTTTTTTAAACTTAAAATAACAATAACTGGTAATGACCAGTAGACGTTAATGTTTTAGAAAGGAGGGAAATCCAATGGTAGAAACAGAACAAGTGCCACTTTATTCTAAATTAAGTTTAGATCTTATCGAATATATTACAACACATGGACAAGTACACCAAAAAATGTTGTCCGAACGAGAAATTTGTAAAGAATATGGTGTAAGTCGCACGACTGTCCGCACAGCCTTAAAAGAATTAGAATCCTTAGGCTACATTTACAAACGCCATGGAAAAGGCACTTTTATTTCTAGCCAATGGAAAGAACGTCAAAATTTACTAGAAGGCTATAGTTTTACGGAACAAATGAAAGAATTAGGCAGAACTCCTTCAACCAGTATTACTGCATTTCATTACTACAAAGCCGATAGCTATATTGCTCAGCAATTAGGAATTGAAACTGGTGAATATATTTATCGACTCAAACGAATTCGTTTTGCAGATGGCGTACCAATGATGAAGGAAACTACCTTCTTACCCGCTAGACTATTCCCTAATCTCACACAAGAACAATTACAAAATCGTTCCTTGTATGAAGTTTTCTCAGATGATTTTCAACAAAAAATCATTTATGCAGATGAGGAATTTTCAGCGAGTATTCTTACAAAAGATGAGGCCCCTATCTTGGAAACACCGATGCATGCTGCTTGTCTACGCTTAAAAAGAATTAGTGTAAATAACGAAAATCATGTCATCGAATTTACAATCAGTGTTGCAAGAAGTGACCAATTCTTCTATAAAGTTCGTTACCATAGAAATTCACATAAATAAATCAAAAATGGGAGGTTTTGAAATGTTTCAATTTTCAAAAGAACAACTAGAAGCACTAACAGCAGAAATCACAACTCGTGAAATTCGCCAACAACCAGAATTATGGCAGGAAGCATTTGATTATTATTCAGAAAACTTAAACCGTATTCAAGCATTCTTAAAGTCATTACCACATGATCACTATCGTGTTATTTTTACCGGTGCAGGTACATCTCAATATGTAGGAGATACAATTTTACCTTATTTAAAACGTCATGGACGTGAGGATCGTTTTGAATTCCAATCTGTAGGAACAACTAACTTAGTAAGTAATCCTCTAGATTATTTCAAAGCAGAAATCCCTACTATTTTAGTATCATTTGCACGTAGCGGAAATTCTCCAGAAAGTTTAGCCAGCGTTCAATTAGGACAACAAATTGTGAAAGACTTCTATCAAATTACCATTACTTGTGCTCCAGAAGGAAAATTAGCTCTAGCAGCACCTGGCGATGACCATAACTTATTATTAATGATGCCTGCCCGCTCAAATGATGCTGGTTTTGCGATGACTGGTAGCTTTACTTGTATGACATTAACAGCTTTATTAATTTTCGATGAAGGACACTCACTTGAAGAAAAAGCAGCTTTTATAACAGCTATTCGTCAAATGGGAGAAAGTGTGTTAGAACGTGAACATGTCTTACAACAATTTGTAGACTTAGACTATAATCGTGTCATTTATCTTGGATCTGGTCCATTAGCGGGTCTAGCACGTGAAGTACAATTAAAAATTCTAGAATTAACAGCTGGTAAAATTGCTACAATCTATGATTCTTCTATGGGATTCCGTCACGGTCCTAAATCATTCGTAGATGCTCGTTCTCTAGCATTTGTCTTTGTTTCAAATGATGCTTATACACGTCAATATGACTTAGATATTTTAGAAGAAATGAATGGGGACAGTATTGCTCCATTAGTTTGTGCAGTAGGAGTATCTGTTGAAGGTCAATATGAAGGAACAAGCTTTAATTTTGCAGAAGAATTCTCTTCAGTTCCAGATGCTTATTTAGCACTACCATATGCTATCTTCGGACAAACAATTGGACTATTATCTTCTGTTAAAGTGGGAAATAAACCTGACACACCTTCTCCAAGTGGAACAGTAAACCGTGTTGTAAAAGGGGTAACCATTCACCCATTAAATGTTTAATTCGTTCATAAATATATCGTAAAAAAAGATTAAAAGGAGGGATATTATGACTAGTTATATTTATGCAAAACAATTTTATTTTGAAGATGTTGTCAAAGGCCCTGGATATTTACCAATTTTAGAATCAGGGGTGTTTGGAGAATTTCAAGAAGAAAGACCAACAGATGGTTCTATTATAGACTATGCTACCTATAGCATTGCCCCAGGTCTTGTGGATACACATATTCATGGATACAAAGGCGCAGATGTCATGGATAATGATGTAGAAGGCTTAAAAACCATTTCTGCTGGTTTACCTAGTTGTGGGGTTACTTCCTACTTACCAACTACTCTAACAGCTTCTAGAGAGTTACTAAATGATGTTTGTCAAACAATCGGGGATAATGCTGCATCTATTCCTGGTGCGAAAATTAGAGGAATTTTCTTAGAAGGACCTTTCTTTAGTGAAATTCATAAAGGGGCTCAAAATCCTAAATATATGGGAGATCCAAAATCAGAAATTTTAGATGAATGGCAACAAAAAGCAAATGGTTGGGTAAAGAAAATTGCGATTGCTCCTGAACGTGATGGAGCCGTTGACTTTATCAAACATGCTGTAAAAGAAGATATCTACGTTGCCTTAGCTCATACAGATGCAACATATGAAGAATGTAAAAATGCAGTTGACGCAGGTGCAAATATTTTCGTTCATACTTATAACGGTATGCGTGGACTTCACCACCGTGAACCAGGTGTAGTTGGAGCAGCCTTAACTCTTCCAAATGAATTTGATGTGTTTGACGAATTAATTTGTGATGGTCACCATGTTCATCCAGTTGCTGCGAATATTGTCATGAATTGTTGCGGCCGACACCGTACAGCTTTAATTACAGACTGTATGCGTGCTGGTGGATTAGGCGAATGCGAATCTACATTAGGAGAATTTGACGTTATTGTAAAAGATGGCACAGCTCGATTGAAACATAATGGCAGCCTTGCTGGTAGTATTTTAGAACTAATCCAAGGTGTTCAAAATGTTGTAAAATGGGGAATCGCAACTCCTCACGAAGCTCTATTAATGGCTAGTTTAGTCCCTGCAAAATCAGTAGGAATTGATGATGTTTGCGGACACCTAGAACCAGGATATGCAGCTGACTTTATCGTTTTAGATGATGACTTACAATTACAAGCCACTTATTTAGACGGTAAAGCTTATTTTGAAAAATAAAAAAAGTTAGACAGAGAATATAAGGCGTGAGAAACCCTTGCAATAAAATGATTAGGAGTGTTAAATATGTCAAAACATACAGTTACAAAAGGAAAATACGAACATTTACGTCGTTTATCAAATGAAAATCATGTCATCGGTGCATTAGCGATCGATCAACGTGGTTCTCTTAAAAAAATGATTGCCGCTGGAAATCCAGACCAAACAGGTGATGAAGGAATTATTCATTTTAAAGAATTAATTTCTGAAGAATTAACAAAATATTCTAGCTCAATTTTATTAGACCCTGAATATGGATTACCTGCTGCAGAAAAAAGAAATGCAGATTGTGGATTATTAATTTCATATGAAAAAACAGGATATGACGCTACAGAAGTTGGACGCTTACCTGACTTATTACCAATCTGGTCAGCAAAACGTATTAAAGAAATCGGAGCCGATGCTGTAAAAGTATTACTATACTATGATATTGATGAAGATCCAGCAATTAACGATATTAAACATGCATGGGTAGAACGTGTTGGTAGTGAATGTACTGCGGAAGATATTCCTTTCTTCTTAGAAATCGTTTCTTATGATGCAAGTAATGAAGATGTAAAATCTGCTCATTATGCAAGCTTAAAACCTCATAAAGTAAATGATGCGATGAAAGTATTCTCTGACCCTCGTTATCAAGTAGACGTCTTAAAAGTTGAAGTTCCTGTCAATATGAACTTTGTAGAAGGATTTACAGCTGAAGGGGTTGAACCTGTATATACTCGTCAAGAAGCTTTAACATACTTCAAAGAACAATCAGAAATCACTCACTTACCATTTATCTTCTTAAGTGCTGGTGTATCTGCATCATTATTCCAAGAAACTTTACGCTTTGCTCAAGAAGCAGGTTCTAAATTCAATGGAGTATTATGTGGACGTGCTACTTGGAAAGATTCAGTAGCAGTTTACGCTAACGAAGGTGACAACAAAGGTCGTGAATGGTTAGCTTCAACTGGTCGTCAAAATATTGAAGACTTAAATGTTGTCTTAGATGAAACAGCTACTTCATGGTTAGATCGTGTAGAAGTAAAATAAGTTAATAAAGCAAAAAAGAGGCTGGGCAAAAAGTCTCAAAAATAGAAGAAAGCACTATAAAATT
>NZ_CAURVV010000003.1:0-95727 GCF_963528315.1 uncultured Granulicatella sp. | reverse complement strand
GTTACATCATAACCTTTTAACGCAAAAACTGGTCCCTGCTGTCCCCCACCACAAGCTAACCCTAATATCTTTTTTCCGTTAGCTTTTTCAAACCATTCTTCGGGAACTTTTTTCCCAATCGTTAATGCAACAGAAATGGGCTTATTTTTAAGTTCTTCTAATTGTTCATGTGTTAATGGAGCAGTATAGTCATTATTCACATTATTCCATCTATTTTCATTAAATTTTATATAATTGTTCATTTTAATTTCCTCGTAATTTTATACTATTTCGATTTAAGTTGGATGTGTTTCCATTAATTTTTCCAAAATCAACAAATAATATTTTGTTTTTTCTATGTTTCTAGTATTATACCATTTTTATCCAATTTTTTCAGGTTTACTTCTTGTTTCAGTTGACTAAAAATTGTAGCTAAATCAACAAAAAAAGAATACAACTCTCCAATAGTAAAACTCATGACAACACACACTGTCATCCTCTCTTACATCGAAAAGTCATATTCCTATTTTCTTACGATTCAATCACTCGAACACTGTCATCTAACTTCGCCCAGTGATTTGTTGGGCCGTGTCCATTTCCCACATAAATTGGTTGAGCAATCGCTCCTTGAATAAATTTACGAGCTGTAATAATGCTCTCTTTCAAAGGCTGTCCTTTTGCTAATTCAGCTGTAATACAAGCGGAGAATGTATCTCCTGTTCCATGGGTAGAAGCTGTTTGAATTCGTTTAGCTTCTGTCCAAAATGCTGTGCCGTCTTCTAATAAGACAAAGTCTTTTACAATATCCAGCGTTCCATGTCCGCCTTTAATAATGACATTTTTTACGCCAAGATTTTGTAAAATAGCTGCAGCTTGCATCATATCTGTTTCTGTTAAGATTTTCTTGCCAATTAATTCTTCTGTTTCTGGTAAATTTGGTGTACAAACTGTGGCAATTGGTAATAATTCTTTTTTAATCGTTTCAATTGCTTCTGGTTGTAATAATGGATGTCCGCCTTTAGCAATCATAACAGGATCCACAATCAATGGTCCAAAATTTACTTTTTTATAATTTTTTACTACAGTTCGAACGACTCGACTATCTGCTAACATACCAGTTTTTGCTGCACGAATATGAAAATCACTGGCTAATGATTGAAATTGCGCATCGATGAAATTACTTGGCACTTCATGAACTGCTTGAACTCCTAAAGTATTTTGCGCTGTTAAAGCTACAAAAATACTCATTCCAAAAACTTGTCGAGCTTGAAATGTTTTTAAATCCGCTTGAACTCCTGCACCGCCTCCTGAATCGGATCCAGCAATGGTTACTACTTGAATTGTTTCATTAGTCATTTACTTCCCCTCCTAAAATTTCCGTTACTTTTTTTCTTAAAGATTGACATTTTTCTTGAATATTATCAGCTTTCATAATCTCACTTACAATGGCTACACCTGCAATCCCCGTTCCTTTTAATGGTTCCATATTATCTTCTTTAATCCCACCAATAGCTACGATAGGAATCGATACTGTTGTGGCAATTTTTCTGAGAGTTTCAATGGAAGTTGGCTGAGTAATGACTTTTGTCGTCGTTGGATAAATAGCTCCTACTCCTAAATAGTCTGCTCCATGTTTTTCTGCTTCCAATGCACGTTCAACTGTTTTAGCCGTAACTCCTAATATTTTATCGTTTCCAATCATATTGCGAACTACATCAACAGGTAATTCATCTGCACCAATATGAACTCCACTAGCATCAACTGCTAAGCAAATATCCACTCGATCATTAATGATAAGAGGAATTTGATACATGTCAGTGATAGTTTTAACCTTTTTTGCTAATTCATAATATTCTCTTGTACTACATTCTTTTTCTCTTAATTGCACAAGAGTCACACCAGACCTACAAGCTTCTTCCACCTTTTTCAAAAAGTCTTCTTCTTTCCAATCGTAACGTGCCGTTACTAAATAAAGGGCTAATGTATTATTTAACAACTTCATTTGTCCAGTCCTCCATTTTTAGCATTTCTTGCCAATTTTCTTTGTACAATTTTGATAATTGATTACAAGTTTCTATACGAAAACTTTCCATTCCTTGCTGGAGTGCATTGCTCGCTTTTTCTCCACAAACATTAAAATAAGTAATCGCTCCAATTGTAGCTTCCAATGGTTCAATTCCGCTTCCTAAAACGCCCGCAATTAAAGCTCCTACTACATCTCCTGTACCGGTAAATAATTCTAAGGAATCTACTCCATTTTTTAAGCATAAACATTTTGAAGTCGTAACGACTAAATCTTGTTCTCCCGTTGCTAGAAAAAGTGTTTGAGGATAAATTTTTGCTAACTTTCTTAATGCCTGAGCTAATTCTTTTAATTCCATCAAACTTTGGTCTTCTTTTGCACTATCGACTCCTTTGGCACTACTATTTAGACCAGCCAATCTTCTCATTTCTGAAATATTCCCCTTCACAACAGTAACGCCAATGTCAAATAAACTTTGTACTAAATCAAGGCGATTGGATAGTCCCACTATTCCGACAGCATCTACAACAAGAGGTTTTTGAGCCTTATTCGCAAGTTTTGCTGCTTTGATGATGCAAGCTTCTTTTTGCTCTGTTAAATGTCCGATATTTAGTAATACGGCAGATGATACTTGAATTACTGATTCAATTTCTCGTTCATCTTCAGCCATAATTGGTTTTGCCCCAACATATAATAATGCATTCGCCACTAATTCCTTTGTAATCCCATTCGTAATACAATGAATCAGAGGACGTTGTAATGGGAAAATTTTTTCTAAAACTTTTTGCATAATGGACATTCCTTAGTTGGTGCAAATAATTTTTGAATTCGTTGAATTGTTGATACATTTTTTAATTTTACCCAAACTAACCAAGCAATTGTTGAACCAATAATAGCTCCTCCACAAAAACGTGGTGTATAAACAAACCAAAATAAACCTGTTGTTGTACCAGTAAACCAAACCATTACAGGATAAGATAATAGAGAACCAATTAAGCCTGTTCCAATAAATTCACCAATCATGGCTCCATAGATGTTTTTAGTTATTCTTGCTCCAATCCCTGCTAATAAAGCTCCAAATACAGCACCTGTTAATGCTAAAGGTGGAATTGCTAATAAAGTCATACGAAGAATCGCTGTTAAAAATGCCATAGCTACTCCGTATACTGGTCCCATCAGCATTGCTGAAATGACATTAATTGTACTAGACATGGGTGCCATTCCTTCAATTCTCATTAATGGGGATAACACCACATCTAACGCTACCATCATTGCTAAAAACATAATTTTTTTATTTCTACTCATTTTTCTAACCTTCCTAACCTTCTAATTTCCATGTTTCATGTGTATAAGCCATTTCCCAAAATAGATACTCAAATTGGCAACTACGATAAAATGCTTCTATCATTTCTTCTTTTGTTTGTTCTGTTGCTTCTTGATATAATCGTTCGATAACTCCACATTCATATTGAACGGCTTCTTTACTATCTTCTCCCGCATAGGTCATAATCCATCGTTGATACATTTCATGAGGGGAACCTTGTTTGATTAATTGTTCTCCAATGGCTTGATATAACCACGGACAAGGTAACATTCCTGCACAAGCTACAACAACATTTTTTTCTGCTAGTTGTCGATATAAATGGGATACATAATTATAAGCAGTTGGAGCAATCGGTGTATTTTTGATTTCTTCTTCATCGATACCTAATTCTTGAAAAAATTCTTCTCGAATTAATTGTTCCCCTTCTGCTAAATGTTGAGAATTTCTACGCATTAATTCTTTCACTTCTGGATCATCAGATGCGTCAGAAATAATTTGATAGAGTTTACTAAAATGTTCTAAATAATAACGATCTTGTAATAAATAATAACGAAATATCGATTCCCCCAATGTCCCATCTTGTAATCCCGTTACAAATGGATGTTCAAAACTTCCTTGCCAATAACGTTTAGAAACTTCCATGGCTTTTTCTGTAAATGTCATTTTCCTACCTCCATAACCATCCAATACTATTTCCTACTACAAATAATAAAATCATCCACGAACAAGCTTTAGTATCATTTTTCCAAATAATCGATGATGTTCGTTTTCCTTTTTCATCAAATCCATGGCTAATCATCGCTTGTTCATATTGCTCTTGTAAATGATAAGCTGTAAAAATCACCTTGATATAATATAAGCTTGACCAAAAATGTAAAGGACGACCTCTTAGTTGACTGGCTTCCTTCATTTGCACTACTTCTCTTCGAATATATGGAAAAGCATGAATAATGACTAACAAACCATAGACAAAATGAGGAGGTAGTCCTTTTTGTTCCAGAACTAATAATAGTTCTTCCAAATCCACACTAAATGCTAATAAAAATCCTAATAGAGCAAATGCAAATGTTCTTGTAAACATCACTGAAGCTAACTCTAAATGAATTCCTTGAACATGAATGGACCAATAACTACCAATAGCTGGAAATAATGGAACAATGATTGTAGCTCCAATGACGCCCCACTGCTTCTTCCAAAGAAGATACAAAAATCCAACTACTAATACAAAAACATTCAAGACATTTGAAGGAACAAACGATAATTCAATCGTTACTAATATTAGAAAAATAGAAAAAGCTAAACTTTTAGACTGTTTTTCCATATGGAATGCCCCCTTTTTGTAATGTCTGTTCAGTAATTTGAATATGATGTTGACTCACACCTTCTAAAGGAGCTAATCGATGAGAAACAACTAATAATTGTTGATGATGTGTATGTTGATTCCACTTCATCCATTCTCCTATTAACTGACAACTTCTTTTATCTAATCCTGTAAAAGGTTCATCCAATAATAAAAAAGGAATATCCAAACTTAGCATACAGATTAGCTGAATCAATTTTTGTTCTCCTCCACTTAAATACATCAGACTTGTATCCAGTTTTGAACCTAATGATGTTTCTGAGAGGATTCGTTCTTGCCACTCGTGTGCATGAGAAAATCGTTTCATCCCAAAATTCAATTCATCCTTTGGCATTAAGGTGACAAATTGATGCATTGCTTCTTGAACCGTTAATGTTAAAAATTTTGAACGATTTCTCTTCGTTATTTTTTGCTCTTCATACAAGAAATTGCCTTTCACTTTTGTCAATTGAACCATCGCTCTAAGTAAAGTGGATTTCCCAACACCATTATCTCCTGTTAAAGTCGTAATCCCTTTTTCTAAAGAAAAATCTGGAATCGACCATAAACCTTCTTTTACGACATTTTGATAAGTGAAAAACTTCTCTGAAGAAGATCCTTCTTGTTCTAAAGAAATAACGGAATGATTCGATAATGTTGTAATCGGAACTGTCTGCAAGCAACCTTCCTGAATATGCAATACTCGACTAACATATTCGCTGTAACCATTCGTATCATGATCACTAACAATGACTAATTTCCCCTTTTGAGAAAGTTCAAATAATAATTTCATTAAGGAGCGTCTACTTTTATCATCCACACTAGCAAATGGCTCATCTAATAATAAAATTGGAACATCCATTGCTAATAATACTGCAATCGCAGAACGTTGTTGCTCTCCTCCGGATAATTGAACAAAAGGTCTATCTAATAAATGTTGCGTTACTGAATCGATTGTAACCTGATGAATTCTCTCTTGAATTTTTTTATAACCATACCCTAAATTTTCAAGAGTAAACGTTAATTCACTCCGTAAATTTTTCATCGTAAACTGACGATAAGCTTTTTGAAATACAGTTCCCGCTATTGTTGCTCTTTGAACAGGTGTCATCAAAGAAATATCTTTTCCTAACAAGTGACACTGACCTTCAAAAGTCAACGGTTTAATCCCCGATAAAAATTGAAATAGTGTTGATTTCCCACTCCCTGTATCACCTGTTAGTAAGATGAATTCACCCATTTCTAGTTGGCAATGAAGATGATAAAGAATTTTAGAATTTCCTTGCCAAACATTAACACCTTCTAAAGTGATTCCATTCATTGATTAATTTCCTCTTGTAGCTTTTACTTTTTCTAATAAGTTCATCACAATTTTTACAAATACAACACCAAAGATGAAAACAGAAATAAATCGAACAACGATTAATGAAACTAAAAATCCTAAAGAATAAGCGCCATATCCTAATTTGAAATACTCATAAATAAAGCTAAAGACAACTGTACCAATCGCAGCTAATGTAAGAGAAAATGTATCATATCTCTTATATCCTGTTACAAAAAATCCAGCTTCAGTACCTAATCCTTGAACAAATCCAGAAACTAAAACTCCAACTCCGAAATGAGAACCCATTAACATTTCTGCTAAGGCTGCTAACATTTCTCCAAGAGTCGAACTCCCTTTCTTCTTCAACAATACCCCAATCATTGGAGCAGCCATCGTCCATAATCCAAATAAAATTTCATTTGCAAAAGGTTGATACCCTCCAGGTGTTAATGCCACTTCTAATGCGACATACAAAAATCCCGCTCCCATAAATACGCCCCCAAAAAGGAACGCTAATAATGCCATTAAAATGACATCTTTCAAACTCCATTTTTCCATAAAAAAACTCCCTTCGTTTTCAAAACAAAAGGAGGCTCATTCACTAACATTATTGATATAAGCAATGCAAAATAAAAATCTGAAAATCGACATAAAAATCCATAATAGCTTGATATATCGAACAAACAAATCATTAGAAAACATTACTATCGTAACATTCCACATTTCCCTTCGCTGGTACTATCCAGATCAGGTTCAATGGGTATAATCTCAGCCAATTGGCACCCCAAATGTTTTGGTTTTATTAAATTTTCTTTTATCATATCATATTTGAAATCATTTTCAAATTATCTGCTTAGAAAATATTTACACTTCAGTTATAAGTAAACGCTATCAATTTAAGTATTGATTTTTTATAGAAGGAGTGCTACTATAGTGACATAGAAATCTGAGATGTGCGCGGTATTTACTAAGTGTTGACCGAACAATTAATGACTTTTTAGGGATTCAGATTGTTGTTATGGATAACAAGCCATTGCACTTGGAAGTTAAGAAGTAACTCATAGAAGCCCACCTGCTTAGAATGCGGGTTCAAAACTATCAAATACATCAAACGGCATCACCGGAAATCTATCAATAAAGTTTTTACTTTGGACCACTCTTTGAGTGGTTTTTTCTTTTATAAACGGAATTTATCTAGATGAAACCCCTTTTAAAACAATTTCATAGTGGTATAATGAAGGTATAAAGATGAAGGAGTGATTGTTATGTTCCATGAATATTCAAAAATTTTAGTTCCAGTAGATGGATCTAATGAGGCTAGATTAGCTTTTGAAAAAGCCATTGAGGTCGCTAAAAGAAATCGTGCTCAAGTCATTATTGCACATATTATCGATACTCGAGTACTTCAAACTCCTACTGGTTTTGAAGGAAATTTCAACGAAGAAATTCAAAGACAAACCGAAAATCTATTCCAAGAATATCGTCAATATGCCCAAGAACATGATTTTAATGACATCGATTTTGTTTTAGAATATGGTTCACCAAAAGTTTATATTTCTAAAAATATTCCAAAGGATTATCAAATTGATTTAATTATGATGGGCGCAACAGGACTAAACGCAGTCGAACGATTATTTATCGGTTCTGTATCAGAATATGTCATCCGAAACGCCAGCTGCGACGTCTTAGTAGTCCGCACAGACCTAGAAAACCAACGCGCATAAACATGTAGAAATAAAAAACAGGAAAGACTCCCCTATTAACAAGGACCTTTCCTGTTTTAATTTTTTACGCAACTTACATGAGAGACACTCAAAAAGTATAGAAAAAGAAAAGTGTAAAGACTTATCGTATTAGAGCGAGATTCGATTCACGATTCTGCGAGCATCCAAGCTATTACAATTATAAATCCTCAACGCCTCTTACATGAGTGACACTCAAAAAGTATAGAAAAAGAGAAAAAAGACTTTTCATAGTAGCTAACGTAATAGAAGCCAATTTTGGCTTCTATTACTGGAACAATCGAGACCATAGGCTCGATTGTTAGCCATGAGATTCGCTACGCGAAGCTGCTGGCGTCCAAGCTACTATTTCTAAAAAGTCTTTTGTTCTCTTTTTCTATTACGCCCCATTAACGGGTTTTTGAATCCAACAGTATTGTCACTGGTCCGTCATTTAGTAACTCTACTTTCATATCCGCACCAAACTGCCCCGTCTCAACAGGAATCCCTGTCGCTCTCAACAAACCATTAAACTGCTCAAACATCTCAAGCGCAACATTCCAAGGAGCTGCCTTTGAAAACGAAGGACGATTCCCCTTCTTCGTATCCGCATACAAAGTAAACTGCGAAACCGATAAAATCTCACCGCCAATATCTTGAATACTACGATTCAATTTACCCTCTTCATCTTCAAAAATTCTCATCTGAACAATCTTACGAACAAGATATTTCATATCTTCCATTGCATCATCATGCGTTACACCCACTAACAACAGAAAACCACGTTGAATCTTTCCAATGACTTTCTCATCAACTGTAACACTCGCATGAGCAACACGCTGTAAAACAACTTTCATAACTCTTCCCTCTTTCTCGCATCCGATTATGAAATTACACGACGAACACTATAAACATCAGGAATTTGATTAATTTTCTTCACAATAAATTCTAATTGTTCCGTATTATGAATTCCAATATTGACTGTAATTGTAGCCATCTTATTAGAATCCACTTTACCATTTACAGAATTTAAAGACTTCGTAATACTATTGATGACATTTAATACCTCATTCAATAAACCATTACGATTGTATCCTTCAACAACTAATTCTGTATCATATTGTTGCTTAGAATTACCCGTATCTTCCCAATCCACATCAATTAAACGAGTTTGTTGATCTTGTTGAACTTTCACATTCGGACAGTCCTTACGATGGACAGAAATACCACGCCCTTTTGTAATATATCCAACAATTTCATCCCCCGGTACTGGATTACAACAACGACTTAAGCGAATTAATAAGTTATTAACTCCTTCAATAATGACGCCATTTTCATGCTTAATACTCATCTTTTGAGTATCTTTTCGTTGAATTTTTTCAGTCGTTTGTTCAAAAGCTTCTTCTTGCATTTTTTGCTTTTCAATTTCTCGACGAGCTTTATCTGTCAATCGATTCGCCACCGTTTGAACAGATACTTCTCCAAATCCAATCGCTGCAAATAAATCATCTTCATTGGCAAAATTAAATCGACTGGAAATTTCTTTTAATTGCGTCTTCGTTAAAAAGTCTTTTGGTGAAAATTCTAAATCAGCAATTTGTTTTTCTAATAAATCACGTCCACGAAGAATACTTTCTTCACGATTTTGTAATTTAAAGAAACGACGAATTTTATTTTTCGCACGAGTCGTAAATACTAAATTAATCCAGTCTCTTGATGGACCAAATGAATTAGCAGAAGTTAATACTTCTACAATATCACCAGTTTTTAACTGATAATTTAACGGTACAATTTTATTATTCACTTTTGCACCGACCGTCTTATTTCCAACTTCAGTATGAATATTGTAAGCAAAATCTAATGGTCCTGAACCTAATGGTAATTCAGACACATCTCCTTTTGGAGTAAAGACATATACTTTATCTCCAAAAATATCTTCTTTTACACTATTCATAAAGTCATTAGCATCTTTTGAATCATCTTGTAATTCAATTAAATCTTTAAACCAATCTAATTGTTTTTGAAGTGGATCATTTGATACTTTTTGCGTATTTCCTTCTTTATAGGCCCAGTGAGCTGCAACCCCGTATTCAGCAACTGCATGCATTTCAAATGTACGAATTTGGATTTCTACCGGTTTACCACCTGGTCCAATAACTGTTGTATGAATGGATTGATACATATTTGCCTTCGGCATTGCAATATAATCTTTGAAACGACGAGGCATTGGTTTCCATTTCGTATGAATTGCTCCAACAACTGCGTAACAATCACGAATACTATTCACTAAAACACGAATCGCTAATAAATCATAGATTTCATTAAACTCTTTCTTTTTATCTTTCATTTTTCGATAAATTGAATAAATGTGTTTTGGTCTACCATATATTTCAGCTTCTATTTCTAATTCTTGTGTGGCTTCTTCGATATTCACCACTGTTTCATGGATATATGCTTCACGTTCATCACGTTTTGAATCCATTAATTGAACAATACGATAATATTGTTGTGGGTTTAAATATCTTAATGATGTATCTTCTAATTCCCACTTAATTTTATTCATCCCTAGTCGATGAGCTAAAGGAGCATAAATCTCTAATGTTTCATTAGCAATCATACGTTGTTTTTCTGGTTTATGGAACTTTAAGGTTCTTAAATTATGTAAACGGTCAGCTAGTTTTACCATAATAACCCTTAAATCATTTGCCATGGCCAACAACATTTTACGATGATTTTCTGCTTGTTGTTCTTCATGAGATTTATATTTAATTTTTCCTAGTTTTGTAACACCATCTACTAAAAATGCAACATCTTTGCCAAATACATATTCAATATCTTCAATCGTAAATCCTGTATCTTCAACAACATCATGTAAAAAGCCTGTTGCAATCGTATCTGGATCTAATCTCAATTCTGCCAAAATTCCAGCTACTTGAATTGGGTGGACAATATATGCTTCGCCAGATTTTCTTACTTGATCCTTATGAGCGAAGGTCGCATATTCAATGGCTTTTTCGATGAACTGAATACTCTTTTCATTCATATATTCACGACAGAGTGAAATGACATCTTCAGCCGTATAATTTTTATTTTTTGACATATACGTTTTTCCCCTTAATTCATGACAGTAACGATTTTAAAAATGATTTTTGTTACTGCTTTCTTAACTTTAGATAATACCTATCGTATCTCTTTCTTAGCCTTCCGTCAACTATTTCTAACCTTTTAACAGTTCGAAATGATACGACAGTGCAGCTAGTGCATACATTGGCGCTGTTTCTGCTCGTAAAATTCTTGGACCTAAGGCACAAGAATGTACTTCCTGGCTATTTAAGTACTCAATTTCTTGAACATCAAATCCACCTTCAGGACCAAAATAAAAGGCAATCGAATCTCCTTCTTTTAATGAAGTAAATGATTGAACTAAAGCCGCTGCTTCTCCTTGTTTAGCAACTTCTTCAAAGGCAACTAATGCTTTTGACGATTGCTTCGCTAAACCGACACTTTCCTTTAATGTCATTAGGTCAAACACTTTCGGAACATGTAATCTGTGTGATTGTTCTGCTGCTTCTTGCGCAATTTTTTGTAATCTTTCAACTTTCTTTTGAGACTTATCCTTTGTCCATTTCACCATATTGCGTTTCATTTCTACTGGTACAATCGTATGAACGCCTAATTCTGTAGCTTTTTGGACAATCGTTTCTAATTTATCCCCTTTTGATAACCCTACAAAAATTGTCACATCAATCGGTAATTCTACATTTTGTTCTTTATGTTCTACTATTGTTAACTCTAATGGTGATAATTGTGTAATTTCTGCGATATATAATTGTTCATTCTCATCTACAATTTCACAACATTCTTCGATATTCATACGCATCACTTTTACCATATGATGCTCTTGCTCTTTAGGAACTGAAATCTTTTCTCCAACGGATTGAATGACTTGATTGATAAAATAACGTTGCATCTTGTTCACCTAGTCTTTCACTTTTGTCATGACAAATGTATTCCATTCACCCATTGTAAGTTGTTGTTTTAAAGTAAATCCTGCATTCTCATAAGCGGCACGTACTTCCTCTGCTTTTGATTGAATAATTCCTGATAAAATTAAGACACCATTTTCCTTTAAATTATGATATGCATCCGCAGGCATCATTAATAAAATTTCCGCTAAAATATTCGCCACAATTAAATCAGAAGGTTGATTAATTCCTTGTAATAAATTATTTTCATAAACTGCAATTTCACCAACTTCTGGATTTAAAGAAATATTTTCTTTTGAAACTCTGGTTGCCATTTCATCAATGTCAAAAGCTGTAACATCTCTTGCCCCTAATAATTTAGCGGCAATACTTAAAACCCCAGAGCCTGTTCCAACATCTAATACACTCTCTCCACCACGAACATATTGTTCCAAAGCAGCTAAAGATAATTGAGTTGTTGGATGTGTTCCTGTTCCGAAAGCTAAACCTGGATCTAAACAAATTAAACGTTCATCTTCTTGTTGTTTTTGATACTCTAACCAACTAGGCACAACAGTTAAATATCTAGTGACACGAACTGGGAAATAATATTTTTTCCAAGCTTCTGCCCAGTCTGCTTCTCCTACTGTTTGTAACGTAACAATTCCCTTACCAATTGTTAATCCGTAAGATTTTAGTTCTTGAACTCTATTCGTTACGGTTTCTGTTAGTTCATCATTCCACTGATTTGGTTGGAAATAAGCTTTGACAAAAACTTCATCTGTTTCATATAAAGACTTTCTTTCAACTGAAAGCCATTCTAATTGTTCTTGATTTAATTGATCATAGTCGAGAGGATCTTCAATCGAAACTCCTTTAGCTCCGATTTCCATAAAAATTTCACTGACTGCCTCTACACTCTCTGTATGAGTTACTACTGTAACTTCTAACCAATCCATTTATTGACTCTCCTTTAGTATTTATCATTGTTTACAAGACATTATAACAAAGAAAATAAAATTTGCCTAAAAATTTAATGTAACATATTTGTAATTTTTCCGAATTTTTAGTATGATATTGAAGATAGAAAAACAATATATTTTTCACTGCTTGCAAAAGACATTTTTGCATCGAGTAGCAAGCATACTAACCAAAAAAAGATGATTGATTATAGATATTAAGGAGTAATGAAACCATGGCAAGACATTTATCAACAAAAGATATTTTAAATAAACAATTTAAACGCTCATTCAGAGGATTTGATATTGAAGAAGTAGATGCATTTTTAGATTTAATCATTCGTGATTATGACACTTTCCAAAAAGAAATTAGCTTTTTACAAAGTGAAAATGAACGTTTAGTAAATAAAGTTGACGAATTATCAAAACAAGCAACTGTCACAAAAGGAACTCGTTCAGCAAGCATCCCTTCAGCTGGAGTTACAAACTTTGATATTTTAAAACGTTTAGCGAATTTAGAAAAACATGTCTTTGATGAAAAATTAGAAGACGATTATGAGGATGATTTAGACAAAACTCGTCTCATTCCCCCAATTAAAGATTAATAAAACTTGTAAACTTTGAGTAATCGCGGTAGTGATTGCACTACTGAGGAAAGTCCATGCTCGCACAGACTGAGATGTCTGTAGTGTTCGTGCTTAGCGAAACAATAAGCTAAGGCAACAATTTGTTGACGGCAGAAAAAATGGCTAAGGATTTCTATGCCAAAGTATTCTTGAAAGTGCCACAGTGACGAAGCATTTTTGGAAACGAAAATGGTGGAACGCGGTAAACCCCTCGAGCGAGCAACCCAAACTTATGGTAGGGGCACTCTTTATTAGGAAATGAACGAAAAAAGAGGCACATTTGTGTAGACAGATGATTACTGAAATCAATTAGAACCTGCTAATTGATGGAACAGAACATGGCTTATAGAAGTTTGCATTCAGGTTATTTACCGGGGTCTCCCGGTATTTTTTTTGAAAAACTATCATTTCTAATAGAAAGGAATTTATTATGACAACTTATAAATTAGTCGCCACTGCTGCAGCTGGCATTGAAGCACTTGTTGGAAAAGAATTACGAACTCTTGGCTATGATTGCCAAGTAGAAAACGGAAAAGCTTATTTTACAGGTAACGATTATGATATTGCAAAAACAAATATTTATTTACGTACCGCTGACCGAATTAAAATTGTTTTTGGTCAATTCACTGCTAAAACTTTTGATGCTTTATTTGAACAAACAAAAGCACTCCCTTGGGAACAAATTTTACCAGTAGATGCAGAATTTCCCGTATCAGGAAAATCTGTTAAATCGACTTTACATAGTGTTCCAAACTGCCAATCTATTGTAAAAAAAGCAATCGTTAATCGTCTAAGTGCAGCTTACGCTCGTAAAACACATTTACCAGAAACAGGAGCACTCTATCCTATCGAAGTTTCTATTTTAAAAGATGTTGTAACTTTAACCATTGATACAAGTGGTACAAGTTTATTTAAACGTGGCTACCGTACTGAAAAAGGTGGCGCACCATTAAAAGAAAATATGGCAGCAGCTCTTGTCATGTTAACAAATTGGTTCCCAGACAAACCATTTTATGATCCATGTTGTGGTTCTGGTACTATTCCTATCGAAGCTGCTTTAATTGGATTAAACATCGCACCTGGATTAAATCGTTCATTTGCAGCTGAAAAATGGACATTCTTTGATCCAAAAGCATTTGACACTGTTCGTCAAGAAGCAAGAAAAGAAATTCGTACTGATGTGATATTAGACATTCTTGGTGCTGATATTGATGGTTCGATGATTGAAATTGCAAAACAAAATGCGATTAAAGCTGGTGTTAGCGAACATATTGAATTTAAACAAATGCAATTGAAAGATTTCCGCACGAAAAAAGAAAATGGTGTATTAGTTGCTAATCCACCATATGGTGATCGTTTATTGTCTGAAGAACAAGCTCAAAATATTTACCGTCAAATGGGTCAAACGTATGAACCATTAGAAACTTGGAGTAAGTATATTTTAACGAGTGATTTAAGTTTTGAAGAACATTATGGAAAACAAGCCACTAAGAAACGTAAACTATACAATGGTGCAATCCGTACCGACTACTTCCAATTCTGGGGAGTTCGCAAACGCAAACCGGTTAGTGAATAAATTACTGGATAATATATTTATTAGGTTATAGATAAAATAAAATAAGAAAAAACTTTTCAATGTAGTAGTACTATAAGCCACAGATTTGTGGCTTATAGTACAGGAAAATTTGAGACCTAGGCTCAAATTTTAGCCATGAGACCGCAGGTCTGCTGGCGTCCTTACTACTTGAAAAGTTTTTTCGTTTTTATTTTAATTTTCAACTACATGAAAGGTAACATGGTCTGCTACTACATCACATTGTACAGTATTTCCTGGTAAAATACTTGAACGAATTAATTCTTTTGCTAATGGTGTTTCAATTTCACGTTGAATATAACGAGCAATTGGTCTAGCACCATAAACAGGATTATAAGCATTTTCAGAAATCCAATCTTTCAATTCATCCGTAAATTCTAATTGAATCTCTTGCTCTTGTAAACGAAGATTTAAATCTTTCAACATCTTACCAATAATGCCATGAATATGAGTTCTTGATAATGGTGTAAAGAAGATTGTTTCATCAATACGGTTTAAAAATTCAGGTTTAAATGTACCCTTCAAGACACTTTCCACTGCTTGTCTTGTTTCAGCATCAATTATTTCTCCTTGAATTTCTAATAAGAATTGAGAACCAATATTACTTGTCATAATAAAGACTGTATTTTTAAAGTCAACCACTCTACCTTTTGAATCTGTTAGACGACCATCATCTAATACTTGTAATAAAATATTGAAAACATCTGGATGTGCTTTTTCAATTTCATCTAATAAAACAATGGTATACGGATTACGACGAACGGCTTCTGTTAATTGACCGCCTTCTTCATAACCAACATATCCTGGAGGCGCTCCGACTAAACGACTCACAGAGAATTTTTCCATATATTCACTCATATCAATTCTGACCATATGATCTTGGCTATCAAATAAGTTCTCCGCCAATGTTTTCGCTAATTCTGTTTTACCAACACCAGTTGGTCCTAAGAATAAGAAACTACCAATAGGGCGATTTGGATTTTGTAATCCAGCACGAGAACGTAAGACTGCATCTGCCACTTTTTGTACCGCTTCATCCTGTCCAATCACACGTTCATGTAACGTATCTTCTAATTGAAGAAGTTTTTCTCTTTCTCCTTCGACTAATTTTGTTACAGGAATACCTGTTAATCGACCAACAACACGAGCAATTTCTTCATCTGTTACAGCTTCTTGTACTAATCGATTATCTTCTTGGGCATGAAGTTTTGCTTGAGCTTCTAATTCTTGAATTTCTTTTTCTAATTTAGGAATACGACCATGACGAAGTTCAGCTGCTTTTTCTAAGTTATATTCAGCTTCAGCTTCATCTAATTCATGTTTTAAGCGATCAATTTCTTCACGTTTATCACGAATTTTATTCACTTCTTCTTTTTCGATTTCCCATTTCATTTTTAAGTTATTGGCTTCTTCACGTAATGTTGCTAATTCTTCTTGAAGAATCAATAAGCGCTTCTTACTTGCTTCATCTTTTTCCATTTTTAATGCTTGTTCTTCAATTTCTAATTGCATTAAACGACGAGTCACTGTATCCAATTGAGTTGGCATTGAATTCATTTCAACACGAATCGTTGCACATGCCTCATCGACTAAATCAATGGCTTTATCTGGTAAATAACGGTCTGTAATATATCGATTTGATAAAGTTGCTGCTGCTACTAGGGCATTATCATGAATATTTACACTATGATGAATTTCAAAACGTTCTTTTAATCCACGTAAAATAGAAATAGTATCTTCTACTGTTGGTTCGTGAACTAATACTTTTTGGAAACGTCTTTCTAAAGCTTTATCTTTTTCCATATTTTCACGATATTCATCTAATGTTGTTGCCCCGATACAGTGTAATTCTCCACGAGCTAACATTGGTTTTAATAAGTTACCAGCATCCATTGAACCTTCTGTTTTACCAGCACCAACAATCGTATGAATTTCATCGATGAATAAAATGATTTGACCTTCCGATTTTGTAACTTCTGCTAAAACTGCTTTTAATCGTTCTTCAAATTCTCCACGGAATTTTGCTCCTGCAATTAACGCTCCCATATCTAATGAGTAAATGACTTTATCTTTTAAATTTTCAGGAACGTCTTTTCGTACAATTCTTTGTGCAAGACCTTCTACGATTGCTGTTTTACCTACCCCAGGTTCCCCGATTAATACAGGATTGTTCTTTGTTTTTCTAGATAAAATACGAATCACGTCACGAATTTCTTCATCACGTCCAATTACTGGATCTTGTTTTCCAGATTTTACTGCTTCATTTAAATTTTGTGCATATTGTTTTAATGCTTCATATTGATTTTCTTGATTTTGACTAGTCACACGACTTCCTCCTCTCAATTTTTCAATTCTTTCTTGTAATACTTGTTTTGTTACTTGATGTTTCAATAAAAATTCTTTAATTGGATGATTCGTTTCCATTAAAGCTAATACAATCACTTCCGTTGCTAAATATTCATCTTGAAATTGTTGTCGAATTTCATCAGCTTTTGTTAGTAATTGGTATAAAGATTGACTTAAGCTTTGACCATATTGGACTTGGCTTCCTTCTACGACTGGTAATTGATCAATCTTTTCATCCACAAATTTTTCTAATTCTGAAATTGGAACATGGACATCTTCATATAGATTTCTCACAAAATGATTTGGCGTTAAAAATACTTTCCACAAATGTGAGACATCGATTTCTTGATGTTTTCTATTTTGCGCAATTTCTTGTGCCTGAGCAAGTGATTGTTGCATCATTGTTGTCATTTTTTCAATATTCATCTTGCTTCCCCCATTCTTTTTCTTCCATTTCTTGCTATCAAATCTCTTTGATGTTTATAGTATAACTCATTAGTCAATAAAGGTCAAACATTTTCTTTGACTTTTTTTGACTTTTTGACAAAAAATAAAAGACTAGTTCATAGAAGCCTTTATAAACCAACGGAACCGCAAGGTTTACTTGCATCCTTTGCTACTATGAATAGTCTAATAATTTATACGTCACTGAATCAATATATTTCAAAAAAAGAATAGAATATTCATAGTAGCTGAAACAACATAAGCCAAAAATCTCTTCTACAACGCTGCTACTGTCCTAGGTACAATAAAATTTCTATGTTATCAACGTTTATACATTATCTCACTTCCAAAAGAGAAAAGACTAGTTCATAGTAGCATTAACACAATAAGACAAATATGACTTATTGTGTAGGAAAATTCGAGACCAAGGCTCGAATTTTAGCAATGAAACCGTCAGGTTTGCTTGCGTCCTTTGCTACTATGAATAGTCTTTTCGATGCCATATCAATTCTAATCAATACGCAGCACTTTTCTTACGCAATAATATCCGGGAACTAACTCTTTCTCCTTATCCTCTATCCCCTCACCACGATAATACGAAGATAAAGGCAATAAATTAATAATCGGTGCCTTATGAGTCTCTTCTAACCAACCACCTTTCGTATAACTCTCATCATCTATTAATTCCGGACCGAATTCTGCATTTGCGATGATTAATCCAAACATATTCTCTTTCCATAAAGGAGAAATATTTTTATGGAATAATTGACGTTTTAACTGATTTCCCCATTTGAATAAACGACGACAGCTTCCACCACAACAATATTCCCATTCATCTTCAGTAAATAATCCAAAACCATGACGCTCCACTTCTCTTTTTAAATCAGAATACGATTCAGCATCATCTACATAACAATCAAAAACATCTAGATTTATCTGATTTTGCTGAATAAATAGAGATGATTTTCTTCCTACAGTAGGATAGTCTTTTAAAAAATGATTGTCTTGACCTTCAGGTTGTAATATTTGTTGAATTAATTGAAGGATTTCTTCAGAGTGATATTCATGATTGGATAATTGACCTGAAACGACATTATATTGTCCAATGTATTTTAATCCAACAAACTTTGGTTTCTTTTCAACTAATAATGCTGGAATATCAACTTCTCTTAATGGAGATGTTGAAGCATTAATTTTATCATCAATATAATCTGTCGATAATCGAATGTGAGAAAAATCCTGATTTAAAAAACCTGTTTCTGTCAAAAGTGTACTTGTTAAATGTTGATTACAATAACGTTTTAACTCATATCTTAATTCTTGACGCTCTTCACTACAATCTAGACCTGACAATCCAGATAATCCATTATCCCATCCCAAAATACACTTTTTCTGTCCAGGAACAAAAACATACTCTACTCCGTCAATACTTATTTCAAATGTATCTGTCTTAAATCCTCCAAATTGATAACTAACAGGAGTAATTTCTGTTACTTCTAATATTGGATTTACAAAATGCCTTACAACATTTTGAATGACTAAAGTTTT
This sequence comes from uncultured Granulicatella sp., assembly GCF_963528315.1. Lineage (GTDB taxonomy): Bacteria > Bacillota > Bacilli > Lactobacillales > Aerococcaceae > Granulicatella. The sequence goes on along the minus strand of NZ_CAURVV010000003.1, from coordinate 76,535 downwards.
CATTTCATTTGATAATGTTTTCCATGTAGGATTTAATACCGCTTCAAAAAAATTATTGGACATTTATATCACCTCAGTTCTATTATAAAACATAAATTTAAAATTCTCCATTTCATTTATAATGTAGATTTGTTATAATATAATTTAATAAAAATGAGGGAGTCTTTTATGGAGTACATCATTATCGCAAATCCTCATTCTGGTGCTGGAATGGGAATGAAACAATTTAATTTACTTATTCAATATTTCACCGATCATTCTATAGCATTTTCGAGTCATTTAACTCATTATGCTGGGGAAGTGTATCAAATTATAAAAAAAATATTACCATCTCTTAATGCCAATCATCGTATCATTATTATTGGTGGAGATGGAACATTAAATGAAGCAATTGCCACTTTTATTAAATTTCAAAAATCTATTCCAATCAGTTACTTACCAGCAGGAACAGGCAATGATTTTTCAAGAGAAATGAATTTTACACATGACATTCCAACCTTTATAGAACGATTAAATAATGAAATGATTTCAACACTAGAACTGATTTCCTACAATGAAAGATTATCTCATACTTGTGGTATTGCACTAAACTCTCTAGGTTTTGGAATTGATGCTGCAATTTGCCAGCTAAATACATTAAAATCTAAAAAACAAAAAAGTAAACTAGGCTTAAATAAATTATCTTATTTAACACCTATTATTAATGCTTTTAAAAATCATAAAGAATTTCAAGCTTCCATACAAATTAATAACGAACCTGTTCAATTTACAGATAAAAATTTATTAGTCGGACTATTCAATCACTCTTATTTTGGAGGAGGAATTCGATTTGTTCCAACTGCAAAACAAAATTCACATAACTTTGAAGTAGTAGTTGCTAGAGATGTTACTACTCCAACTATACTAAAAGCATTTCCATTTATTTTATGGAATAAACAACATTTTGAACGTTTTCCTAAAAATTTAATCAAACAAACTGCTACCACAGCTTCTATCAAAATCGAACAACCTATTTTGATGCAGACAGATGGTGAATTTTATTCATTTGAAGAAGTTGAACTAGAAGCTAGATTGATTACATATCCAATCTATTTAACATAAAAACAAGAGAACTGGAGTCTACCCACTCCAGTTCTCTTTTTCAATTATCCTCTCACTTGTGCTACATATTGTTGAATAGCGTCACAGGCATATTGCCCAACACCTTTTCCATATTTATCTAAATTTGTTCTAAACTCTTCATTATGTGCATACCCTAATCCGATACTTGAAAATACATCAATTGAACAATCAAATGCATACTGACACATATGTTGATGTAATTCCTTTGCAAGGGCAACATTTACTGAATCCGTTGCTGGAATTCCTTTTTCGATATTATCTGCATAAGTAAAGAAGATACGATTAAAACCTTCAGCTACAATATCTTCTTTTCCTTTTTGTTTTTCCTCAGCTTCATTTATAACTTCTTCACCATATTTTTTTATTGCATCTTTTTTATATTTTTTATTATCTGAAACACTAAATCCTTTAAATTTTTCTTCTGTTGACATCCTAATTTTCCTTTCTGTAGACAGAATTGTCTTTTCTAATGTATCAATTAATGTTAGAAGTTTTTCCTTTTCATTTTGCATTAACATTAATTGTTTTTGTAAGTGTGGTAATAAGTCCTCTTCCTTCTGTTGCAAAAGTGACTGAATTTCTTTTAGAGAAAATCCTAAATATTTATAATAAAGAATCGTTTGTAGATAAGATAAGTCTTCCTCACTATAATACCGATAACCATTTTCGTCTTTTTGTGGTGAAAGTAAACCTATATTGTCATAATGATGTAAAGTGCGCACCGATACACCACTAAGTTCACTCACTTGTTTAATGAAATACATCTTTATTCCTCCTAACAATTACAGTATAAGGTATGACGCTAGGTTATAGTCAAGATTTTTTTCAAAAAAATACACTTCCATTTTAGGAAGTGTATAAAAATTATGATTTTGGATGATACGTAAATCCTTCACCAATAACATGTGTTACTTCGGTAATAATGATAAAAGCTTTAGGATCTACATCATGAATAATTCTTTGTAAAGTCATCACTTGTAGACGGTTTACTGCTACAAATAATACTTTTCGTTCTTCACGAGAATAAAAACCATGACCGTCTAGAATGGTTGTTCCACGACCAATTTTTTCTTGAATTTGAGCTCCAATCTCTTCATATTTCTTAGAAATAATCATAAAGGATTTCTTAGAGTTAAAGCCTTCTAAAACAAGGTTAATTATTCTACTAGCTGTAAATAAATAAATTAATGTAATTATAACTTTTTCTAAATCTGAAATAATCGATAATGGGCTTACAACAAAAACATCTAACATTAATAATGAAACTGAAACATTCCAACCTAAATACTTTTTCAACATCATGGCAATAATATCTGTACCAGCAGTAGTTCCATTTCCAAGCATTACAAGACCTAAAGCTGCACCACTAACTACTCCTCCACCAATAGCAGCTAATAATACATTATGTGGTACAAATTGATACATTCCTCTAGTGATATCTAGAAAGACAGACATTAAAATTACTGCATATACGGTATAAAACATTGTTCGGCGTTCTAAAAACTGGTAACCAATTAATAATAAAACTAAGTTAATCACTAAGTTAGAAGTCCCAGGATTAATGCCAAATATATAATATAGTAACAAAGTAATTCCCGTTACACCACCACTCCCGAATTGATTCGGAATCACAACTGCATTAATCATAAACGAAAAAATAAAGGAACCAATGGTTACCATTAAAATTGAAATGAAAGTTTCTTGATTTAAATATTTTTTCATATAGACTTCTCCTTTCTCTTACTCTGGGTCTCGATGAAATCTTCCATAAAAGTTTTCCGTTGCGAATTGATTAATAATAACACGAGGATCTGCTTCCTTTAATACAGAAATGGCATCAATCAATTCATAAGAAGATAACACCGTATGTAATAAATACATTTTTTCATGACTAAATCCACCAATTGCTTCTACACATGAAATACCATGGCGAATATTTTTTAAATAAGCTTGCATAACTTCCTCACCATAACGTGTTGTAATTTGTAAGGTTACACGATGATAACGTTGATGGAAAGTACTGATTACTTTTGTAGAAATATATTGGAAAATAATTGAATATCCAGCATATCTCCAACCAAAAATAGCTCCGAAAATAATTAACAATAAAGTATTAAACACAAACACTTCTTGCCAAATGGTTTTTCCATTTCTATTTGAGAAGTATAATGCAACAAAGTCAGTTCCTCCTGTTGAAGCATTTCCTTTTAAGGCAATTGAAATGTAAATTCCATTCAATACTCCACCAAAAATTACATTTAATAAAACATCATCAAAAATTGGTTCAAAATTTAATACTCGAATAAAGAAACTTCCAAAAAATACTTGTAAAATCGAATAAAATGTAAACCTTGGACTAATTCCACGATAACAAATAATGGCAACTGGAATATTTAAAGCTAACATCATTAATGAAATGGAAATATCCAACCCAAATAATTCTGCAATTTGATGAATTAAAATGGATACCCCTAAAAATCCACTAGAAAGTAGGTTTGAAGGTTGAATGAATACTTTAAGTGTAAAAGCTTGTAAAAAACCAGATAAAATAATGGCAAATAAACTGACTAAATGACGTACTTTTGGATTTTTTCGATATTTACGATATCTAGCTACATTAAACATACTCATAGGCGTTCCCCCACTTTAAAGTGATAACGAATATGATCAGGCGTTAATACTTTTAATTCAGAGTCTTGATATAAATAAGGCCATTCAATTTCTTCTAAACGTTCTACAATAGCTTCTATGACTTTTATTTCTGGAACAAAAAACATAATTTCTCTTACCCCATACATTGTATGAGTAGCATCAATTACCTGCCACTCATTAACTGCAATGGAATAATAATGTTCATTGATTTGAAAATTAATACGCTCTGCAACATAATCATAAGTTGTTTTAAATTGAAAATTCTTTGTTAAAAAATCCGATGTTTTTTGAATATCATTTACAATATAATGTACTTGATTTAATCGTGTTTTAGCGGGTAAACCATGGACTCCCGTATCTCCTAATTGAATAAATTCTTGGATAGGAATCGTCACTTCGTTACCTTCTAAATATTGCATTTCATGATTCACATCTTCTAGTAATAAATCTTTTTTTACACAGTAAAATTTCAAACGATTTTGTTCAGGATCCATAATATAAAATCCTTCACTATAACCATCATCACAAGTTGCCATAATCATTTGTTCTTCTAACAGAAAATGATTACTCAAATCTCCCAATAATTGTTTCTTTGGAATTTCAAACCCTAAGTAATACGTTAAATTAGTCTTACGGGTGCCAGTATTTTCAGCTGTCATTAGACGAATCATTGGAATACTTCCTTGAGGCAATCCTAACAAAACTTCCGTTTCAAAGTCTTGTAAAATGGTTAACCCAAGAACTTGTGTATAAAACCTCTTCATGCTATGAATATTTTCTACAAATAATGTTACTTGAGCTATATCCCATTCTTTTTTTGAACCAGAAGGCAATAAATTTTTTAAATAATCAAATAAATTTTTCACTGCTCTTCATCCTTTATTATTTCAAATTAAAAATAAAATAATCCGAACATGATATCAGATTTGTATCATCAATAGTTCGGATTCAACATCAATTCATTCTAGTTTTCGAATGCAACTGTTAAAGGTGGTACCACTTGTTTTTTACGAGATACAACACCTGGTAAAATCAATAGACCATTTTCATACTCTGTATTAAATGCTTTTGCAACAGTTTCTAATGCTTCTCCGACAACTAAGCCAGTAGAAACACTTGTTAAAATATTTGTTACAACTAATAAGAATGTATCATAGCCATGAGTTGCATTTGCTTCTTTCATACTAAATTCTAATGCTTCTCTACGAGCTAATAGTTCTTGTTCATCTACAACATTCACTTGAGCAATACGCATATTGTATGAACCCATTGGGAATGATTTTGCATCTAAATCAATTAACTCAGCTTCAGATTTAGTAGATAAATTTGTACCTGCTTTTAACATTTCTAATCCATAAGAATTTACATCAATTTCTGCAATACGAGCTAATTCAGTTGCAGCTTCGATATCTTGTTGTGTACATGTTGGTGATTTAAATAATAATGTATCAGAAACAATTGCTGAAACCATTAAACCTGCAATTTCTTTTGGAATTTCAATTCCATATTCTTTATACATTTTAAATAAAATTGTATTTGTACATCCTACTGGTTCACAACGATAGAATAGAGGATTTGCAGTTTGGAAATTCGCAATTCGATGGTGATCTACAACATATTGTACTTCAACTTTTTCAACATCAGAAGCACTTTGTTGAACTTCATTATGGTCCACTAATGCTACTCTATCTGTTTCTTCACTAACTGAAGATACGACACGTGGAGCTGTTCGATTAAAATAATTCAATGCATATTGAGTTTCTTCATTAGGTTCTCCTAATGCAACTGCTTCTGCTTCTTCACCTAATTGTTTTAATAAATAAGCATACGAAATTGCTGATGTAATCGCATCTGTATCTGGATTTTGGTGTCCAAAAACTAATAATTTACTCATCTTTAATCCTCACTTTTATAAATTTTATAATGACTATTTTACCACACAATGTTTAGAAAACCAAACTAAACTTCTAAATACCCTTTGTATTCTTGTGTTCTTAAAATACGATTTGCATTTGCAACACGTTCTTTTGTTGGTGGCTCAATATGTTCTAATTTGTATGGAATACCTAAATTTTTCCATTTATACACACCTAAACGATGGTATGGTAAAACTTCAAATTTTAATACATTTTTTAATCCAGCAACAAATTCACTTAAACGTTCTAAATACTCATCATAATCTGAACGTTCTGGAACTAATACATGACGAATCCAAACAGGTTGACCTTTATCTGATAAATATTCTGCTAATTGTAAAATATTTTTATTAGTCCAAGCTGTTAATTTCTTATGTTGTTCATCATCAATATGTTTAATATCTAATAAAATTAAATCTGTATATTCTAATAATTCCTCAAATTTGCTAAAGAATGGTTCATCATACGTGAATGGCATTCCACAACTGTCTAATGTAGTATGGATTCCCATTGCTTTACAACGTTTAAAGAAATCAATTAAAAAATCAACTTGTAGTAAAGGTTCTCCTCCACTGACTGTTACGCCACCTTTTTTACCCCAAAAGGCACGATAGCGTAAAGCTTCTTCCAATAATTCTTGACTTGTAATTTTTTTCCCTCCGCCAATATTCCATGTATCTGGATTATGGCAAAACTCGCAACGCATACGACATCCTTGCATAAATGTTACAAATCGAACCCCAGGTCCATCAACAGAACCAAAACTTTCTGTAGAATGAATATATCCAACAACTGGTTCACTCATTCATTATCCCTCCATTTTGTCATTACTTGTTACCATTATAACACATTTTAATAAGAAACGGTTGATGCTTTCTTCAAAGTCTTTTAATTTTATAGAAAAAAAAGAACGTTGATTACTCAACGTTCTCGAATCTAGCGTTCTAGGAGGGATTCGAACCCCCGACCGTTCGCTTAGAAGGCGAATGCTCTATCCTGCTGAGCTACTAGAACAGTACAAAAGTTATTATAACAATATGTATAATAACTGTCAATACTTGTAAAATAAATTCTACTTTTATAAATTGTACTTTTTATAGACAACAATTATAAAATAAATGAACTTGTTTTAATTTGCTTTTGATAATATTTTTTGCGAAATTCTAATAATTGACTCAATACGATATCAACCATTTCACCATAGGTCATTGAAGTTTCCGTTGTCTTGTATTCTAATTCATCTTCAGATATAACATTACCATTATCGTCTACATATTCTACTGTATCATTTTCATTACGATACGATAATAAAAATTTATGTTGAAATTCTGGATAATACGTAAATGAGGCATATATTGTATTCTTTTCTCTAAAACTTGATGCACAAGCTAACACTTCTGAGGTAAATTCCTTTAAATAATCATGCAATTCATCAATTTCACGTTGGTTCATCTCACTCACTCCTTTACAACATTATACTAAATACATTATCTATTTCAATAGAAACTTTCATTATGATAAAAACTATACTACAATAATGAAAAGGAGGTATTTTATGAACGTTTATTTAACAGTTGCTCATACTACAAATTATTCTCCCTTGCTTATTTCAATTCCTCATTCAGGTACTGAAATTCCTAAATCGATTCAAAATCGAATCAATCAGCAAGCAAAAAGAATTCATACCGATTGGCAATTAGATTTATTCATAAAAGATTTTCCATTTACAACAATTACTTCAAATTTATCTAGATATGTTGTAGATGTTAATCGTTCTAAATATAGTTCTAAAAATGCTACATTTCCAATCATTCCCAAATATGACGAATTTGGCAATCCTTTATTTAAACAATATCCTTCAAAATCCATTCAACAACAATGGATAAAGGAATATTACACTCCTTATTACGATGCAATATTCAAACAAATAACTGTAAAGAAACAAAATAATTCAAGCGTTTGTTTACTGGATTTACATAGCTATGATGATCAATACTTTCATACAAAAAAAATTATTATTAGCACTAAAGGACGTTCAACAATATCAAAAGAATCGTTAAATTATATTTTAAATTGTTTTGAAAAAGCAGGTTTGTCAACTCAGCTAGATAAGCCTTTTAAAGGTGGAAATATTATTCATGAAGTATCTAAGCAACCAAATATAGAAGCGATTCAAATAGAAATACCTTATTCACTCTATCTTCATAACAATATATTGGATTCACAAAAATCGAAAAACTTACAAGAAAAATTACTACAAATCTTTTTACAAATTGAAGAATATTATAAAGAGGCTGGGCATAAAGTCTCAAAAATAGAAGAAAGCACGTCCTGATTTTGACCGAAATCAAAATTAGGACGTGCTTTTTATTAAATTCAGTAAAAATAAGGGGGATAAACCACCCTTGATTCATACTATTTAAGATATATCCCCTTAATCTCTGCAGATTCATCCCTAAAAAGAGCAGACCGATGTCATTATGAACTGCATTTTTTCCTCTGACATGAGTTCTACGCATACCAAAATTACGTTTCATCTGACCGAAAACAGGCTCAACTTCAATTTTTCGTTGAGCATATATACTACTTCCACGGTCACTATGTAACGCTTCTTTAATCGTTTCTTTATAAGATTCCCAAACTTGGTTCACACGAATTTGACGTTGTTGTCCAGTAGGAGTTTTCGCCAATTCATCTAGCGCTTTTGTTACTTGAGTAGAATCTGCCTCATACACTTTAAAATGACGAGTAAAGCCATTTTTATCATTTCTTGTAGAATAATATTTAAAACTAAATTTCACACCTAAATGATCAATATAATAATCTTCCTCTTCATTGTAATCCCAATTTTGTCTATTAGATGGATTATTTTTAAACTTCTTAGTTTGTTCTTTTTCGTACATTGTGTAAGGTATCAAAGGTGTCTTTTCATACTCTTCAAGAATCAATTGATAGTTTTCTTCACTACCATACCCAGCATCCGCAACAATAGTAGAAAAATTATCTAATAGTTTAAATGAATTTAAAAATGGTTTAAGAGTACGCATATCTGTAGGGTTAGGAAATACATCAAAGCCTAAAACATATTGATGATTCGTTGCGATTTGAAGATTATAACCAGGTTTCAACTCTCGATTTTTCATGGCATCTTCTTTCATGCACATAAAAGTAGCATCGTTATCTGTTTTAGAATAACTATTTCGATTATCAAATGTTTCCTTAGCTTTAGTATATTTTTCTTTACGAGGCAGAAAATCTTTTTCAAGTTGACGTTTAAAAGAATTTAACAAACGTCTTTTCTGTTTGTTTTTAGAACCACCAACAATATGATTAGGTTCTTCTTGAATAAGTTCTTCTAACTGATTAAGAGATTCATTAGCAGCTTCAATCATGGCATTAACACCATATTCAGTAATTTTTTCTTCTTCTGATAAAGCAATATTCACTTGATTTTGAATTAATTGATCATATAATGTATTAATTTTTTCATTTAAAGCTTCATCATATCTTTCAATAGCTTTACGCCATACAAATGAATAACGATTGGCATCTGCTTGAACTTTTGTACCATCAATAAATAAACTATCTGAATCAATAATATGATAGTGTTGGAGTAATAAAGTAAAGTATACGAAAATGTTTTTAATGATAGAGGAAAACTGTTCATTACTTCTAAAATTATTAATAACATGGTAACAGACATAAGTTTGTTGAGACAGCCACTGCATCGGAATATTTTCTTCATTCAATTGAACAATTTTTCTACCACTATACGTAGAACGAGTATAAGCGAAGAGAATCATTTTTAATAACATACGAGGATGATGAGCAGGTCTACCCATTTTTGATGTTGTATTAGGAAAGATAATAGAATCTGGAATAGAATCTACAAACTGATTAATGAATCGAGCAATGTGATTTTTAGGAACAGTTAATGTAAAATTTAGTTCTAAAGTATCTGTTGGTGTGGTATAATTTTTGTACATAGGAGTCACCCTTTCTTATTTTATTTCGTTCAAACTTATTATAACAGAGGTAGACTCCTATGTTTAATTTATAAGACTAAAAAGCACTATAAAATCCTGTTTCAGAATTTTATAGTGCTTTCTTCTATTTTTGAGACTTTTTGCCCAGTCTCTACTTTTTCATTAAAAATCAAATAAGGATAATTGATTCTCATCTGGTAAGTCATCTAATACTTTATTCTCAGTCATATAATCAATTAAAGTTTTAGAAACTTTCCCACGTGTTGCTAAATCTTTTTTAGAAATAAATGGTTGTTCTTGTCTTGCTTCAACAATTTTGTTGGCTACGTTTAGTCCTAATCCTGGAATTGATCTAAATGGAGCAATTAAACTATCTCCTTCAATCACAAAATTCACTGCATCAGACTTTTCAATATCGACCATTTTGAAGCTAAAACCACGTTCACACATTTCATTAGCTAATTCAAGTACCGTTAATAAGTTTACCTCTTTAGTACTTGCGTCATTTCCTTTATCACGGATTTCCTTCATTCTTTGTTTAATCATTTCTTTTCCTTGTGACATTGCCACAATATCAAAGTCTTGAGCACGAACTGAGAAATAAGCACAGTAATATAATAAAGGTTTATGAACTTTAAACCACGCTACACGTAAAGCCATTAATACATAAGCTGCAGCATGGGCTTTCGGGAACATGTACTTAATCTTCAAGCATGATTCGATATACCATTCTGGGACATTATTTTCTCGCATCATTGCTTGATAGTCTTCCGGTATTCCCTTCCCTTTACGTACCCCTTCCATAATTTTGAAAGCAGCGCCGTTTTCAACACCTTTATGAATTAAGTACACCATAATATCATCACGACATCCAATTACTTCAGAAAGTGGGATACCATGTAGTCGAATTAATTCTTCTGCATTTCCAAGATATACGTCTGTACCATGAGATAGTCCTGAAATTTGTAGTAACTCTGTAAATGTAGTTGGCTTTGTTTGTTCTAACATTCCACGTACAAATTTTGTACCGAACTCAGGAATTCCGAGTGTACCCGTATTTGAATCAATTTGTTCTGGCGTTACGCCTAATACTTCTGTTCCACCGAAGATTTTCATCACTTCTGGATCATCTGGTGGAATATCCTTCGGTTCAATTCCTGATAAATCTTGTAGCATTCTAATTACAGTCGGATCATCGTGTCCAAGTATATCGAGTTTTAACACATTATCATGGATGGAATGGAAATCAAAGTGTGTCGTTTTCCACTCTGCATTTTGGTCATCTGCTGGGAATTGGATTGGAGTAAAGTCGTAAACATCCATATAATCTGGAATTACAATAATCCCCCCTGGGTGTTGTCCGGTACTTCTTTTAACTCCTGTACACCCTTTTGCTAAACGATCAATTTCCGCTTGTCTAAATTCTAATCCTAAATCTCGTTCATATCCTTTTACATATCCAAAGGCTGTTTTATCCGCAACAGTACCAATGGTTCCTGCACGATATACATAATCTTCTCCGAATAATACTTTCGTATAGTTATGCGCTTGTGGCTGATATTCCCCTGAGAAGTTTAAATCGATATCGGGTACTTTATCCCCATAGAATCCTAAGAACGTTTCAAATGGAATATCATGTCCATCTTTTGCAAGTCGTGTTCCACATTTAGGACAATCTTTTTCAGGCAAGTCAAAACCAGAACCAACAGAACCATCATCAAAAAATTCTGAATAACAACAATTTGGACAACGATAGTGAGGCGCTAATGGATTTACTTCAGTAATTCCAGTTAATGTCGCTACTAATGAGGAACCAACGGAACCACGAGATCCTACTAAATACCCATCTTCATTACTTTTATGCACTAATTTTTGAGAAATTAAGTAAATAACCGAGAATCCATTTCCGATAATACTCTTTAACTCTTTATCGATACGTTTCTCAACGATTTCTGGTAATTCTTCTCCATACCATTCATGAGCTTTGTCATAACTTAATTTTGTGATTTCATCTTCTGCCCCTTCAATTTTAGGCGTATATAAGTCATCTTTAATTGGAATAATCACTTCTAACTGATCATTAACCCAATGAGTATTTGTCACAACGACTTCAAAAGCTTTTTCTTCTCCTAAAAAGGCGAATTCATCTAGCATTTCATTCGTCGTTCTAAAATGTACATCTGGATAATTTAATTTTTGTCCATTATTCACAGATGTTAATAAAATTTCTCGATAAATTTTATCTTCCGGATTTAAGTAGTGAACATTCCCTGTTGCAACAACTGGAATATCTAGTTCTTCTCCTAATTTCACGAGATTTTTAATAATTTCTTCTAGATGGTGTTCATTTCGAATGAGTTCTTTGTCAATTAATGGGCGATAGACTGCTTTTGGCATAATTTCAATATAATCATAAAACTTAGCCTTTTCTTTAGCTTCTTCATAGCCTTTTTGCATCATTGCTTCAAAGACTTCCCCTTCACTACATCCAGAACCAATTAAAAATGAATCTCTATTTTCAATTAACATGCTTCGTAAAATTCTAGGAACTCTGTAAAAATATTGTACATTGGAAGCTGAGACTACTTTAAAGAGTTCTTTCAATCCTGCTTGATGCTTAGCAAAAATCGTTGCGTGGAATGGACGACCATTTTTGAACACTTCTTCTGGGTGTAAGTTCGTATTCAATTGGTCATGATAAATGAGCCCATGATCATTCGCAGCTTCTTTTAAGAAAATATGACATAAATGTCCAGTTGTTTCTGAATCAAATACCGCACGGTGATGTTGTTCTAAGGCAACATTATAACGTTTGGCTAATGTATTTAAACGGTGAGATTTTAATTGTGGATGTAGTAATCTAGATAACTCTAATGTATCAATGACCGGTTGAGTTGTTTTCTCCAAACCTTCTTTTTCATATCCAGTATTTAAAAATCCCATATCGAAACTGGCATTATGTGCAACTAAAATCGTATCTTTTGTAAATGCTGCAAATTCTTTTAATACTTGAGCTTGTGATTTAGAACCACGAACCATATCATCTGTAATACCTGTTAATTGAATGGTTGTCGCAGATAATGGATGTCCTGGATCAATAAATTCTTCAAACTTATCGATAACATTTCCTTTATGCATTTTAACGGCGGCTAATTCAATAATAGAATCATAAATAGCTGATAAACCTGTTGTTTCAACGTCAAACACTACATAAGTCGCATCTTCTAATAAAATATGTTGTGGATTATAGGCAACATTCACTTGGTCATCGACAATATTTCCTTCTAATCCATATAAAATTTTAATATTATTTCCTTTTCCTGCTCCATGAGCTTCTGGATACGATTGTAAGTTTGCATGATCTGTAATGGCTACAGCAGGATGTCCCCATTTTGCTGCTTGTTTCACTAAATCACTCGCAGAATTCGTTGCATCCATGACCGACATATTTGTGTGTAAATGTAATTCAATACGTTTTTGGTCTTCTGGCGCACGATCAATTCGACCAATATGCTCGACTTTATTCATATCTCGAACAATCATATTTAATTCTTGAGAAAATTTATTAATCTCAATATTTCCATAAGCTTTTACCCATGTTCCTTTTTTTAAGGCAGCTAAACGTTCTTCATCTTCAGCTGTTGAGGGAAATAAAGTTGCTCCAATCGATGAAGTGTAGTCCGTCATTTTAATATTGGCAAAGGACTTTCCACTTGCTTTTCTTGTACGAATTTCAATATCAAAAATTTGCGCTTCAACTAATACATTTCGCTCTTCTTCATAAATATCTGCAATCTCTCTTGTTTCTAAATTACTACGAATCGCTTTTCCATATAAAATAGATGAATCTGAATTAGCTGCAGCAGGTTTAGAAGATGCAGTTTCTTGTACTTCTTTTTGTTGAACAGCTTTTTCTTGATACTCTTGTTCAATCGTTTCATGTTTGATTCGTAACTCTTCTTCTAATTGACTACCTAATTCGTCATTGACAATAATATTCACACCCATTTTTGGAAAACCAAAATTCTCAAAATATTGTTGAATTTTTTTGATGTAATTTTCATTGACATGAGATTTAGTAATTTCATTTGGACAATGAAATTGTATTTTTTTCTGATTCCAAGTAGGGATTTGTCCTGATAGTAATTGAACTACAAGAGGTGATTCTTGTTGTAATTGGAAGAGAACCATTTCCCAATACGCTTGAATTTGTTCTTGGGTAATTTGAGACTCTTCTCTCGTTTTGACTACTAATCTTACCTGAGCAATTTTTTCATAAGTCTGTTTCAATTGTTCATAGAAACGTTTGAATTTCTCGTACTGTATCACATGATTCGTCTCAATATTAAAACACCATTCCGGAATACTTTTTGTAATATCAATTTTTGTTAATGAGGCTTGATCAAAATCTGGTTGTAAAAACTCTTCATTGTCTAGCTGCAATTGATTCATTAACGTTAAAAATAATTGTTGTTGATGTTCTGACACTTGATCACTCCTCTCTGAAACTGAAAAAATAAGTGAGGTTTTCTATTAAATTGCTATAGAAAACCATCACTTACCTCCTGTTACTTGTTAAAATAATTTACTAATATCATTCCATGTCACTAAAATCATTAAAATGATTAAAAATACTGCCCCGGCAATTGTAATATAAGATTCATACTCCGGTTTTAGAGGCTTCTTACGAATCCCCTCGATGATATTTAATACTAATTTACCTCCATCTAATGCAGGAATTGGTAATAAATTCATAATCCCAATATTGGCACTAATTAATCCTAAGAAATTCAAAACAGAAATAACGCCATTTTGAGCAACTTGAGAAGTTAGTGAGAACATTGCTACTGGACCACCTAAATGATTAATAGAAAATCCTTTTGTAAAGAATGATGCAATCGTTAAGAATACCGAACTAATGACAAACCATGTTTGAGTAAAACCATAAAGTACTTTAGACAATACATCTGTTTTCTTCGCAGATTCAATTCCTAAAATACCAACTTTAGAACCGTCTGATAAATCATACGCTTTAGGCGTTACAACAATCGTTTGTTGATTTCCATTTCGTTCAATCACAAGTTTCGTTTCAAGGTCAGCACGTGGAGAAATTTGTTTACTAATGTCTCCCCATTTTTGAACTGGCTGTCCTTCAATTTCAATAATTTTATCTCCTACTTGTAAACCAGCTGTTTGTGCAGCAGAATCACTTGAAAAGTTTCCAACTACTGCTTCATTAGAAGGAACTCCTCCTGCTAAAAATGCTACGATGATAAATGTAATAATCGATAAAATAAAATTATTCATTGGTCCCGCAAAATTTGTTAACATACGGTCTTTTAAACTAGCAGAATTAAATTGACGTTCAATTGGAGCAACAGATACTTCAGTACCATCTTCTTCAATAATGGTTGCTGTTTTAGAAACCTTTAAAATGTCTAATTTTTCTGTTTGAGGTTTATATCCTTTTACTACCATCTTTTTTTCTAAATCACAAGATTCAATTTGGAAAGGAATACCTTGTTCTAATTCAGTAGATGGATCAAATGAAATTTGCTGAACAATTCCATCTTCTAATCGAAGTGTCACCATCATACCAGGTTTAATCTCTTGATCACTTTCCTCATGACCCGCCATACGAACATATCCACCAACGGGTAGTAATCGTAATGTATAAACCGTCTCACCTTTACGCACTTGGAATACCTTTGGTCCCATTCCAATGGCAAATTCTTTTACTAAAATACCTGCACGTTTTGCAAAATAAAAGTGTCCAAATTCATGAATAGTCACAATGACACCAAATACAAATAAAAATGCAATAATTGTTTTAATCATATGTCCTCCTTAATGAGTACCAATAAATTTCAATACAATTTGAAACATAAACATTGCAAAAAATGTTGAATCAAATCGGTCTAATACTCCTCCATGACCTGGGAAAATTTTCCCAGAATCTTTTACATTAAATCTACGTTTATAAGCAGATTCTACTAAATCACCTAATTGTCCAAATACGGATAAGGCAATCATTAAAATGGTCATTTCAATAAAATGAAATCCTAGAGGGTTAAATAGTTTTAAAGCAATAGTCCCTAAACCAATCGCTCCAATCACTCCACCAATGGAACCTTCAATCGTTTTATTTGGGCTAATAGCAGGTGCTAATTTATGTTTGCCAAAAGCTCTTCCTGTAAAATAAGCAAACGTATCAGTTCCCCATATAATACAAAAAACAAAAACGACCATTCCAAAACCATATTCACGTACATATAAAATTCCGGAAAATCCTCCGCCAACATATAAAGCTATAAGAGATAAGAAACTGACATCTTCAATAAATAATGTCTCACTTTTATATACCGTTAACGACATTAATAACATGACACAAAGGAAGAAAATATAAAAGAAATCAACTCCTACTGGCAATTCAATAATTGGCGCTCTTGCAAAAATAATCGATAGGGTAGCTATAAGAGTTAAGACTCCTTCAATAGAAAAAATAGATAATTTCTTCATTTGAAAAAATTCAAAAATAGCAACAAATGATAAAAATGCAATAACTGCTTTTAATAAATGCCCACCAATGATTAAAGCAGGAATAAACAACATCAAGGCAACAATGGCAGTGATGATCCGTGTCTTCATGAAATTAATCCTCCATATCGTCTCTGACGTTTCTGGTACGTTAAAATCGCTTCTTCTAGATCTTCTTTACTAAAATCTGGCCAAAAAATATCTGTAAAATAATATTCACTATAGGCTAATTGCCATAAAAGAAAATTACTTAACCGTTGTTCACCACTTGTACGGATCATTAAATCTGGATCTGATAAATCTCCTAAAAAATTCGTTTGTAAATGATTCGCAAATACTTCTTCATTAATAGATTCAGCATCATATTCGCCATTAGAAACATCTACTGCAATTTCTTTTACCGCTTGAAGAATTTCTGCTCTAGAACCATAATTTAAAGCAAAACATAGCGTCATTCCTGTATTGTCTTTTGTATCCTCAACAGCTTTTTCAACGACTCTTCTTGTTGCTTCAGGCAATTGATCGGTAAATCCAATTAAACGAATACGCATATTTCTCTCTTGCAATTCAGGCATAAATGAACTAAAAAAGTCACCAGGAAGTTTCATTAAAAAGCTCACTTCTTCGGTTGGTCTCTTCCAATTTTCTGTACTAAACGCATACATGGTCATAGCCTTTACTCCTAATTCATCAGCAGCAATAGCTATTCTTTTAACCGTACTCATTCCCTCTTTATGACCAGCAATTCGAGGTAAATTTCTACTTTTCGCCCAACGTCCATTACCATCCATAATAACAGCAATATGTTGAGGAATATTTGTTTTATCTAATTCAATAGTTTTCGTTTCTTTTTTCTTTTTCCAAAAAAGCATCATTTCAATTCCTTTACTTATGAAATACTCTTTCATTGTAACAGAAAAATAGAACATTGGGTAGTTTATTCCCTCCTTTTAAACCATTCTTAGTCTTTCTAGAATAAACTCTTGAAAGAAGCTTTCTACCATGGTCTTCTTAGGAAAAAAATGGTATAATGCTAGAGGAAAAGAAGCAAATAGGAGGTAGAAAAATTAAAATGATTACAATGAAAGATATTGTCTTAGAAGGTCATCCTGCCTTGAGAAAGCGAGCGGAAAAAATTAGTTTTCCACTATCAGATGACTTGCAGCATTTAGCAAAAGAAATGCTTGAATTTTTACATAATAGTCAAGACGAAGAAATTGCTGCAAAATATGAATTACGTGCTGGAGTTGGTTTAGCTGCTCCACAATTAGGAAAAGAAATTCAAATGATTGCTCTTTTAATTCCTGGATATGAAGATGAACCTGCCCTACTTGATGAAGTCTGGATTAATCCTCGCATATTAAGAGAATCTGTTAAGAAAACTTGCTTAAAAGAAGGCGAAGGTTGTCTATCTGTGAATAGAGACGTTCCTGGAGTCGTATTACGACCTCAAAGAATTACTGTAAAATATTTCACACCAGAAGGTGAAGAAAGAGTTAAAACTTTGACGGATTATGAAGCGATTGTTGTTCAGCACGAAATTGATCACTTAAACGGAGTCATGTTCTATGATCATATTAACCAAGCTCAACCACAATATATTCCTGAAGGAGCTGTCGTAATTGGATAAGAAAATTGCAGTGATATTTGATTTAGATGATACCCTTTATTCTAAGAGTGAAGTGTTTTTTAAAACGTTTTGTCAATTCGCAACACCAAGTATAGATGCAGAAAGTCTCTATTTAACTTATCAAAAAAGAAGTGATGAGGCTTTTGAAAAATTTTCTGCAGGAGAAATTACTCTTTCTCAATCGCATCAAGAACGAGTTTCCAATACTTTTAAAGATATAGGGATTGAGTTATCCTCTGAAAAAATTCAAGCTTTTATTAAAGCTTACCAAGACACTTTAAATGCTATTACCCTTTCTGAAGAATGGATTGAAGTATTTCAACAATGTAATAAAGAATCATATCAAATCGCTATTTTGACGAATGGTCCAACAAACCATCAGAAAAATAAACTGTATCAATTAAACTTATCCAAATGGATTCCTGAAGATTTTTGGTTTATTTCAGAATCTATTCAAGCGAAAAAACCAAGTATTCAAGCTTTCCATCATGTCGAATCAAAAATTTCTGCTGATGAGTATTTTATGATTGGAGACGATGTCCAAACAGATATTACTGGAGCTATTCAAGCGAATTGGCATCCGATTCAATTTACAAAATATCATCAAATGGATCCAGGAAAGCTCTCTTGTGATGTAGCTAAAGAACCGAAGGATGTATTTCCTTTAATCCAACAAAAACTACACAGATAATTGTACTTAAAGTGTACTTTTATGTTAAAATAATTTTTGAAAATAAATTGAACAAATAAGGAGTTATAAAATGATTTTTAAAATTACTTACCAACCATCAAAAACTGAAGCACCACGTCGTGAAAATACTTTATCTCTATATGTAGAAGCAAAAGATAAAGTTGAAGCTCGTCGTTTAGTTGACGAAAATACTGAATATAATGTTGAATTCATTCAAGAATTAGATGAAAAACATTTAGCATATGAACAAAAAAATCCTGATTTCAAAGTTACGGTGTTTAACTAATGAAACCAACAATCAAAAATAATGAAACGGGCGTATTCGCTTTTGGTGGTTTAGGTGAAATCGGAAAGAATACCTATGGCGTCCAATTCCAGGATGAATTAATTATTTTAGATGCTGGAATTAAGTTCCCTGAAGATGATTTATTAGGAATTGATTATGTTATTCCTGACTATAGCTACATTATTCAAAACCAAAGTAAAGTTAAAGGTCTCTTCATCTCTCATGGACACGAAGACCATATTGGTGGTATTCCTTTCTTAATTAAACAAGTGAATATTCCAATTTATGCGACTAAATTGGCAATGTCACTTATTCGAAACAAGCTTGAAGAACACGGCTTACTTCGAGATGCTATCTTACATGAAATAGATGAAGATTCGGTTATTAAATTTAGAAAAACTCAAGTAAGTTTTTACCGCACTACTCACTCTATTCCAGATGCATTCGGAATTGTCATTAAAACTCCTCCTGGAAATATTGTATTTACGGGAGACTATAAATTTGACTTTACACCAGTAGGACAACCTGCTAATTTACACAAAATGGCTCAAATTGGTGAAGAAGGTGTCCTAGTTCTTTTAGGGGATAGTACGAACTCAGAAGTTCCAGGATTCACGAAATCAGAACAAGTCGTTGGACAATCCATTAAAGAAATCATCCAACGTGTGGAGGGTCGTATTATTTTCGCTACTTTTGCATCGAATGTTTCTCGTTTAAAACAAGTAACAGATGTTGCAGTAGCAACTGGACGTAAAATTGCTGTCTTTGGACGTAGTATGGAAGCTAGCTTTGCTACTTCTCGTGAATTAGGATATATTTCTGCGCCAGATGATACATTTATCGATGGTCGTGATATTAATCAATATCCTGCCGAAGAAGTAATAATTTTATGTACAGGATCGCAAGGTGAACCAATGGCTGCCTTAAGCCGTATTGCCAATGGAAATCACCGTCAAATTTCTGTACAACCTGGAGATACGGTTATCTTCTCAAGCTCCCCTATTCCAGGAAATACAGCTGCTGTAAATCGTGTGATTAACTTACTATCTGAAGCTGGAGCTGAAGTTATTCATGGTAAATTAAATAATATTCACACTTCAGGACATGGTTCTCAAGAAGAACAAAAACTAATGTTACGATTAATGAAACCGAAGTATTTCATGCCCGTTCACGGTGAATACAGAATGCAAAAAATCCAAGCTAACTTAGCAAGTCAAGTTGGAATTCCTAAAGAAAATTCATTCATTTTAAGTAATGGAGATATTTTAGCAGTAACTAGTGACTCTGCTCGTCGTGCAGGACATTTCTATGCTGGAGATGTTTATGTAGACGGAAATGGTATTGGAGATATCGGAAATATCGTTTTACGTGACCGTAAAACTTTATCTCAAGACGGTTTAGTGATTGTCGTTGCAACTGTTGATTATGATGAACGTGAATTAGTAACAGGACCTGAAATTTTATCTCGTGGATTCATTTATATGCGTGAGTCCGGTGAACTATTAAATCAAGCTCAGCAAATATTAAAAGAAGAATTACAAGCCTTCATTAATGAAGCTGATGAGCCTTTAAATGAGAGATCATTACGTAATCTCATTATCGATACGTTAAATCCTTATTTATATAAACAAACCGCTCGCCGCCCAATGATTTTACCAGTCTTAATGGGTGTTAGCGCAAAAGATGTAGAAGAATAAAAAAAGTCGACGAGAGTCGACTTTTTTCTATATTTGTATGATTTTATTCGCAATATGATTTACAAACCGTTGATCGTGTTCAATTAAAACTAAGGTCGGTTTCACTTCTTTGATTAGTTCTTCAATTTGTATTCTTGAAATCACATCAATATAATTTAGAGGTTCGTCCCAAATATATAGATGAGCAGGTTTGGAAAGACTAATAGAAATTAATACTTTCTTTTTTTGACCATCACTATACAATTTCATATTTGTATCAAACAATTCTTTCGGAAAATCTAATTTACTTAAAATGGTCCGACAAGTTGTTTCATCTACTCCTTGACTATGAATATACTTCATTAAATCTCCTTCCAAGAATGAAGTGTCTTGTGAAATATATGAAAATTCTAAATGATTTGCCATTTTTAACTCACCAATATAATCAAGATATTGCCCCAATAAAATTTTAATAAGTGTTGATTTACCACATCCATTTGGTCCATTGATAGCAATTACATCCCCTTGATGAATTTCAAAATTGATATTAGAAAATAGTTTTCTTTCTCCAAATCGATAACTCAACTCACTAGCAGATATAAGCAAAGATTTATGATGTTGTAAAGGACGAAGGAATAAACTATCTGTTCTTTCAAGATCTTTTAATAAATTTTCTTTTTCTTCGATTGCTTTTTGCTGACGTTTTTCTAAGTTTTTGGTCTTTTGCATCATTTTTGCTGACAAACGTCCGATGTGTCCTTTATCTGGCTTTATACCAGAAATTTTCACACCATTCTTCGTATTTTCAACTTTATTCGACCAAACTTTTGTCTGTCTTGCTGCTTTATTTAATCGCTCAATCTCACTTTTAATTTTTTCATTTTGATTAAACTCATACTGATCTTTCGATACTTTATTTTCATACCATGACGTAAAATTCCCCGATTGTATATCAATTGAATTTCTGTTAAAAGAAATGACATGATTAATACATCCATCTAAAAAATCTCTATCATGAGAAATCAATAAAAATCCTTTTTTACTTTTTAGATAATCACTTACAATTTTTCTTCCATTCACATCAAGATGATTCGTTGGTTCATCAATTAGTAAAAATCCATTCTCTTTCGTAAATAATATCGCCAATAGAATTTTAGTTTGTTCTCCGTTAGAAAGGGTTTCAAATTTTCTATCCATAATACTTTCATCTAACTGCAACTGATGAAGCTCACGATACACTTTCCACTCATCTTCTTGCGCTGTCCACTCTTCCAGTAATTCTATCCCAGTCTTTGAAAAATCCAGATGATTAGGTGGAAATTGAACAAATTCAACACTTTTATGAATCTTTCCTTGATAAGATTCTTGTTCTAATAATAACTTAAACAAGGTTGATTTTCCGATTCCATTTCTACCAATTAACCCCGTTTTCCAATTTGTGTCTAAAGAAAAACTCACGTCATCAAACACAGGTTTTGTAGATGAAAAATACGAAAATGTTAAATTTTCAATTTTAATCAATGACATGATATCACCTCCATTTTGAATAACCTTTAACATTATTATAGCAAAATTTTATTTCATTAATAGCGTTAATTGTACAATAAGGACAAAAAAAGACGACTTGCGTCGTCTTAATCATTATTGAAATACATGTTGTAAGTCTTGTAGCATTAATTTAGTAGATTCTAATCCTCCACCACTTAAATACCATAAGTCAGAGGTTAAGTTTACTACTTTATTATTTTTTACAGCATTTGTAGCTTGAATTAATTCATTTTTCATTAAGGCATCTGCTTTAGAATTATCTCCACCAATTGCTAATGTACGATTTAATACAAATAAAACATCAGGGTTTAATTCACTAACACCTTCAAAACTAATTTCTTGTCCGTGTCTGCTATCTTCAATTTTAGCATCTGTTGGACGGAATTTTAAATCTTGATATAAGAATCCAAAACGTGATTGTGCGCCAAATGCAGACATTTTACCTTCGTTTAACATAATTGCTAAACTTTTTTCGCTATGTTTTTCATTTTGAGATGCAATTGTATCAATAACTGATTGTAATTCTTTTACTTGAGCACTTGCTTTTTGTTGAGTTTCTTCGTTAAATAAACTTGCTAAGCTTTTTACATTTTTTTGGACAGAACCCCAATAATCTTTACTATCAACATTAAAGATTACAGTTGGAGCAATTTCTTTTAATTGAGGGATAAAATCTTTTGTACGTGCAGAAGCAATAATTAAGTCAGGTTGCATTGCTGCAATTGCTTCGATATCTGGTTCTTTCATGCTTCCTACATTTTGTACTTTTTCTCCTAAATCTTTAATATACGTTGGTAATGGTTTTGTTGGCATTCCTGCAATTGCGTCTTCTTTTCCAATGGCACGTAATGTATCTGCTGCACCTAGGTCAAAAGTCACAATTTTCTTTGGATTTGACTTCACTTCAACAGTTTCTGAACCATCTGTTAATTGTACTTGTTTCACTGAATTTTCTTGTGTAGTGGGTGTTACATTTGTTGTTTTTGTACCACAAGAAGCTAATAAAAATGTTGCTCCCATAACTACAGTTGTTAATAATTTTTTCATACTTTTCTCCTACTTTACTGTAATATATTTTTTTCCTGAAACTTCTATCACTTCGATATCAATTTCATATAATTCTGATAAGGTTTGATTCGTAACCACATCCATGGTTTGGCCATGAAACTCACATTTTCCTTCTTTAAAGGCTACTAAATAATCAGAAAAGTTAATTGCCATATTTAAATCATGCATAACAATGACGACTGTTTTATCCAGATTTTCTACCATATAACGCAGTAATTTCATAATTTCTACCGCTTGTTTTAAATCTAAATGATTTAAAGGTTCATCTAATAAAATAATTTCTGTATCTTGAGCTAATACCATTGCGATAAAAACTCTTTGCATTTGTCCGCCTGATAAAGTTTGTATCGAACGTTCTCTTAACTCTAATAAATTCGTATGTTTTAATGCTTGATCAATCATTTGATAATCAAGTGTCGATAACTTTCCTTTTGAATAAGGATAACGACCAAAGCTAACTAACTCTTCGACTGTTAAAGATACTTGAAATGATTGATTTTGTTTTAAAACGGATAATTCTTTTGCGAGTTCTTTTGAATTCCAAGCTTCAATTTCTTTACCTTTAATCCATAATTGACCAGAATCTTTTTGTAATAATCGACTCATAATGGAAACTAAAGTCGATTTTCCTGCTCCATTTGGTCCGATAAAAGCTGTTAACTGATTTTTTGGAATCGTTAATGAAACGGAATCGACAACTACCGTATCATATGCTTTATGAATATTTTTTAATTCCACTACGGTACCTTCCTTTCAATAACAATACAAAATATAATAATCCTCCAAACCATTCAATAACAACACTAATTGGAATATTTAATTGGAAGAGCTTCTCGATAACCAATTGTCCTCCTAGCAATAAAATACTTCCTAATAAAAATGCGATAGTCCACATTTGTATGTGTCGGTAATCTTTAATCCATTGATACGTTACATTGGCAATCATAAATCCTAAAAATTGCATCGGACCTACTAATGTTGTCGATAGACTTGTTAGTAACACAATTACTAATAAAATCCACTTCTCTTCTTTCGCTACATTTACACCTAGTATTTGTGCTTGAACTTTCCCAAGATGAAATACATTTAACACCATATGTTTTCTTATTAAATAGATTACTGAGATAGCTGTTAATATGACCACTACAATGACTAATTCACTTTGATGATGCATTCTTTGGAAGGAGGGAAATAATTTTCCTTCCAATTTATCAAATTCATTTGGATCCATTAATACTTGAACAAATGTACTTAAACTTCTAAACAATGTTCCAAACGCTAAACAAATGAATAATAGCATCGAAAATGGAATCGATAATAAATCATTAAAGGCTCGATAAATAAGAAAGAAAAATATTATCTGCAACACAATTGTGAAGATTGAAATCCATAGATTTGGCGCTGTTTCCATTCCTAGACTTAATTGCCCCCAATAAACCAATGTTTGAAACAGTACAAAGACACTCTCAACTCCAAGAACACCCGGTGTTAAAAATCGGTTTTGTACAATTGTTTGGAAACTAATGGTCGATATCGAAACACATAAACTAACTAATAAAATGACTAGCCATTTTATAACTCTCTTTTTAAATAAGAGGACAGAGAATTTTCCCATATTTCCGATTGGAAAAAATAAGAAAATAGCACTGATAATGAGTAATAAGCTTACTAATGTAATTGTTAATAGAAGGGTTCTTTTCTTCATCGAATGCTCCCCCTTCTTTGCGAGCTAATTCTTAAGATTTGACTAATTAAGAGTCCAGCTCCAACAATCCCTAAAATCAGACTAACTGATACTTCATAAGGCGGAATAACTAATCGAGCTACAATATCGCATGCTAGAACTAGTACTGCACCTAATAGAGCTGTTTGTGGAATCGTCTTTTTTAAATCATCTCCCGATAAATAGCGTACTAAATTTGGAATAATAATTCCTATAAAAGGAAGTGATCCTACCGTTATCATCGTGACACTCGTTGTAAGTGAAACGAGTAATAATGTTAACCATTCTAATGTCTTATAAGAAATTCCTAAATTCAAACTAATCGATTCTCCTAAATTAGCAATCGTATAAACATGTGCTAATTTTGTAGAAACAATTATGATAATTAAACCAAAGAATAACCATTCGTATTGGTGAGTTTGAATCATGGAGAAGGATCCTTGTGTCCATGACGTTAAACTTTGAACGAGATGAAATTGATACGATATCATATTTGTAAAGGCTGAAATCATTCCACTAAAAATTAATCCTACTAAAGGAATCATCCACTTCTCTTTCAATTGTAAGGATTGCTGAATCATAATAAAAACAATCGTAAGTGCAAATGAACATATAAAGGCACATAGCATTTTCTGAAATAAGCTAGGTCCATTAAAAAAGAATAAACTTAATAATAGTCCTAATTTTGCTGCTTCAGTGGTACCAATTGTACTAGGTGCTGCAAATTCATTTTGCGTCATTGTCTGCATTAATAATCCTGCAATACTCATAGAACTTCCCGCCAATATCACACTCAATAGTCTTGGAACTCGAGATAACCAAAAGACTTGTTGCATTTTAACATCTTGTTGAATGAATAGTTCCCAAGAAAATGTTTGCGCTCCAACTGATAAAGATATTAATGATAGAATGAGCAAAAGGATGCTTAAATGCTTAAATTTCATAATCTCTCCTCTCTAATTGATAATCATTCTCAATTACATAAATACTAGTTTACCAAAAATTTCTGTGATTGCAATGGGTTGGGGGAAGATTGGACTTATTCTAAAATAGTATGTATAGACTTTTTTGATACAGTAGCAACGGACGCAAGCAAACCCGATGGGTTTCATTGCTAAAAATTGAGCCTAGGTCTCAATTTTTCCGATAATATAAGCCAATTTTGGCTTATATTATTTATGCTACTGTAAGAAGTCTATGGAGAGACCATTCATTTACTTTTTTCCGAACTTGATTGTGTTTCATTTTTTAACTTAAATTCTTATACGTGATACGTTAGCAACGGACTTCAGCTATAAAAAGCTTTTACTCTTTTTTCATTTCTACTTTATTATTCGTAATATATAAGCTATAATATTAACAAGAAAACGTTATCAAATTTTATTATGATTATTAGGAGGTTTTGTTATGATGGTTATAAATCCTCAAAGGTATAAAAATGGAGATACTTTTTATAAACTTTAATCTAAAACTCTATTGGATAAAGTGTTTAAAATCATTATGGAAAGCTTTTTCTATAAAGGAGGAATTTATATGAACGGTGTTTTAATTGTTGCAGGTGTATTTGCGTTAATTTTTATTGGATTGATTATGAATTTCAAAAAGATAGTTAGATGGATAAAAAATATTTAATATTTAGCTTCAAAGTAAAAAGGTATAAAAGCATTTGCTTTCGCTCTGCTTTTATACCTTCTTCTTATACAAATCTTTTATGTTTTGATTGGCTCCATTTTACGGTGATCCAGCCGCTGAATGTTCCTACGATTGCTCCTGCTAATACATCTGTTGGATAATGAACGTATAAATACATTCTTGAAAAAGCAATGAGACTAGCTAGTATAAACGCCAAAATCCAGTACTTTTTCATACGAAGGAAATACAATACACTCACTATTGTAAATGAAATAGCTGTATGCCCTGATGGGAATGAATAGTCTATTGGTTTTGAAATTAATAAAGACACCGCTGAATTAACCTCATAAGGACGAGTTCTTGCTACGATAGGTTTAATGAGACCATTACACAAAATTGTATTGATTACTACCGCAATAGCTAATAGAATCCCTAGAGATCTTGTTTTCTTATTCATTAACAAAACTGCAATTATCGCTAACCAAATGAATCCAACATTCCCTAATGAAGTAATAAAAATCATGATAGAATCTAATATTGGATTGTGTAATTTTTGAAATCCATCAAGAATTTGTAATTCTGTCATCTATTTAGAATCCTTTTCTTTTAATTTTTGTAATCCTAATACTAATAACAACCCAACTAAAGCTGCAATTGGTGAAAATGTTGAAAAATTCATTGCTTCTTGAGGAATTTTTAATGTCGTTGGTCCCATTACAATTGCATAAAATGAACCAATCATCATTCCAATAATGCCATAAATCATTTGACTACGATAATGTTCTAAACAATATTTAATGGCTTTAACTACAAATAAAGCTCCAGCTAACACTCCTAAACCAAAAATAGCTAAACTTGGAATATATGCTAATTGGAAAGTTAATACTGCTTTTACAGCAAAAACGACTGGAATATAAGCTCCAAAAATTAATAATAAAGTTGAACCAGAGATTCCTGGTAAAAACATTGCAGAAATAGCAATCATTCCAATAAAGAATAATTTAATGGAAGCTACAAGAGAAAACTGGCTTAAATCAAAACTACCTTTACCTGTACGAGAATTCATCCAAGTAATTCCTGCAACAATAGCCACTCCTACTAAAATATAAAAAATTCCCACTAATGGTTTTTTCAAAGATTCTTTTTCTTCCATCATCATTAAAGGAATAGCCCCTGCAATAAATCCAATAAATAAAGAACTTACTCCATAAATATGTGATTCAAATAATGAAGATAATACTAAAATGGCACTGACCATTCCAATAACCCAACCAATTCCTAATTTTACTAAATAAGTAAAAG
This sequence comes from uncultured Granulicatella sp., assembly GCF_963528315.1. GTDB lineage: Bacteria > Bacillota > Bacilli > Lactobacillales > Aerococcaceae > Granulicatella. The sequence continues at coordinate 48,766 of NZ_CAURVV010000003.1, read as the reverse complement.
CTTCTTTCTTCTCCTTTTTACTTCCAAATGCCATATCATGAATGGAACCAATAAATTGGTCATAAAACCCCATAATAAAAGCTACTGTTCCTCCAGAAACTCCGGGAACACTATCGGCTAATGCCATACAAAAACCATTTAAAATTTGACGAAACATAAGTTTCTCCTTTCATTTATAAATAAAGAGACTAGGCTACTGCCCAGTCTCCATCAATATTAGTCTAAGAAATCTTTCAATTGTTTTGAACGACTTGGATGACGTAATTTGCGAAGTGCTTTCGCTTCAATTTGACGGATTCTTTCACGAGTAACTCCAAATACTTGGCCTACTTGTTCTAATGTACGGATTTCTCCATTTTTGTCTAGACCAAAACGTAAACGTAATACATTTTCTTCACGATCCGTTAATTGTTCTAATACTTCATCTAATTGTTCTTTTAATAATGCATAAGCTGTATGTTCAGCTGGACTTGTTGCATTATCATCTTCAATAAAGTCTCCTAAATGTGAATCATCTTCTTCCCCAATTGGAGTTTCTAATGACACTGGTTCTTGAGCAATTTTTAGAATTTCTCTTACTTTTTCAGTTGGTAAATCCATTTCTGCTCCAATTTCTTCAGGAGTAGGTTCGCGTCCTAAATCTTGTAATAGTTGTCTTTGGATACGAACTAATTTATTGATTGTTTCTACCATATGAACTGGAATACGAATAGTACGTGCTTGGTCAGCAATCGCACGAGTAATTGCTTGACGAATCCACCATGTAGCATAAGTTGAAAACTTAAATCCTTTTGTATGGTCAAATTTTTCAACAGCTTTCATTAAGCCCATATTTCCTTCTTGAATTAAATCTAAAAATTGCATTCCGCGTCCTACATAACGTTTCGCAATCGAAACTACTAAACGTAAATTAGCTTCTGCCAATTCTTGTTTCGCTTCTTGATCTCCTTGTTGAATACGTAAAGCAAGGTTTACTTCTTCATCCGCACTTAATAATGGAACACGTCCAATTTCTTTTAAATACATACGAACAGAGTCATTAATTTTTACATTTGACGATAAAGCTGTTTCGTCTTCTGTCATTTCTACTTCAGGTTCTTTTGAGGATTCTGAAGATAATTGACGACTAGTTGGTCCACCATCTGCATCTACTACACTCACACCAGCATCCTCGAATTGTTGGATTAACTTATCCATTCCTTCTGCATCTAATTCATATGGAATCGCAATTTGCGCTGATAAATCATCATATAAAATTTGCCCAAACAATTTTCGTTCTGCTAGCAATTTACTTGTAGCTTCTTTTAGCGTTTGACCATTCTTATTGTTTTCAACTGTCATCCACTATTCCTCCATTCATGATTTTTTTAATTGTTTCTGAATATTAACTAACTCCATCATCAATTGATTTGCTCTAGTAGCATCATTTGATAATTGAGCTTCTTTCATTTCTTGCATACATCTTTGATATTGTTGTTTTAAATCTTCTTTTTTTGATAAAAAGTACATTAAGTCATGAATTTCTTTTTCCGTACATTCTTCAGGCATTTCTAGCCATTCAATCATCGATAATAAATTACGATTCACTGCATCGGATTCATCTAAAAAATTCATAAATTCTTGTACAAGTAATTCTTCAAGATGCTGCTCACGATAGCTTCTCAACAAAATATAAAATTGTTGATAATCTACATATGGAAATTCAAACTCTTCATTTTCTCTTGCTAAATAACTCCACGCCTCCGGAGAATGTAATAGACGATACAGAAGTTGCTTTTGAGAAACTTCCATTGGACTATCCTGTGAAATTTTCATAGGACTTACCGTCCACTCCCCTGTTGAGTGAGAAGATTGTTGCTTGAATTTTCTCTGAACAAAATTGACTTGACTAGAAAGTAATTCTACAGAAATCCCAAACTCATCTGCTAATGATTTAATCGCAAATTCACGTTCAATAGGTTTAGAAATTTTTGCTAATTCAATCGTCATTTGTTCTAAAAATTGTACTTTTTCTCGTTCAATTTCTAATCGATATTGTTTTGAAAAATATCTCTTTTTAAACTGGAAAACAGATTCTGTATGATGAGCTAATTGTTCAAGATAAGCTTCTGCACCTCTTTGTTGAATAAATTCATCTGGGTCCTTTCCAGCATCTAAAGATAAGATTGAAATCGTTAAAGCTGAATTTTCCTGCAATAATTCAATTGCCCGATTCGTTGCATCTAAACCTGCCCTATCACTATCATAGGCAATAATAATTTCATTTGCTACTCGTGATAAGATTTGGATTTGTTCTTTTGTTAAAGAAGTCCCCATCGATGCTACACCGTTTTTAGCACCAGCTTGCCAAGAAGCAATGACATCCATATATCCTTCATATAAGACAACTTGTCCGGATTTACGAATCGCTGATTTTGCTAAATCATAATTAAATAAGAACTGTCGCTTATTAAAAATAGGTGTTTCAGAACTATTTAAATATTTTGCTTCTTGTTCATCGACCATTTCCTCATCATTAGGTAAAATCCGACCAGAAAAAGCAATCACTTTTCCTTGCTCATTACGAAGCGGGATCATAATTCTATGATAAAAACGATCGATAAAATCATCATTTCTTGCAATGAATAGTCCTGATTCTTCCATTTGTTGAGGTGTTAATGGGATTTGTTTCATCAAATTCGTCACATAAGTGCGATCTTTTAATGCTAGTCCCATTTTAAAGGTTTGAATCGTCTCTAGTGTATATCCTCTATGTTGAAGATACTCTAAAGCTTTTTCACCGCCACGTGTTTGTAATAACACATGTTGATAAAACTCAGCAGCTTTTTCATGAGCTGTTATTAGCGGTTGATGAGTATCTTGAACCGATGGTCGAGAACTCAAATATTTATTTTCAAATGGGATTTGAGCTAATTCTGCAACTTTTGCTACGGATTCAACAAAAGAAAGTCCTTCAATTTCTGAAATAAATGAAAAAACAGTTCCTCCTCTACCACAACTAAAGCAATGATAGATTTGTTTTTCCTCAGTTACTGAAAATGAAGGTGTCCGTTCATCATGAAAAGGACAATGGCCAAAATAGTTCTTCCCTCGTTTTTTCAAAGAAACATACTGACTTACAATATCGACAATATTTACTTGCGATTGAATCTGATTCAGCGTTTCTTCAGGGATGACTTGACTCATAAACTGCCTCCTTTTCCTGAATTATTAAGGAACTTTTCCTTTTACACCTAATATCCCTAATGATACAGGATATATATTATCATCAATTGAAAATTGTTTCAACTAATTTAGCTTTTCTATTCTAAAAAATATCATTCTATTTTAACTGAAATTTAAAATATAAAAAACTCAAGAATCGCTACTATTTTAACGATTCTTGAGTTCGATAAATCTAGGAATAATCCTAGCCTAATTTGTTGTAATATTCAACGATTAATGATTCGTCAACATCAGATGTTAACTCATCACGTAATGGTAGACGGTTTAATGAACCTTCTAATTTTTCTTCATCAAATGTAACAAATTCTGGACGTCCATATAAAGATTCTAAAGATTCTTTAATGATTGTTAAGTTACGTGATTTTTCACGAACACCAACAACATCTCCAACTTGTACTTGGAATGAAGGGATATCTACACGTTTACCATTTACAGTAACGTGACCGTGGTTTACTAATTGACGAGCTTGACGACGAGTTGAAGCTAATCCTAAACGGTAAACTACGTTATCTAAACGTTGTTCTAGAAGGATCATGAAGTTTTCACCATGTTTTCCTTCTTTAATTTTGCCAGCTTTTTTGAATAATGTAGCAAATTGACGTTCGTTCATACCATACATATGACGTAATTTTTGTTTTTCTTGTAATTGTTGACCATACTCAGATAATTTACTACGGTTATTTGGTCCGTGTTGACCTGGTGCGTATGGACGACGAGCGATTTCTTTTCCTGTTCCTGAAAGTGAAATGCCTAAACGACGAGATAACTTCCAGCTTGGTCCAGTGTAACGTGACATTGAACATTCCTCCAATAATAAAAAATTTTTTTTGGAGTAAAATAATTGCGAAACAGTAGATTCGTGCAGTCTCTACTAGGGTTCACCTTTGCAGCCGTGGTTACTACCTTCCTCTTAATGGATAGGACTGTTGACGAGCTTCTCTTATTTCTGCTGCATATTTTACACAAAAATTATTGTATCAGATGTTTGAATAAAATGCAAACTATTTTATACGATTTCTTCCCATTCCATTTGAATATTCGCACATCGATTTCCATCCTGCGAAATTAAATGATACGTTTGTCTTCTCTCTTGACTTTCTAATGTATTTTCTTCCCATAAAGTCGAACATGAAATCGTTGATTCTGGTAATACTTCTTTTTCATATTTAATCACAACTTGTTTCAACTGATGATCCTCTAAAAACTCCATTCCTAATTCACTAAAAGCAAAATCAAAGTAACGAGCATTATTGACGTGGAGATTAGCATCAATATCATTAATTCGTATTTTGTATTCTCCCGTTGTAGCATCTGAAAAATCTTTTTTAGGAATTCGAGTTGCTTTTCTCATTTCTTTTCCAATAGATAGTGGATATTCCAACACAATTTCTTCATCTATTGAAACAATTTTGCGTGCCTTCATATCAAGCATTGCAAATGTCGTGATACATTTAAACAACTCTTCTCTTTCTTTTGAAAGAATACGATATTCACGGTAAGTAAAAAATTTATTATAGCTAATCGCTTGTGTTTCAATGATAACTTCTTCATCTACTTTTGGCATACGCTGAATCTCAATTTCGTGTTGAATCACGATCCATGTATAGCCTTTTTCATAAATTAAGTTTGGATTTTGTAATTGTTGTTGTTGCTTTCTAGAAGCTAACATCATCATTCCTAGAGCTTGGCTTAATAACAAATTTCCTTTCCAATCACATTCATAAGGAAGAATTGTACGCTCTATTTGGCAAATTACGTCAACCGTCATAGCAGCCTCCTATTAATTCCAAATATCTTCACTATTTTCATTTAATACCGATACAATTTCTCCTTTATGGAAAATCACAATTGTATCTGTTGGTAAATGCATCATATCATAAAAACTAGGATAATCCGGGAAAATTTCATAAGCTTTTGCTCCTGATAATGGTTGAGATTCAATTTCTTGATCCACAGGTGCTACATACCATGTTTCATCATCAAAACGATGCGCATAAAAATCTTCCACTTCAAATGTATGATTTGCAATAATAACAGGACTATCAAAACGGAATGGAACTAACTTTCCTAATGTTTTCGTACGTTTCCCTGCTTTAAATGTTTTTTGAACAATTTCTAAGAAATAACTACAATCTGTAATCCATTCCTCTAATTGTTTTTGTTCATAATTTGGAACGCAAACATGATACTCATTTTCAATGGACACCACTTTAATATTTCCATAATGAATTGGAATCAATTGATTTAATTCTTCTAAATTTTCTTCAAAATACTCTTCTACAATCGTTAATAAATCTTCTGCTTCTTTTTGGTAAGTCTCTTTTGCTTCTACAATAAATAAACATTCTTGAATTGTTCTTGTAAATTTCATTTCATCACTCCTTGTATTCTAGTATACAGTATTTGAAACATTTTTTCTTGTATCTTCCCCTCATACTAATAAATTTGTTATACTAGAGTCACTAAGGAGGCTTATTATGAACGAGCATTTATTTTATAAATTTTATCAAAAAACACCGCTAGAAAGAAAAAATATTTTAACAAACTTATCTCATTTATCAGATGAAAAAAAATCAAACTTATTAACTGGATTTAACTTACCAGAATCTGTAGCAAATCAAATGATTGAAAATCAAATCGGACTATATGACTTACCACTTGGAATTGTTCCTGAAGTTACCGTAAATGGTAAAACTTATACTGTTCCTATGGTAACAGAGGAACCTTCCGTCATCGCTGCAGCAAGTAATGGTTGTAAAATCATTCATCGTTCTGAGGGATTTACTACTACTCAAGAAAAGAGAGAAATGATTGGTGAAATTGCAGTCTATGATTCCCCATATTCTATAGAACAAATAGAGAAAAAACTTTCAAAGGAAATCGAATATTTATTTACTATTGCTCATGAAGCTCACCCTTCTATTGTCAAACGTGGTGGTGGAATCCAAAAGATTTGGGTAGAAGAAAAACAACATCCAAATCATACGTTTTATGTATTTTATATTTCTGTAGATACAAAAGAAGCAATGGGGGCAAATATTTTAAATACGATTTTAGAAGCCTTAGTTTCTCCTATCGAAACTTTTACGAATGGAACTTGTATTATGGCAATTTTATCGAATTTAGCAACTCATTCTGTTGTCACGACTACTTGCCGAATTCCATTCGAACAATTAGAAACAAAGACAATCTCAGGTGAAGAAATTGCCCGTAGAATTGAAATTGCTAGTGAACTATCCCAAGTCGATCCTTATCGAGCTGCTACTCATAATAAAGGAATTATGAATGGAATTGATGCAGTCGTTATTGCAACTGGTAATGATTGGCGAGCGATTGAAGCTGGAGCACATGCATATGCAACTCTATCAGGAACTTATCAACCTTTTAGTAAATGGTTCATCCGTGATGATAAGGAATTAGTAGGAACATTAAGTATTCCAATGCCTATCGGAACAGTTGGTGGTTCTATAGCGATTCATCCTGCTGCTCAATTTGCTCATGAATTATTAATGAATCCATCCGCTAAAGAATTAGCCGCAATTATTGCTTCTATTGGTTTAGCACAAAATTTTGCCGCATTAAAAGCATTAGTAACCGATGGGATTCAAAAAGGACATATGAATTTACAAGTAAAATCTCTAGCTTTAACGGCTGGAGCAACAGAAGAAGAAATTCCACAAATTATCCAATTACTGAAAGAACAAAAACATTTAAATTTAGAAACCGTACAAAAAATATTAGAAAGCATTAGATAAGTATAAAAGCCATGAGATTCGCAAATGCGAATATCATGGCTTTCGTTACTACTTCAGAAAAATCTATTTCTTTATCTTTCGTCTTCAGTGTATTCCATCAATGTAAAGATGTCATATTCTTCGATTTTTTCACGGCCTTTTAAGTCTGTTAATTCCACTAAAAATGCTAAACCAACAACTTCTCCGCCTAATTTTTCAACTAATTTAGCACATGCATCCATTGTTCCACCTGTTGCTAATAAGTCATCACAAATTAATACTTTTTGTCCTGGTTTTACTGCGTCTTTATGTAAATGCAATTCTGCAGTACCATATTCTAAATCATATTCTACAGAAACTGTTTCACGAGGTAATTTTCCTTTTTTACGTGCTGGTGCAAAACCAATTCCTAATTCATATGCAACAGGACATCCAACGATAAATCCACGAGCTTCAGGACCAACAATCATGTCAGCTCCTCTACTTTTCGCATAGTCTACAATTTGTTGTGTCGCATATTGATATGCTTTCCCATCTGCCATTAAAGGTGAAATATCTCTAAAAATAATACCTTCTTTAGGGTAGTTTGGTACACTTGCAATGTAATTTTTTAAATTCATTTTTATTCCTCCATATTTGTCAGCCAATTTGTTAATTCGGAAAATTGACTATAGATAAATACTCTTTCGAGCCAAAGTTCTTCTTGCAATTGTTTCATTAAAGATGACTGCATTAAATCCATAGATGTGGAATCTGGATTTAATCTTAAACAGCCGTTTTCTATTATAACAAATTTTAATTCAAAAAACACTTTTAAAATTACTTTAAATTGATCTAATGGAATTTTTAAATAATTTGCTAATTCTCCAGTTTTTTCATTATAGGGGACATTTGAATGTGTTTTTAAATATTGATAAACTGCCACAAATCTTTCCCTTGTCGGAATCCCCATTGTCATAATAGATTTTTGAGTATATGCTATAATATACATTTTTTGCGTATACGAATGTTTACGAAATTCTTGAATGACTTCTTTAGATTGCGGACAATCAAATAATACAATCGATTCAAAATCCTCTTGTTTTTCTTCTTTTATCCATTCTTCCATTGAAAAGACTTTAGAACTTGTATCAATTCTTTCACTCACTAATGGTTTTAGAGCATCTCTTTCAACTAAATAAACTGCCTTCTTCACTGATAAATGTTCTGGTCGAATTTTATTTGTACGCCAATCAAAAATTAACGCATCTTTAACAGCAATATCTTTTAACATTAATTGAGGTAAACGGTTTTGTTGCCATTCATTAATTTCTAAAGTTCCAATGACTTCAATCTCTGCTTGAAGATTTAAGCTATCTGCCCATTCTCCTTTATTAAAAATTAAAGCCTGTAACTGATTCTGTTCAGAATTCAACGTTAATTTTAAATGCTGCTGTTGAGCTCCAATCTTTTGTTTTTGACCTACTAATATATTACTAATTTTAAAAATCGGTTCAGCATTATTCGTTCCATATGGTTTTAATGCTTGAAGAGAATCGATAAACTCAACATTTACTTGTGAAAGTGATAATGCTTCTTCGATAGGAATTACTTTTTCATCTTCCAACAATTCGGGATGCTGTTTCGCATAAGTTTCAATAGCTTCCATAAACCCTGGTAACATCACTGTTTCGACACTTAGTCCAGCAGCCATATGATGGCCTCCAAATTTAGCTAAAGACTCTTGGCAATAAGATAGTGCATCATAGAGATTAAACTGAGCGCAAGATCTTGCAGAACCTTTTGCCATTAATCCATCTGATTGAATTCCTAAAATAATCGTCGGTTTTTGTAATTGTTCGACGATTCGACTCGCAACAATTCCTAATACACCTTCATGCCAATTAGATTGAGCTAATACTAACACTTTGTGATCTATTTGAGCTTTGGCCAATTCCAATGCTTCAGCTGTAATATCATCTACAATTTGTTTTCTCTTAGCATTTTCTTGTTGCATTAAAGTCACAACTTCTTGAGCGACTTCATCATCAAAAGTTGTAAATAAAGCAACTCCTGGAGTCGCATCTCCAAGTCTTCCAAGAGCATTTAAACAAGGACCTACTTGAAACCCTATTGTTTTTTCATCTATTGAACCAGGAGTTAATTGTAATTCTTGAAATAAATAACTTAACCCAATTCGCTCCGTTTGATTTAATTGTTGCAAGCCTAATTTTACTAAACTACGATTTTCATCCGTTAAGCTAACTAGATCTGCAATTGTTCCAATACAGGCAATTTCTGCTAATTCAACAGGAAGTTCTCCTAATAATGCATGTGCTAATTTAAAAGCAACTCCTGCTCCAGATAAATCTCCAAATGGATACTCACCATCTGGATGGCGAGGATGAATCACTGCATAAGCTTTAGGGAGAACAGGAGGAATCTCATGGTGATCTGTTACAATAACATCACATTGTTGACTCATTGCCCATTCAACACTTTCATGAGCAGCAATTCCACAGTCAACCGTTATAATTAAAGATACTCCTTTTTCAAGATACTCTTCAAAAACACGGATATTCGGACCATATCCATCTATAAAACGATTTGGCAAATAATATTCTACTTGTGCACCCATCATTTCTAATGTTTCGTATAATACTGCAGTACTAGTAATACCATCAGCATCATAGTCCCCGAATATTAAAATACTTTCATCCGTTTCAATCGCTTGTTGAATACGTTGAATCGCTTTTTCCATATCATACATTAAATATGGATCATGCCATAATGTCGGTGAAGATGATAGAAATTCTTGAATTTGTTCCTCAGTTTGATATCCTCTTCTCCTACAAATTTGAATCAATAAAGGAGAAAGTCCTAATACTTTCGCAATTTCTTTTGAACTTTCCTCTATTTCATTATTGACTAAATCCCATTTAGCATTTGCAAAAGACATCCTATCACCTCCAGAACTTATTTTTTATTAAATAATTTTAAAATACTCATGTCTCCAATTTTTGGGAAACAGAAGTTTAATTTTGCTGCCAGATTCATACTATACGGTACATTCACTTCTCTTTTTTGAAATTTCATTCCTCGAACAATTTTTCTTGCAACTTCCTCACTTGTTAAAACATACCTAGACACACTTGCTAAATATTTTCCTGTTGGTTCTGCTTTTTCAAAAAATTGAGTAGCAATTGGTCCAGGATTGACCGTCATTACATGAATGCCTTGTTCTTTTAATTCTAATCGTAAAGCATTGGAATAACCTAACACTCCAAATTTTGAAGCTGAATAAACCGAAGTTTTTGGAGTTGCTGTTTTTCCAGCTTGAGAAGCAATTTGTACGAACATTCCTGATTTTTTCTGAATAAATTTAGGAAGATATTGTTGAGTGATTTGAATTAAAGTATATAAATTCAATTGTAACATTTCTTCAATTTCTTCTTTTGATAAATCAACGGCTTTTTTTAAATAGCCTCTACCTGCATTATTAATGACAATATCGACATCAATGGATTGAATTTTTTCTAATAGTAATTCTACTTCAACTACATTCGATAAATCACAGGCATAATAATAGACGGGTTGATTTGTCCATTGTTGACAAGTGTTAGCTACTTGCTTTAAGACTTCCTCACGTCTTGCCACTAATATTAAACCGGCTTGTTGTTTGGCACATTCATAAGCTAATTGTTCGCCTAAGCCTCCACTAGCTCCTGTAATCAATACCATTTTCCCATTTATTGAAAACTGTTCACGTTTTACCATATTAATTTCTTCCAATCGTAAATGTATCAAAATCTTTGACTACTTTTGTTTTCGGGAATACTTTACGAGCTTCCTGTTCTAATTGGCTCACTTGATGCCCTAAATAACGCGCACTAATATGAGTTAAATATAATTGTTGAACATTTGCTTCTAAAGCAATCGTTGCCGCTTGTTTACTTGTTGAATGGAAATGTTGACGAGCAGTTTTTTCTTTATCCGCTTCATAAGTAGCTTCATGAACGAGAACATTAGCATTTTGCGCTAAAGTAATACTTTTTGGAGTAAATCTTGTATCTCCACAGATTACAACAACACGTCCCTTAATATCCTCGCTCACATAGTCTTTTCCATCAATGACACGACCATCCTCTAAAGTAACAACTTCCCCACGTTTTAGTCGACCAAAGACAGGACCAAATGGGACTCCTATAGCTCTTAATTCTTCTGCCTTTAACTCACCAATTTGGTCAGATTCTGTAATTCGAAATCCATAAGAAGGAATTCCATGTTCTAACTTCATCGCTTCTACTCTGAATTGTTGATCAGAAAATAATACTCCATCCTCTTCAAATTCCACAACTTTCAATGGATAGCCCAATTTCGAATAAGAAACAGAAATACTCGCATCAATAAAACGTTTAATGCCTTTTGGCCCATAAACGATTAATTCATCTTCTCCACCTTGGAATGATCGACTAGTTAATAAGCCTGGCAACCCAAAAATATGATCTCCATGAAGATGGGTAATAAATATTTTTTTAATTTTTCCTGGTCGAATGGTTGTATTTAAAATTTGTTGTTGCGTTGCTTCTCCACAATCAAATAACCAAATTTCATTTCTTTCATCTAATAGTTTCAAAGCGATTGACGAAACATTTCTCATTTTTGCTGGAACCCCAGCACCTGTACCTAAAAATTGTAATTCCATAATGGCTCCTAACTACCTCTTAATGTTTGATAAATCATTTTTGCAATCCACAAACCTTGTTGATGTGCCCCAGTTGTATTTACGATAGACGCTTTTTCATAAAACCAATCTGGATGTGTACTTGATTCAGATTTCCAATCAATATAATGAACATTTGAATATTTTTGTGCCAAACTTTCAGAAATATGATTAATTTCTTGTTGCCAAGTGCGATTAATCGTATTTGACACTAAGAAGATTTGTTTGTCCATACCAATATTTTTTAAAACAGCATCTAATTGTCCTTTAGTATATGCTCCATTACTTCCTACCATTAATACAATGATATCCCCTAATTGTTTTTGTTCTTTCAATTGGTCAATCATTGCTCCTAATTCAAATACTTGAAGATCTCTATTTGCACTAATTACTGCATTTGGATATAATGTCGGAATTTCTTGTGCCATTGCTAATAACATCGTATCTCCAATAAATGTAATAGAAGTATTTGAACTAAAGACTGTTTCTTCTCTACTAAGTCCTTGAATATTATTAATCGTTTTAACAACTTTCTTATCAGTATTACGTGTGTTTTGTGACAAGGATTCACTTGCCAATATTACTTCTTGTAAAGCTGATTCTTGAGCTGATAATCTCGGACTTGCTTGAATAAATCCAATCAATAAAATCAATACAACTGCAGCACTATAAACCATTTTTACAGTTCTACGAGTCGAATGAGTCCATTGAGCAGATAATTGATTCATCACTTTAGAGAATTTCCCTTTTTCAAACAATTGATACCAAAGTTCCCCTAAAATAACTAATAACACAATTTCTACAATTCTATGTAAAACAGGCGTAGAACTTGTATCACCAATTTTTGCTTGGTATAAAACCGATAAAGGTAAATACCATAAGTAATAAGAAAGACTTCTTCTTCCAATAACTGTTAAAGGCTTTAAACGGAAAAATAATGATGTTACTGATTTAGGATGCAATGAAATCATTATTAAAGTAGCCACAATTACATCAAAGATAAACATTCCACCTCTAAATGTTAAATGACTATGCTCTTTCATTATAAATAAGCTTAGAACTAATAATACAATTGGTACAAAACGAATGACTGACTCATAACGATATTTTTGAATATATTCCCCATAAAATCTTTGAATTGGAAATAATAAGGCTACAACTGCTCCTGTTAAAACAGAAAAAGCTCGTGTGTCTGTACCATAGAAAATTCTTAAAAAGTGAACATTTGAAAAATCTTTTGTAATCATTAATAAAACAGAAGCTACTAAAAGAGCTAGCACTACCTTTTGTAACACTTGATGTTTTTTAATCATCACACTTAAAAATACAAATAAAATTGGCCACAATAAATAATATTGAACTGCTAATGACATATACCATAAATGAGAAAATGGCGATTGTGTTAATACCGTTATCGCATGATCATTTTCCTGAATAATTTGCCACCAGTTATTCATAAAGAATAAATTGGAAACCATTGTACTTCTTAAATTCACTAAGAGTTCCCTTTGAAATAGCAATAAATAAAAAATTACGGCTACTATCATCGCAAAAGTTGGAATAATAATTCGTTTTAATCTTTTCGTTAAAAATGACTTTAATGGTACTTTTCCATTTTTCATTAAAGAATCCATTAGACTAGCAGTCATAAAATAGCCTGATAATAGTAAAAAGATATTTAAGCCTAGAAATCCACCTGGAATACGGTAAGCCATCATCTGATGGCCTACTATACTCATAATCGCAATGGCTCTTAACCCATCAAAAGCTGCGATATAATCTCGTTTTTCAATTTCCGTTCTATCAATCATGACATCACCTAATCGACAAACTCAAAGACAAATTTACGAATTCTAACCATATCACCGTTTTCAGCGCCTTGACTACGTAAGGCAGCATCGACACCCATTCCACGTAATTGACGTGAAAAACGCATCACAGATTCATCATGTTCCATATTCGTCATTAAGAATAATTTTTCTAGTTTTTCTCCATATAATACCCATGTACCATCAGGATCTCTTGTAATATCAAATGGACGTTCTTCTTCTTCCAACCCATAAACCATATGAGTTTGAGCTTCTTGTACTTCATCTAATGGGAAGAATTCTGTTTCTTCTAATATTTCTGCTGTTCTTGCTAGTAGTGCTTGTAACCCATCTTTACGATAAGCAGAAATCGGGAAAATTTCAGGCATTTCTTGACCATCTGGTAAGTTTTCTTGTAAATCTTTTTTAAATTGTTCTAATAATTCTTCAGACTGTGGCTGATCCATTTTATTTGCAACAATAATCATTGGACGTTCTAGTAATCTTAAATGATAAGAACCTAATTCTTGCATAATCACTTGATAATCTTCGTAAGGATTTCTTCCTTCCATTGAAGCCATATCAATGACATGTAGTAATACTTTTGTACGTTCAATATGTTTTAAGAAATGGATTCCTAAACCAACACCCATATGAGCTCCTTCGATTAATCCAGGAAGGTCGGCTACAACAAATTGCTCACCGTTTGGAGCTTGTGTCATCCCTAATTGTGGATTTAAAGTTGTAAAATGATAATCTGCAATTTTTGGTTTTGCGCTAGAAATTACCGATAATAAAGTTGATTTTCCTACAGATGGAAATCCAACTAACCCAACATCTGCTAATACTTTTAATTCTAATTCAATTTCAAATTCTTCTCCTGGTTCTCCATTTTCAGCAATATCTGGAGCTGGATTTTTATGAGTAGCAAAGCGAATATTTCCACGGCCTCCACGACCACCCTTAGCTACTACTACTTCTTGATCTACTTCGACTAAGTCTGCAATCAATTCTTTTGTTTGAGCATTACGAACAATCGTTCCAGCAGGTACTTTAACAATTAAGTCATCTGCTCCACGACCATACATACTTTTACTCATCCCATTTTCACCAGGTTTTGCCTTAAAATGACGTTTGTGACGGAAATCTAATAAAGTTCTAAGTCCTGAATCGACTTTAAAAATGACACTACCGCCTCGTCCGCCATCTCCACCAGCAGGACCTCCATCTGGGACGTATTTTTCTCTTCTAAATGCTACCATACCGTTACCACCGTCTCCGGCTTTCACCCATATCGTCGCACGATCATAAAAAAATGCCATTAGGATTTACTCCTTTCTTATTTTTAGTGACTATTTAACAATTAACTCTGTGAAGTCAGCAAACTCTAAAATCATTAGTGCTAATTCACGTAAGAAACGTAAACGATTTGTACGAATTTCTTCATTATCGACCATGACCATATTTTCATTAAAGAATTCATGAATTTTTGGAGTAATCGATGCAAATGCTGAAAATTTTTCTTGAGCTGAATAGTTCTCGAAGTCTTTTCTTAAAGTAGCAATTGATTCTACTAATTGACGTTCACTTTCTGTCTCAACTTTATCTAATGAGTATTCTGAAGAATGACGAGCTTCTGCAAATCCTTTTGAACTAATATTAATCACTCGGTTTAATGCTTCAGTAATATCTTTGATTGCCGCTTTAGATACTTCTTTTTCTAACACAGCTACAGCTTTCATTTGTTCTGGTACACTCTTAGAGTTAGAATTCAATACCGCTTCAATAATATCATGACGTTTTGTTACTGTAGTCATTCTTTGAGCAAGTCTTTCAAGAATAAATCCTAAAACGAATGCTTGTACATCTTCTTTTTTATCTTCTAAAAATTCAACATAATCTAAACCTAATAATAATTTTGCAAATTCTTCAATTTCTAAATGCCAATCAAAAGCTTCAACAATTTGCACTAATCCCATTACTTGACGACGTAATGCATAAGGGTCGTTTGAACCTGTTGGTAACATACCAGCAGCTGTAAAGCTTAAAAATGTATCTAATTTATCTGCAATCGCTAATAATGCTCCTGGTACTGATGAAGGTAATTCACCATCAGCACTAATTGGCATGTAATGTTCACGAATTGCTCTAGCTACTTCTGGAGTTTCTCCATAATTTTTCGCATAAATTTCACCCATAATTCCTTGTAATTCAGGGAATTCACCAACCATATTCGTTACTAAGTCAAATTTATAAATTTCAGCTGCACGTTGAGCTGTTTCAACATCTTGTGCATCTAAGTTTAATTCATTTGCAATACGCCCTACTAATAATTGAACACGATTCATTTTTTCAGTCATTGAACCAATTTTCGCATGGAAGTTTAATGTTTCTAATTTCTTCAAGAAAGCTGTCATTGGAACTTTTTTATCTTCTTCATAGAAGAATAAAGCATCTTCTAGACGAGCTGTTAATACTTTTTGATTTCCTTTTGCCACATTTTCAATCATGTAGTCATTTCCATTACGTGCAGAAATGAAATAAGGTTGTAATTCACCTTTAGCATTATACACAACAAAGTAACGTTGGTGTTCTTTCATAGAAGTGACTAATACTGGTTCTGGAACGACTAAATATTTTTCATCAAAAGTTCCAGCAAATGCTGTTGGATATTCTAAAATTGAACTTACTTCTTCTAATAATTCTTCATCAATTGGAACTGTCCAAGCATTTTTAGCAGCTAATTCTTCAATTTGTTTAAGTACTAATGCTTTTCTTTCATCTTGATTTACAATCACAAATTGTGCCGCTAAAGCTTGTTCATATTGTTCTGGGCTAGCAATCTCAGTATCTTTTCCTAAGAAACGATGTCCTCTTGAAACTCGACCAGCTTTTACATCTAATACTTGAATTTCTTTAATGACTTCTTCTCCATATAAAGCAACAATCCAGTGAATTGGACGTATATATTCAAAAGTATGAGCAGCCCAACGCATTGTAACTGGGAATTTCATATCTGTAATAACAGAAGATAAATTCTTAACAACTTCTTTTGTTGATTTTCCTTTTAATAATTGTTTAACGTGGATATATTCCACATCTTTAATCGTTTCTACATAAATGTCGTCTGTTGTTAATCCTTTTCCACGAACAAATCCTTCAGCAGCTTTTGTCCATGCCCCATCTTTTTGAGCAATCGCTAATGATGGACCTTTGAAAATTTCAACACGATCTTCTTGTTCTTCTTCTAATCCATTTACTCGAACAGCTAATCGTCTTGGTGTTGCAAAAGCTTCTACAGATTCAAATGCTAAGTTTTCTTGTTTGAAAAAGTCTTCTACACGAGTTGCTAATTGTTCTGAACTTGTACGAACATATTGCGCTGGTAATTCTTCTAAACCAATTTCTAATAATAATGATTTTGTCATAATTGTCCTCCTAATGTTACTAATCTATCCTATTAGTCTTTTAATAATGGGAATCCTAAAGATTCTCTTTCAGCTACGAATGTTTTAGCAATGGTACGGGCCATTTTACGAATACGACCTAAAAATCCTGCACGGTCTGTCGCAGAAATAATGCCACGTGCATCCATTAAGTTAAAGGCATGAGAGCATTTCAATACACAGTCATAAGCTGGGTGAACAAGACCTTTTTCCATTAAGATTGTTGCTTCTTTTTCATATTCAGTAAATAATTGCATTAATAATTCAGGATTACTTTCTTCAAAAGCATATTTAGAATGTTCAAATTCTGGTTGTTTGAAAATATCTCCATATTTTACATCGCCAGTCCATACTAAATCATAAACACTTTCTACTTCTTGGATATAAGATGCTAAACGTTCTAATCCATAAGTGATTTCACTTGTTACTGGGTGACATTCTAATCCCCCTACTTGTTGGAAGTATGTAAATTGAGTCACTTCCATTCCATCTAACCATACTTCCCAACCAAGACCAGCACAGCCTAATGATGGATTTTCCCAGTTATCTTCTACGAAACGAATATCATGTTCTAATGGGTCGATTCCTAATGCAATTAAACTTCCGATATATAACTCTTGAATGTTTTCAGGAGATGGTTTCATCACAACTTGGAATTGATGATGTTGGAATAAACGGTTTGGATTTTCACCATAACGACCATCAGCTGGACGGCGAGATGGTTCTACATAAGCAGCATTCCATGGTTCTGGTCCAATCGCACGTAAAAAAGTATATGGACTCATTGTTCCAGCACCTTTTTCAGTATCATAAGCTTGTAATAATAAACAGCCTTGATTTGACCAATAATTTTGTAATGTTAAAATAATTTCTTGTACTGTTAATTTTTTTGACATAGTATTCCTACTTTCTATAATTTTTATGACAGGATAAAATTCATCTAGAATCTCTTATTGTAAAACGAAGTCTTTCCTCCTTTTCCCTATAAAAAAATCCCTATGTACACTAAAAAAGCATACATAGGGACGATTCATCGCGGTTCCACCCTAATTTCTTAGAAAACTCTAAGCTTCATTGTTGATTGACTCCAATGCGCCACTATTAATTCTCTATCAAACGGATTCCACCTAGCCCGCTCTCTCTATACATATCTAGAATTAAAGTCTCATTTTCAACATCATATTTACTGCATTAATATTACTGATTTTTCCTTCAAAAGTCAAGTTATATCAATCATTTGTTAGCTTTTAACACTTCATCATGATATAATTTTTTCATTCTTAAAGGGGGGAAATTTTATGCGTTGTGCTTGGGCAACTATTTCTGAACTCGATCAAAAATATCATGATGAAGAATGGGGAGTTCCTTGTTTTGATGATCAAAAACTATTTGAGATATTGACTTTAGAAGTGATGCAAGCGGGACTTAGTTGGTCGACCATTTTGAAAAAACGAGAAGGTTTCAGAGAATCCTTCGAACAATTTGAAATCCATAAAGTTAGTCAATTTACAAAAGATGATGTAGAAACATTACTCCAAAATCCTAACATCATTCGTCATCGTCAAAAGATTGAGGCGACTATTCAAAATGCAAAAATCATTTTGCAACTACAAAATCAATACGGAAGTTTTCATGAATTTTTATGGAGCAAGTTTGAACACACTCCCATCATCAATCATTGGGAAAGAATGACCGAAGTTCCATCTTCTACTCCACTAACTGAACAATTATGTAAAGAATTTAAAAAACTGGGTTTTAAGTTTATCGGACCGACTACTCTCTATTCATTTTTACAGGCATCTGGCATCATCAATGATCACCTTGATTCTTGTCCATTCAAACACAAATAAAGACTTTTATGCACTGCATAAAAGTCTTTATTTTAATTACATCCATTTAGAATAATCATCATCTTCCATGGCTTCTACTGTCCCAAGTAAATAACCATTCCCCACTTGAGAGAAGAAGTCATGGTTACTTGTACCTGTTGAAATACCATTCATCACAATTGGATCCACATCTTCAGCTGTATCTGGGAATAATGGATCAAACCCTAAATTTTGTAAAGCCTTATTCGCATTATAACGAATAAATACTTTTACTTTTTCAGTCCAACCAACTTGATCATAAATTGATTGTGTATACTTCACTTCATTTTGATACAATTCTAAACATAATTGATAAACCCACATTTTAAGAGTTTCTTGTTCTTCTAAAGGTAATTCATTGTATCCTTGTTGGAATTTATAGCCTGTATAAGTTCCGTGAACAGATTCATCACGAATAATTAATTTAATAATTTCAGCTACATTGGCTAATTTATTATTTCCTAAATAATACAATGGTGTAAAGAAACCACTATAGAATAAAAATGTTTCAAGCATAGTTGAAGCTACTTTCATTTTTAGTGCATCTCTACTTTGATAAATTTCATTAATTTTTTGAGCTTTGTATTGTAAAAACTCATTATTATTTGTCCACTCAAAAATTTCTTCGATTTCAGCTTTTGTATGCAAAGTACTGAAAATCGTTGAATAACTTTTCGCATGAACAGATTCCATAAATTGAATATTATTCCATACTGCCTCTTCATGTTGTGTACGAACATAGTCTTTCATCAGACTTGCACCTTCTTCAGATTGCAATGTATCTAATAAAGTCAATCCTCCAAATACTTTCCCTACAACATCTTTCTCAGCTGGAGATAAAGTTCTCCAGTCATCTAAGTCATTTGAAACAGGAATACGAGTATCTAACCAAAATTGTTCGGTTAACTTTTCCCATGTCATTTTGTCGATCATATCTTCTACTTGGTTCCAGTCAATTGCTTTATAATAAGCTACTGGTGCAGAAGCATTTTGTGACAAAATCTCATTAAAATAACGTTTCTCACTCATGATAAGTCTCCTTTTTTGAATTAAATACTACAACTTTCGCAACCATTACTTCCAATTTCATCATTATTTTCTGTAAATGTACGAACATAATAAATTGATTTGATTCCTTTATTCCAAGCATAGTTTCTTAAGATATTTAAATCTCTTGTTGTCATTTTTCTTGTACGTCCATTTTTCCATTCATATAAACCTTCTGGTAATTCAGAACGCATGAATAATGTTAAACTCATTCCTTGGTCAATATGTTTTTGAGCTGCTGCATATACATCAATCACTTTACGCATATCAATATCATAAGCTGATTTATAATATGGTAATGTTTCATTTGATAAGAATGGTGCTGGATAATAGGTTTTACCAGTTTTCTTCTCTTGACGCTCCTCAATTAAACGAGTAATTGGATGTAAGCTTGCACTTGTTTCATTTACATAGCTGATTGAGCCTGTTGGAGCAATTGCTAAACGATTTTGGTGATATAATCCATCAGCCATAACATCTGCTTTTAATTGTTTCCAATCTTCTGCCGTTGGAATTGGTAAGTTTGCAAAAATTTCTTTTACTTTTTCAGATTTAATTTCTACATCTGATTCCGTGTAAGCATCGAAATAAGTTCCAGATGCATAGGCAGATTTTTCAAAGCCATCAAATGTTACTCCACGTTCTTTCGCAATTTTATGACTTGCTTTTAATGTATAGAAATTCAATAGACGGAAGTATAAATCTGTTACTTCAATCGATTCAGGCGAACCATATTCCATTTGATTTAACGCAAAGAATGTATGTAAGCCCATTGCTCCTAACCCAATTGTATGAGCTTTTTGGTTTCCATTTTTCACTGTTGGAACTGCATCGATACTTGAGTGATCTGTGACAAATGTTAATGCACGAACTGCTACTTCAATTGAACGTTCAAAATCAGGTGATTGCATTAAATTAACAATATTTGTAGAACCTAAATTACAACTAATATCCGTTCCAAGCACTTCATACTCTTGCGCATTATTAATCACTGAAGGACTTTGTACTTGTAAAATTTCTGAACATAAGTTACTCATAATGATTTTTCCATCAATTGGATTTGCTTTATTCACTGTATCAATATTTACGATATATGGATAACCAGATTCTTGTTGTAATTTACTAATTTCTTGTTCTAAATCACGTGCACGCAATTTTGATTTACGAATTTCTGGATTATTCACCATATTATCATACTCTTTTGTAATATCTACATAAGAGAAAGGAACACCATAAATACGTTCCACATCATATGGACTAAATAAATACATCATATCATCATTCTTAATTAACTCGTAAAACTTATCTGGAACTACTAGCCCTAATGATAATGTTTTAACACGAATTTTTTCATCCGCATTTTCTTTTTTAGTCGACAAGAATGATACGATATCTGGGTGGAAAACATTTAAATAAACGGCTCCTGCACCATTACGTTGTCCTAATTGGTTTGAATAACTGAAACTATCTTCTAATAATTTCATAATTGGAACAACCCCGCTAGAAGCATTTTCAATTTTCTTAATTGGGTCTCCAGCTGCACGAACGTTTGATAAACTTACACCAACGCCTCCACCAATTCTAGATAATTGTAATGCAGAGTTAATCGTACGACCAATACTATTCATGTCATCCGTTGTTTGAATTAAGAAACAAGAAACTAATTCACCACGACGCTTTCTTCCGGCATTTAAAAATGTTGGAGTTGCTGGTTGATAACGTTGATGAATCATCTCTTCAGCTAAGTCTCTAGCTAATTGTTCATCTCCATCTGCTAAAAATAAAGCATTAAAGACAATACGATCTTCAAAACGTTCTAAATAACGTTCACCATCATTTGTTTTTAAAGCATATTGCTTATAAAACTTAAATGCTGACATAAATGAACGAAAACGGAATTTTTTCTTATAAATTTCTTGCATTAAGCTTTTAACAAATTCACGATCATATTTATTTAAAAACTCTTCTTCTAAATAATCATGTTCAAGTAAATAATCTAATTTTTCATCTAATGTATAGAAAAATACCGTGTTTGGATTAACATGTTCTAAGAAGAATGCACGTACTGCTTCTTTATCCTTATGTAACGGAATTTTTCCATCAACCGGACGGTTCAATTCATTATTTAATGAAAAATATGTTACTTCTTGAGATTTACTAATTAATTTTGGACTATCCAAGTTCGCTCACCTTTTCCTTTATTATAGTTACGTCTTTTTGAGTTCCATGAAACTCAAAACAATGCAATAGTGGAACGTCATAAGTAGAAGAAATCAATTTTGCCGTCGAACAAAAGGAAGTATTAAAATTGCGATTTCCAGAACCAGCTACTCCTTTTAATAAAGCTTGGTTATTACCTGTTTCAATAAAATCTTGAAAATATTCAAATACTTCCATATCATAAGTAGGACTTATAATAATATAAGGCTCATCCATTGTTTGAAATACATTTTGTGGTGTAATTTCTACAGTGGGAAACTCCAATTTTTGAACAAATCTTCTCGTCTGTCCTGTCAATGATAAAAAAACTACTTTCATACTTACTCCTCTATTTCATACCTCCCTATTATATCTACTTTCCAGTCTTATATCAACAAAAAAAATTCTATATTTAGTATTTCATAAAAACAATAACACAAAATATAGTGATAAAATTAAGTCTACATCAATATATTGACAAAGAGATTTTTCAGATTTACACTAATAAATATCAAAGAAAGGAGAATAAAAATGACACTTTCTCATACAATTAGTGCTTCAGAAAGACAAGTTCTTCGAGTAATATGGGCAAACCCAAAATGCACGAGTACTTTTATTATTGAAGCATTATCTACAAATTTCAATTGGCAAGCTGCTACAATAAAAACTCTCATCAATCGACTTTTGAAAAAGGAATTTATTATTCCAACTTCCAAAAGACCTTATCAATATATTGCAACATTAACAGAAGAAGAACTACTAGATATAGAATGCAATGAATTATTAAGTCATGTTTGCCAAAAAAAACAAGGTGAATTATTATCATTACTCATTCAAAAAGCTCAATTATCAAAACACGATACTCATCAATTACAAAAATTATTACAAGAAAAAGAAATCGATGCTCCTGAACATCTAGCTTGTACTTGTATCCCTGGTCAATGTCGTTGTTGCCACCACTAAAAAAAGCCAGACTTATGTCTGACTTTTTTTATATTTCTTAAATTCATTAATACCAAACGCTAACGTCCACTTTTCCGCTAATACCTTTTAAGTATTCACTTGAAGTATATTGCCACCCTTTAGGGCCTGAATAATGTGGATTATTCCAATCTAATGCATCTGTATAAGCAGCTACCCAGTCCACATATTTTAAAATATCTGGATGATTTAAACGAGTCTGTAGTAAATGTTTATAGCTGTAAATTCTTACATTTGTATATCCAGCTTTATGCATAGTATCCATATATTTATTCACAATTTTCACCCAAGTTTTTGTATCTTTAGGAGCAGCTTTTGTTTTATTCACATATTCCCAGTTTTCAACATCATAATAAATTGGATATGTTGGTTGAATATGATATTTTTGCATTAATTTAATTGTATGCTTTGCTTCTAATTCCGCATCTGATTCATTTTCCGCATAAGTGTATAAATAAACACCATATGGAATTCCTAGACGATTTAATTCTTTTATATTATAGGCTAATTGTTTATCTTCATCATATGCATAATATCCTAAACGAACAATAACTCCATCAATTCCATTATCACGAATGACTTGACTCCAGTTTTGGATTTTTCCATTATGTTCACTAACATCAATTACTTTTTTAACATTACTTCCGCCAATTTGTTGTGATCGATTATTATAGAAATAACGTTGACCATTTTTTTGAACCCAACCAATATTTGCCTTTTCTTGCTTTTCAATCGTTCCAGAATTTGAGAATGTATATTTTGTATCTCCAACTGTTACAACACCGGTAGCCATTGCACCTGCATCACCTAAATAATAATTACCTACCCATTCTCTTTCGGCTCTAGCACCATTTCCTTTAAAGTAATACCAATCTCCGTCAATTTGAACCCATTCATTACGTGCATAACGGCCATCTGCATTTAAATAAAACATAGACTGATAACTTGGATCAAACAACCATTCTTTCGCCATCATAGCACCGCTACCGTTAACAAAATAATCCCCAATCCATTGACGAGTTGCTAAATATCCACCAGATAGTAAGTAATACCATTTTCCTCCATCTTGGATCCATTCTTTTTCAGCATATTTTCCATCTTTTTTTGCATAGAAATAAGATTTATACTGATCATCATAAATCCATTCTTGTTTAGCCATTGCTCCATTTGGATTTAAGTAATAATTTCCTTTCCATTCGCTTTTAGCCATATATCCGCTAGCTTTGAAATAATACCATTTTCCATTAATTTCAAGCCATTGATTTTCAGCATAACTACCATCAGATTTGGCAAAAAATGCTTGTGGTGTATGTACCCATTCATTAATAGCCATCTGACCATTATCTTTCAAATAATAACGATCTTTCCATTGATTTTTAGCCATGTATCCACCAGCTTTGAAATAATACCATTTTCCATTAATTTCAAGCCATTGATTTTCAGCATATGTTCCATCTGCTTTTAAGAAAAAAGATGCTTTATAGTTTTCATCATAAATGATTTCTGAAACAACTTTTTTTCCTTCTTTATTTACATAGAAACGATCAATCCATGAAGAAGTTGCTTTTGTACCATCTTCTTTATAAAAATATTGTTGTCCATTAATCGTTTGCCATCCTGTTAATTTTTCAGCTTTTTCTTCTTTTGCATTAACTGTCGTTAAAGATAACAATACCAAAGCAGACAATGACAATGCGATTTTTCTTAATTTCATCTAGTCTAATTCTCCTTTACTAAAAGTCTCACTTTGATATTGTATAATTAAAAGTTTAAAAACTCAAACAAAATCCTAAAATATTCCCCCTCATAATTGTTCAAATAAATAAAAGAGGAACTTCTACTAAATAGAAAATTCCTCTTTTAACGATAGATGAAATTAATTCAAATAATTAGTCATTGAATAATGAACGAATTGTTTTGAAAATTTCTTTATTTTGTTCAATTTTTACATCATTTCCAACTACTACAAAGGCATTTTGATCTAATACTTTTTTCATTGTTGGAGCAAATGAACGAACTTTTTCAGGTGTTACATTTAAAACTTCATCACGAGTTTTTTGAACCAGTTCATTTGTCACATGAGTAAAGTAACGAGTAAAGGCGATATTTCCTTTTTGATTTGCCGATAATGGACGATCAATACTACTAAATGTTCCAATGAGATTTTTCTCAAATTCTTCTTTTGATGGATTGTAATTTTCTAAATATTGAACTTGTCCATCATAAGTTTTTAGAGTTTCTACTAAGTTTGGATCACGGTATGACACAGCAGCTACTTCACCTTTTCCACCAATCACACTCATTCCACCGTACGCTCCACCTTTAACACGAACTGTATTCCATAAATAATCTAACCCTAAAACTGTTTGTAAGAATGCATTAGATCCTTCAAATGGAACACCTAGTAATGTTTGATTGTACCCTTTTGCTACATATTGAATTTCTTGAGCTGTTTTAAATCCTTCATTCAATACTTCAACAGGAGTTGTAAATGGTTGTGGTGTCACTACTTCTTGTGATAAGTGTTGGAAGAATGATTGAGATAAAGTTTTAAATTGTTCAAAATCTTCTTTACTTCCGACAAATGTTGCAGTTACTCCATGAATATTCAAGATTTGACGAAGTACAGCCTTTAATTGTTGACTAAAGCTTTCTTTTCTTTCATCATAATGTTTTACTAAATCAGAAATATAATCATAGTAATCAATACCTTCTAATGCTTGAGCATATTTTGCTCCTTCTGAATAGTAAGATTCTAATCGACGGACTGCAATGGTATGCGAAGCATAATTCATATGCATTTCTAAATTCGCTTTTGTATTTAATAACAGTTCTTTAATCTTATCATAATCTTCCAAGTTTGAACGGAAGACAATTTCTTCCACTAATTCAATTAATTTTGGTAAATATTGAGATAAGGCTTTTCCTGAAACTGTGAAGAATGGATAATACACATTTTTCGCAACATCTTCTGTCATGACAAAAGCATTTGTTGAAATTCCACCTGTATAGAAATCCATCTCTGTATTTAAATCTTCATCAGCAAAATGTTTTGTACTAATTTCACCTAATAATTCAGTGACAAAAGCAGCTACCGGAATTTCTTCTGTTTTAATTCCTCTCATATCGAAGAAATATTTCGCATATGAAATTCCTGCTGTGAAGTCTTCATAATGTAAGAAAGTCGGTGTCTCTTTTCCTTCTTCAACTGTTAAAGGATATTGAGTTGCTTTCTTTTGAATATCATCGATGGATAGTGTTGGAATTTTTGCTAAATCTTCTGGTCTATCAGGAGATTCTTGTCTTTCAATTAATTTTTGAGTCGTTTCGACTAATTGATCTAACTCTTCTTCACTTAGACTTGCTTTGTAATCTGCTAATTTTTTAGCTAATTCTGCTTCTTTTTCTTCTAATAAACCTGGTTCTGGTTTTAAAGTAATAATAGCAGCATGAGTATTGTCTAATAAATATTTTTGAATAATGTTTTCAAAATATCCTTCTTCAACTTTAGCTTGAATGGCATCTAAATGTTGTTGGTATTCAAATGATACATATGGACTTCCATCATATAACCAACTTGTTAAAGCATTCATTCCATACATAACACCTTTTGGTGTACCACCTTCCAAAGCTGTTAATTCTTTATAACGGAAAGCTGTTTTATTTAAAGCAGCTTGAATCGCTTTTCTAGAAATTCCTTCTTTCACTAAACGTTGTAATTCCTGTTGAATAATTTGAACAAATTGTTCTTTTTTATCAGCATCTGTATCTTTTAAAATAACTTCAAATGTTGGAGAATACGTATAAGCAGAATATCCACCCATAACATCACTACCAATATTCGCTTTTAATAAAGCTTTCTTCAATGGTGCGGTATTACTACCTAATAGCAATTCATCTAAAATACTTAAAGCAATTCCTTCTTCTCCATTAGTACTCGTTCCTGTAGCCCAAGCATATTCTAACAATGTTTTATTCTCAGTTGTGTCGCCTTTAGAAACAGAATACGTACTTGTTAGTTCTTTAACACTTGTAAATGGTTCTTGTTGGTATCCTACAAATGGAACTTCTTTTTCTTCAAAAGCATCAAAATATTCTGATAATTGTTCCATTGCTTTTGATAAATCTAAATTCCCATATAAAGTTACTCGAGCATTACTTGGGTGATAATACGTTTGATGGAAATCAATGAATTTTTCTTGTGTTAGTGTTGGAATTGAAGCTGGCATTCCTCCAGAAACATGTTTATAAAATGTGTCCGGGAATAATGTTGGTTCAACTAGGCGATTTAATTCTGATTCTGGTTGAGAAAATGCTCCCTTCATTTCATTATAAACAACGCCTTTATAAGTTAATTCATCTTCTTTATTTTCTAAATGATAATGCCATCCTTCTTGCATTAAAATTTGTGGGTTTGATAAAAGGTTTGGATAAAATACTGCATCTAAATATACGTCCATTAAATT
The DNA here is from genome assembly GCF_963528315.1 of uncultured Granulicatella sp. Taxonomy (GTDB): domain Bacteria; phylum Bacillota; class Bacilli; order Lactobacillales; family Aerococcaceae; genus Granulicatella. Next base: position 21,290 of record NZ_CAURVV010000003.1, on the reverse strand, counting down.
CTCGAAATCTTTCTGATTTCTTGAAGATACTGGGTACATTGTTTTATCAGAAAATGTCCATGCGTTTAAAAATGTTTGTAGGGATCCTTTTAATAATTCTACGAATGGTTCTTTTGTTGGGTATTTTTTTGATCCGTTTAATACGGAGTGTTCAATAATGTGAGCAATTCCGTTGTCATCATATGGTGGTGTACGGAATGCGATAGAGAATGCTTTGTTGTCATCGTCTGTTTTTAAGTACATAACTTGAGCGCCTGTTTTGTCATGTTTGTATAAATAGTAATCGCAACGGATATCTGCTAATGGTTTTTGTTCTACGAGCGTAAAACTGTAAAATTCTTTTGTCATGAAATGACCTCCATTTCTTAATTAAATCTACTTGTCTTTTATTCAAACACGATTTCTAACAATTAGCAAGAAAAAATCATTGGAACGTAAAAGTTTTGGACGTAGAATAAAGAAATAAAAAATAATTTTTCGTATAGCTAGGACGCCAGCAGACCTGACGGTCTCATGGCTAAAATTTGAGCCTTGGTCTCAAATTTTCCTTTGTGATAGAATCGCTATCCAGCGATTCTATTACTGCAGCTACAAAAAGATTATTTTTTATTTCTTTATTGTAGTTATTTAGTTTTCTGATGTGGTGTTCTTATATGTCATAAAAAAATTTGTTTTATGTAGTAAGATTCAAGTTCACTACGTAAAAAATAAAGCCTGCCAAAAAGTTGCTTTTTTAGCTTGAGTGATAGAAATACTGGGAAGTATTTCTGTCACTATTGGAAAATTTGAGACCCTAGGCTCAAATTTTAGCCATGAGATTCGCATCGCGAAGCTGCTGGCGTCCTAGCTAAACTAAAGCAACTTTTTGGTAGGCTTTATTTACTTAGAATTGTTTGAAAATAAAATATTTCCTTTTTAGCTTTAGTGATAGAAATACTGGGAAGTATTTCTATCACTGTTGGAAAATTTGAGACCTTAGGCTCAAATTTTAGCCATGAGATTCGCAAAGCGAAGCTGCTGGCGTCCTAGCTAAATCAAGGAAACTTTTTTGTATTCTTTATTTGTTATTTGTACGCTTTATCTTTCACACGGTTCGCAATTAATTTAAACAAAGCTGTTGCGAAAATTGCAATCAGAATCGAATTAATCATACTAAAAATCCAACCATTAATAAAAACAACTGCCGTAGAAGCTTGATAGAAAAAGACCTCTAACGTCGGTAAAATTAAACCAAAAATAATCACATTCGCAACCACTTGAATCACATTAAAACGCAAAGCATCATGACGAGAAAAAGTACCCGCTAAAAACGACTTACGACGAATACCCAAACCAAACACATATCCAAGCAATCCCACAGAAATTGCAATTGCAATCCACTGCTCAGTCGTCCCTAATAATAAATCAATCAAAATCGTTGCTACCCCAACAATTGCAGCAAATAACGAACCCGCTAAACCAGCCACAATCGCTAGTAGAATATAAAAGAAGTTAATATCTACTCCAGTAAAAATAGGCAAAGTAATTCCAACATAGTGATAACTTAAAACTAAAACAATTAATGAAACTACATGAAGAAGACCCGTTTTTAAGAATTTATTCTCTTTCATCATTTTTCTCCTCTATTTTGACTCTTCACCAATAATTTTTACTTCTGGTTCAAGTGCCACTTGGAATTGTTCAAACACCACATCTTGAACGTGTTGAATAACCGCTAAATAATCCGTAGCTGTTGCATGGTCAATGTTTACAATAAAACCAGCATGTTTTTTTGACACTTGAGCACCACCGATTTGGAATCCTTGAAGTCCAGCATCTTGAATTAATTTTCCAGTAAAATGACCTTCTGGACGTTTAAACACACTTCCACAAGAAGGATATTCTAAAGGTTGTTTACTTTCACGTAAATACGTTAATTCTTCCATTTTTGCTTCAATTGATTCTTTTTTCCCTGGACTTAGATTAAAGCAGACATCAATCACTAAATCTCCACTTTCTTGTAAAGCACTATGACGATATGAAAACTCTAATTCTTCATTTGTTAGACGTTTGATTTCACCTGTACGAGTGACAACATCCACAAATTCTACTACTTCGCAAACTTCACCACCATAGGCACCTGCATTCATATACATGGCTCCACCAACACTTCCTGGGATACCACATGCGAATTCTAATCCTGTTAAAGATTGTTCTAATGCGCATTTTGTCACTTCAATTAGAGACACACCAGCTTCTGCTAAAATTTTATTCCCCATTACTTTCATAGCAGTCATTTCATTTAATAAAATAACAGCTCCCTTTATGCCACCATCTCTAACAATGACATTGCTGGCATTTCCTAATACCGTAATTGGAATTTGTTTTTCTTGTAAAGCTTTAATAATTTTGGCAGTTTCATGTTTATCTTTTGGGAAAATTAAACATTCAGCTTCTCCACCTGTTTTTGTATAAGTATATTTTTTTAAAGGTTCATTGAAGCATACTTTCACTTCTGGAAATTGCTCTTTCCACCATTCTTTCATCTTCTTCTCTCCTATTTGTGCAATATCTTTTTTATGATACTATTCATCAGTTTCTACGTCAAATGATAAAAAGCCTTCAGATGCTTTTGCATGTGCTAATCTCTCACAAATAAAATGACTTAATAAGCTTGAAATAGGAGAAACTGGATTTTCACCATTAGTTTGAACAGCAATAATAAAGGAATGAACAATACTTTCAAATCCTCTCTTATATAAAGTAGAATCCCAGGATGAAAAATGATCTTTAATTTCTTCTCCACCTTGATAAATGGTTAAGTCTGTTAAATTTTGTAATGAAAAAGTACCCGTTTCAGCTTGAACTTCAATTCTTTCAAGATTCGCACCAGATTCTGTATTCATCATTACAATGGCTGATTGTTCTTCATTTTCTAAATAAATTGTACATTGTTCAATAACACCGCGATTTTTCTTATAATAGAATGATCCACGGTTTGGTTTTTCATCCATTAAAAATAATGCTGTATCTAAAGGATGAATAAAAACATCAAAAATACGTGTACGATTATCAAAACTTGGAATCGTACAATTCTTCTCTGTAATAATTCTCTTCTTATGAAGGACATTTTTTAATTCCACTACTTTGGGAACAAAACGTCGATTAAATCCTGCTGTTAAAAAAGTTTGATTTTCTTTGGCTAATCGATATAATTCAAGCGTTTCTTCATAACTAGGAGCAATCGGTTTATCTAAATATACTGGAATTCCTTTTTCTAAAAATTGCTTGGCAACTTCAACATGAGCCTCCGTTGAAACATGAATCATGACCCCATCTAAATCAAACTGTAATAATTCTTCAACATTACTACATGGAATACAACGCCCTAATAATTTTGATTCTCGTTGTAAAACTTCTACATTTCTAGTACACATATACCATTTCACATTACCAATTGAACGCATTACTGGTAAATAGGCTTTTTGTGCAATCGCACCAATCCCAACTACTCCAATATTTAACAAGAGAACTCCCCCTAATCATTAATCTTCTTTTAAATGATGTAATAATTGATGAACAATCAATGCTGATTTACGACCTGCTTCAACAATAAATGTATCAAAATCAACTGCTGATGTTCCTTTTTGTGGCATGTCCGAGATTGCTCTGACAACAATGACTGGAGTTTGTAATGCATAACAAGCTTGTGCAATAGAGGCTCCTTCCATTTCAGTTGCTAAAACATCTGGGAAATATTTTAAAATTAATAATCGTTGATCTTCACGATGAATAAAACTATCTGCTGAAACGACCAATCCTTTATACACAGATAAATTCAACTCAGATTGAATTGCATTTATAACGTCATCTTCAATCACTTGAGCTTGGAAGCGTGCAGGCATCCCTGGCATTTGTCCATATTCATATTGAAAAGCTGTTACATCTGCATCACTGTACGCTAATTCTGTAGCAACCACAATATCTCCAATATTCATTTCTGTTCCAAATCCACCTGCTGATCCTGTATTAATGACTAGGCTCACATTAAAATGGTGAATTAATAAAGCAGCTGTTACACTAGACATTACTTTACCAATACCAGATTGCACTAATACAATAGATACGCCATTTAAACGTCCTTCTAAAAATGTCCATCCTGCAATTTTTACTTCCTTTTCAATTGTCATTTCTTCAGATAGAAGACGTTTTTCCTCTTCCATCGCTGCAATAATTCCGACTTTCATGTATTACTCCTTTTCTACGAAATAGGCCATTTGAATGACATCATAATATTGACCATTTACTTTCATTTCTTTTTCTTCAATTGCTACTACTTCAAATCCAAACTTTTTATATAAAGCAATCGCTGCAACATTTTCTTGAACAACTGCTAATTTAATTTTTTCAAGACGTGAATAGTCTTTTACCCATGAAAGTAATTCTTCCATTAAGGCACTTCCTAATCCTTGACCCCAATATTCTTTTAAAATACTAATGCCTAGTTCACCCACATGTTGAAATTTTTCTTTTGAATTTCCACCAATTGAAGCGACTGCAATAATTTCTTGCCCTAATTTTGCAAGTAGCATCATTTGATTATCACTTTCTAAAACAGATTGAATATATAATTCTTCTTGTTGGACAGTTAACTCTAATCCTTCTTCACCAAAACTTAAAAAATCTGTTTCTTTTCCAACTTTTTTTGTATATTCAATTAAAGATTCTGCATCTTCCACAGACACTACTTCAATTTCTAATTCAACTTTCTCTTTCATTTGTCCACCAACCCTCAAATTGATTCAACCATTTTTCGTATTCTTCTCCTATAGCATCAAGTGTAATGGTACGAGTAGTAATAGAAGTTTGTTCGATAGAAATAATTAATCGATTCATAGGTAATTCTTCTTCGATAAAATTTGCCCATTCAACCATTACGACACCTTCACGATGAAAATACTCCTCTAAACCAATTTCACTCGCTCCTCCACTTTCTTCAATACGATACATATCCATATGAAATAAAGGTAAGCGACCTTTAGTATATTCACGAATTAAAGTATAGGTTGGACTTTTAATGACACGTGTAATGTCTAATCCTAAAGCAAAACCTTTTGTAAAAGTTGTTTTACCAGCACCTAAGTCTCCAGACAAAATAATCGTACTGTTAGGAAAAGCATCTTTTGCTAATAATTCGCCGATTTTCATTGTTTCTTCCTGTGATGTCGTTTGAATTGTGATACTCATATTGTTCCTCACTTCAGTGAAAATTCCTCAAAAAAAGACAAGAGGTTTACTCTTGTCATTATACCATATTTATCTATTTTATTAGTATTGTTTTCAATTGCTTTTAGAAAGTCAATTAAATCTCATTTTTTGCTAAACGAACTAATTTTTGAACTTCAAAGGCACGAAGTTCACGATAATCTCCCGGTCTTAAATTTTCTAATGTTAAGAATCCGAATTCTTCTCGTTTTAATTTTTGAACTGGTAATTCTACCGCTTCAAACATTTTCTTTACTTGGTGATTCCATCCTTCATGAATCGTTAAAGAAACAATTCCTGTATTTTTTTCAGTATCAACGGATAATATTCTGGCAACTGCTTTAGAAGTTTTCTTGCCATCAATCCAAATCCCTCTTTCTAATTGTCTCATATGACGAGGGGTTGGAACACCTTTTACTTTAGCAATATATTTCTTTTCAACATGATGTTTTGGATGTGTCATTAAATTCGCAAACTCTCCATCATTTGTTAATAAAATTAATCCTGTTGTATCATAGTCTAATCTTCCTACTGGATAGACACGTTGAGGGACATCTTTAAAATAATCGCTAATAACGGTACGTCCTCTGTCATCTGTTACACTTGATAATACTGATTTTGGTTTATAAAACATAAAATAAACAGGCTCTTCTTTATAAATTGGAATACCATCTACTTCAATTTTATCTGCTTGAGACACTTTATATCCTAATTCTCTAACAACTGTGCCATTTACTTTCACACGACCTTCTTCAATAAAGGCTTCGCATTTTCTACGAGATGCAATTCCGGCATGTGCCATAACCTTCTGTAATCTTTCCATGAGATACTCCTTCCTTTCTTACGAAATAGTTTCATCCTCTTGATGCTTTTGTTCTAATTCTGCAAATAAGTCTTCATTATTTTTAAATAATTGCTTACTTTCTTCTTGGCTTAATTCTAGTAATGATTCCACATCTGGTAATTGATCCAATGTCTCTAATCCAAAATAATCCATAAAATAAGTAGTCGTACGATATAATTTTGGACGACCTGGACTATCCATTCGACCGGCTTCTTCAATTAAATCTCTTAACAATAATTTTTGAATAGCGCCACTACATTGAACTCCACGAATACTTTCTACTTCTAATCTTGTAATAGGCTGTTTATAAGCAATAATCGCCAATGTTTCCAAAGCTGCACTAGATAATTGAGAAGAAAATGGAGAAACAGCATATTTTTCAAGATATGGTTTTAACGATGCTTTCGTCACAAATTTATATCGTTGCGCTGTTAATATTAATTCTAAACCACTTGTTTCATCTTTTAATTGTTCCATTAATTCTTCTAATAGTTGTCGAACGGCCGTTTTTTCAATACCAACGACATAACTAATTTCTTCTAGTGTTAAGCCATCATCTCCTGCTACAAATAATAAAGCTTGAGTTGCTGCTAAATAATTATTCACTAAATGCACCACCTTTATCGCAAGTTTCTAAAACAATATCTTCATAAGGCACATGTTGAACCAAACGAATTTTATGTTCCCTTACTAATTGTAACATCGCCAAAAATGTTGTCACAATGGCATGACGATGAAACGAAGGAAAACATTTATCAAATCGAATACTTTTTTGAGGATTTTCATGAATTTTTGTTAAAATCGAATCCATCATTTCCTCTACCGTATGTGTTTCATGTTGAATATTTGCTTGTAGAGGCATTTTTTCAAGATTTCTTCTTGCGATTTTCTTTAATGCATTCCATAAATCTTGAGTCGTTACTTGTCCTTCTTGTAATGGAATAATTTCTTGAAGAGCAGATAAATCACTTGCTTCTTTTCCATAATGCATCCCTCTTTGAACCGAAAGTTCTTCTAGTTTTTTGGCACCTTCTTGGAATTGCTTATATTCCATTAATTTTTCAACTAACTCATCCCTAGGATCTTCTTCGACTTCTACTTCATCGATTTCTACTTTTGGTTTCGGTAAAAGCATTCTTGCTTTAATTTCTAATAAAGTTGCTGCCATTAATAAATACTCGCTAGCTACTTCTAATTCCATTTCTTGCATGGAATGAATATAGGATAAATATTGATGCGTTAATTCCACCATTGGAATGTTATAAATATCAATTTTCATCTCTTTAATTAAATGTAATAACAAATCCATTGGGCCTTCAAATTCCCCAATACGTAGCGTTAACGCATCCACTTTCTCTACTCCTATTCTAATTAATAAATTTCAATGACTTTACGAACTAAACCTTTAAACGATTCTTTTACTCGTTGAGTTGTTTCTACTACTTCCTCATGGTTTAAGTTTGCTTGTAGTCCGGCTGCTAAGTTTGTAATACAAGAAATACCGATAACTTTAATTCCTGAATGGTTCGCAATAATCACTTCAGGAACAGTTGACATACCAACAGCATCCCCACCTAATACTTGTACCATACGAACTTCAGCAGGTGTTTCATAAGTTGGGCCAGATAAACCTGTATAAACTCCTTCTTGTAATTGCACTCCTACTTCTTTTGCTGCCTTACGAACAACTTCTTGTCCATAGACATGATAAGCATGAGACATATCAGGGAAACGAGGTCCAAAACTATCAGCATTTGGTCCAATTAATGGATTTGTACCTGTAATATTAATATGGTCTGTAATTAGCATTAAGTCCCCTGGTTTAAAGTTTGGATTGCTTCCTCCAGCAGAGTTTGTCACAATCATTGTTTCTACTTCTAATAATTTCATTAAACGAATTGGGAACGTAACTGTTTCCATTGGATATCCTTCATAAAAATGGAAACGTCCATCCATAATTAAAACTTTTTTACCACATAATTCACCATAAACTAATCGTCCAGCGTGACCTACTACTGTAGATACTGGAAAGTTTGGAATATCTTTGTAATTGAAGATAATTGGATTTTCTACTTCAGTTGCTAATTCTCCTAATCCTGAACCTAAAATTAGTCCAAAATCAATATTTTGAACTCCACTGTTTTGTAAAAATCGTTTTGTTTGTTCTAAATGTAGTAATTGATCATATAAAGTCATGCTACTCTATCCTCTCTTTTTTTAGATGATTTAAAAAAAGTGGAAATCCAATAATGGAACTCATTGAATTTCCACAATTATATTAATGTAATTCACTTAAGAAGCTTTGTCCGTTTCCAGTTGAAGATACGCCAAAGTTTTCAGAAATTGTTTCAGCAATATCTGAGAAATGTCCTTGAGTTAAGCGTGTTGGATGTTGAAGAGATTTGCTAATTGCTAACACTGGAATATACTCACGAGTATGGTCAGTTCCTGGGAATGTAGGGTCATTACCATGGTCAGCAGTAATAATTAATAAATCATCTTCATGCATATGTTCTAAAATTTCTGGAATACGTGCATCAAATTCTTCTAATGCTTTACCATATCCAACAGTATCTCTACGGTGTCCATAAGCAGCATCGAAGTCTACTAAGTTTAAGAAACTCATTCCAGTGAAATCTTTTTTCAAGATATCTACGAATTTATCAACACCATCCATATTGTTTTTTGTACGAACAAATTCAGTAATTCCTTGACCATTGAAAATGTCATTAATTTTACCAATCGCAATAACATCAAATCCTTTATCTTTTAAGAAATCTAATGTTGTTTGACCAAATGGACTTAATGCATAGTCGTGACGGTTTGAAGTACGTTGGAAGTTACCTGAAGTTCCCACATATGGACGAGCAATAATACGTCCAATCATATATGGATCATCTTTAGTAATTTCTCTTGTATATTCACAAATACGATATAATTCTTCTAAAGGAATAATTTCTTCATGAGCTGCAATTTGTAATACTGGGTCAGCACTTGTATAAACGATTAAATCGCCTGTTTCCATTTGATGTTTCCCAAAATCATCAATAACTGCTGTTCCGCTATATGGTTTATTACATACAATATTTCTTCCAGAGAATTCTGTAATTTTGTCTAATAAATCTTGAGGGAATCCATCAGGGAATACTCTAAATGGAGTTTTAATATTTAATCCCATTAATTCCCAGTGACCTGTCATTGTATCTTTTCCTACAGAAACTTCTTCTAATTTAGTGTAGCTTCCTTTTGGATTTTCAACTGGAGGTACAGTTTTTAATGGCGCAATATTTCCTAATCCATAAGCTTGCATATTTGGAACATTTAAACCAACTCGTTCTGAAATATGGCCTAATGTATGAGAACCTGCATCATTAAATGCAGCAGCATCTGGCGCTTCTCCAATCCCAACTGAGTCCATTACAATTACGTGAATTCTTTTAAATTTCATCTGACATTCTTCTTTCTAGTATAAATTTTATTTTTTCGCACGAGGGTGCGCTTGTTGATAAATTTCCTTCATACGTTCATTTGTTAAATGCGTATAAATTTGAGTCGTACTAATATCGCTATGTCCTAATAATTCTTGCACAATTCTCAAATCAGCCCCTGCTTCTAAAATATGCGTTGCAAATGAATGACGCAATGTATGGGGACTTACTTCTTTATGAATTCCTGCTTCTTGAACAATTTTCTTTAAATTTTTCCAAAAACCTTGTCTTGTAAATCCATTTCCACGATGATTTAGAAACAAATATTCCACTGGATTTGATTCCTGCTCTAACACTACTCTCGCATAAGTTAAATAATGCTGAACCCAATTAGTGGCAGCTTGCCCAATTGGAATAATTCTTTGTTTATTTCCTTTACCAATTGTTTGAAGAAATCCTAATTCTAAATGCAAGTCACTAAGTTTTAAAGTAATTAACTCACTAACACGCATTCCAGTTGCATAAAGGAGTTCTAACATAGCTTTATCTCTTAATCCTAATACAGTTGAAGTATCACAGGAATTTAATACTTGTGTCACTTCATCAACCGTTAGAGCTTTCGGCAACGTCTTACTCGTTTTAGGAACTTTCAGTGGTTGTACTGGATTTGTTTCCACTAATTGTTCTTGTTGTAAAAATTTAAAGAACTTTTTTAAGCAACTAATCATTCTACTCGTAGAACTTGTCGCATAGCCATCCTGTTTTAAAGCTTGTAAAAATAAAACAATCAGAGAATAATCGACTTCTTTCCAATCTTGAATTTGTTGTTCTTTCAAAAATTGGTAAAATTTCATTAAATCTCTTTGATAACTCATGACTGTATTTTGAGATAATCCTTGAATTGCTAATGAATCCACAAAATAATCCAAATTACGTTGCATGAGTTTCACCTTCTCTACATTTTTGACAAATGCCATGGAAAGTTAAACGATGATCTTCTACTTTAAAATGAAATCGTTCTTCAACAATTTTCTCTACTTCACCTAATAAGTTTTCATGAATTTCTTCAATATTTCCACATTTATTACATAGTAAGTGATGGTGGAAACGATTCGATTCATCTCGTTTTAAATCATAACGAGCTAAGCCATCATCGAATACAACTCGATAAGTAATATTTAAATCTGTTAAAATTTCTAAAGTACGATAAACCGTTGCTAATCCAATATCAGGATATTTCCGCTTAACAAGCATATATATAGCTTCAGCACTCAGATGGTCATCTTCTTTTTCTAATAAAATTGCAACCGTTGCTTGTCTTTGAGGAGTTAGCTTAAATCCCTCTTCTTGCAATTTCTTTTTGATACCTTCCATTGTTAACACAGATTTATCCCCCCATTTCAATCCTCATTATTCTTCCACTAATTGAATAAATCCTTCTGATTGTGTAATCTTTTTCGCTTTTAATAAGGAACCAATCGCACGTTTGAATTGTCCCTTACTAATTCCAAAAATTTCTTTAATAATCGTTGGATCTGTTTTATCCCAATACGGTAATGTATGCGTTGGACGATTTCTTAACATTGTTAAAATCATTTCTGCATCATCTCCAATTGCTTCATACGCTCTTGGTCTCATGGATACATTTAACACACCATCTGGTCGAACACCAATTACTCGAACATTGACTAATTCCCCAAGTGTTGGTTCATATAAACGCTCACTTGGATGTAAGAAGCATCGATACCCTTCTTCTGTCATTAAAAATGTTCCTACTAATTTAACATTCGTTACAGTAGCAGATACATCTTTATTTTTTAATGTATGATTGGCTCTAATGGATTTGGCTTTTAACTCTGTTCCATCCCCCATTGTTGCCCAAGTACGATTTTTCTTATCTTTAATTAAAGTTACATATAATCGATTATTTTTCTTTGGCCATAATTCTTTTAAGTTTGGTAATTCATCTAATGAAACAACCATATCTTTATCCGGTAATCCAATCGATACGAATACGCCTAAATCTTTTCTCACTTGAGAAACTGTTGCCCATCCATAAGTTTCATTGGTTACTTCTGGAATATCAAGGGTCATGATTTTCTTACGATCACTATTTTCATATACAAAGCCCTTCACGACATCTCCGATGGCTAATGTTACATCGGGATTTTTTGAAACACGATATGTTTCACCTTGTTTTTGAACAAAGTACGCTTTATCATTTTCATCCGTTACGATAGCTTGAATAATAGTAGATAAATCATTTGTCATCGCTTTCCCTCCTTTACTTATTTAGCATTCCTATTCTAACACAGAATTCATAAAAGCCAAAATAAAAAAAAATCGAGACCAAAGTCTCGATTTTTTTAGCCATGAGATTCGCTTTAGCGAAGCTGCTGGCGTCCTAATACTACTATTCCCCTAGGAAGTCTAAATCATTATATCTCTTCTTTTTCGTAAGCTTTCAAGTCTTTTAAGAAACTTGCCACAATTAGAATAATAATTAAACCAATTGGGAATGCTGCAATAATCGCAACAGATTGTAAATTATACATTGAATTTTCTGAGAAAATTAATGCAATCGGTAAAATAATAAACACTACTGCCCAGAACATACGAACACGTTTATCAGAATCATGCGTATCTTCTAATGTCTTATAAGAATAAGCGGAAATCACTAAAGTTAACGCATCAAATGTTGTCGCATAAAAAGCAACCATTGTCACAGCTAATAAAATTAACCCTAATTGACTTAAAGGCATTGTATCAAAAATTTTCAAAATAATTCCTGCATAATCTGGATTATCTGTTACTAATCCACTAGAAATATCTAAACCATGTTTTAATTGTTGTGCTAAACCATAGTTTCCTAAAATAATAAATGAAGTAAATGTTCCAGCAATTCCCCAAGAATAAGCCCCTAAAATAGTTTGCTTAATCGTACGTCCTTTACTAATACTACCAATAAAGAATGGAGTTGCGACACACCAAACCATCCAATAAGCCCAGTAATAAATTGTCCATTTTTGAGGAAATGATGTTTCACGCAATGGATCTAACCAAGTTGATAATCCAATAAAGTTTTGCGCTAAATTCCCAATAGAACTAAATCCAGTTTCTAAAATATAAACTGTTTCTCCACCTGCAAATAAGAAATAAGCTAATAAAGCAAAGAATAAATATGAACAATAAGTCGCTAATTTAGAGACAGCTTCCATTCCTAATAGCACTGTTGAAGTATAAACTAACGCAATTAATAATAAAATAACAATTGTTGCTCCAGTTGAGTTTTCAAATCCAAAAACATGTCCCATTGCTGCTGATAATAAAGGAGTTGCTAATGAGAAAGTTGTTGCAGTTCCAGCAATCAAAGCAAAAATTGCAATTAAGTCAATGACTTTCCCCATCCAACCATCTACTTTATCTTTTAAAATAGGACGACAAGCTTCAGAGAATTTTTGTTTTTCAACTTTACGGACATGTAACATAAATCCAAATGCTACTGCTAACATGATGTAAAAACCCCAAGCAATTGGTCCCCAGTGGAATAATGGAAATGTAGGTGCCCATCTTTGAATGCCGCCTAATTGTGCAACATAATCTTCATTTGCGTATAGTGCCCATTCACATAATGAATAGAATAAAATATCCGCAGCCATTGTAGAAGTAAAAATCATTACTCCCCATTGGAAAGAAGTATATTCAGGCTTTTCTCCTTTTCCTAAAACAATAGAACCATATTTTGAAAAGGCAACATACATACTACAACTAAAAATTCCCACACCTAAAAGTGCATAATAAATACTAAATTGATCTCCTAGCCAAGTACGAATCCCACCTAAAATTAATGATGATTGTTCTGGAATGACTAAAAATAGAACCCCTAATAATAAAACTCCTAATAAAGGTACTATAGTAGATACCCAGTCAATTTCTTGATGTAATCTTTTTTGCATATTAAACTTCCTCACCTTCATCCAAGATACTTTGATAACTTGGATCTAACTCTAATAATTCTTCTAAATTATCGATTTCAACTATATCTGTTTTTTCCATTGGATAAATTCCTAATTCATATTCGTCTGGATAACAAAACATCGCTACATCATCCCAGTAAATTTGACGATTTTGTTTTACATCAAATTCTTGTTCTAGATGATGCGCTAAACGCTGTCCATCTTCTTTATTCCAACGAGAAATACTATATAATTGCCATCCTTTTTCTCCACCAGTACGTGAACAATGAATAACTTTTTCCTGTTCATCAACAGTCATTAACCACTCATCTGTATGCCCTTCAGTCCATACACAGTTATACCCTGAATGAGTAAAATCTGCATGAAGAATCTCTGGATTATAAATCAATTGATCGCTATCTAAAATAACAACATCTTCTAAATATTGTCTTGCCACATATAGTGAAGAAATATTATTACATGTGTCATAATAAGGATTCTCGATAATTTTTAACCCTGGATATTCTTGTTCTAATGGATAAAATTGGTCTTTTAAATATCCAACGACTACATAAATTTCCGTAATCCCATTCTTATGTAGTGCCTGAATAACTGTATCAATCATTCGAACTCCATTTACTTTTACAAGAGGTTTAGGAGTATGGTTTGTAATAGGTCTCATTCTTGTTCCTTGACCTGCAGCCATTAAAATTGCTCTTTTAATTGTATTTGTCATAATTCTCCTCTTTTCACAGTTCCTCTAATGTAGATAATACTAATTTAGAATATTCTTTTGCATAACGGTACTGACATAATGAATATTCTCCAAAATCAATTCCTAAACTTCTCTTATATTCGCACCAATTACTCCATAATAATCCTGCACTTGCAATATATGCATAAATTTTCTTGCGAATCATTGGAGAAACTTCTCCTTTGAAGTATAAATCGATTAAACGATCGACTTGTTCTTTTGAATACAAGGAATAAATACAAAACATCGCAATATCAACATGAGGATCTTGCATTCCCGCATATTCCCAGTCAATAATTCGAATACCATCTTTTGTAAATAAGAAATTATCTGGAACTGCATCAATATGCACAAGAGTTTCTGTTTTATCTAATGTATCAATCCATTTTTTCAATTCAAAAATAGCTGCTTTTGTTTTTTCATAATCTTTAAAATAAGATTTTTCACCATTCCATAAACTTTCATAGAAATCAATTTGACCAAAAATATCAAAACGATGGTCTACTGTTAAGTTTAATTCGTGGAATTCTCTTAGTTTCGTCATACAAGCTTCTACTTCATCCCAGTTTTCTGCATCACAGTTTGTAGCATCTTCTAAATAAGCTGTAATTTTATAGCCATTTTCTGGATTCATGTATAATACATCATCACAAATTTGACGATTTACTAATGCTTGATAAACGTCAGCTTCTTCTTTTCGATTAATTAAATGATCCGTTCCTTCACCCGGAATACGCATAATATATTTTTGATTTTGACATTCAAATAAGAACGAACGGTTTGTCATTCCCTTTTTCAAAACAGTAATATTTTTAATTTCATCAACTTTAACATTAAAACAATCTTGAATAATTGAAATGGCATCTGTTTGCAAGTTTGCAGAATTACCATCTATTTCTCGCAGTTGTTCATACGTATTAATCTCAATAAATTGTTTTGAATCGACTACTTTAGAAGGAATCATCCATTTATTTTTATCTTGTAATGTACATTCCCAAAATTCATGATCATAAGAAGGTTTCTTTGAAAATTCTTGTATTTTCTCTTGAACAGCTTTTGCTTCTTGTCCCATTACATAACAAAGACCAATCATTTGATTGCCTTCTTCCTCTTCATCTACCATGACTAATTCTCTTTTACGATTCACACGTACAGTACTTTCAACTGATATTTCATCGGTAACCATGTACCATGAATAGGGTTCAAAATCACTAAATGGATTTTCTTCTGCCCAAATGTCGCATGGTACGATGTAAGTTTTATCCAACGAAGATTTTACCTTACTTAAAGAATGTAAATTATTTTTAATTTGGTATTCAGAATTTACCACTAATTTAACTTGGAATTCATCGATTAAATATTCATATCTTTCTTTCATAAAGCCAACGACTACTTGAATATCTGTAATTCCAACTTCATGAAGATGGCGAATCATTCTTTCGATTAAGACTTCTCCCTTTACTTCCATTAGACCTTTAGGAATTTCCGTATTAATGGGAACCATTCGCATTCCAAATCCAGCAGCTAAAATAACTGCTTTCTTTGGTTGGTTTTCTTTTATAAATGTTTTTGTTTTTTCACTTAATTCTCCAGTAGGAGAAAGCCATTTTTCTTCTTGTAATTCTTTTACTACACGATTCACAAATCCTAATGAATATCCTGATTGAGTTGCGATTTCTCGCTGATTCAGCTTAGGATTCTTTCGAATTGCGTTCAGAATATCCAATTCTTGAACGTTCATGTAATCACCGCTTTCTATTTTTGTGAACTAAAGATAGTTTACACCCAACTAAGTTAAATAGCAACTTTTAAATGGTTAAGAAAGTTTAAAAATAAAAAAGTGGACAAAAACTTTAAAGTTCATTGTCCACTTAATTTAATCAGCTTCTTCCCCACTACCCAATTGAAGAATCATGCTAACATAATGATGATTATTCTATTGATTACTGCATTACTTATACCCAACACAATTATAGTATAGTTTTTAAATTAGACTAAAATCTAGGATTATTGAATCGATTTTATTTTTAATTTTTTCCAATTTTTTTGGAGATTCATTCCACTAGATTCTAATTCCATTAATTCTTCAATTGAGTTGAAATGTAATTTATTATTAGTTGTATAATTAATTAATACATATTCATCATTAACTGGTGAAAATTTATAATGATTTCCATTAAATTCAAATTCAATACTATGACCTTTTTCTATGATTTCAAAAAATAATTTCAATGACTTTAACTGACGATTCATCGCATACATCTCTATCACCTACACCATTTTATTTGTGAATAAAGAATGATTTATTCCTCTATCCCCATCATGTCTTGATCAAACTATTATATTCAATTCCCATTTTTGTATTAAATAATCATCATTACGGTGCTAAAGGGATTTGAACCCCCGACCTAACGTTTAGGAAACGTTTGCTCTATCCTACTGAGCTATAGCACCCCTCGATTGTATTCTGTCATAAAATAAACACAAAGTCTAGCAATTTGTATATATTTTTATCAGATTTTAACCAGATTTTTTCCGTTTTATTCTTTTATTATTTCCTTTTATGTTTTCGTCTGTTTTTAGCTCGATTCTCTCCAAATAATACTAAAAGAAATAAAATTGAACCCCCAATGATTACTGCAAAAGCAAAAGCATTTTGAATAATATACACTTGAAGTGTTTGTTGTCGTTTCTCAGGTTCTTTTGGTAAATCAGCAAAGCCACTTTCTGCTACTACTTCAACACTTGGATTTTTTTGATTTTCTTTTAAAAAATCACCTGTTAAATGAACACTTACTCTTTTATTCGCTACTTCCCATTCAGGAGTTTTTCCTTTTTCAACAATCATTTGAAGAGATTGATTGGTCGTAATCTTATGCCCATCAAAATTATGTTCTCCTGCTGGTAGTATAGTTTGGTATGAAAAATGTTCTAATACATAATTCAAAATTGCATTTCCGAATGTATGTCGAATCATTTCACCAGCTTGATTCGACCAATCTCCAACACCAAGAACAACTTCCACTAACTTCATTTGATCTTTTTCATATGTAGCAATATAGTTAAAAGCACCATATCCACTTGATCCAGTTTTTAATCCGTTAACACCTTCAACTCCATACTTTGCACCAGGAAGAGAATAATTATACGTATCAAATTTTTCCTCATACGGTGTTCCTTCCATTGTTTTTACAACAGCAGAATTAGTATATTGTAATACTTGTGGATAACGATTCATTAAATCCATAGCCATAATCGCTAAATCACGAGCTGTTGTTTGATTTGGCTTTGAAGCATCATAACCTTCCGGTTGATAATAACCTTTAAATAATTCAGCAACTGCCCCAGATGCATTATTGAACGTTGTATGATTCATTCCCAATTCTTTAGCTTTAGCATTCATTTTTCCAATAAATGCAGCAGAATCTTTCTCAACTGCATTCGCTAACATAATTGTTGCAGCGTTTGAAGAAGGAACAAGTGTCATTTTGATTAATTCTTCAATTGGATACTCTACTCCTTCCACAATTGTATTATTACTAATGGCGTATATATTTGAAATGGCTGCATCTTCTTTCGTCGCTACAATCTTTTGAGATAAAGATAATTCTCCTTTTTGAATAGCCTCCATCACTAAATATACTGTCATCACTTTACTAATACTTGCGGGATCTCGCTCTTCATCAATGTTATCTTGCCACAAAATTCTACCAGTATATGCATCAACCACAATCGAGGACTTAGGTTTATCCTCTGGATTTACTTCATAACCTGCATTTTTTGTTAATTCAATAATATCTACAGTCTCTGCTGCTATTGGTTTTACTAAACCCATTAAGCATAATACAGAAATAGTTCCCAAAAACTTCGTTAATTTCCTCAAAAATTTTTCACCTTTTCTTTTATATTCTAAATGAATTATACCATATCTAGCATCATAGTTCACATTCTTTCTTAAACTAAAAAAACTGTAAGAGAAATTATTTCTCTTACAGTCCACAAAAGATTTCTTATACAGATTCAATTTTTGTAATTTTTACTTTCATATCTCCACCTGGAGTTTGGATGACAACTTCGTCATTTAATTTCTTACCAATGATTCCTTTTGCAATTGGAGAATCATTTGAAATTTTTCCTTCGATTGGATTTGCTTCTGCACTACCAACGATTGTATAAGACTCTTCTTCACCATCTGGTAATTCGATAAAAGTAATTTTACGTCCTAAAGAAACGACATCTTTTTCGACATTATTATCATCGATAATTTCAGCAAAACGAATCATTTTTTCAAGAGTTGTAATTCTTCCTTCAACAAAGGCTTGTTCATCTTTAGCTGATTCGTACTCTGAATTTTCAGATAAGTCGCCATAACTACGAGCAATTTTAATACGCTCAACGATTTCTTTACGTTTTACTACTTTTAATTCTTCCAATTCAGCTTCTAATTTTGCTTTTCCTTCAAGCGTCATTGGATATAATTTCTCAGTCATTTGGCTTCTCCCTCTTTTCCATTTTACTGTTTTGACAGTGGTAAAAACATACCATTTTATGAAGAAGATTGCAAGCTTTATTTATAAATTTCTGAGAAAATTATGTTAAATCACTTAAAATAGATGCTATTTTTGTTGTCATTAAGTCGATTGCTACAACATTTGAGCCACCTTCAGGAATAATAATATCCGCAAATTTCTTCGTCGGCTCAATAAACTGATGATACATCGGTTTTACAACAGTCACATATTGATGAATAATGGAATCAAGAGTTCTACCACGTTCAACCATATCTCGTTTAATACGACGAATAATACGAATATCATCATCTGTATCTACATATACTTTAATATCCATTAAATCGCGTAAACGTTCATCTTCCAAAATTAAAATTCCTTCAATTAAAATCACATCTTTTGGCTCTTGATGAATCGTTTGATTACTTCTCGTATGATTTTCATAATCATATACTGGTTCATCAATGGATTCAAAATTAATTAACTTATTCATATGTTCAATTAATAAATCTGTATCAAACGCAAATGGATGATCATAATTTGTTTTTAAACGTTCTTCAAAAGGCATATCACTTTGGTCTTTATAATAGAAGTCTTGGTCAATTTTTACAATACTTAATTCGGGAAAGTGTTCCAAAATTTTTCTACTAACAGTAGTTTTACCACTACCAGAACCACCAGTCACTCCAATAACAATCGGCTTCTTTTTCATAAGTTACTCCTTATCAACGTATTTGGCTTTTAATACTAAGTGTTCATCATATGTTTTTGCAAAATAAACTTCTTTTGTTTGAATATCTGCTACAAAATATTCATAATCTGTTTGAGCTGGATCAATAGCCGCTAAAATCGCTTCTTCACTCGGACTATTAAATGGTCCTGGTCCTAGCCCTCTGTATTTGTATAAATTATATGGAGAATTTACTTCTAAATCTTTTAATGTTACGACCTCTTTATGCTCTCCTAAAGCATATAGGACAGAAATATCTGTTTGTAACATCATATTCTTTTTAATACGATTGTAAAATACACTTGCAATTTTTTGACGATCTTCTACTTTATACCCTTCTTTTTCTAACAAGGATGCCATTGTTAAAATCTCATGAACATTATAATCTCCTTGAGAAATTTTTGCATAATATTTAGATAAGACACTATCTGTTTTAGCAACCATTTCTTCAATAATCATTTGTAAAGTTTTGCTTTCATCTGCATCATAAGTTGCAGGATATAAATATCCTTCTAAGAAATATCGAACATTTTGAGCTTTTTGAGCATCTTTAAATAATCGAGGGAATTTTTGTACCAATTGATCAATAAAACCTTGCTCTTGTACTTTATTCATAAAGTCTTCTTTAGAATATTTCGTAGATTTTTCTACTTCTTCTGCAATTCCTGTTAATGTTTCACCTTCACGCACGACTACTTTAGCTACATTAGCAGATTTATCTTTACCGCCATCTGCTAATTGTCCTAAAATTTGATCAATATCCATAGATGGAGATAATTGATAAAATCCTGCTTTAAATCCAGCTACATTTTTAAATTTAATATAAAAATTAAAAATTTTTGAATTACGAATCAATTTATTATCTTCTAAAATTTTAGAAATTTGTTTCACTGAAGATCCTGCTGGAATTTCTACTTCAACTGTTTGAGTTTGTTTTGTATCTACTGGTTTCAAAGCGTTGGAAATATAGTAATATCCATATGCTCCTCCACCAATTACAATGATTGCAAGTAGAATAGCAAAAAAACGAACAATATTCCTTGTTATTTTAGATTCTTTCTTTCGAATAGCTCTAATTTCATCATTTTCATAAATGAATCCAGCTTTAAAACGGTCCTTTTGTGACATATAATTCCTCCTTTTAACTTCGTTGTCATTATACATGAATTCATATAACAATTGAAGACTAGGAGTTCTACAATTATGTTACAAATTCTATAAAGATATCTATGAAAACAAAATAGACTTGACGCTGTTCGATGAGATTCGCTTGCAAAGCTGCTGACGTCCATTGCTACTCAAGTCAAGTCCCATCATTCAAACGTTCCCTCATGAATACACGTCCAGCGAAATGGACTTGACACTGTAGCCTTAGTACTAGAAGCCAATGTGGCTTCTAGTACAGGAAAACTCCAAGACGGTTTCACCGTCTTACTCATGACAGAAACAAAATTTGGTATTATACTTACGTTAGAGAACAATACTAATCCGTTCGAATTATTGGGGAATTGTCGTTCCTGTCGGGAAAACTGGATGAACAGGGGTCATGAGAAAACTCGATTATGCTTAGAGCATGAAAATAAAATTACATTTTACCTTCTGTTCCATTGTTCTTAAACAATTAGAATAGGAGGTTTTATTATGCAAGTAATGCACCCAGTATGTTGTGGAATTGATGTACATCAAAAATCCATTGTTTGTTGTATTTTAGATGGTCCTCTAACTTCAAATGAACCTAAAAAATATCAAACAACATTTGGTACCACAACTAAAGAATTAAATGCAGCTCTTGATTGGCTACTTGAACATCAAGTTACCCATGTTTT
>NZ_CAURVV010000002.1:0-100538 GCF_963528315.1 uncultured Granulicatella sp. | reverse complement strand
TTAATCCTAGTAATTTTCGTATACAATAGTCCATGAGAGAAATCCTCCTTTGATTTGTTTTGGTCGACTTAATCATAACCTGGATTTCTCTTTTTTGCATGTAAAAAATCCTGTCGGTGATTTCTCACCAACAGGATTTGTCGAACAACCTTTTTTTATCGAAATAGGTGTAGAATTTCCCTATGTTTGTGATAAAATGATGAAAATGTAATCAAATATGAGTAGTGGATGTGAAGTTATGAATCAATACGGTTATTTACTAAAAACTTTAAGAAAAGAAAAAGGAGTTTCTCAATCAGAATTATCAGAAGGAATTTTATCCAAAAATCATTTATCAAAAATTGAACGTGGTGAAAATGATATCTCTTTTCAAACTTTATTAAAACTATTAGATAGATTAAATATTTCCCTTTTTGAATTTGAATTACTCTTAGATAAGACTCAGAATAACCAATTTACTTTTTTAAAAGACTTATCTATTGCAGTAGTAAATAATGATTTGTACTTATTAAATGAATTATTAACTCGGGAAATTGAATTAAAAAGTAAATCAAATAATATTCGACATAAACATAATGTCATTCTATTGAAGGCTTATATTGATAAATTTTCTAACACTCCATTTAATCATCATGATATTCAAGAAATTATACAGTATATTCTAACTGTTGACGAATGCGGACGATATGAAATAAGTTTATTTGGTAATTTTGTAGGATTTATGTCACCAGATATGAGACATAAATTAGTGAAAATGATTCATCGAAAGAGTCAATTATTTTATTCAGATAAAAATTATACAGAGATTTTTTCTCGAATTTTATTGAATGTTTGCTATGCAGATTTGATGGATAAAAATTTTAATTCTGCAATAGAAGTAATAGACATTATTGAAAAGCATTTAAATCATACAGAATTATATTATGAAATAAATCAATGTAAATTTTTCAAAGGACTCTATTTAATTGGTACACAAAATAAAGACGAAGGTGAAAAATCATGCAAGAAGGCTATCGAATTTTTCTATTTCATGAATGATATTTCAAAAGCTATTGAACATCAGAAAGTGTTGAAAAAGTTTACGGAAGAGAATGTTTAAGTTCTATATCCATAAATTTGATTACATTATAATCTTTTTTCGGAATTACTGATAATATTTAATTGTAAATATAATCTTTATGAGAAAGAAGAGTTATTTTATGAAAATAATTAAAGAATATGCATCATTATTGTTACATTCTAAAAGGTTCTTACTTATAACAGCTACAAATATTATTATCATTTTCTTGGCGTATTTTACTGAATACTTTAAAAATCGAATTCCTAGTCAAATTTATTTACAAATTTTTTATACAGGTTTTGAGCTGTATAGATTAAACAAGGAGAAAAGGAAACAAAATAATAAAAAATAGTTTCTTAAAATAAAAGAAATTCGCTTCTGTTTCCATTTCTACTATCCTATGTTACACTAGCAAAAAATGAATAAGAGGTGATAGAGTTGAAAATTGCAGTAATGGGAGGAACTCCTGTTGATTCAAGATTAGGAAAGGAATTATTAGAAAAGCGTGGATTTGTAGATGTTTTGCCAGTGCCTATTTCGAATAATCCGATTGAACAAACAACTTTTCAATCTTCATCTAGTGAATATCGAATGGCTTTTATGAGAGAAAAGGTTGAAGAACTACGAGCGGAATATGATGCTATTTTTGTTTATTGTAATTCTCTTAGCTCAGTAGTAGATTTTGATCAATTATCTCAGGAGTATGAGATGCCTATGATTACGCCAATGCAAATGTATCGTCAATTAGCAATGGATTATCAACAAGTAGCTGTAATGGCAGCAAACTCTCATGGTTTAATGGGAGTGGAGAATAATTTATATAAAGCTAATCCTAGGTTACAAGTCATCGGAATTACGTTGCTTGAATTAGTCAAATCGATTGAAGCCAATCTCTCACCAAAAGAAATTGCGACTAAGTTTGACTTTAGTAGTTTATTTTCATTTTTCAATGGAAGCAATGTAGAAGCAGTTATTTTAGGATGTACTCATTTTCCATACATCAAAGAAGAATTAGAAAGTTTGACCAAACTCCCAATTATTGACGTAGGAGAATATATGGTCAGAACATTAAAAGAGAAGTTAAAGTAAAAATTACAAATATGTTTTAAAATAATAAGACTTATATGTAGTAGCAAACTATAGGGAAAAATTAAGACCTTAGGCTTAATTTTTAGCAATGAGACAGCGTTAGCTGGCTGCTTGCGACCTTGTTACTACATAACATAGTCTATATATTTTTAGATAATTTAAGGCTATGTAAAGGAGAAATCCCGATACATAGCCTTTTTTATTATATAAAAAATATTTTAAAAATCAGACTAAAGTCCGAGTGTTTTATTATTGACTTACTTTGACCAATATGATAAATTATACATGTGGTTAGCACTCGTCTTAGTCAAGTGCTAAAGAGAGGTGACCAAAATGTTAACCGATAGACAATTGCTAATCTTACAATCGATTATTCAACTATATACGGAAACATTAGAACCAGTTGGATCAAAAAAGTTGATGCAGCAAACGGGTTTAGCAGTTAGCTCTGCAACCATTCGAAATGAAATGATGAAACTAGAAGAGATGGGATATCTTGAAAAGAACCATTCCTCTTCAGGACGAGTTCCATCGAATCAAGGGTATCGCTATTATTTAGATAATATTTTACCCGTTCAGAACAGTCCAGTTTCATTAAGTATTCGAAATCAAATTCGTGAAACTTTCCAACAATCGACCATGGAAATTCAAGATGTATTTAAAGTTTCGGCAGATATTTTGTCGACACTGACGAATTACACAACAATTTCTATTGGACCCGAAGTAAGGAGTGCTACATTATCCGGATTTCGACTCGTTCGACTAGGGCTAAACCAAGTGATGGCAATTTTAGTTATGAGCAATGGTTTAGTTGAAAATAAAGTTTACTCGATTCCAAGTGCGATTGATGATTCTGACTTAGATAAAGTTGTTCGAATCATTAATGAGGAATTGATTGGCTTGCCACTAGAAACAGTTCTCCAACGTTTGAAGTCTGATTTACCAGCTTTAATGAATCGATATATGAATTCTCAAATTCAAATTGTTAAAGTGATTCAAGATATGATGAACCAATTTGAACAAGATAGACTCCATGTTGCAGGAAGAAGATATTTATTAAACTACTTCGACTCACATGCCAATGTCCATCATTTAAAAGAAATTTATCGATTAATGGATGACCAATCGAAGATGCACGAATTAGTGATGCCTTCTAACCGAGATATCCAAATTCGTTTAGGGTCTGAGATGGATGATCCATTATTAGGAGAATTTAGTATTATTACAGCAAGCTATGAAACTCCAAAACACGATAAAGGAATCATTGCTTTATTAGGACCTAAAAATATGCCGTATTCGAATGTCCTATCGATTGTCAAAGGATTACAAGAAGAGCTCACAACAACAATGGAGCAATATTATAAAAATTTATAAAAGGAGATGGAAGCTTGGAAACAAATGAAGAAAAAGACGTTCAACAAACTCAAGAAGTAGAAGAAGAGAAATCTCCTAAAACTGAAGAGTTTGAAGAAACTGTCGAAGAAACCGAAGAAGTTGAACCTTCTGTTGAAGAAAAATTACAACAAGAAGTTTCTCAATTAAATGACCAAGTATATCGCTTATCTGCAGAAATTGCGAATATTCAAAAGAGAAATGCAAAAGAAAGACAAGATGCAGCGAAGTATCGTAGTCAATCTCTAGCACAAAACTTATTGAATGTCATTGATAATCTAGAAAGAGCGATTGCCTCACCTAGTGAATCAGAAGAAGCGAAAAATCTTAAAAAAGGGATTGAAATGGTATATGAAGGTTTCTTATATGCCCTAAAAGAAGAAGGTATTGAAGAAATTGAAGCATTAAATCAACCATTTGACCCTAATAAACATCACGCTGTTCAAGCGATTCCAGCTGAAGAAGGACAAGAAAGTGATGTTGTTGTTCAAGTATTTCAAAAAGGCTATATGTTGAAAGACCGTGTCTTAAGACCAGCGATGGTTATCGTCTCTCAATAAGCCAATTAAAAAATTTAAAATTAAAATTATAGGAGTGTATGAATTATGAGTAAAATTATTGGTATTGACTTAGGAACTACAAACTCAGCAGTTGCTGTATTAGAAGGAAATGAATCTAAAATTATTCCAAATCCAGAAGGAAACCGTACAACACCATCAGTTGTAGCGTTCAAAAATGGTGAAATTCAAGTAGGGGAAGTTGCAAAACGTCAAGCTGTAACAAACTTAAATACAATTTCATCTATTAAACGTCATATGGGTGACGCATCATATAAAGTTGAAATCGAAGGTAAACAATATACACCACAAGAAATTTCAGCAATGATCTTACAATACTTAAAAGGCTATGCTGAAGAATATTTAGGAGAAAAAGTTGAAAAAGCAGTTATTACTGTACCAGCTTACTTCAACGATGCTCAACGTCAAGCAACTAAAGATGCAGGACGTATCGCAGGTTTAGAAGTAGAACGTATCGTGAATGAACCAACTGCAGCAGCTTTAGCATACGGTTTAGATAAAGTAGACCACGAAGAAAAAATCTTAGTATTCGACTTAGGTGGTGGTACATTCGACGTATCGATCTTAGAATTAGGAGACGGCGTATTCGATGTATTATCAACATCAGGAGACAACCACTTAGGTGGGGATGACTTCGATAACAAAATTATTGAATTCTTAGTTGCTGAATTTAAACGTGACAACGGAATTGATTTATCACAAGATAAAATGGCAATGCAACGTTTGAAAGATGCTGCTGAAAAAGCTAAAAAAGATTTATCAGGTGTAACTTCAACACAAATCAGCTTACCATTCATCACTGCAGGTGAAGCTGGACCTTTACACTTAGAAGTAACATTAACACGTGCTAAATTTGATCAATTAACATTAGATTTAGTAGAACGTACAAAAGAACCAGTTCGTCGTGCATTAAGCGATGCAGGATTATCAGCAAGCGAAATCGACCAAGTAATCTTAGTTGGTGGATCAACTCGTATTCCAGCAGTTGTAGAAGCTGTTCGTAAAGAAACTGGTAAAGAACCAAACAAATCAGTAAACCCTGACGAAGTAGTAGCGATGGGTGCTGCAATCCAAGGTGGAGTTATCTCAGGTGATGTGAAAGATATCGTATTATTAGACGTTACTCCATTATCATTAGGGATTGAAACAATGGGTGGTGTATTTACTAAATTAATTGATCGTAATACAACAATTCCAACAAGTAAATCACAAGTATTCTCAACAGCTGCAGATAATCAACCAGCAGTAGATGTTCACGTATTACAAGGGGAACGTCCAATGGCAGCAGACAACAAAACTTTAGGTCGCTTCCAATTAACAGATATCCCACCTGCACCTCGTAATGTGCCACAAATCGAAGTAACATTCGATATCGATAAAAACGGTATTGTAAATGTTCGTGCAAAAGACTTAGGTACTGGTAAAGAACAAACAATTACAATTAAATCTTCATCAGGTTTAACAGACGAAGAAATCGAACGTATGGTAAAAGATGCTGAAGCGAATGCTAAAGCAGATAAAAAACGTAAAGAAGAAGTAGATTTACGTAATGAAGTAGATCAATTAATCTTCACTGTAGATAAAACATTGAATGAAATAGAAGGTAAAGTAGACGCTGAAGAAGTTAAGAAAGCTGAAATAGCTCGTGATGAATTAAAAGCAGCTGTAGAAGCAAATGACTTAGAAGCAATGAAAGCTAAACGTGACGCTTTAAATGAAGTTGTTCAAAACTTATCTGTAAAATTATATGAACAAGCAGCAGCAGCTAGCCAAGCAGCTCAAGGAGCAGCAGGAGCTGAACAAGCAAGCTCTCAACCACAAGATGGCGTAGTAGATGCTGACTTCGAAGAAGTAAAAGACTAATATAGAGCAAGTAAGAGTGGGAGAACTTCTTCCACTCGCTCTTTTGTAAAATGATATGATAAGGAGGGATAATGGTGGCAAAACGTGATTTATATGAAGTACTCGGAGTCTCCAAAGATGCCTCCGATGCAGATATTAAACGAGCTTATCGTAAATTATCCAAACAATACCATCCAGATATTAATAATGAAGCTGGAGCGGAAGAAAAATTTAAAGAAATAGCAGAAGCTTATGAAATTTTAAGCGACAGTCAAAAACGTGCTGCGTATGATCAGTATGGTCATGCCTCATACGATCCAAACTCAGGATTTTCTGGTGGCGGTTTTGGTGGCTTTGAAGGATTTGGTGGATTCGGAGGACAAGGATTCTCTGGAAGTTATACAGGTGGATTTGAAGATATTTTCGATTCTTTCTTTGGTGGCGGCGGAGCTCGTCGTGGAAATCGTGCCAATATGCCACGCCAAGGGGCAGATTTACAATATGTCATGGACTTAACATTTGAAGAAGCAATTTTTGGTAAAGAAGAAGTGATTCATTACCATCGTAATGCAGAATGTGAAACTTGCCATGGTTCTGGGGCAAAACCTGGTACAGACCCTGTAACATGTTCTAAATGTCATGGTGCAGGTGTAATCAATGTTGAAAGAGCTACTCCATTTGGTAGAATGATGTCTCAAACAACATGTGATGTCTGTGGTGGTACTGGTCAAGAAATCAAAGAAAAATGTGAAACTTGTCATGGTCACAAACATGTGGAAGAAACACATAAAGTGAAAGTGAAAGTACCGGCTGGTGTTGAAAATGGAAACCAAATGCCATTACGTGGACAAGGGGAAGCTGGAGTAAATGGCGGCCCTTATGGTGACTTATATGTGATTTTCCGTGTTGGTAAGAGCGATACATTTGAACGTGAAGGGGCAGATATTTTCTATGAACTTCCAATCAACTTTGCTCAAGCTGCATTAGGAGATGAAGTGGATGTTCCAACGGTTCACGGTAAAGTAAAATTAAAAGTTCCTGCGGGAACACAATCTGGTACTGTTCTTCGTTTAAGAGGAAAAGGTGCGCCTAGACTTCGTGGTGGCGGAATGGGTGATCAACATGTAACGGTACGTGTTGTAACGCCTAAGCATTTAACGGATAAACAACGTGAGGCGATGCAGATTTTCGCTAAAGAAGCGGGTACTCATGTTGAGAGTGAAGGCAATTTCTTCGATAAAATGAAGGATGCGTTTAAGGACAGTTTTAAATAATACAAATAGAGTTTCGAATGACTTCCTAACATAGTAGTATTAGGACGGCAGCAGCCTCGTAGAACGAGTCTCATGCCTAAACTTTGAGCCTAAGGTCTCAAAGTTTCCTGTAAGATAAGCCAGACAGGCTTATCTTACTCATACTACTATAGGAAGTCTTCTTTGTTTACGTGACCTGATGAGAGTGCTTATATGATGTGAATGACTTCCTGTTATAGTAGTATTTGGACGGCAACAGCATTGTGGAACGAGTCTTATGTTTGAGTATACTACTATAGGGAGTCTTTTTTTGGTAGTTAGGCTGATTTTTTCACAATGTTATTGTATTTCCCTAAAAAATCCATATAATTGTAATTAGAAGGAGGGTAGCGTTTTCAAGTTTTATTTTAAGAATTACGAAAGATGATTAGGGGGAGTTAACAATGAAATGGTGTAAAAATTTAAAATTTATTTTATTAGCATTCCTTATCTGTTCTGTTGCTCTGTTATCAAGTTGTTCTAAAGAAATAAAATATGCTATAAATCCTTATACGAACCTAACAGTTGACTCTGAAAATGATGAGAGCGATGAATTATTATTTGAACGAGAAGGCGAAATTGATTCAACCTATTTAGAAAGAGCTAAGCAAGTATTTTTAGTAGACTATCCAAAAGAAGAAAAGGAACAATTAGTGGATAAGGTGATAACAATTCGTGAACCATATACTCTTTTTAACAATAATGAGACCACTTCTTATCACTTTACGGTTTATGTAGATGATGAACCGTATGCTTATATTGGTTTAAGAAAAGTTGATGAAGATAAGTTTGCTACATCATTTATGCAAGCGAAATATTTACCTGAGAGATTTCCGATGAAACATGGATGTTATCGTTTTACAGCAGTTAAAAATGGAATGCATATTGAATCTGTGAAGTATGATTCTACAAAAGAATATGGGAATTTGAATCATGTAGTTTATACTTTTGATCCAACAGAATTGTAAGATATTTTTCGAATGACTTCCTGTCATAGTAGTATTTGGACGGCAGTTGCCTCGCAAATGCGAGTCTCATGCTTAGCCTACTACTATAGGGAGTCTTTTTTTGAATAAAAATTTTTTTTCATCGATTTTCTGAAATTATTCTGAAGTTGTTACTCTACAATACATTTATAAAGAGTACGAGGAGTGATTTTATGGAAAATAGTATTGAAATTAAGAATTTATGTAAAGGATATGGACATACGACTATATTGGACGATATCAGTTTTGTGGCAAAGGAAGGGAGAGTTACTGCTTTTTTAGGTCCCAATGGAGCAGGGAAAAGTTCTACCTTAAGAATATTATTAGGATTAGATCAAGCCACTTCTGGTAGTGCAACCATTGCAGGGAAAAACTATAAGGATATCCGTAATCCTTTATTTGTTGTCGGAGCAACTTTTGATGGATTAGGTTCACCAAGTGATCGAACGGTTTATCAACATTTAAGAATCGTAGCTGCCAGTAATGGAATTGAGAAAAGTAGAATTAGCGAAGTACTAGCAATAACGGATATTGCTCATAAAAAGAATGAGTCCATTGGACATTTATCTCTTGGGGAAACACAAAGGGTTAGTCTTGCAACAGCATTACTTGGAAATCCACAATTTCTGATATTGGATGAACCGACAAATGGGTTAGATCCTAGCGGCATTCGTTGGTTAAGAAATTTTATTAAGGAACAATCTGAAGCAGGAAAGACGATATTATTATCCTCACATATTTTGTCTGAAGTTGAAGCAGTGACAGATGATGTGGTATTCATTCATAAAGGGAAAATTATTGCAAATGGTGAATTAAAGAACATCATGAAGAATGCCGCAACTTTAGAAGAAGTCTTTTTCAACTTGATTCAAGAAGGGGGAAAAGAAGATGAAGTTATTTTATAGTGAATTATTAAAGATTAGCTATTCAAAACTTTTCAAGATTGTTTTGTTATTAATTTTTATCGTACAACCATTTTTCGCTTATCTTGGAACAAAGGCTGTCTTAGAGTTTGGTTTACAAGCAACTCCCGAGAATACACCTATATTGGCAGAAGCAATACCTCCAATTGAATATTTAGGATTTGATACAGTTATGCTAGGGCTGATGCCGATGATTATTTTGGGAGCTGTTTATGGAGGCAGTGAGTTTAAAAACCATCAACTGAGAACATCTTTACTAGCCTATAGTGATAAGAAGAGTTTATTCTTTTTTAAATTGATGACGTTAACTATTTTATCACTTGTTCTTTCATTTCTATCGATTATAGTCACAATTGAAGTGACTCATGTTACATTAGGGAATTTAGGACTAAGTGTTTTATTAAGTTCGAAAGTTTGGTATTTTATTTTATTTGCGACACTAGCATGGGTAAGTCTCACGATTTTATCTTACTTTATGGCTTTTCTATTTCGTACAGCCATTGTTTCGTTATTATTTTTAATTCCTCAAGTTTATAATGTTGGAGAGTTTCTCTCTACTCATTTTGAATGGGGAAAGGTTCTTCCAGTTGCTTTGGGAAATCATTTAATTGCATCATCGGATACTAGATTTTCACCTCATCCATTTTGGACGGCTACTTTATTGTTCCTTTGGGTGTTCATTTTGGGAATAATTGCTTATTGTCAATTTGAAAAAAGGGATGTAGGAGGGAAATTTTAATGCTAGGAAATCAGATAAAAAGTGAATATTTGAAAATGATATATTACAAAGGATTATCGGTAACGTTAGTATTTTCTATTTTATTTCTATTAGCAATGTTACTGGTATTAAATCCTTCTTTTCTAATGATTAATGGAGATTTTATAGTGACACAGTTTTTGCAAAGTATCTATTTAGCTCAAACAGTTTTTGTAGTTTTTTCTGCGGTATTTTGGGGAAGAGAGTTTCTTAAAAGATCTTTAAGGACAAGTTTATTATCGACCCCTAGTCATTTGAAATTTTTTTGTATCAAGGTAATCGTAACTTTGTTATCGATTTTATGTTGTTTTTTTATAGCCATTGGAGTGGGGATTGGATTAGTATCGTTTTATTTTAAATTTCAATTAAGTCTAGAATTTCTAAGTATACTATTGTCAAAACTTATTCCACCTATAATTGCTACGATTCAAATTAGTATAATTACATTCTGCTTAACGATACTTATGGAATCGATGATTTCTTCTTTAACAATTGTATTATCCATGATATTAGGACTAGGGCAGTTATTATTACAATATTCTTCTAAGATGAATGTACTTCCGGTATTAGTGACTATGAATAGTTTTTCTATCAAAGAAATTTCAATTTATCCAAGTGTTACAGAAGGACTTTTGATTCAATCATTATGGACAATAGTTTTTATTGGATTAGCCTATTACCATTTGCATCTAAAAAGTGTAAAATGAAAGCAAGATAGGAGTGTTGGGGTATGTCATATAAAATTCTAGTCATTGATGATGACGAAACTATTTTAAGATTAATCAAAAATATATTACAGTTAAATGATTATGATGTTACTACTAGAAATGGTATTGAGGAAGTAAATATCTGTGACTTTGTCGACTTTGATTTAATATTATTAGATATTATGATGCCACTAGATGGCATAGCGATTTGTAATGAAATTAGAGAACAGATTAAAGCGCCAATTCTTTTTATTACAGCTAAAGATATGGAGGAAGATTTAGTGAATGGATTATTAGCTGGAGCAGATGATTATATTACTAAACCATTCTCAGTAAAAGAGTTTTTAGCAAGAATTAAAATGCATCTTAGACGTGAAGAACGAAATAGACAAATTGCCAAACGATTAGAATTTGGTTCGATTTCAATTGATATGAATTTAAAAACAGTTTTTGTTGAGGAAAATGAAATCAAACTAACTAACCGTGAATTTATGATAATACAGTTATTAGCTAGTCAAACATCCAGAATATTTACAATTGAAGAAATCTATCAATTTGTATATCCTAACAGTTCTAATACTCAATTTCGTTCTATTTCTGAATATATGTATCAAATACGTTCAAAATTCAAACCTTATCATTTAAATCCGATAGAAACAATGAGAGGAGGTGGGTATAAATGGAAAATAAAATAAGCTTTAAACAACTTGTTCAAAAGACTTGTCTTAAAATTATAGTGGAGTTTGTGATTGCTATTTTAGTGTTATACCTGCTTCCATTATTGTCTATTTCAATTAAAGTGCCAGGTGAAGAAACAACTTATCCTGTATTTTTAAATATTTTTTCTTGGATCTATATCTGTATTGCTTTATTAGTGATTGTTAGTTTGAATATACGACAATTACTATTAAAAATTCATAAAGAGATGAACATCGTTTACCATAAATCCATGTGGTTAGAATCAACTGATTTAACAGAATCATTAACGATTTTAGAATTTCTTGAGACGAATCAAAAAATTAATCACATGCAACAACAAATTGAAGGGATGCTTGAAAAGGAACGCCGACAAAAGGAAGCATTAGCTTTTAAAGTGTCAGCAGCTTCCCACGATTTAAAAACACCATTAACAGTCATTCAAGGAAATTCTGAACTCTTATCTCAATCAGCTATTGAAGGGAAATATCTTCCTTATATTCAAGATATCCATATAGCAAGCAATCGTATGATTGAATATATTAATCGACTACTCTTGTATTCAAAAACTTACTATGAGAATGAAAATGAATGGAAAGAGTATTCCTTACAAGATGTGATTGAGTCCATTGATCAAGAAATTCATTATTTGCTGAAGGACAAAAGTATTGTTACATTCCAATATGATGAACAGATAGATAATAATGCCACAGTATATTTTCATTTGAATTATGTTTTAAGAGCAGTAATGAATATGATGCAAAATGCACTGGAATATAGTCAGGCAGATAAAAAATCAATCAAAGTGTATTTACAATACACTCATCAACAGATAGTGATAAGCGTTTGGAATAATGGTGCGCATTTAACTAATGAAACATTAAAGAATGCTGATTCATTATTTTACCGGAAGGATAAAAATCGTAATCTGAATGATGCACATTTTGGAATAGGATTAGCATTTGTTAAAAGGGTGTCAGAATTACATAATGGAACTTTAGAAATTAAAAATGAAGATGATGGAGTGAAAGTAACAATTAGTATTCATACAGGATTGAGTAAAAAGTAGTAAGGTAAATTATTGAGGTTCATTTAAAATTAATTTTTTCACAAACATATTGTATTTCCCTAAAATTTCCATATAATTATAATTAGAAGGAGGATAGCGTTTTCAAAGTTGATTTTAAGAATTACGTATCAAGAGAATGATTAGGGGGAGTTAACAATGAAATGGTGTAAATCTGTAAAGTTTATTTTATTAGCTTTACTTGTCTGTTCGGTTGCTCTGTTATCAAGTTGTTCGAAAGAAAGAAAATATTCTATAAATCCTTACGTTAATCTAACGGTTGATTCTGAAAATGATGAGAGTGATGAATTATTGTTTGAACGTTTAAAAGAAGTTGATGCAGATTATTTAGAAGAAGCTAAGAATGTATTTTTAACTCACTATCCTAAAGAAGAAAAGGAACAATTAGTGGATAAGACGATAACAATTCGTGAACCGTATACTCTTTTTTCTCCAAATGACAATTTTAATAAAGTAGCTCTTCACTTTACGGTTTATGTTGATGAAAAACCTTATGCTCATATTGGTATTTTAGACAAAAATAGTAGCGGTAGTTTTGCAACCTCATTTATGGAAGCTAAATCTTTCCCAAATAGATTTCCGATGAAACATGGGTGTTATCGTTTTACATCGGTTAAAAATGGATTTCATATTGAATCTGTGAAGTATGATTCTACAAAAGAATATGGGAATTTGAATCATGTAGTTTATACTTTTGATCCAACAGAACTTTAATATATTTCGAATGACTTCCTGTTATAGTAGTATTAGGACGTAAGCAGACAGCATTCGCTGTCTCATTACTAAACTTTGAGCCTAAGGTCTCAAAGTTTCCTGTAAGATAAGCCAAACTGGCTTATCATACTCATACTACTATGGGAAGTCTTCTTGTTTTACATGACCTAATGCGAGTCTCATGCCTAAGCATACTATTATAGGGAGTCTTCTTGTTATTTGTGTTTTTTTTCAAGCAAAATAATCTTCTAAACAAAGAGATATCTTGAGGGTATCTCTTTTTTTATATCAATAAAATATGGTATACTATGAATAGTATGTTTACAGAATGGAGTGATAAAACGATGGATATGTCCAAAATCATTGAACAAATGGTTGAATCGAAAGATGTCAAAAGAATTAGGGAATTGTTCAACCAGAATTATCCAATCGATATTGCTCTAGGATTGGAAGAAGTTACCGATGAAGTGCTTAAAAACTTCATGTATACCATTTCCAATACACGATTAGCTTCCATTTTGGAAGTTAGTGACCCCGAACTTCAAATTCGAATGTTAGAAAAATTACCATTCCGACGTGTAGGATTATTATTCCAACAAATGTCCAATGACGATGTCGTGGATATTTTAGGAAATCTGCCAATTGGAATTCGTAAAAAATATTTGAATATGATGAAGGGTTCTTCTCAAGATGAAATTCAAACGATGTTAAAATATCCTCAAGATTCTGCCGGAGGGATTATGACGACAGAATTTATTTCCGTGAAGGAACATTTAACCGTTGAAGAAACATTGACAAAGTTAAGAGAAATTTCTCCAAATACAGAAGTCATTCATACGATTTTTGTGACAACATTCCAAAATCAATTAATTGGTTGGATTGATATTCGTGACTTATTTACGAATGAATTAGATGTCAGTTTACATGATTTAATGCATACCAATATTATTTCTGTAGTTCCTGAAGAAGACCAAGAAGAAGTAGCTCGTCTATCTTCAAAATATGACTTATCGGTTGTTCCCGTAGTTAGTACAAAGGGCGTTTTAATTGGGATTATTACAATTGATGATATCGTCCACGTTCTTCAAGAAGAGCATCATGAAGATATGCTTTTAATTAGCGGGGTTGAAGGGTCTGAAAGAATTGGTGGTCCATTTATGGAATCCATTAAGAAACGGACTCCTTGGTTATTAATTAATTTAATTACAGCCTTTATGGCTTCAGCTGTTGTTGGGATGTTCCAATCAACGATTGAACAAGTAGTTGTTCTTGCGGTTGCCATGCCAATTATCACGGGGATGGGAGGAAACTCAGCTTCTCAAACTCTAGCTCTGGCAATTCAAGAAATTGCTTTAGGACAATTATCATTGGAAAAAGATAAAAAGTATGTTTGGAATGAAATTGTTTTAGGCTGTATGAATGGACTTATTACCGGAGTTGTAGCTGCTATTGCGCTATATATTCCTTATCAAAACTTTTATTTATCGATTATTGTAGTTTTAGCGATGGCTATGAATTTAATGGTAGGAGCAATTTTTGGATTCTTTGTACCTTTAGTATTAAAAGCAATGAAATTAGATCCAGCCATTTCATCGACCATCTTTGTAACAACGGCAACAGACGTTCTAGGATTTTTCTTTTTCCTAGGAATTGCTCAAGTCTTTTTACCGTTATTAATTTAGACATGAAGGAGATTATGAATGAATTTAGAAGAAATGAGAAAACGACAAGAGCGCATCAGAAACTTCTCGATTATTGCGCATATTGACCATGGAAAGTCAACTTTAGCAGACCGTATTTTACAAGCAACAGATACTGTAGCAGACCGTGAAATGCAAGATCAATTATTAGACTCTATGGACTTAGAACGTGAACGTGGAATTACAATTAAATTAAATGCAGTAGAGTTAACGTATGATGCTAATGATGGAACAGAGTACATTTTCCACTTAATTGACACTCCAGGGCACGTGGACTTTACGTATGAAGTGAGTCGTAGCTTGGCAGCCTGTGAAGGAGCAATTCTTGTAGTAGATGCTGCTCAAGGGATTGAAGCTCAAACATTAGCGAATGTGTATTTAGCCATTGATAATGACTTAGAAATTGTTCCAGTTATTAATAAAATTGACTTACCTGCTGCTGATCCTGAACGTGTTCGTACAGAAATTGAAGACGTTATTGGAATTGATGCCAGTGAAGCCGTTCTTGCAAGTGCTAAAGTGGGGATTGGGATTCCAGAAATTTTAGAACAAATCGTACAAAAAATTCCTGCACCGACTGGTGATTTAGAAGCTCCTCTACAAGCATTAATTTTCGACTCAGTTTATGATGCTTATCGTGGGGTAGTGTTAAATGTTCGTATTCAAAACGGAATTGTAAAACCTGGTGACAAGATTCAATTAATGAGTAATGGAAAAACATTTGATGTTGTAGATGTTGGTATTTTCTCTCCTAAACCAATTAGTCGTGATTACTTAATGGTTGGGGATGTAGGGTATATTACTGCTTCTATTAAAACAATCCAAGATACTCGTGTAGGGGATACTGTTACATTAGCGAACAATCCAGCAAGCGAACCTTTATCAGGTTACCGCAAAATGAATCCAATGGTTTATTGTGGTTTGTATCCAATTGATTCTTCTAAATATAATGATTTACGTGATGCATTAGAAAAATTACAATTAAATGATGCAGCGTTGCAATTCGAAGCAGAAACATCTCAAGCGTTAGGCTTTGGTTTCCGTTGTGGATTTTTAGGATTACTTCATATGGACGTTATTCAAGAACGTTTAGAACGTGAATTTGATTTAGACTTAATTACAACAGCTCCATCGGTAATTTACCATGTTCAAAAAACTGATGGAACAGAAGTAGTAGTTTCTAACCCCGCAGAAATGCCAGATCAATCAAGTGTTCAATCCATTCAAGAACCTTATGTAAAAGCATCGATTATGGTACCGAATGAGTATGTCGGAAGTGTAATGGATATTTGCCAACGTAAACGTGGAACTTTCGTCACAATGGATTACTTAGATGAATATCGTGTCAATGTTATTTACGAAATGCCTTTATCTGAAATTATTTTTGATTTCTTTGATTCATTGAAATCAAGTACAAAAGGATATGCATCATTAGATTATGATTTAATCGGCTATCGTGAAAGCAAACTAGTGAAGATGGATATTATGTTAAATGGTGAAGTAGTCGATGCCTTAAGTATTATCGTTCATAAAGATTTTGCTTATAATCGTGGTAAAGCCATTACTGAGAAATTAAGAACATTAATCCCTCGTCAACAATTTGAAGTGCCAATTCAAGCAGCAATTGGAAACAAAATTTTATCTCGTACAAACATTAAAGCATTACGTAAAAACGTGTTGGCGAAATGTTATGGTGGGGATGTTTCTCGTAAACGTAAGTTATTAGAGAAACAAAAAGAAGGTAAGAAACGTATGAAACAAGTGGGATCTGTTGAAGTACCACAAGAAGCATTCATGTCAGTACTTAACCTTAACGAAGAAGAGAAATAACCTTTTAATAAACTTTTCTATTGTAGCAATGGAAGGCAGCAGACCTACGGTCTCATGCCTAAAAATTGAGCCTAAGGTCTCAATTTTTCCAGTAAAAGAAGTCAGGAAAGACTTCTTTTACTTGTGCTACAATGGAAAGTTTTTTTGTTTATCATTCATTTATGGAATACGTATAAATACGGTCTTTTGTCATTTTGAAATCTATTTAAAAATATTTTTAAATAACTCTTGCATTTTAATTACAGTAGGAGTATTATCTATTTAAAGAAAATTTTAAATAGAAAGAGATGAGGATATGTCAGTTAATGATATTTTGTCAGCATTATCGGATGAAAACCGTCGTAAGATTTTGGAAATTTTACGACAGGGACGAACGAATACTGGGGACTTAGCACAGAGCTTACAAATCACACCGCAAGCATTGTCGTATCATTTAAAGAAGTTAAAACAGGCGGATTTAATTTATGAAACAAAGGAAAAAAACTTTATTTATTATGAATTAAATTTAACCGTTTTAGAAGAGGCAATTGTTTGGATGAATTCAATTATTGGAGGAAATTAATATGTTAGTTGAACAAAGAAAAATTTATTTATTAGATGTCATTTTAACTTTTTTACCGATTTTACTTGCTTTATGTGTCGTTTGGTATGCACCTGAGACCATCGCATCTCGTTTTGACTTAGAAGGAAATGTTGTTGCAACAGCCTCACGTTGGACGATTCTAATATTACCAATCCTCATACTATTATTTTCAGGTTTGATGAAATGGATTGATGATAAAGAATTAGTTGGAAGTCAAAATAAAGAAATTAGCCGTTATATTTTTAGACTCACATTATTATTGTTTAATGCTATTGCCTATTTTCAATTTGTCTTAATTTTGACAGGAGTTAGCATAGGTACACAAAAGGTACGTTTTCTTGCATTTCTTATAGGGTTATTTATGATATTTATTGGAAATGTTAGTCCTAAAATCAAAGAAACGAATAAACACTTTGGGTTCCGTGTTCCATGGATTATGAATAAAGATGAAGCTTTTCGAAAAACACAACGATTCTTTGGATTTGCGAGTATGGTTTCTGGTGTAATCTTTATCTTAATTTCATTATTTGCGGGGAACAAATTAGCATTGTTTCTTGTAAGTATTGTTTTAGTGCTAACGATTGGCATTACTATGGTGTATTCGTATAAAATTAGCAAATAAAGGATAAATGACTTTTCTTCGTAATAGTTTTGGGCAATATTCTCAATTACTACGGAGAAAAGTCTTTTTTCACATTGATTTTTAATTTAATGAGCAGTATACTATACGTGAAAACGATAACAAGTTGAAGAATGGAGATTATGATGCAAAAAGGACAAAAATTATTAATGGGTATTTCTATTGTAGTAGGTGTAATTTGTATTGAATTAAGTATGTATGTCATACCTTTTATAGAAGAAGTTAAGGAGTTTGAATTCCCTATGTTTATCGTAGGTGTTATTCTTTGCATCATCTCCATTATTTTTGGAATTAGACATCAAAAAAAGTTAAGGAGGGTAGAAGAATTGGGTTACATTCATTTATTTAACAGTAATAGGGGGAGTCTTTATGTTAGGAAAATATAGAGTAGTTAGTATTGTATTGTTAAGTATTTGTTTAGTTTCTTGTGGTCAACAGAAAAATACTCAAGAAACGACGGTTCAAGAAAGTATTACAACGGTGGAACAAAGTAAAACCACTAACTTTCAATTAGGAAAAGGAAGTAATCAGTTTAATACTGTTTCATTCAATGAAACGTTTAGAGATAAGAGTGTAGTTGCTCATTATGCAGAAGAGTATCCAGACTTTATTCCGCAAGTGTTGTCAGATGATGGAAAATTATATGGTAGTGTAAATCATATTGGAATTTTGGAAATTGATTTAAAAACAAATACCCATTCATTGGTTCATGAAATGAGTGATGCAACAGTTTCACATCAATGGGTTCAAGCAGTCGACAAAAATTGGGTATTTTTTGAGGAATATACAGACTCAAAAGAAAATGCAAACTTCTACTTATTGAATCGTGCAACGGGTGAAGTTACAACTGTCAAAGAGAATGAAAAGATGCCACTAGTTCATTACATTATAGCATTCTTTACAGAAGATTCGCAGCTAGTATTTAATATTGTTAAGGATAGTAAAGAAGATACATCTTTAAATATGCTTCATCAATTGGAAACAACAACGATGAAAGATCAAGTCGTTGATCAAAATACTTTTTCACCGATTCAATTCAATGGAAAACTCTATTATATTCGCTACGATGCAGCTACTAACCATTCAGAAGTTGTTCAATACGATATGAAGAGTGGAGAGAAAGAAGTAACGTTGACGCATCAAAGTGCAACAGAACATTTGAATCAATTATTTACGGATCAACATGAATTATATGTTTCACTAGGCACAGATTTAAAGAGTGGAACCATTTACCACGTCAATCAAGCAGAAAAGAAATATGATTGGGTCTATGGATATACAAGCACAGGATTTATCCAACAAAATCACCTTGGATTCATGAGTTTCTCAGCAACTGATACTGAATCAGGACGATACAAAACACCTTATCGTTTGATTGACTTACAACATCAACATGAATATGACTATGATGGAAGCATGGTATTCCTATCAGAAAAAGGCATGGCATGGATAGCTTTCAAGAAAGATACAAAAGACATTCCAAAAGGTGAAACATTCCGAAACGAAAATTCAGAAATTCATTATGTTGAATTTGAATGAAGATGAAAAGTGATATACAACTACAAGCTCCTAGAATGAACTAGGGGCTTGTTTTGTAATTTAAAGCAATTATTCGTATTGATGATTGACTTTTGTTCTTAATAATATTATCTTTTTAAGAGTAAAAAAATTTTAAATTAAAAAAATAAGGAGGTAACTAGTTATGAACATCACACTTTTTGTCTACAGTTTATTGTTATGTATATTAGCATTTTTTGCTTATAAAAATGAGTTAGGAATATCTATTACTTCAATTCTACTAGTAGTATTGTTAACATTATTTGCAGGGATTCATCTGTTATATACACATATCATTATTAAAGTAGTAATTTCCTGTTTGTTGTTATTGATTTCGTTCATGTTTTTTGTGGATAGAAGGAAGAGTCTTAAGGAAGTACATTTGTCGCATCATATTATTAGATTACTGCTTCATTTAGTTTTAATAGTTAATTTATGGGTAGTTTAGATTTAAAGAAAATAGTAGCGTAATGGATCATACTAATGAAATTGGTAGTAATTGGAAAGAGATTCGAAAAGAAATATTCACACAAGAAGAAATTTATAAAAGTGATGAAAGAGTTGCAAGTATTAGTAAAATAATTGAAGAAAAAATGAAAGAACAGCAAAAAAAGATTAGAAATGTCTATAAGTATTTTGTCTGTCTTTTAAAAGAACATTATCAAATTCTTCTATATGCTTATTTATATTACATCGTTTTTGAATTCTTTTAAGATCTATTTTTAATTGATTGCTTGTCACTAATTCTAGCATATTATTCACCAATTACTTCGTTAAATAATTTGTCAATAGAATGGTAAATCTTTGAATGAACTTTGCTATTCATAATCTCTAGCTTCTTGAATCGCTAATTCAGTTTGATGATTATAACGTGGTTGTTTAATTTGAAAAGGAAATCCACCTTCCATTATTGAAGTTCTTAAAAAATATTAATAGCATCAGTTACCGTTATTCCAAAGCTAGAAAATAATTCTTGAGCTTTAATAGACGGTTCAATTCTTAAATTTATATGCATAATTTTTTTAGTCTACTGTAGGTCTTTTTTGTTTGAATTTTTTTGAGATTATGATACAATGAAAGCATAAAAGGAGCCTAGCACCAACTAGACTCCAATGTAGAACCGTTAAAAAGACGGTGGCTTAAGTTAAAGTTTTTTTAATAACTCGTCCTACTCGCCAAAAGTGGGGACGGGTTATTTTTTGTTTTGGTTTTTAAAGATTTTATAGCACAAACCTATCAGTGCGATCACAAATGTACCGAACAAAAATAAAATTTGTACAACTTCAAAGGCTGTCAACTCAAGGCCCCTCCTTTCTATCAGATTTTAAGAATATGCCCATAGGCATCAGCTACTTTCTGAAAAAGAGTAGCCACCGTTTTCACTTTTCTACAATTTTCATTATACAATAAAAATGATTTTTTTCGACTGATAGAAGGACTTACTACAGATTTAATCTATAGTAGGTCTTTTTTGTTTAAGGGGGTTCATTTTGAACAAAATTCTTTGCCTATAGATTTAGGAGGGATAACATTAAATCAATTTTGTGCTTTTTTAAATTCCTGAATATGTGCATTATTATAGTAGCATTTATACATACAGTCAATTTCAAGACAAGAAAGCATTTCAAGGACTAGAGAAGTAAAAATGTATCGGAAGATAACTGGCTTATTTTTGAAAACACGTATGAACCAATCATATGACAATGTGCAAAGGATAAGAGGAAATGTAAAAAAGTATCCTGACGGTTGGGGAGAATATCACCCACTCACAGGACTAATGTATTGTGCAGATTCTGAGAGCAAGATGTATGTTCATAGAAAAAGTAAGTATAAGAATATTTCATATTACACTTGCAGTGTCTATACCAAAATCCCTTGCGGCACACTTTGCTCATCAGCACACAGAATAAAAGCAGAAGCGGTCTTAAACCTTATTAGGGAAACACTAAAAGATATTAAAAAATACCTTGATGAGGATAATGAAGCCTGTTCCATTCAAAATGAAATGAAAGAAAAGGAAAAAAATAGAGATAAAAAAGAAAAAGATAAGATTAACGGAAAGCCAAAACAGAATTCAGGAACTTGAACGACTTATGTGCAGAATTTACGAAGATATAATCCTGAATAAAATACCGAATAATCGCTATGAAATCCTTAATAAACAATATGAAACGGAGCACGTAGCTTTAAGTTAAGAAATTAAGGATTTGGAGCAGTAGGTATCAAGATATGAAAAAGAAACAGACAGAGCAAGAAAATTTATATCTCTTATCAATCGTTATGAAAACTTTGATGAACTTACAACTACAATGATAAATGAGTTTGTAGAAAAAATTATCGTACATGAAAGAGACAGAAAAGGAAGTCAGATATCAAAGCAAAAGATAGAAATTTACTTTAATTTCATAGTAAATTATGAATTGCCATAGGCGGATTTAAGCGAAGAGGAAAAACAAAAACTTGAGGAAGAAGAAAGAAAAATCGAAGAAAGAAAAGACAAGCTACACAAAAATTACCTGAAACGAAAAGTAAGCAGAAAACAGAAAGAGTATGAGGATAAATATAAGGCAAGGAGAGAGCAGAAGAAACGGGAGAAAATAAAGGGTTTGAAAAGAGTTGGGATACCTTTAAGTGAGTATAAAGAGTTAAATACAAAAGAAGCCCTCAATTAGGCTTCTTTATGTATTTAATCAGAAAAATTATTTTTTGCATATTTTTTTATGTCTTTGGGATAAAATCCCTTATATTTTTTGAAGCATGTACTAAATTTACTGTGAGAGGAATATCCTACAGCCTCTGCTATATCTTGAATTTTAAGGGTAGAGTTCAGTAGGAGTAATTCCGCCATATTCATTCGCCGTCTTTGAGTATATTCTGTAATTGTACATTGATATTTTTGCTTAAATAATTTTTTTAGTTTTGTGCCGCTCATAGTGGATATTTTTTCTAAAGTATCCTGTGAGATAGATGTTGCATAATGATCGTCTATATAATTGGCGACATTTTTCAAAGCCTCATCATCGGCAATAGATAGTGGATTGCTGTACTTATTTAAAAAAGAGTCTATTGTAATACTTAACCATTCCTTTACCTTTGACTCAAAAAAGATTTCAGCAGCAGGAGATACCATCTTGCAATTAAGGATATCTTTTGCGATTCTTTCTAAAGGCTTGTTTATTATAGTGCTGGTATTAAAAAATAAATCTTCATAGTTACAGACTTTATTCTTATAAGAGGACAGGCATTGCTCTATCATGGACTGATTGAAATTTATACCGATTCCTAAATAAGGAGAGTTTTTGTGAAGTATAAACCTATAGTCTTTAGAATTTTTTGTATTTATTATATAAAGTGAATTTGAAGAAAGATTTTGATAAGGATTAAAACATTCACCGTTTGCTGTAACTAAATAAGATGAATAAAAGGAATAGAAATTATCTAAACCAGAAAAACTTGTATGGATAATTTCTTTTTTTATGAAAACATCATAAATATCAATAGTGAAATTATCGCCCTCGTAAAACCAATATATGCCTTCTGAATTATCCGTGCTAAAACGGAATTCATGTCCTACAGTGGAGTATTTTGTATTATCGATAGATTCATCTGTAGAAAAAAAGTTTTTAACAAAGTTATAAAAATCACTCATATTATACCTCCGTGCTTTATATTTTATCCCGAATAGACATTATCCCGAATAGACTTAGTTAGCCATATCTAATTGATTGAAATTCTCATTTATTATAAGATAAATAATAGATAGAAACAAGAAAAAAACTATACGTATTGCAAAAGAGTTTGAAAACAAACTTCTAAAATCAGTCTAAAAAGGCTATTTATAAGGTTTGCTAATTTTAAGAAAAAGGAGGAGTTGTTCAGTGAAGAATAAGAAGAAATCAATACTGGAAAGACTAATGCCTTACGGTGGTAAAAAAAGTTTTTTACTCTATATTGCTATGGTTATGTCTGCTATATCAGGTGTCATGGTTTTGATGCCTATGGTATATATTCATAGAATTGTAAATAACTTAATTTTAAATGGGATGGTGAATTTTGATTATGTAAAGGAAAATTC
The DNA here is from genome assembly GCF_963528315.1 of uncultured Granulicatella sp. Taxonomy (GTDB): domain Bacteria; phylum Bacillota; class Bacilli; order Lactobacillales; family Aerococcaceae; genus Granulicatella. The sequence continues at coordinate 77,030 of NZ_CAURVV010000002.1, read as the reverse complement.
AATTTATGCAGCAGCCTTTGCCGGTTTGGGGCTATTCATATACCTAATAGGTTTAATTTTATCCCATATTTTTGCATTTGAAGTGGAAGATAACATTATTAAGACTTCCGTAACAAAACTAATAAACAAACCGCTTGGGTATTTTGATGACAAAGAAAGCGGAAGGATAAGAAATGTAATTGTGTCCGGAGCGTCTGAAACCCATTCTTTTTTAGCGCATCAACTTCCTGATATGGCGATGACCATTATATCGCCAATCGTTCTGCTTGTATTTTTCTTCGTGTTTAACTGGAAGTTAGGACTTGCCAGTATGATACCGATGATTATCGGTATGACATTGATGTCATCTATGATGACAGCCGAAACAAAAAAAATGAAAGATGAGTATTATGCAGGACTTTCCAATTTATCTTCTCAGACAGTTGAATATGTTCGAGGAATTCCTGTTGTTAAAACATTTGCACAAAGTGTTGAGAGCTTTGATAAGTTATATTCGTTGATCATAAAAATAAAAGACAATGTACTTAAGCTCACTATGAGTTATACTAATAAAATGTCGTGGTTTGAAACTGTTTCTACATCGACGGCATTTTTCTTGGTACCTGTGGCATTACTCTTAATAAAATTTAATGGAAACTTATCTAATGTAGTTGCAGATTCTGTTATTTACTTCCTAATAGGACCGGCATTTGCTACTTTTATTATGAGAACTGCGACGATTACACAATCCAGTTATTTTGCGGAACTTGCTTTAGATAAAATTGAAAATATACTTGAGTTTGATGATTTTGTTTATGGAAATAAAACAAGTTCTGATGTTGGGATAGAGTTTAAAAATGTAAGCTTTTCTTATGAAGATGAAAATGTATTAGACGATATTTCATTTAAGGTGAATAAAGGAGAACGAGTTGCTTTAGTCGGATCGTCAGGCAGTGGTAAAACTACTATAGCAAGGCTTGCTGCACGATTTTACGATATTAAAACAGGTGAAATTTATATTGGAGGAATTAATATAAAAGATTTTGAAAAAGAGGCTTTAATGAGAAAAATTGCTTTTGTTTTTCAAAACTCTAAACTATTTAAAATGAGTTTAAGAGATAATCTTTTAATCGGAAAGCCTGATGCAACTAATGAAGAAATTGACAATGCCTTAATCAATTCAGGGTCTAAAGATATTATTGAAAATTTAGATAAAGGACTTGATACTGTTTACGGAACTAAAGGCACATATTTTTCAGGAGGAGAAGCTCAAAGGATTTCTATAGCGAGAGCTTTTTTGAAAGATGCAGATATTATCATTTTAGATGAAGCTACAGCCTTTGCAGATCCTGAAAATGAATATTTGATTCAAGAGTCTTTTAAGAAGCTATCAAAAAGCAAGACAACATTGATGATTGCTCATAGATTATCTACAGTAATAGATGCGGACAAGATTCTCGTTATTGATAAAGGGAAAATTGTAGAAGAAGGCAAGCATGCAGATTTAATAGATATAAATGGGCATTATAAAAAGCTTTGGGAAGAATATCAAAAATCCGTAAATTGGAAGATAGGAGGTTAAACATATGGTTTCTTATTTTATGAAAAAATATTCGATGTCAGAAAAAGGCGCTCTTAACTTAAGAAAAGCCATATTTTCACACACGCTTGTTAATTTAACTAAATTGTTCGCACCAATGATCGGTTTTATGTTTCTATTCCAGTATATAGGCATTTTAACAGGCATTGAGAGCTACAATTTTACTTCTGTTTATTATATTGCACTAATTGTAGTAATGATGATTGTGATGTTCTTAGTAGCGAGGTGGGATTATGTAAGACTTTACACCAATGTGTACAACGAGAGTGCAAATTCAAGAATTGAGTTAGCGGAAAGGTTAAAGAAATTACCTCTTTCTTATTTTGGTAAAAGAGATTTGGCAGACCTTGCGGAAACCATGATGAATGACATGAACTTATATGAAACAATTTTCTCTCATGCTGTACCTCAGATATATTCAACGGCTATATCCACAAGTATTATTGCTTTAATGCTTATCTTCTATAATTGGAAACTTGCACTTGCAGCCCTTTGGGTAATTCCCATTTCTATTTTGATTATATTTTTATCAAAGAAAAGTCAGAAAAAAATAGTACAGGGCTGGATAGATGATAATCGTAAGGTTTTCGATAATCTACAGGAAAATATAGAGCAGATAGAGCAAATAAAATCTTACAACTTAGAAGATAGGGTGTTAAATGATTTTTTTGAAAAATTAAATGCATCCACAAAACAGAAAACGAAAGGTGAAGTTGTTGCCGGAACACTTACAGGAATAGCTACTGCAATTTTAAAGCTTGGAATTATAAGTGTTGCCGTTATCGGCGTCAACATGCTTATGGCAAGGGAGGTAAGTGTGCTGGTTTATATCGCATTTTTAATGCTTACAGCAAGTATTTATCTTACTATAGAAGGAATAATCACCTTTATGTCAATGATAGTTATTCTTGATGCGGTTGTAGGGAGAATAAAGGAAATAAAGACCATGCCTGTTCAAGAAGGCAAAAAAGATATTGACATTAAAAATTACGATATTGAGTTCAAGGATGTTTATTTTGGATATGATGATTATTCTGTAATAAATGGTGTGAGCTTTACTGCAAAGCAGGGTGAAATCACTGCGCTAATCGGTTCAAGCGGAAGCGGAAAAACAACTCTCACCAAGCTTGCTGCAAGATTTTGGGATATAGATAAAGGAAAGATTTTGATAGAGGGAGAGGACATCGGTAAAATTGATCCGGAAACACTCCTTAAAAATTTCTCTATCGTTTTCCAAGATGTTACTCTTTTTAATTCAAGCATAAAAGATAATATAAAAATCGGTAAAAAAGATGCTACAGATGAAGAGATTATAAGAGCGGCTAAAATAGCTAGATGTTATGAATTTATAGACAAAATGCCGGATGGAATAGATACAGTAATAGGTGAAAACGGACAAAGACTTTCAGGCGGAGAAAGACAAAGAATCTCAATAGCAAGGGCAATACTAAAAGACGCACCAATCATATTGCTTGATGAGGCTACAGCATCTCTGGATGTTGAAAATGAAAGTCTAATTCAAGATGCTTTATCTGAACTTATAAAAGAAAAAACGGCAATTGTTATTGCTCATAGATTAAGAACAATAAGAAATGCAAACAAAATCATTTTATTAAATGCCGGAAAAATAGAAGCGATAGGGACAGATGAAGAACTTTGTAAAAGCTCGGAATTTTATAAAGCAATGCTTAGAAAATCAAATATTCAGTGAAAACTTATTTAGGAGGAAAATATAAAAATGGAAAAATTAAGAATTAAAGATTTAGTTACGATAGGTGTATTTACAGTAATATATTTTGTACTTATGTTTGCTTCGGGAATGATTGGTATTGTACCGATTTTATACTTGGCATACCCTACACTGGCAGGCATTATAACAGGAATAGTTATAATGCTCTTTATGGCAAAAGTTCAAAAATCATGGGGATTATTTATACTTGGGTTGATTTGTAGTCTTGTAGCAATTGCAATGGGAAATACATATGTAATATTGATACATGCTGTAATCAGTATGGCAATTGCGGAACTTTTAAGAAAAAAAGGAGAATATAAATCATTTAAATTTAATATGCTCTCATTTGCCGTATTCAACACTTGGATTTGTGGTTTCCTTATGCAAGTTTTGTTGGCTAAAGACAAGGTTATTAAACTGGCTGAAACAGGCGGTATGGGTCACGATTATATAATGAAGCTCATAGCACTTTTGAATTATCGTAGTATGGTATTAGTATATATCGGTGCTGTTGTCGGCGGGATACTCGGCGCATATATCGGTAAAGTCTTTTTGAAAAAGCATTTCGAAAAAGCGGGTATTGTATAATGCTCGTTTCTTTAGACAATCCATATAATCCCAATCCAATTAGTAAAATTTTAGTAAGTTTTTCACTTGGATTTGCTGTATTTTATAAAGTAAATACCTATTTTGAATGGGGAATTGTGCTTCTTATTTCATTTCTTTTTTTTATGAATGGATTTAAGAAAGAAGCCTTAAAAAACATATCATTTTTTGGGGTTCTTTCTTTGATACCTAATCTTGATGTAATTAGAAATATGAATGCGATTTTAATGATGTTTTTTATGCTATTTGCTGTATGTAAGATGTTTTATCTTCCATTTAGTGCGGGAAGTTTTTTTTTAAAAACATCGGATGTAGGAAGTGTAATATCCTCTATGGATAAAATGAATTTGCCTCGTACTGTTTCTATACCAATTGCTGTAATGTTTAGGTTTTTTCCTTCATTTAGGGAAGAAAGTCACAATGTAAAACTTGCTATGAAAATAAGAGGTATTACATTTAAAAATCCATTTTCATACATCGAGTATGTAATTGTGCCTTTACTTGTTATATCTTCTAATATTTCTGATGATATTGCAAAGGCAGCAGAAACAAAATGTATTGAAAATCCTGTTAAAAAAACAAGGTACATATCCGTCAAAACGAAAATAGTTGATTTTGTTTATGTGCTTTCAATACTGATTATGATTATAGGAGGAGCTTTATGGTAGAAATTGAAAATTTATCTCTATCTTATGGAAATTCTCCTAAAGTGTTAAAAAACATTTCTTTAGATGTAAAAAAAGGCGAATGTGTATTATTTACTGGGAAAAGTGGTAGCGGAAAATCTTCAATTATAAATTCTATCAATGGGTTAGCTGTACGATATGATGGAGCTTATATGTCTGGAACCATCAGGATTGATAATAAAGATATTAAAAACCTCGAATTATACGAAATATCGCTCTTAGTATCAAATGTATTTCAAAATCCAAAGACACACTTTTTTAATATAAATACTACACTTGAATTACTTTTCTATTTGGAGAATATAGGACTTTCAAAAAAACAAATGGATGAAAGACTAAATGATATGTTGGATTTGTTTCCGATAGAACATCTTTTAAATAGAGATATTTTTAAGCTTTCGGGTGGAGAAAAGCAGATTTTATGTATTGCTGCAAGTTATATATCTGGAACGGAAATCATTGTTTTAGATGAGCCTTCATCAAATCTTGATGAAGAAAACATTTTAATCATAAAAGAAATGCTTATAAAACTTAAAGATAAGGGGAAAACTCTTATAATCTCGGAACATAGAATATTTTATCTAATGGATATTGTAGATAGAGTTTTTTTGATTAAAGATGGGGAAATTCAAAAGGAATATACTCAAATAGATTTTATGAAAATACCGTCTGAAAAGCTAAAGAAGTTAGGTTTAAGAAATAATAATAGAGTAAAACTTGCAGTACCCGAAAATCAAAATAAGGGAAATTTAGAAGTAAAAAACATTGAATTTAAGTTTAATGGCATAGATAAAAAATTGCATTTAAAAGACCTCTCTTTTGAAATGGGTAAAATTTACGGCATAGTAGGAACAAACGGACTTGGTAAATCCACTTTGCTCAGATGCCTTATAGGCTTAGAAAGAAAAGCGAAGGATGAAATCTATTTGGACGGCAAAAGACTTTCAAAATCAGATAGGCTAAAAATATCATCTCTTGTAATGCAGGATGTTAATCATCAGCTTTTTACCGATTCTATTGCAAGTGAAGTAGGTCTTGGAATAAAAAATATTGAAAGTAGTTATGTTGAAAATATTCTGAAAAAACTTGATTTATATGAATCAAAAGATCGTCATCCAATGAGCTTGTCAGGTGGACAAAAGCAAAGGGTAGCCATTGCATCTGTACTATGTAAAAAATCTAAACTTATGTTTTTTGATGAGCCTACCAGTGGAATGGATTATTGCAATATGATGAATATATCCCATCTGATCAACGAATGTAAAAGCGATAAGAAAATAATATTTATTGTTTCACATGACCAAGAATTTTTAAATTCGATAGCTGACAATGTTATATATTTGTAAATATCCATAGAGATACTCATATTTGAAAAATCAAGATAAAAGAGATTTAAAGATGTAAGGAGATAAAAATTTGAAATATCATGATATGATAATAGAAAATATAAGTGTATGTGAATTTCTTTTATCGTGTGAAAGTAAGATATTTTGTTTAGGAAAATTTTTATGCGTTATTAAATAATTTAATAGAAAAAGAATACATTTCTAAAAGAGGACTTTTAGGCTCATCGACAAATTCTGTTGGTGGATTAAATGTAACAGCAAATTAAGTCTTTAATTTTAAATGAACAAGGTGGCTGAAAATTAATGATTTAATCAATTTAATAATTAACCACAAACATAACTATGAACGAAATCTAGTTTTAACTTTATAATGAGCAGGGGCATGTTATCCGCGATTAGCGGTTTGGGGGCTGTGAAATTTAATCTTATTTTTCGCTTCCCCCAATTCAACATGCCCATGGAGGCTCATTGTCAAGTTAAAACGACTCTATACAACCTTTCTTAAATCATAATGACTTTCTATTGACCGGGGTAAAGAAACACCCTTTGATAATCTTAATTCTTAATTTCATATTCTCAAAATTTCGATATCCATATGCCACACGTTTAATCACTTTAATTAAATTATTCGTTCCTTCAATAGCTCCGTTGGAATATCCCGTCATAAATGCTTGATAAATCCCATTCTTAAAACGTTTAAACACTTCAAACTTTTTCTTAAATTCATAAGGTAATTGTTTTGGAATCTCTTTTATACATGTCATAAATGCCTCATAATCTTTCTTCTTGTAAGCTTTTCTAAGTTCTTGAATAAAATCATATGCATCTGATAATTCTTCATCAAAATTCAATAATTTTTCTACCAATTGAGCTTGAGTAAGATAGGTTTTGAAGTGATAATTGTACCTTAGTTTTTCTTCATCTAATTCATCACTAGGTTTTAAAAGTACTTTCCAGTAACGTTTTAATGTTTTCTGCTGTGTGGATTTAGCAGAAAATTGCTTCATAATCACAACTCGAAGTTGATTAAAGTTACGATTCATATGTTGAATGATATGGAATCGATCTACTACGATAACAGCGTTTGGAAATACAGTTTTAATAAGATTTTGATAAGAAGCATTCATATCCATCACTAAATATTTCACTTTTAAACGTTGTTTACGGGAAAACTTCATAAAGAAAGAAATCAATTCATGAAGTGTTCTACCTGGTAAAATATCAATTAATTGGCGATTTTCTCCATCTAAACAAATGAAATTCATTTTCCCTTGTTGTGTTTTAACGCCTCTAAATTCATCTAAACAAAGCACTTTAGGTAAATAGTGATACTGATCCATTGTTTTTATTTTAAACTTCTTCATCACTCTTTCAACAGTCTTATCAGAAATTGAAAGAAGTTTAGTGATTGTTTTTCTAGAGAAGTTTTCTTTTAATTACAACATAATTTGACACTCTAAATCATAAGAAATATTACTATTTTTAGGAACAAGAGGGCAATCTACCACCCATGTTTTATGACAAGCTTTACAGATGAATCGTTGTACTTTAAGGTCTAAAATAGTCTTATGTCCAAATAGGTGTGGAATTCTAATTTTATGTTCCATAGGAGAATGTTTAATCACATTTTCGCTAGAACAATATAGACAAGAAGTACAAGTATTTGTCCAAGTTCCATTAATTTTATGAACTGTTTCATTGTTTTCTGTTACGATTTCTAACCAATTTTCATCCGTAATAAAATTTTCTTCTGTTAATCCTAGTAATTTTCGTATACAATAGTCCATGAGAGAAATCCTCCTTTGATTTGTTTTGGTCGACTTAATCATAACTCGGATTTCTTTTTTTTGCATGTAAAAAATCCTATCGGTGATTTCTCACCAACAGGATTTGTCGTACAACCGAATGAACTAGGGGCTTGTTTATGTTATGGGGAATCCTTTTTCAAATGCTTCTTTAGCTTCGGCTAGAGTCATTTTATTTGGTCCTCCGTCAATATTAAATCTTCCAGTATTTTGCCAATGGCAGGTATCGCATATATCGTAAGTTTCTACTAGATTGCCACAAACAGGGCAATGAACGTGCTCCCAACCGTCAATGAATATTAATTCCTGTTTTTCATTCTTACTCATCTTTATCACCCATCAATAGATTTTGGACTTCTATAAATTACTTTTTCAATTTCATCGATTGTAATAGTAATCGTATCCCAATTTTCAGGAGAGTCTCCAATATCAGCTATAAACGTATCTTCACTTAACTTATCTACAATTGCTGCTGTTTGTCCATCTTTTAAAAGAACAGTATCAAATTCTTCTATATGCATATTAACACTGCCTTCATACGTATTTTCAGGCTTATTATATCGTAAATATCTAAATAAAGCATTGTAAAACATTAGCTATAGTTACAATTGAAAAATAAAAATTTTAACTACACCATGGTATTTTCCACAAAGCGCAAAAATAACAAATCATAGAGGCATCTACTGAGAAGTAAGTGTCTTTTTGCATCATTCATTGAAATCGAACATCGACTATGTTAACGTTAAGGTATTAACAAAAGTTAAAGGAAAATGACATGAAAAAGAAAACAACAAGCATCATAGAAGAACAATTACAACGACTAAACCGTTCCCCATTATTTGCCATCTCATTAAGTGGGAAGGAATTATCTCACTCTAATTTTTGGGCATGGTTATTAGAACAAGAAGTTGAAGGAAAACATCCATTTATCGAAGTATTTATCCCTGATTTTTATCAAAATGGATGTACCTTCATATCAGTCGAAAGAGAAAAGAAACATGTGGATTTAACGATTACTTTTAAAAACAAAGCCAATGAAACAGAAGTACTGATTATTGAAAACAAAATCAAATCTATTCCAACAAAAGAACAATTGATGAGATATGAAGAAGAATTAGGAAAACAAGACTTAACGATTACAGGAATTCTAACAGGATTATACGCCTCATTAGATATCCAAGAGCTAGGAAAATGGTCATTCTTAAGTTACCAAGAAATTGCTAAACGAATCATGAATATCCAAGAACTACATGCAACAATGGATTTTGCAGACTATATCAGACAATATGCTGAGGATATCGAAGTACTCTATGACTTATTCCAAAGTAAAATAGAGCAAAATAAAGGAAAATACATTATTGGAGACAAAGACTTAGAAAAAATCCGCTATTCTGATATTTATGTAAAACTTAAAGGATCAGAATTCATGGAAGAAATTAATAAACGACTCAATTTTGAAGCTTACAAAGATTGGGTAAAACCAGTTTGCGGACTTAGCTTCAATCATAAGAAACCAACTCTCAGTATCGTTTTTTCTCAAAGAATCGATGGAGATCCAACAAAAAAAATTGGCATGATTGGTGTACAGATAGAAGGAGACCAATTCAGAATTTATGGAGGAGCTTCGCAAGAAGGCAATTATCATGAGAAAACAGTGATTGAAAAACTATACGATTGCGATTATTTCAAGAGAAATTTTTCAGAAGAAATTATCAAACAAAATCGCACTTCTAAAATGAGAAACAACTATTGTAAGTATGGGAATGTTGCAGCTAAATATTGCCATTGTTACCAATACTGGAAAATAGAGGACTTTAGCTATGATGCCATTATTGATGAGTTGATGAAGCAAATGAGAATTGCGGAAGAGAAGATTAAGGACGGCTTGACGTTTTTGCATAAAAAATAGTTATTCTCTTAAAATACACTATATATTGTAGGCGATGTATTGAAAATAGCTATATACAGTATTATAATTAATGTAATTAGTGTAGAAGTACATTTTATAAATTAAAGAAAGATGAAAATATAACGACAGAAGTGTTATTAAAAATATGCGAGGAGTTTAATTGTGATATATCTGAAATTATGGAATGTATAGATTAGGGAGGAGTTTTATATCGAAAATGAAATATGATATTACAATACCTGGAGATGAGGATGGATTCATTCAAATGAAATGCCCACCATGTGGTGAAAAGTTTATGATTTCTATTGATGATTATGAAAATGAAGATTTAATTGAATTATGGTGTCCTCAGTGTGGCTTGATTCATGAAAGTTATATTGATGATGATATAGAAGAATTAGCAAACAGGATTATAGAAAATTCCGTTAAGGATCTATTGAATGGCTTTTCAAAGGATTTAGAGAAAACTTTTAAAAATAATGAGTTTATGAAAGTTAAAGAGGGGAAAAAATTAAAAAAAGAAGCAGAATTGCCTATTGGAAGAAAGTTTTCGGATTTAACTGTAAAATATTTTAAATGCTGTAATAAAGATGCTAAAGTTTCGCTGCAACAAGAGTTTAGTGGATGTTATTGTCCGTTTTGTGGGGAGTTATATATTGATGAAGATAAGTAAAAACGAATTAAAAAAAATAAGTAGAAAGCTAAGAAAAATTTCATCTGATGTAATAAATGCATATTATTTAGAACAAAATGGCTTTCTTGACGAGCTAATTGCGTATATTAATAATACTGAGTTATTGAAAAATTATATTGATAGTATAGAGTATGATGTAGGTAATTTAGAAAGTAATATGACTGAAATCAATGGCTCTTATGGGCGTATGACATTAGATTTAGGAAGTGATAGTAAAAAAAGAGCCTTTTTGTTATATAAAGCGTTTATAATTATAAAAGAAAATAATTATCCAACTTATAATTTTGGATGGTACTATGCTGGTGGAAATAAATATCAAGATATGGCAAAGGCATTTGGGAATCGATTAGTTTATCCATTTGTTTCTGAGTTAGGAGAGTATATGAAAGATATTGCAACAGATATGGGATATGACGAAAGCAATGTATTGTATAATATCAATGTTAACAGTTCTGGGGTTCAGGTGAATATTGCAGAAAAGAATTCTTCTATTTCAGCAAGTCAAGTAAATAATTGGGCGACACAAGAAGTAGTAGATAATATATCGAAAATAGAGGAAGAAGTATCGAAGATTGAATATCAAGAGTTAAAAGAGAATTTGACAGAAAATTTAGAAATTATAAAAGCTGAATCAATTAAACCTGATGGAAAAAGATTGGAACTGAAACCTATATTGAAGAATATGCATTTTTTAGCTACAACTGTTGCAATGTTGCCAGATTTAGCTCAAGGTATAAAAATGTTAGCTAATACCATAGGTATTAACATATAAATAAGGCGGTATTATGATTAATAATATTGAAAAATCTTATTTTAATGAATTACTCATCAGAGGAGGATATGTACTTGATTTTTCAACGTCATCTTTTGATAAATTTACTTTTGAAAGTATTGGAGTACGATTGTGTGAAAAATATTGTCTTTCTAAAGGGAAGTCCCTAAATGCTTTTATGGATGAAGGATCAAATGAAAAAATAGTAAAGCTTTTGTCGGATCTTTTAGAGTACTATGAAGTTTATTTTCAAGAAGAAATATTAAGTACTCAAAAAAGCTATAGAGGTATGGCATTTTCAGAATTGTATAAAAAATGCAAAAGTATTATCTTGCGTGAAAAAGAAATAGTGACTTCAAATATATGCAGAGAAATTGTTGAAGATGTAAAAGAAAAATTTTCAAGTGAATACTTAAAAAATCAAATTGATTTGATGATGAAAATGTGTGATGAAAGTCCAACTGATGCTATAGGTAAATCAAAAGAATTGATAGAAAGTTGTTGCAAATCTATTTTAAGTAGACTAGGAGAATTTGAAGGAAATACATTAAAAACTTCTCAATTAGTAAAAAGGACAATGAATGCTTTAAATATACCGGATGATACATTGTATTATGATAAAGAAGAGGAAGATACAACTAAAAAAATTATAGGAAGTTTAAATGGACTTTCAAGTAGTGTTAATGAATTGAGAAATCAATATGGGACAGGGCATGGAAAATCTGAAAAATTCAAGTCGTTAAGTAGGCGTCATGCTAATCTATCTGTAGGTGCTAGTGCAGTTCTGGTACAGTATTTATGGGATACATATTTATATAAAGCAAGGATGAAGAAATAGCACCTACCTCTCCATCTCCTTCCTCATATATTTCTCATAATTTTTTCTGATTTGATATTGTTCTTTCGGATCTTAGTCAAATAGGCTTGATGAAACAATTTTAGTGAAGGAATTAAGCAGCGTAAGATTACTTAATTCCTTTTTTACATTTTTATCTTTGATTTGTAGCACGACTTCTTGTATAGTAGTCATCGGGTTTTCATTTCTTCTTAAATACTTAGGAAGCTGTCAATATAAGGGAAGCCCCTCTTTTTGTATACACTAAAATAGGGTTGGTGGATTCTCTCCATCAACCCTATAAATTATAGAACCATAAAAATTGCAGAAGAGAACATTAAGAACGGCTTGACGTTTTCGGAGTAGGAAGACGGCGTGAGCCGTTTTTTTTGCGTAAAGAATATTTTTATTATTTACATAATACAGTTATCATAACCTTATGATATAATAACCTTAAAAAATAAAAGGAGGAATTATATGAAAGCTGAATTATCGAATCTATTAATGAATGTTGAAGATTTTGTAGTTAATGAAACATTAAATAAGAATAAATTATCAGAACTCGCTAGAAAATATGATGCAAAACTTCTTAATCTATTGATGAAGGAAGAGAATGTGAAAAATCATTTCTTTACTACTCTAGAAGATGGAGTTCTTGTGTTCAAAAAAGATGTCTTTTTACAATTTTTAAATAATAAAGAGTTTCTTCCAGATAGTTATACAGCATATAAAACTAAAATTGGATTAGGAACTGATAATGGAGACTATATATCAGAAAATAATGATGTTGTATTAAACTTTCCTTACAAAGATTGTATTCTTGAAGGTGGACAAACAAAGGAAGATACTAAGAGGCAAGAAGTATTTTTCAATAAAACTCTTGCTCTAAATGAAATTAATCGTTTATTAGATAATAAGGTATTAACAAACTTTAAACGTTACGATAAAGATGGCGAACATGAAGTTGATAGTATTGAGGAGAATGATAATTTTATTATTAAAGGTAATAATCTAATTGCTCTTCATAGTTTAAAAAATAGATTTGCAGGAAAAATTAAAACAATTTTTATTGATCCACCATATTATTTTCAGAAGAGTAAACCTGCGGATACATTTTCATATAATTCTAACTTTAAATTGTCCACTTGGTTGTTATTTTTAAAAAATAGATTATTAGTAAGTAAAGAATTGTTAAAAGAAAATGGAATTTTATTTTTATCTATGAATGATGATGGGGTTCATTATCTTAAGGTAATTGCTGATGAAATATTTGGTATTGATAATTTTATTGCAGATATTACTTGGGAATCTAGAACATCAATTTCTAGTGATGGTTTGATTTCTTATAATAGTAACCATATATTAATATATTCAAAGAATAAAGAAACGATTCATAAAAATGATTTTAGATTAGCACTAGATATTGAAAATTTTAAATTTGATGATGGTGATGGAAGAGGAAAATATAGAGTCGAGCCATTTGATGCTCCAAATATTAGAAAAAATCTTTCATACTCCATAAAAAATCCAAATACTGGAGAAGAATACTACCCACCAAGTGGTAGATGTTGGAGAACTACTGAAGAAGAGTATTTAAGGCTTCTTTCCGATAATAGAATTAAGTTTGGTTCGTTAGGCGCGAGTAAACCTCAACTTAAAGCATATTATGAAGAGGTAAAAGAATCTGGTAAAGGAAAAGCCGTTGGTACAATATGGAATCTTGATTGTAATTAGATACTATGGAAAGATACTAACACTAATACTTCAGCAACAAAACATCATCAAGAAATGTTTAATGATAACTTATTCACTGCTCCAAAACCTGAGGAATTAATTCAAAGAGTTATTGAATTATCATCAGAAAAAAATGATATTGTCTTAGATTTTTTCATGGGAAGTGGTACTACACAAGCTGTTGCACATAAAATGAATCGTCAATATATTGGTATTGAACAAATGGACTATATTGAGACAATATCAGTAGAACGTTTGAAGAAAGTTATCGCAGGTGAACAAGGAGGTATTTCTAAAGATGTAGAATGGCAAGGAGGAGGTTCCTTTGTTTACTGTGAATTAAAAAATGATGCACAAGATTTCTTAAATAAGGTTGAAAATGCATTAAGTTCTGAAGAATTGGTAGAATTACTTGAAAAAGTAAAAAAATCTTCATTCCTATCTTATAGAGTAGAGGCAAAGAAACTGAATAAGGAAGAATTCAATAATTTGAGTTTATTTGAGCAAAAACAACTGTTAGTAGAATTAATAGATCAAAATAATTTATATGTTAATTATTCTGATATAGATGATGTTGATAATAATATTTCTGAAAAGGAAAAACAATTAAATACAATGTTTTATTTTTAATTTGGTGAAATTTATGACTTTAGATAATAAAATTTTTATAACAGATATGGATTGTGATGATGCTAGATAATATTTTTTGAAAAAAGATTCTTACTTTTCTGTTAATTTACCTAATTATTTTAATTTTAACTATTTATTAGATTATTCTATTAACATAGATTGAAAAGAAAAGGTTAATAGAGAAAAATCATATTTAAAAGAATTCAAAATATTCTAATGTTCCAGATATAAATTTTATTTTACAGATGATATAATTAGCAATTTATCACCTTGAAATAAATAATGAGTTCTAGAACTGTTGCCATTGCTTAAGAATTTACATCAGAGTATCATGTCATAATTATGACAGAGGCAGATAGTAACGATGAACGCTAGATTTTAAGTCCTTTACTAGAAAAAAATAATTTATATAAAAGATAGTACAAAACTGAAATTAAAGTGTTTGGTTTAAATTTTTCATGGTAACTGAGTTTAATTGAGTTAATAATCTAATGTAAATATATTAGAAAGTAATATTTTGTAGGAAGTGATGTAAATGGATGAAAAAAATTTTTATAAAAAAATACACCCAGATTTATTTTCAGATTCAAAAATTATTAAAAAAGGAAAATTTTCAGAAGATTTCTTCTCTTATTTTTTAGACTCTTTAACTAGTCAGAGTCGAGAAAAAGAATTTGAAAAATATTGTAAGGGTATAGCAGAAGTTACTATTTGTCCTAATTTACTTCCTCAAACTGGACCAACAGGAGGGGGAGACAGCAAGGTAGATTCTGAGACTTTTCCAGTTTCGGAGACAATAGCAGAGGGATGGTTAGTAGGATATAGTGACTCAGCAAATAGTGAAAGATGGGCTTTTGCAATTAGTGCAAAGAAAGATTGGAAACCGAAATTTAAGTCAGATGTAAAAAAAATAATTGAAACTAATGTAAATATGGAAAGAGGATACAAAAAAATATTTTTTATGACCAATCAATTTGTTTCTGACAAAATGAGAGCAGAAGCAGAAGATGAATTAAGAAATAAATATGGTATAGATATACGTATATTAGATAGGACTTGGTTATTAGATAACACATTTAAAAATGACAATAAAAAAATAGCAATTGAATCGTTTAATATGTCTGAAGATTTATATGATACGATAGATGAGGGATCAAAAGATAAAGAACGCAAGAAAGTATTAGCTGATATTGATAAAGAATTTCAAAACCTAGCAGAAATGAAACCTGCGAGAATAGTAAAATTGTCAACAGAGTATATTGAGATTTTAAGAGAGCTAGAGGTTGATAAGTTTACAATGGTTAATGGTTTGGATAGAAACCTCAGATTAGCTAAAAAATATGGTAGCATAAAGAATTATGCAAATGCTATTTATGATTATTGTTGGACAATAATATGGTGGTATGAAGATCGTGATAGATATTATGAAATGTATCTTGAACTTGAGAATTTATATAAAGAACACTCTGAAAATTATTCAATTTTAAAAAAATTAAGTACTCTTTGGATTACTTTGAATTCTAATCACAATACAGGTAAAAAAATAATTAATGAAATGGAAAATCATACTCAGTTTTTAGTAGATTCATTTCAGAGATTCATTCAAGATACTGAGAATCCCAAAAGAGGTAAATTAGCTAAATTTGATTATCAAATGATGAGGTTACAATATCCTGAAACATGGGATAATATAGTACAAACATATATCGAGATTCTTAGTGATTTTAATTTTAATAATGATATTGATTTATATCAATTAAAAAATGTTATGGAACTTAATATATTGAAGGAATGTCCTCAGTATGATGAATTACTTGAACTTCTTATTGATTTACTAGGAAAGCAGTCAAATAATAATGTATCTTCACAATTATTATTAAAAAGAGGAGATGATTATCTTAATAGTGATGTATATAAATCAATTAAATTCTATAGTCGAGCTTTAACAAAGCTTTTTCATAAAAACTCTAAAATAGATTTAATTCAAACTTATATACGATTAGGTCGAGCTTTTGAAGAAATTGGTCTGTTATGGAGTGCAAGAAGTTATTATATAAGAGCGTTTATGGATTCAATGGATTTATATTTCTTTGATGGAAATGCAATTCCAGGTTTGTTTTTATCTGCGCGGTCATTAAAGTATTTGGAATTACGTTTAGGGAGAATTGAGCCTTCATTAAAATATAATGAATTAGAATTCATAGGATTAGAGCTGTACCCATATGACACTGATGAGAAAATAGAAATGGAGAGCTATACACATTACGATGCATTATTGGCTATTGCATTATTAAATTTAACAAATAGGAGTATTGAACAATATATAAGTTTTCCAGATTTTCTAAAAAAGCAAGGATTAGAGATATCATCAGCTGCTTTAAAATATAATCTGGGATATTATGATGACGATTTTGTTGAAGCTTTTGGAACAAAAGATTCTGTTGATGAATATATGGAACAATTACTTGAACAACCAGAATCTAAATACTTTCAAGATAAATTTAGTGAGGAAAGCTCTTCTAAAAAGGTTGAGTTAAAAACGAAGGTTATGGGTTGCAACATATGTGTTAATTATGAGAATCATAGTTATTTGAGAGAGTTTGGCTCAACTATTTTGGCACTGTTTGAAAATATATTTGCTACTTCTATTTACAATCAAATGTTTCCCTTACTACCAGAATTTATAGTAAATATAGAGGAGAAATATGGACAAGAATTTGGAATAGAAATTAAGCAAAATGATAATGTTATCGACGTATATATTTCAAATGTTTCAGAAATAGGAGAATATTCCAAAAGAGATTTTGTATTAGAAAAATTG
Source organism: uncultured Granulicatella sp. (assembly GCF_963528315.1). Taxonomy (GTDB): domain Bacteria; phylum Bacillota; class Bacilli; order Lactobacillales; family Aerococcaceae; genus Granulicatella. Next base: position 59,881 of record NZ_CAURVV010000002.1, on the reverse strand, counting down.
ACTATTATTGTATCAATATTTATTATGCAAATGATTCCATATGAGAGTGAGTTCAAAAAATTTCATAATTTTGTTGAAGATGAAGAAATAATGTTTAGAACATTATATTGCTCCAGTACATTAGATACTTTTGTTGCATTTGATGAAGATTATTATTTATTAGATCGGTTAGAAAATGAAAAAAAATATAAATTATCTAGAAAAAACAGTTTAATAGATAAAGAATATCAAATGCAAGAAGATTTAGAAAAGATGGATCAATTTAATGAGATTATCTATGGGGAAAAACCAGAAGATATTGAAATTTTTAATGTATCGCATGAAAAAATCTACAGTAGTAATGTGATTTATATTCCTTTATGGGAAAAAGCGGGCTGGAGGGGACTCACAGTTATTAGTGACAAAGATTATGACAATCCACCTGTTGTAGGATTATTATTTGATAATAAAGAAGGATTAGATATTTTTAAAAAGTGGAAGAAGGAAATAAAAGCCGAAAAAATTACTCTTGGTATTATCACGGGGATTAACAAGGCTAATCCATATTGGTATAGAGTCATTATTGGTGAAGATTTTATTAGATCTAAAAGTATAGAGAAAAATAGTACACCGAGAATTTTTACCCAATTAAATAGACTTCATACTATGGAGGCAAAAAATCAAACGAATCTGAATATTTTAAAAAAATCTCTTGCAAAACATAAGATATTTCATTTTTTACCAGTATTGTTGGAAGACTTAAAAACAAATACATTAAGAATGGATTTATCAATCGAAAAAAATTCTAAAGACATTATCATTAAAGATATTATTGAAATTGAAGAGCAAGATGTATTTTTATTAAACGGATTAATGCCAACAGATCAGCCAAATAATAACTCAGGAAAAGAACTATATGCTGAAAATATTATAAAGATGAAAAGAAAATAAAAGCATATATTTGAATCAAAATTATATCAAATGAAAATTGTGAAATCTTCGGTACTTACGGTGAAAACATTGATGATCGTATAAAGTTGATAGAACATTCATTATCAGCATTAAACGATAAAAAGTTAATGTATTATTTCATAGAAGATTATGTCGAAATACAAGTATGTGAAAAACTAGGCTTCAAGATACATGGATATTACCAAGCGTAGGAATATCATCTGAAAAATTATTAGTGATATTCTATTAGATTTACAGTAATCCTCCTGAACTTAAACTAAAAAAATATGGAAGCATTGATTTTACTTACGATTTTTCATCTGGAAGTCGAACAACATAAGCTGTTGCACATAAAATGAATCGTCAATATATTGGTATTGAACAAATGGATTATATTGAAACTGTATCAGTAGAACGTTTGAAGAAAGTTATCGAAGGTGAACAAGGAGGTATTTCTAAAGATGTTGAATGGCAAGGTGGAGGTTCTTTTGTTTACTGTGAATTAAAAAATGATGCACAAGATTTTTTAAATAAGGTTGAAAAATCAACAACTACTGAACAAGTGATTGAATTACTTGAACAGGTTAAAAAATCATCATTCCTGTCTTATCGAGTAGAAGTAAAGAAACTTCATAAAGAAGAATTTAATCGTTTAAGTTTAGCAGATCAAAAACAATTATTAATTGAATTAATTGACCAAAATAACTTATATATCAATTATTCAGATATTGATGATGCTGATAATGAAATTACAGAAAAAGAGAAAGAATTGAACAAACAATTCTATAAGGAGGTATAACATGCGATTCACATATGAAAAGTATGATACTGCTCAAAAAGATGGATTTCGTAATTTTAGAGAAGATATACCTGACTACATTACAAAGAATCTTCGTTATCCATTAAGACCATATCAAGAAGAGGCGATTGGTCGTTATTTATATTATAAGGATCATGATGCAATTTACCCTGAACAAGTATTATTCAATATGGCAACAGGTTCAGGAAAAACATTATTAATGGCAGCTATAATACTTGAAAAGTATTATCAAGGAGAAAGAAATTTTATTTTCTTTGTTAATAACGATAATATTTTAACGAAAACTCGTAGTAACTTTATTACAAGTAGTGATAATAAGTATTTATTTGCCGATAAAATTGTAATGAATCATCAAGTAGTTAATATTAGAGAAGTAGAAGATTTTTCAGATTCACAAGAAGATAGTATTAATATTGTATTTACTACGATTCAAAAGTTGCATCAAGATTTAAATACGCCTCGAGAAAATCGGTTATCTTATGAACAATTTGAAGATATCTCACTTGTATTATTAGCAGATGAAGCACATCATTTGAATGCTGGTTTGAATAAAGCAGCTGAAGTTGAAAATACTAGTTGGACTACAACCATAACAAATATTCAACAAAAAGCAAAAAAATCAAGTGTTTTTGAATTTACAGCAACAATTGACTTATCAAATAAAGATATTGCAACTAAATACGAAAAATCATTAATCTTTAAGTATGATTTAAAAGAATTTCGATTAGATAAATATTCCAAAGACGTGTTATTCCATCTAGTCGATGGTGAATTAAAAGTTAGAATGCTGAATGCTATATTAATTAGCCAATATCGTAAAAAGATTGCATTAAAAAATGGTGTTAATTTAAAACCATTAGTGATGTTTAAGTCTGAGAAAATTGCTGAGAATAAAGAAAATTTAAACTTATTCAAAGAATTATTAGATGAGTTAACTCCAGAAATGATTCTACAACAAAAATCTGTTATTAAATTGAATAATGAGAAAAAAATTAATATCTTACAGAAGGCGTTAGAATATTTCGAAGCATCAGATATTAGTTTAAATGATTTGATTGAAGAGTTGAGAGAGGATTTCCGACTTGAAAGATTAATGTTAATTGATGGTAAAAATAAGTCTCAAGAAGATTTAGTTTTATTAAACACATTAGAGCAACCAATAAATGAAATTAGAGTAATTTTTGCAGTTGATATGTTGAATGAAGGCTGGGATGTTTTAAATTTATTTGATATTGTTCGTTTATATGATAAACGTGATGGAAAGCAAACTGCTAAAGGCTTTATACCCGGAAGAACTACAAATGCAGAAAAGCAATTAATCGGTCGTGGTGCACGTTATTATCCATTTACAATAAATAATCAACAAGAAGATAAATACACTCGAAAATTTGATGATAATGAAAATAATGAATTACGTGTAATTGAACAGCTTCACTATCATGCAGCAAATAATCCTAAATATATTTCAGAAATGAAAATGGTTTTACGTACATCTGGTATTCTTGATGAAGAAAACACTGTTGAAAGAGAATTAAAACTAAAAGATTCATTTAAAAATTCAAGAACATATACTAATGGTGTAGTATGGATGAATGAGAGATTAAGCTATTTAGAAGCTTTAGAAGTCAGACAGGAAAGTTTATTTGACACCAAGTTTATTCCAGAATCAATTGAAGTAAAATTACCAACAAGTAGTATTAGAGGATTTTCTGTTTTTGAAGATGATGAAATTACAACGTTGGAAGAAGATTTGAGAAATGTAACATTTAAATATGGAAAAGTAATCGGTAATAATATTACTAGACATGCAATCAATCAAAATAAAAATTATACTTTTGATAAACTTCAAAAAGCCATCATTGGTTTACCTAGTATATCAGTCTTTATGGATGATTTAAAAGATATAGAAGTAACGGTAATTGGTAATATTATCGATGAAAAATCACTTACTCCAGACCAAAAATTATTTATTGCTCAAACTTTATTAACGAAGATGGAAAGTTCATTAATTCCAATGGAAGAGAAGTTTATTGGATCAGATAAGTTTAAGCCTTACCCAATTCATAAAGTGTTTGAAGATAATATTATTCGTAAATATAGTATTCAAGAGAATTCAAATTCAGAATTTGGTATATCTCAAAAAAATGCTAGTTCAACTCAGTATTTTGAAAATATTGATGAATTAAATTGGTATGCTTACGACGATAACTTTGGAACAAGTGAAGAAAAATTATTAGTTCGTTCTATTAAAGGTTTAATGGCTACTTTAGAAAAACAATGGTCAGATATTTATTTGTTGAGAAATGAAAAAGGTGTTCGTATCTTTAATTTTTCAGATGGACAAGCATTTGAACCTGACTTCCTGTTATTTGCCAATGATAAGAAAACAGGAAATATTTCATGGCAAATCTTTATTGAACCAAAAGGAAGTCAATTCTTGGATAGTAATAATACCTTTAAGAATAGTAAAGAAGGTTGGAAAGAAGCATTTTTAAATGAAATTACTGAACGTTCAGAATCAAAAGTATTAATTGATGATGATAAGTACAGAATTATCGGTTTACCATTCTTCAATGAGAAAAATACAAAATCTCAATTCGTAAATGCATTGAAAAATGTACTTCCAGATCCTGAGTTAGAATAGAATATTACGGCTCCTCAACTTTTGGTTCGTTGAGGAGTTTTTAATACTTCAAATTTGAATTATACACAAAAATGTGTATAATAAGATTTGTAAGGAGGAATGGCTATGCCTATGACGCCTAAGGAAATGATTAAGTTTTTAGAAGAGAATGGCTTCGTATATATAAAAAGTGGAAGTGGTTCTCATAGAAAGTTTAAGAATTTTTCTACAGGGAGGACTACGCAAGTTCCAGTTCATTCTCGTGAATTAGGAAAAGGATTAGAACAAAGAATCCTAAAACAAGCGGGGCTTAAATAGCTCCTCCTTACTAATTTTTACGAGGTGATTATATGTTTGTAACGTATCCAGCAATTTTTTATAAAAATAAAGAGAATGAAGGATATACAGTTGTATTTCCCGATTTAGAATATGGAGCAACTGAAGGTAGAAATGAAACAGAAGCAGTACAAATGGCGCAAGATTATATTGGAAGTTGGTTATATGAAGATTATCTTGAAAATAATGATTTTCCAAAATCAAGTAGGTTAGATGAAATCACTGTCGAAGATGATGAGTTTTCAGATATGTCTAAAACATTTGTAAGTATAGTTGGAATGGACATTGCAGATTATGTTAGAAAAACTGAAACAAAAACTGTTCGTAAAAATGTTTCAATTCCGAGTTATTTAAATGAATTAGCTAAGAAGAGAAATCTAAATTTTAGCCAAATTCTACAAGAAGCATTATTAGCTGAATTAAATCGTGCATAATTTTCCCCCTCGCCAAAACGTATCATCATACGATTTGGCGTTTTTTTTGTTTTAAAAAATTATATAATAAAAGTTCATAAATTTCGTGATTCCCACTTTCAATGCTATAATGATACAAGAAGTCATACGCTAGATTATTTTCTAGTTTAAAAGAAGGTGTAGAGTGAATCAAAAATATATCAGAAAACAATGTGAACAGCTATGGGCAAAAAATAAATATTACGTGTTGAGTAAATCTCATAAAGTTTATTTGGAAATCAGAAAATATTTAAAAGAAACAGAAGTTGATGTAAATGTATTAATTCAAAAAATCAAACAAGTAAATGAGATACCAGAAAGTAAAAAGGACTTTCATAATGCAATTCTTCATGTATGGGGCTATTTTAAAAATACAGCAGAAAAAGTTGAAAAAGATGAATTGTTTCGTTTACTGGAGGAATATAGAACTGGGGCAAGAGATCAAAGTTCTATTATCCATTATATCCATACATTATTAGAGAAATACCCTAATAACTACTTACAACAATCAACGTTAATAACAGGAGAACAAGATGAGATTATGGCATGAACAAATGATACCAAAATTACCTAAGAATCAATTATTAGGGCAACATAGAGAATGTTGTGCGCTTAGGGGAAATGGATGGAATAAGAAACATAAAACAGTCGATTATGTATTTTTATATTCTCCTTTTCACCTATTTTGCTATCATACATCGATTATGGATGAGATGAATAGTAGAGGCTACCAAGTAGCAACTGAGTGGCGAGATAAAAATTATCGTGGGAAGATTGCAGAAAGCTACGTTAATCTTGAGGAAACAGAGATAAGCACCCCAATTTATAAAGAACATAATGAAGCATATCTACAGGAATGTATCGAGAATTTACGATTAAAAGGGATTGAATTAGACCTATAGAATTCACTAAACCCTGCACCCAAAACTCTATACTTTTGGGTGCAGGGTTCTTTATGTCTTATTGTTTTTTCTGTTTTGCACGTTGTTCTAACATACGTTTGACGAACTCAGGCATTTTAACATTTTCTCTGCCTTTTTTAGCGATTAATTTCTTCACGAATTCTGGCATTTGAATATCAGATTCTTGTTCTAGAATGTCTTTTGATGTTTCTGGTGGTAACATTTCATCCATTGTTTCTTCTTCATGTGTTTTAAGAGTGAAGCTTTCTGTTTCGTGAGCTCGAACCGTTTCGTATAAGGCTTCTACTAAGAGTGGATGAGTATCCGGCATTGGTGGTCTGTGATAGTGTACGCCAAACTCATCGCATAAGTCCTTACATTCGATATCATTGTCGTATAATACTTCGATATGTTCGCTAATAAAGCTAATTGGAATGAAGATATAATGTTCAGGATGTTCCGTTTGTTCTCGTAAGTATTCTAATACATCTGGTTTCATCCATGGTAATCCAATATCACTTTCGCTTTGCCATGTATGAGTGTACTGATGTTTTTCTAACCCTAATCTTTCTGCAATGATTTGTCCATTTTTGTAAATTTGGTCGATATAAGGATCTTCGAATTCCAATGCAATAACAGGTACGCTATGTGCTGAGAAGAATACTTTAAAACTTTCATCTTTGACTTCTTCGGTTAAAATCTTTTTTATTTCCTGTTCCCAGAATTGTAGTAAGTTAGGATTATGATACCAATCTTTTACCATGTGGAAACGAATGGTTTTGCTTTCGATGAATTTCTCATATCCATAAATGGAGTAGTAAGAGTAATGGGGTTCAAGAGCTAAGCCCAGGCATTCTTCGATTCCGTCTTGTTCCATTTGTTTAACGACTTCTGGAATGAATGGAGAGGAGAATTTATTAGCAAAATAAACCGTATATTCTCCTTGTACTCGTTCTTGTAATTTTGCTGCTTGCTGTTTTGAAATTTCTTGTAGGGGACTTCCACCAATTTTTTGATAATTATCATACAAATGTTGAATTTCTTGATCTGTTGGGCGAACGCCACGTCGAATATTTGTAAAAAATCTTGCGATATCTTCAAAAGTATATCCTTCAGGTGACCCAAAGGTCATGAGTAAAATTGCTTTTTTTGTCATATAACCACTTTCCTATGTGAATTTTTTCTCATCATAACATGATTTAGTTCATCTGCATAGTAGTATACATTGAAAAGTAGTATACGAAGAGTTTATAATAAAGAAAACAAACTATAAGAGGTCTTTTCTATGTATCAAAAAGTAGTAGATCAATTAAATGAATTAGGCATTCCATTTCAAATTGTAGAACATGAACCTGTACTAACAACAGAACAAGCAGATCGTTTTATTGAAGGAATTGAAGGTGTTCGTACAAAGACAATGTTTTTAACAAATAAGAAAAAGAGAAATTTTTACTTAGTCATTATAGATGATGCAAAACGATTAGATATGGATGTTTTTAAAGAAATCGTAGAAGAAAATCGAATCAAAATGGCTTCAGCTGAAACGTTAAATGATAAAATGATGCTCCTACCAGGAACTGTATCTCCATTTGGCTTATTAAATAATAGAGACAAAGATATTCAAGTATATTTCGATCAAGAAATTGTATCTGAAGAACGAATGTGCTTCCATCCAAATACAAATGAGAAGACGATTTTTGTCAATACGGAAGACTTGTTTACCTTCTTAAAAGTAATTGGATATGAACCTCACATAATTAAGTTGTAAGGTGAATCTGACACTATCAATGAATTGCTAGTTTCCAAAAAAAATTAAATACTACAAAACTAACCCCCAGAAGATTAGGAGAAATACATGACATATAAATTTTGGACCATTCAAAAAAGAGAAATTTTAAAAGCAATTGAGGAAACAGGAATGTATATTCCGAAACGTCAATTAAGTGAATATGTACAAGGGAATGAAGAAATGACGGAGTTATATGACTTTATAACAGATTCCTTTAATCGATTGAATGATATTGAATTAGAAGGAGTGTTATTTGCTTTTGCAAAAGGGACTGAAACGGGAGTTTCATTTTTCCAAGACTATGAAGAATTTGTCACTTATATGAGAGAACATAAAGACGCAGTCAAAGGATTATGGAAGAGATTCTTATCAGATGATTACGTAGTCATTGAAGTTGATTTCCCAAGAATTTATAATCCAATGTTTGTGGATTTAAATGACTTCCAATTTATTATGCCACCATTTATGTTAGTTCCACCATATACGGAGCAAGATTTCTTACAGATTGTACAAGCGTTAGAACAAGGGAAGTTTTATCCTTCAGTATTTCCAAGTTACATTATTCAAGGACTTATTCCATTTTTACGTGATGAAAATGTAACAAATATTTATCCAATGTTTGAATTAGAATGAGGTGATTATATGAAAAAATTACAAAAAGGAATGCATATTCGTATAGTAAGTCCATCATCATCGATTGAAAGTGTCGGTGGATTTGAAGCGAATAGGGCTGCTAAGGAAAGATTAGAGGAGTTAGGGTTTAAGGTTAGCTATTCAAAACATTATTTTGAGCACGACTTACTTGGTTCTGCAAGTATTCAAAGTCGTGTGGAAGATTTACATGATGCATTTTTAGATTCTACAGTAGATGTCATTTTGGCAACCATTGGTGGATTTAATTCAAATGAGCTTCTACCGTATTTAGACTATGACTTAATTGCGGAACATCCTAAAATTATTTGCGGATATTCCGATACGACTGCTATTTTAAATGCGATTTATGCAAAAACAGGCATGTTGACCTATATGGGTCCTTCTTATACAAGTTTTAAAATGAAGGAACTCCAAGAATACCAAACAGCATCATGGCTTAAAGCATTAAGTAATACCCATTATGAATTAGCACCAAGTGAGAAATGGGGGAGTAATGCCTGGTATTTACCAGATGCACCTTTGACGTTTCAACCTACAGAGTGGAAAGTATATAACCACGGTAAAGCTACCGCAACAGCAATCGGTGGAAATTTATCAACCTTTTCATTATTAAGAGGAACTCCTTATACTCCAAAACCAGAAGAGTATGCCTTTTTTATAGAAAAATCTGAAGATAGCGACTACTTTGAATTTGACCGAAATTTGGCAGCATTACTACAAGCTTATCCAAATCCAAAAGCAGTACTAATTGGCAGATTCCCAAAGGAATGTCGTATGACGGAAGAGTTATTATTGTATATATTAGACAAATATCCAGTCTTAAAACAAATCCCAGTGATGTACGACTTAGACTTTGCACATACGCAACCATTATTTACGATTACTATTGGAGCAAAAGTAACGGTGGATACAGAGGAAATGTCTATTATTATGGATGAAGAAGGATTATAAAATATACAGTAAAAGAAACGAAGAAAAGTACAAATTTTACAAAATTTTCAAAAAGCCTTTTCATTATTGTTATATTTTAGTACAATAGCAATGTAGATTAATGAAGGGAGAGAACTTGCATGAGTACAAGTGTATGGATTTTAATCGTCGTTGTAGCTGCTATCTTAGGAGCAATCGGTGGATTCTTTATCGCACGTAAAACAATGATGAATTACTTTCTAGAAAATCCTCCATTTGATGAAAGTATGATTCGTAGTATGATGACTCAAATGGGTCAAAAACCATCCGAACAAAAAGTTCGTCAAATTGCTGCTTCAATGAAAGCACAAGCAAAGAAAAATGCTAAAAAATAATTGAGTAGAAGAGTAGACAATGTCTGCTCTTTTTTTTACGAAATAAAAAGTAAGAATTACCATTGCTACACTGAGGACGGCAGCAGCCCTACGGTCTCATGCCTAAAAATCGAGCCTTGGTCTCAATTTTTCCTTTGTGATAATCATGACTGATTACCACCACCACTTTAGAATGGTAATTCTTGCTTTTATATAGATGATTGTGTCGTCAGATATCTAAATCTAAGTTCACTTTCATACTTTGTGATATAATGAGTTTAAAAAAATGAATGTGAAAGAAGGCGTAACAATGTTTCAGTTAACACAGACAGATAAACAAGCACTTTATAATGATGATGCAGAATATTTTACAGATAAAGGAGCAAGAGCTTATTCTAGAGAAGAATATCGAGAAGCTGTAGAATATTATCGAATTGCAGCGACACTTGGTGAAACACAAGCAATAGCTAATCTTGGATACTGCTATCTATACGGACGAGCAATTGAACGAAATATCGATTTAGCTATTGCGTATTTTGAAATTGCTGCTTCAATGGGTAATATCGATGCACTTTATAAACTAGGAAGTATTTTTCAAAGTGATAAATGGGGTTATAAAGATAATGAAAGAGCAATTTTTTATTTCCAAAATGCTATATTTGAAGTATTAGGTAGTAAGGAATATGATGTAGATGATATTAAAAATGAAGATTTTCTACTAAACTATCCAAGTTTATGCTTAACATTAGGACAAGCACATATGAAAGATGGCATTTTACAAACGAATTTAAAAATAGCATATGTATTCCTTGAAAAAGCAAAAGAAGGATATGAAGAAGCGTTAGCTAATAATATGAAAATGTATGAAGGAGCTTATCATAGAACTTTAGAATTATTAAATGATCCAGAGTTTTTAGGGTAAGTTTCAAAAATAAAAATTAAAGCGAGTATATTATCATGGCGACAAATAGTTTTTTAACAACAAAAAAGTTTAATAAAGAATCTATAAACAGTCTTTTGCATGCTCTTGAAAATAATAGAAAAGTTCATTTAAAAGATATATCTAATGTAAGAGTAGTTAGTGATACGAAAGAAATAGAAGAATTATTTAAGAAGAATCTCATTAGAAATGCACGATAAGAAACGCAATATACGCACTAAAAAAGCAAGAATTTCTACTCTACAGTTACAGTGATAATCAGCCATGATTATCACAAAGGAAAATTTGAGACCAAGGCTCAAATTTTAGGCATGAGACCGAAGGTCTGCTGCCGTCCTCACTGTAGCTGTGGAGATTCTTGCTTTTATTCATAAAAGACAATTACTAATTATTTTACAAATATGCCCTTTAGTTGTAAAATATAGGGTGTAAATGTAAAAGGGTGGGTGATAGACTATGACAGAAGAACAAATTCTACAAATGGCTGAAAATAATAATGGAACCGTAACCTCTAAAATGATTGATCAACATGGTATCGCAAGGCAATATTTAAAACAACTAGTTGATAAAGGATTATTAGAAAGAACTACAAGAGGAATATACACATTACCACATATATGGGAAGACGAAATCCAACATATACAATTTCGTTTTAAAAAAGGAATCTATTCTAAAGAAACAGCATTGTATTTATATGATTTAACGGATAGAACGCCAATCCAATATTCGATGACTTTTCCTGAAGATTATAATTTAACCACAGTTAAAAAAGAAGGAATTATAGCTACTAGAACAAAAAATGAATTATATGAATTAGGTCAAGAAGAAATCTTATCGCCATCAGGAAATACTGTAAAAGTATATAATATTGAAAAAACATTATGCGACATATTAAAACCAAGAAGTGGAGTAGAAATAGGAATAACAGCAGAAGCATTTAAACGATATGTAAAAAGAAAAGATAAAAATATACCCTTGTTATCAGAATACTCGAAAATCATGAAGGTAGAAGAAAAAGTCAGTAGCTATTTAGAGGTGCTATTATGAAAAATGCAATGTCGTTAAAAGCAATAGTAAAAAATATTGCTAAACAAAATGGGATAACTGCTCAACTTGTGCTACAAAATTATTTTCTAGAACGTTTATTAGAAAGGATTTCTTATTCAAATTACAAGAATTATTTAATTCTTAAAGGTGGATTTTTAATTGCTTCAATTGTCGGTTTAGATACTCGGACTACAATGGATATGGATGTAACAATTAAGGGACAACCTTTAACAGAAGAACATTTACGGTTAATGTTTAAAGAAATCATAGATATACCAATAGAAGATAATATTCAATTTGAAATAAAATCAATTCATGAAATTAGGGAAAATGATGAATACAATGGATATAGGATTCATTTAATAGCTAAATATGAAGTGATTGCATCACCTTTAAAAATTGATATTACAACAGGGGATCAAATTACTCCAAAAGAAATACAATATCAATTTCCGATGATGTTCAGTGAAAGTAAAATTTCTGTTTTGGCATACAATCTTGAAACAGTTTTAGCTGAAAAATTAGAAACAATTTTATCAAGAGGGGATCAAACGACACGTTCAAGAGATTTTTATGATGTATATATCATATGGAAACTCCATACTAAGTACATATCTAAAGTTGATTTATTAGAAGCATTGATACAAACATCTCTAAAACGAAATTCGTATTCATTATTAAAAAGTTATAAAGAGACGGTGAATTCAATTCAAATAAGTCCAAAAATTCATGAGGATTGGAAAAGGTATCAAAATACGTATCAGTATGCAAAAGATATCAAATTTGAAGATATCTGTTCATTAATTTTAGAAATTTTATTCGATATTAAATTAGATGATAGAATAAAATGAGTTATGTTAAAGATAAACAGAGCGTTAAGTAACGAAATATACGCTCTAAAAAAAGCAAGAATCTCCACTCTACAGTGGCAGTGATAATCAGTCATGATTATCACAAAGGAAAATTTGAGACCAAGGCTCAAATTTTAGGCATGAGACCGAAGGTCTGCTGCCGTCCTCACTGTAGAAGTGGAGATTCTTGCTTTTAATTCATAAGAACATTATTTCCGTTTTTTCTCCGGAATCACATAAACAAAGTTAGGATTGATTTCCTTATCCAATTCATCGAATTTTTGAATTAATAATTCATCATATTGCGCTAATTCTTCCTTAGATAAACGTCCCTCTGGTAAATGAATTGGTTCCCCAATTTTTACAAACATCTTTTGACGCTTCAAAATGTTCATAAAAGTAAAAGGCCCCTGATAAACGATTGGAACAATCGGAGCTTTTGCCATACGAGCAATCGTTACAGCCCCACCTTTCATTTCATTAGAGTAGCGAGTACCCGTTGGGAAAATCACTAAAGCCTTTCCGTGTTCCTTAATCTGAGTCACTGGATGCTTAATCGCACTCGGACCAGGCTTTTCACGGTTCACAGGAAACGCTCCTAACTGACGAATAAACCAAGCAAAAGGTTTCGGTTTAAATAATTCTTGCTTTGCCATCAATACTAATGACTTTGGATATACCGCAATCGCAATTAGTACAGGATCTAACCATGAACGGTGTGGAGCAACAATCACATACCCAGAATCCTTTGGCAGATTCTCCAAACCCGTTACTTTCGTAAATCCATTTAATAAGATAATTAATAAACGAACAATAAATATAGTAATTTTATAAATCATATGAAACTCCTTAAAAGTTGATTACTCAAACAGTATGAAGTAGAAAGGCATATTTTGCAAGATTTTCGATAAAAATTTTACAAAAAATCTTAAAGAAATCTTATAAATAAAGAACTTTGACAAAAAAATCATAAAAATGAAAACGTTCATAAAACTCGATTAAAGATTGATTACACAAGATGCGTTGTTATAGAAAACGTTTTATTATATAATGGTTTCATTAATAATTACTAGTAATTATGAAATGATCATGAATTAAGAGACGTCTTAAAAATTATGATTATTTCAAATTTTTGTGTGGCAAAAGCCCTGAGAGAGAAAAGGAGAATGACAAAATGGCAATTCCAAATTTACAAGTTGCATTAGACCATTTACGTATCGAAGATGCGTTAAAAGATGCACTTGCTGTTGGTAATGAAGTAGACATTATCGAAGCTGGTACAATTTTAATCTTGAATGAAGGGGACAAAGCAATTAAATGCTTACGTAATGTATTCCCTGATAAAGTTGTCATTGCAGATACAAAATGTGCCGATGCTGGATCAACAGTTGCTAAAAACTGTAAAGATGCTGGTGCCGACTGGATGACTGTCATTTGCTGTGCTACCATCCCTACAATGAAAGCTGCTCAAAAAGAAATTGGCACTTTACAAGTAGAATTATATGGTGACTGGACATTTGAACAAGCAGAGCAATGGCGTGAAGCTGGTATCGACCAAGTAATCTATCACCAAAGTCGTGACGCTCTATTCGCTGGAGCAACTTGGACAGAAAGTGATTTGAATAAAATCAAACGTTTAATTGAGATGGGATTCAAAGTTTCTGCAACTGGTGGATTAACAAAAGATACATTGAAAGTATTCGAAGGTATCGATATTTATACATTCATTGCTGGACGTGGAATTTACGCTACAGAAAATCCTGCACAATCAGCTCGTGAATTTAAAGAAGAAATTAGAAGAATTTGGGGCTAATCTCAAGGAAGGAAAGAAATATAATGGCAAACATTAAAGATGTAACAAAAGAATCATGGATTTTATCAACATTCCCAGAATGGGGTACATGGTTAAACGAAGAAATCGAACGTGAAGAAGTTAAACCAGGAACATTCGCTATGTGGTGGTTAGGATGTACAGGTATCTGGTTAAAATCAGAAAAAAATACTAACATCCTATGTGACTTATGGTGTGGAACTGGTAAACGTAGCCACGGAAACGGAAAAATGAAAACTGGACACCAAATGCAACGTATGAGCGGTTGCCAAAACTTACAACCAAACTTACGTACACAACCATTTGTTATCGATCCATTTGAAGTGAAAAATGTAGATGCTTTAGTAGTAACTCATATTCACTCAGACCACTTAGATATCAATACAGCAGCAGCAGTTGCTAACAACTGTCCAGAAGCTAAATTCGTTGGACCACAAGAAGTAGTAAACACTTGGTTAGGTTGGGGAGTTCCAGCTGAACGTACAATCGTTGTACACCCAGGAGACTCAGTGAAAATTAAAGATATCGAAATCGTTGCTTTAGAAGCATTTGACCGTACAGCTTTAGTAACAGCTAAAGATGGCGAAGTATTAAAAGGTAAAATGCCTCAAGATATGGACGAAATCGCAGTTAACTACTTATTCAAAACAAGTGGTGGTAACTTATACCATGCTGGTGACTCTCACTACTCAAATATGTTTGCTAAACATGGTAACGAACATGAAATCGATGTGTGCTTAGGTGCATATGGTGAAAACCCTCGTGGTATTACAGATAAAGTGACTTCAGTTGATATGTTACGTATGGCTGAATCATTAAACGCTAAAGTTGTTATTCCAGTTCACTATGATATCTGGGCTAACTTCCAAGCAGATCCTAAAGAAATTACAGAAATCTGGAAATTCAAAAAAGATCGCTTAGAATATAAATTCAAACCATTCATTTGGCAAGTAGGTGGTAAATACACTTACCCAACAGATAAAGATAAATTAGAATTTAACTTCTACCGTGGATTTGACGACGTATTCTCAATCGAAAACGACGTTCCATTCCCATCATTCTTATAATATTAACATCCTGATTGACCGTTACTACGGTAACGGTCAAATCTTAAAATATGGATGAATACGATTTCTTAACTAAAATCGTCAAAAAGGAGTTTTATCAGTGTTAAAAGAAATTATTCAAAACAATCGTTTTAGTTTCCAAAAAGGTTTTTCTTCTTGGGAAGATGCGATTCGCACAGCGTGTCAACCATTGTTAGACCAAAACATTATTACAGCTGACTATCCAGGTTACATTATTAATAATGTTCACGAATTTGGTCCATACATTGTAATCGCACCAGAAATTTGCATTCCACATGCACAAGAAGGAAAAGGTGTTAACGAAACAGCGGTTGCCTTCATGAACGTTGAAGAGGCAGTTGACTTCGGACCTAGTTCTGAATATAAACCTCGTTTATTCTTTGTTTTAGCTTCGACTGACAATGAAAAACATTTAGGCAATTTATCAGAACTTGTAACATTAGTTGAAGATGAAAATATCATCAATGCTTTTGTTAATGCACGTTCAAAAGAAGATCTAGAAAATATTTTACAAGGAATAGGTGAATAATATGGAATTCTTATTTGGTTTTTGGCAGTTCTTCTATACAAACATTTTTACTAAACCACAATACTTTGTTGGTTTAATCGTATTAGTAGGTTACTTATTATTAGGTCGTAAATGGTATGACGCATTAGCTGGTTTCATTAAAGCAGTTGTTGGTTATATGATCTTAAACGTAGCAGCTGGTGGATTAGTTTCAAACTTCCGTCCAGTATTAGCAGCTTTAGGTGACCGTTTCGGTTTACAAGCAGCAGTTATCGACCCATATTTTGGTCAAGCAGCAGCAGAAGCAGCTTTAAAACAAGCTGGTCATGCAACAGGTTTAACAGTACAAGTACTTTTAGTAGCATTCTTAACTAACTTAGCACTTGTAATTTTCCGTAAATTAACTAAAGTACGTACTGTTTTCATCACTGGTCACATCATGGTTCAACAATCAGCTACAGCTACTTGGTTAATGGCTTTAGCATTAGGTGACAATGTACAACAATTACAATTTGTTGTTTTATTAGGTATCGTATTAGGTGTATATTGGGCAGTAGCTTCAAACTTAACAGTAGAAGCAACTCAAGAACTAACAGAAGGTGGCGGATTCGCAATTGGTCACCAACAAATGTTCGGGGTTTGGTTAGTAGATAAATTTGCACACAAATTCTCAGGTAAAAATGACAAGAAAATTGAAGATTTAGAATTACCAGGATTCTTATCAATCTTTAAAGAATCAATCGTAGCAACTTCTATCTTAATGGTAGTGTTCTTCGGAGCTATCTTATTAGTATTAGGTAAAGATTACTTAGTAAGCGTAAACGGTCAAGAAATCGTAGTTATGGCTTCTAAATTCAAAATGGCTACATTAAAAGAAGGCGACAACTTCTTCTTCTATATTTTACAAATTGCTTTAACATTTACAGTTTATGTACAAATCTTACAATTAGGGGTTCGTTTATTCGTTGCTGAGTTATCAGAAGCGTTCCAAGGTATCTCTAACAAATTATTACCAGGTTCTATGCCAGCCGTTGACTGTGCTGCTGTATATGGATTTGGTTCACCAAACGCAGTAACAGTTGGTTTCTTATTCGGGGTTTTAGGACAAGTAGTAGCAATCTTAGGATTAATCGTGTTCAAATCTCCAGTGTTAATCATCACAGGTTTCGTTCCTGTATTCTTCGACAACGCAACATTTGCAGTATATGCTAACCACAAAGGTGGTTTACGTGCTGCTTCAGTTATGTCATTCTTATCAGGTTTAATCCAAGTTTTAGGTGGTGCAGTTGCCGCTGGAGCATTCGGATTAGCAGCATTCGGTGGATGGCATGGTAACTTCGACTGGGATACAGTTTGGGTTGGATTCGGATTCTTAATGCAACACTTCCAATACATTGGATTAGGTATCGTATTAATTATTCTTTTAGCAATCCCTCAATTACAATACAGCCGTAACAAAGAACATTACTTTACAATTGCAGAAGATTACGAAACATATTTAGAAAATAAACAAGCTTAATTAGTTTTAAATAGAAAATTTTTATTATAAAATAGGTAACGGGTAAGAATGACTTACCCGTTATCGAATTCTAAAGGAGAGATATCAATGAAAGTATTAGCAGCATGTGGAAGTGGAATGGGATCAAGCCAAATTATCAAAATGAAATTAACAAACGTATTCCGTAAATTAAATATTCCATTGGAAGTACATCACTGTGCAGTATCAGAAGCAAAATCATCAGCTAAAAGCTATGATATGGTAGTTGTTTCTCAAGCATTATTAGAAATCTTCGACGGATTAGATTTACCAAACACTAAAATCGTTGGTTTACAAAACTTATTATCAGAAAAAGAAATGACTGAAAAAATTTCAGCAGCTTTAGAGCTTTAATTAAAAAGGAGTCTTTTTATCATGGCATATGAAGCATTAAAACAACATGTTCTTGAAGCAAACTTATTATTACCAAAACATAATTTAGTATTATTCACTTGGGGTAATGTTTCAGAATACGACCGTGAAGCTGGCGTTATTGCTATTAAACCTTCAGGGGTAGATTATGATGTAATGAAAGCAGAAGATATCGTTATTGTAGATATTGATGGAAATAAAATCGAAGGAGCTTTAAAACCATCTTCTGACTTAGATACACACTTAGAAATTTACCGTAATTTCCCAGATGTTAAAGGGGTAGTTCATACTCACTCAACTTGGGCAACTACAATGGCTCAAAATGGCCAAGAAATTCCTGCATTTGGTACAACACAAGGGGACTACTTCTACGGAACAATCCCATGTACTCGTGCGATGACTGATGCAGAAATTAAAGGGGCTTATGAGTTAGAAACAGGTAAAGTAATTGTTGAAACATTTAAAGATAAAGATCCTAATTCAATTCCTGGTGTATTAGTATTCAACCATGGACCATTTGCTTGGGGTAAAGATGCTTTTGATGCAGTTCATAACATTACTGTTTTAGAACAAGTTGCTAACATGGCTTGGCATAACTTAGTATTAAATCCAAACTTACAACCAATGTCTCAAACAATTTTAGACAAGCACTATTTACGTAAACATGGTGCGAATGCATACTATGGACAAGGGTAGGAGTTAAGCATGTACGAATTAGGACTATATGAAAAATCAATGCCAAACACATTATCATTCAAAGAAAAATTAGAAACGGTTAAAGCAACTGGTTTCGATTTCTTAGAAATGAGTGTGGATGAAACTGATGAAAAATTAGCTCGTTTAGAGTGGACGAAAGAAGAACGTCTTGAACTTGTTAAAACAATGTACGAAACAGGCGTATCTATTCGTTCCATGTGTTTAAGTGGACACCGTAAGTATCCATTTGGATCACATGACGCATCTGTACGTGAACGTAGTATGGAAATCATGGAAAAAGCAATTGAATTAGCAGATGACTTAGGTATCCGTGTGATTCAATTAGCTGGTTATGATGTATACTATGAAGAAGGCGATGCCGATACATTAGAATTCTTTATTGATAACTTGAAAAAAGCTACTTTATTAGCAGCTCAAAAAGGAATCGTTTTAGGATTTGAAACAATGGAAACTCCATTTATGAATACAGTTGAAAAATCAATGCGTTTTGTAAACTTAGTAGATTCACCTTATTTACAAGTTTATCCAGATTCAGGAAACTTAAAAAATGCTTCTTTAGAACCTGGTGCGAAAAATGTTTATGAAGATATTGAATTAGGAAAAGGTCACATTGTGGCTGCTCACTTAAAAGAAACGATTCCTGGACATTATCGTGAAATTCCTTTTGGAACTGGACAAATTGACTTCAAAAAAATGGTGGACACTTTCTTATCAATCGGTGTTCGTCGTTTCACTGGTGAATTCTGGTATGTTGGACAAGAAAACTGGTTAGAGGATATTCATTTCGCTAACAAATTCTTACGTTCATATTTTCCAGAAAAATAATTAAGAATTTAATGTAACATCCTTAGAGTGATCTAGGGATGTTTTTTTACGTATAAGTAAATGATTAGATTATACCTCCCTGGATTGTTGCAGCGCCGCCAACAGCCTCGCTTGCGAGTCTCATGGCTAAAATTCGAGCCAGTAGTCTCGAATTTTGCGGTAATATATATTTATATATTACTTTTGCAACTGAGGAAGGTATAATCTAGTCATTCACTTAAAAAATTTATGTCATTTATTGTATTAGAATACTTATTTAACGTATGGATTCTAAATACATAGAAAATACTCTATAGTAGTCAAAGCAATATAAGTAGCGTTAGCTATTTTTATTACAGGGAAACTTTGAGACCTAGGCTCAAAGTTTAGCCAGCAACCTTGCTGATATATCAACAGTATTTTCTATGTATACTGAATCCTATTGTTTTTTCTATTCTAACAGTTATAATTAATTTAATGATGATACGAAAAAGAGGGGAGTGATTTTTTTGTATTCTTATATGCAAAAGTGTATTGATAAAAATTTTAAACCAGTTACGAAAGATGATTTGATTCATAAATTTTCCCAGTTAGGAATTAAACGTGGGGATACTTTATTAGTTCACGCTTCTATGTCTTCGTTAGGTTATGTGGTTGGTGGAGTTGAACCTTTATATTTGGCGTTAAGGGAAGTTATTGGAGAGAAGGGAACGATTGTAGTTCCTTCTCAAACGGTTGAAATATCAGATCCTGCTAGTTGGCAGTATCCTCCAGTTCCAGATGAATGGCACGATGTAATTCGTGATGCCATGCCTGCATATTCAAAGGAGTTATCGTATAGTAAAGCGATGGGAGGTTTTAGTCAACTTATTGGTATTTTGCCAGAATCCATTAGAAGCAATCATCCTATGTATTCTTTTACGGCAATAGGAGAGAAGGCTATAGAAATTATTGGACAGGATTCATTTGATTTCCCATTTGGAGACGAATCTCCATTAGGAAGACTGTATTCCATTGGTGCTAAAATATTAATGATTGGAACTGATTTTGAAACAAATACGTCACTCCATTTAGCTGAAAATCGCTTGAATCGTGCAGTCATTCAAGAAAGTAGTAAGATATTGACAAAAGATGGAGAAAAATGGATTTCGTTTAAAAATATTGAATTAGATTTATACGATGACTATTTAGAAATTCAAAATAGATTCATGGAAAACCATTTAGTTGCTCATACAACTATTAATGAAGGCACTGTATATTTATTCGATATGAAAGAATGTGTCGATTTTGCGCAACATTATTATCAAATAAAAGAATAATAAAAAGTGTTTTACGTATAGATTCAAAATACATAGAAAATACTCCATAGTAGCAAATGCATTTATGCGGGAAACTTCGTGACTACAGGCTCGAAGTTTAGCCATGAAACTTGCAAAGCAAGGCTGCTGGGACCTTGCTACTATATCAAAAGTATTTTTTATGTATTTTGAAGACGTTAAGGAGTAAAATATCTTTTCAAACTATTACGAAAATAACCGAACGTTCATATTTAAAACGTTCGGTTATTTTTATTGTTTTAAAACTATTATATCCTTTTAAATTTACTAATTATTCATCTTTTATGTTTTCACACTGTTATTGTTCGTATTTTAGACGTTTTCAACGTTTGAAAATGTATTATTTTTATGAAAATTCATCTAAAAATGTATTTTTAGATAGAAATCACTTGTAATTATCGTTCGGATTTTGTATGATTGTACTTGAGGTTGAGAGTTCAATCTTGTAGAAAACATATCTTAGGGGGATATATTTTATGAAGAAGTCTTTTTGGTCAAAATTAGCACTTGGAGTATCAGCAGCAGCTTTACTTGCAGCTTGTTCAAGTCAATCAAGTGATTCAGGTTCTAAAGGAAATGGATCGAAAAAAATTGATACATTAAAGGTTGCATTTGTACCTTCTCGTGATCCAGAAGCGATTGTAACGGCTACTGAGCCATTGAAAGAATTATTGAAGAAACAATTAGCTGATGAGGGTTATACAGTTAATAATGTTGAAATCAATGTTGGTACAAGCTTTGATGCAGTAGGGGAAGCTTTAGCATCAGGTACTGCTGATGTAGGTTTCATTCCTGGTGGTACTTATGTATTATTTGACAAAGAGGTAGACGTATTATTAACAGCAACTCGTTCTGGTTTAGAAAAAAATTCTTCTAATGCAAAAGATTGGAACGATGGTCAAGAATCAAAACGTTCTAAAGATCAAGTTACTTCATACAAAGGATTAGTAATTGCTGGACCAACTGAAAAAGGGAAAGCAATCGCTGAAAAAGTAAACAGCGGTAAAGATATTTCTTGGGATGATTTAAATTCAGCAAACTGGGGAGTTTTAGGAACTTCTTCTTCTTCAGGATATATTTATCCTACATTATGGCTACAAGATAAATTCGGTAAAAATATTTCAGATTTACAAAATGTTGTTCAATCTGATTCATACGCTTCATCTGCCGCTCGTTTAGCTTCAGGACAAATTGATATTATGGTTGGATATGCTGACTTACGTTCTGATTATGCTAAAAAATGGACAAGCGAATATGGACGTTCAGAAGAAATTTGGAAAGAAACAAATGTTATTGGTGTAACTCCAGATATTTATAACGATACAATTTCAGTAAGTAAATCGTCTCCAGTTGTAGACGACGCATTCAAAGAAGCTTTTGCTAACGCAATGATCAAATTAGCTGAAACTGATGAAGGTAAAGAAGTCATTAAAATTTACTCTCATTCAGGATATAAGAAAGCTAATGCCTCTGATTACGATAAAGAACGTGAAGCTCAAAAAGTTCTTAAAAAATTAAAATCAGGTAACTAAGGAAAGAAATGATGATCAAATGAGGGTTAGGAGCGACTCCTGACCCTTTTTTTGAGGAAGAGGACAGATATGATTAAATTTGAAAATGTTTCAAAAACCTATCCAAATGGTGTTAAAGGTTTAAAAAATATTAATTTAGAAATTGAACAAGGTGAATTTGTTTCGATTATTGGTTTATCAGGTGCTGGTAAATCAACATTAATTCGTACGATTAACCGTATGATTGAGATTACAGAAGGAACTTTAACCGTTGATGGTACAAATGTATCTTCATTAAAGGGGAAATCTCTTCGTAAATTCCGTAGAAATAAAGTAGGGATGATTTTCCAATCATTTAATTTAGTAACAAGAACAACAGTTATTAAAAACGTACTAACTTCGATTGTTCCAGATATTCCATTTGTTCGTTCATTATTTGGAATTTATACAAAAGAAGAAAAATTACATGCTTTAGAAGCTTTAGATAAAGTGGGGATTGTTGATAAAGCCTTTATCCGTGCTGACCAATTATCAGGGGGACAACAACAACGTGTTGCATTAGCGAGAACATTAGCACAGAATCCTGAAATTATTTTAGCAGATGAACCAGTTGCCGCTTTAGACCCAATTACAGCTAAACGTGTTATGGAAGACTTTAGAAAGATTAACCAAGAATTAAATATTTCTATTTTACTAAATATTCACCATGTTGAATTAGCGTTAGAATACGCAGATCGTATTATTGGGATTCGTGATGGAGAAATTGTTTATGATGGTCCAAGTAGCCAAGTAACGAAAGAAGTATTAGATTTAATTTATAAAGGAAAGGCGGAGGAGTTACATGAAGGATAATAAACTCTTCGCTGCAAAAGAATTTACTTTAAAAAATGGTACAACCGTTACTGAACCAAAATCAAAAGCTATTTATGTTGCGATTGGTTTATTAATTGCGATGTATTTTTCAGCTAAAATTACTGGATTTAATATCCATACCATTTTACAACGTGGTGTTCAATTCTTTGTTATTATTGGTCGTATGTTTCCGCCAGCTTGGGAATATTCAAGTAATATTTGGCAACCATTAATTGATACAATTAAAATGTCATTATTAGGTTCTTTATTGGGCTCGATTTTAGTCATTCCATTTGCCATTGTTGCATCTAGTAATATTGTTAAAAATAAATGGATTATTAGTTTAAGTCGTTTATTTTTAAGTGTGGTTCGTACTTTACCAACACTTGTAACTGCCTTAATTGCAACTTATATCTTTGGTTTAGGAACAATGGCGGGTACATTTGCGATTGCAACTTATACATTTGCTTACTGTGGTAAACAATTATATGAACAAATAGAAACAGTAGATATGGGAGCTTTTGAAGCAGCTGAAGCTTTAGGCGCAACAAAAGGTCAAGCATTTACAAGTGCGATTATTCCTCAAATTTTACCAACTTACTTAGCAAGCTCATTATATTGCTTTGAAGGTAATGTTCGTTATGCGTCAATTTTAGGTTATGTTGGTGCCGGTGGTATCGGGATTATTTTAAACGAAAATCTTGGATGGCGTGAATATGGAAATGTAGGGATGATTTTAGTGACTTTATTTATCACTGTAGTCATTATTGAGTCTGTAAGTTACTACTTACGTACGAAATTAACATAGAAGGGGAGTTAAACACATGAATGAAGCAGTATTAAAACAATATGAAAAAGCTCCTCGTACATGGATTGTTCAATTAGGCGTTTTATTCTTATTAATCATCATTTTTGCATGGTCTGGATCTACCATTGAATTAAGTAAAATTCCAGAAAATGGATTACAAATTTCTCAAAGTATTTTACAAGGGATTGTAACTCCTGAAACATCTTTATTGTTAAACTTTACAACGAAAGGTGTTCCATATTTATTATTAGAAACTATTGCAATTGCTTTTCTAGGAACATTAGTTGGTGCAATTTTAGCGATTCCGTTTTCATTTATTTCAGCAACTAATATTGTACCTAAACCAGTTGCAATTATTGGACGTACAGCAATTATGGCGATTCGTACAGTCCCAACATTAATTTACGGGTTAATGTTTATCCGTGTAACGGGACCTGGTGCTTTTACAGGGTTGCTTACAATGTCTGTGGCATCGATTGGGATGATTTCTAAATTGTATATCGAAGCTATTGAAGACTTGGATTACAAAATTTTGGAATCATTAGATGCTAGTGGATGTAATTTCTATCAAAAAATTCGTTTTGGAATCTTACCACAATTAATTCCAGCATTCATTTCTACAGTCATTTATCGTTTTGATATGAATTTGAGAGATGCGACTGTTTTAGGGATGGTAGGAGCCGGTGGTATCGGTGCTCCATTAATCTTTGCGATGACAGCGTATAAATGGCATGAAGTAGGGGCAATCCTATGCGGATTAATTGTATTAGTATTAGTGATTGAATTCTTATCAACGAAGATTCGTACTCACTTAGCTCGTGGATAAAAGAAAAAGCATGAAGGATTAAACTTCATGCTTTTTTTCTACTTTTGAAAACATTTTATGAAACAATGGTGCTAAAGCATATCCCATTAATGAAATCCCGATAATTCCCATGAAATATAAAACCGTTTCTTGGAAAATGCTAAAACCAATTAAAATAACTGGAATAGCTAAAATAGCAACAGCTTCTTTTAAAGAAATAAAAATAAATAAATATCCATCACGAATATAACTCTTAATCGTACCAAAATACTGTGTTCTTGCTAATGAAATCAACATGGCTGTGATCGTCATACATAAGAATAAAAAGAAAATAATAGCTAACATCATTCCAAAAATATTTTGGGAGCTATACCAAAATTGAATGACATATACAGTCGCTGCAATGATTGCTGTATAAATTAAAGAAACAGCAACTCGTACAAAGAAAAGATGTTTCAATTCATTCCAGAACGTTTTCACTAAATAACCATCTTCATTTTCAGAAAACTTCATCATTGTATAAAACAAAGCCGCCAACACAGGCCCAATCGTTACAATAGGAATACTAATTACAATCACTAATAAGTTCAACAAAATAAAATCCGCTAACATCGTAGCAAAACGCCAAAAAGGACTTTCCTCATTAAATTTCATCCAAAACCATCCTTTAACAAATAAAATACAAAACACATTATACGATTAACCCAAAAATTAAGCAAGTTATCGTACGTATAAGGTATGTATGTTAATTAAATGAGGAAAATTTATACGTTATCTAAAGTTCTAACTGACAACATAAAAAGTAAGAAATATATTAACCAAGTAGCAAACAGTACTAAAATAAAAGTGAAAAATAATGGATACCGTAGCTAAAGTAAAAGAATCAGATATGATTCTTTTACAGGGAAACTTTGAGACCCAGGCTCAAAGTTTAGCCATGAGACAGCAAAGCTGGCTGCTGGCGACCTAGCTACAGTTAATCCATTATTTCGAACGATATACAGGTTTACATAATATATATTAAAGAAAGTTGTATATCGAAAAATAAACCAACCAACACAAATCCTCCACCATCAACCAAACAAACATAAAAGGACGCTCCTCACGAACGTCCTTCTTTCATCTATTAAACATTAGAAATATCAATTGATTGACCAATCGATAATAAACATAACATACGTTTTGTAACTTTCTTTTGATAACTTGTTTCTAATGCTTCAGCATATAAATTCAATTGCTGTTTATACTTATCAACGACTTTCTGTATTCCTTTTTGTGTAGGAACCACATGATCTGTCTTATAATCAAATAAGATAATCTCATCGTCTAATTCCACAAATCCGTCGATAATCCCGTGAATTAACATCGAATCTTCATTATCTGGTAAATGCTTAAAGATACGTTTTGCTGTTACAACATGTGAAAATGCTTGTTCACGGTTTAATAATGCTTGATGTTCCTGTATCCATTGTCCAAATTCACTTTGGAAGAAATGATAAACTTGGTCAACTGGAATTACTGTGGCAACTTCTTTTTCTAAAAATTGTGTCTCAACTAATTGTTGAATCGTTTCTTGAATGAATTCAGGAGTAATTTCCTTCGTTAAGTCTAATTTTTGCATTAATAAATGTAAACCGCTTCCACGTTCTGCAGCTGAAACTTTTTGTTTACTTTCTATAAAGCTTGGTTTCGTTAATTCAGACGTTAAGTAAATATATTGTTGAACAGGTTTATCTGATTGTTGAGTTTGTTCTTCTAAATGTGGTAATTGTTTCACATCTGGTTCTTCATTCATCCGTTTTATTTCAGATACACTCTGATAACTTGCGGTTGTAGATGCTAATAAATATGGATACGTTTGTTTTAATTCTTGTAGTAGTTTTGGAAGATTTTTAACTGTATTCCCTACTGCTTGCTTTTGTAACCACTCTTCTTCATTCATAGAAGCTGTTTCAGTTTCTTGTATCCAATTGAGCGCATTCTTTTTAATTTGTTCAAATTCAATTACTTCTTGATGGAATGGAACTTTATCCTGCTTTCTAAATGTAGCCATTAAAATCCAAGTTAAATAATTATCAACATGATAACGAAGAGCAAATGGTAATACTTCTTCATTCAAATCATCGATCATAGAATGTTCTTCTTTGAATTTTTCAAAATCTTTTAGAGAACCGACAATAATGAGTTTTTCACGTGCACGAGTCATTGCTACGTACAATTTTCTCATTTCTTCAGATAGTAATTTATTTTTCTCTGCTTTATAAGCCATCACATATGGAATGGTTGTATATTGAATTCTTTGAGGAAGTTGTAAATATTTAACACCTACTCCTAATTCATCACTACGAATGGCTTGTTGACGAATATCTTGTTGGTTAAATTTCTTTCCAGCATTCATTAAAAATACAACTGGATATTCTAATCCCTTACTAGCATGAATCGTCATGACACGTACTGCATCTTCTTCATCAGAAATTTGAGTAGGTTCTTCTAAATCTTGCTTTTTATGCTGCATTTGCTGAATAAATCGTACAAAATTACGTAAACCTTTAAAGCTAGAATCTTCGAAATCTTTCGCATACTTATATAAGGCATGTAAATTCAACACACGTTGCTGTCCAACAGATTGCCCATGTACATATGTTAAATATTTCGTATCCATATAAATTTGCCAAATTAGCGTACTGATTGACTGATGATTCGCAATATCTCTCCACGATTCTAATTGCGCTAAAAATGCTTGTACACGGTCTTTTAATTGCTGTTGTTGAGCACTATCATAATAAGTCACTTCTTCTAGTTTAAAATGCTCCACAAATTGAGCGCAAGCTTCATAAAACGAACAAGATTTATTGTGTTTACGAATATGAGCAAGATCTATTTCATCTAATCCAACGATTCCAGAACGTAAAACGGCTACAAATGGAATATCTTGAGTCGGATTATCAATAATTTTTAACGCTGACATCATAATGGCAATTTCTGTTCGTTTAAAATATTGAAGATTCTTTTGGACTAAAACAGGAATTTGATATTGCGTAAAGATTTCCTCAATTAATCCATTATTGGCTTTTGTTGGAGCTAAAATAACAATATCTTTATATTGAATTGGTCGTTTTTTCGGATTTTCCTTTGTACTTTCTTCATGCATGATTTCGAATTGATTCGCCATCATTTCTTTAATTTTACCTGCAATAAAATGAACTTCTGCAGTAGCTGAACTATCAATCATACTTTCTGTCTCTAATTCAGATGTTTCTTCTTCCTCATCGTTCAAATTAGTATTTTGAATAATATAGCATTCGCTAAATTTATCCGTATCCTCTGAATAATTTAAGTTTCCAGTTTTTAACGCTGCATCATCATCATAGTCAATTTGACCTAATTCATGGTCCATAATTTGTCTAAAAATTAAGTTGGTAAAGGACAATACTTGATCTCTAGAACGGAAGTTTTCAGCTAAAATAATTCGTTTACCGCCATTTTCATCTGCATAGGCTTCATATTTATCTCTAAATAAAGATGGATCTGCTAAACGGAAGGCATAAATCGATTGTTTCACATCTCCTACCATGAAGAGATTATTCTCTTTAGCCACACTTGTTAAAATTGCTTCTTGAACACGGTTTACGTCTTGATATTCATCAATTAAAACTTCGGTAAATAGTTCTTGGTAATATTTTTTAGCAATTAGAACTCCATTTTTCTCAGTAGAAAGAATAGATAATGTATCATGTTCTAAGTCAGAGAAATCAATTTTGTTTGATGTTTTCTTTTCCAATTGGAAAGCTTCATAAAATTTTAAGACCACTTGAGATAAATGCAACATCATTGGATAAATTGCTTTTAAATGCTTCATTTGAACCTCAGGAGACTCGAAAAAGGCTGTTGCTAATAACTGATCTTCCCAATGTTTCTTTAGGCTATCTCTTTTACGTTTAATGGCCTGTACTGCTTCTCTATCTGTAGTTTCATCTTTTTTTGGAACAGTTGGGAAACGGTCAAAACTTAGTCCCTGCGCTAATGTATACGCTGCTGTGTAATTAGCACTTGCAAATGCTGCATACACTTCCTGAATTTTTTGAGCATCAGCTTCAACTACGTCTTTACACTTTTCAAATCCAGTTACTTCAGCTAATTTAATTAATTCATCATAGGCAGAAACTAAATAGTTTAATTCTTCGACAATATAAGGTGCAAATTGATCTTTAATAATCGGGATTTCTCCGTAATTATCCTTTGTTTCATATAAATCTGCTAAAGAAGAAATCCATTGTTTTGGATTTGGTTTTGAACGTGAAAAATCATATAGTTGATAAACTAATGTGGTAAATCCATCATCATTACGATCGCTAGAAAAATAGCGCATTAAACCATCCATCCAAGAATGTTCTTCTAATAATTCATCTTGTATGTTTCGCCATACTTTTTCTTTTAATAAAGTTCCCTCTACTTCATTTAATAGTGAAAATACAGGGTCTAATTGACTTAAATAGAAATAACGACGAATAACTTTCATACAGAAACTATGAATGGTAGAAATCGTTGCATTTGGTAATAGACTTAGTTGTTTGACATACATATGTTTCTTAGCAATATCTGTTTCTTTTGTAATAGCTTTTTCTAAATTAGTACGCAAACGTTCTTTCATTTCTTTTGCAGCGGCTTCAGTAAAAGTCACAATTAATAAAGAATCAATATTCACTCCATCTTCGATATATCCCATAATTCGGTCGACTAATACTTTTGTTTTTCCCGATCCAGCAGAAGCAGAAACTAATAAATTATCCCCTCTTTGCCAAATCGCTTGCCATTGTTCAGGAGTTGCTAGTACACCCTCTGGTTTTACTGGTATCATCGATTACTCCTCCTTTCCGTCCATTTTCTTTCTCATCCAAGTTAAGTTCTCTTGAAGAGGCATTTTCGTTAAAAATTGATAATTATTTTCTGGATTTGTCGCATCAAACATAGAAATTGCACTGAATTTACCATTTACTGAATCTGCATATTCTTTTAATTCATCAAATGGAGCAATTTGATTTTCCCCATTTAAAATTCTTTCTCCTGCAGTTTTCAATTGATAAAAAGCAAAGTCCATTAATAAATTCATGTCATCAGGAGCATAGACTTGGCTAGTTGCTTTATATTCTCCATCTTTCTTAACGCCAAATGGTAATACAATAGAGTCTCCTGCTTCAAAATCAGGTTGTACTTGTTGCAGAACTCCAAAATCATTCGTCAATAATCCAGATAATTTATATTTCTTCAGACGAGTTTCTGCAAAATCTGCATCTGATTTCAGATCTTTAGCGTTAAAGCTTGGTTGAAAAACATGCATATATAATCCACCATAAGGCGTCACAGTTTTCTTAAATTGGTCAGAAACAATGTTTCTAGCAACTGATAAATACGTTAATAGTTGTAATTGAATTCCATAACGTAATCGATTGATATCAAATTTTTGTGCTGAAGATTTATAATCGACAATTCCTAAGTGATAACCCTTTTCGGTTTCTAAAAGGTCTATACGGTCAATTTTTCCACGAATAAATAAAGATTGAGTATCGTTCAATGGGATTTCAATTTTTTTATCAGATTTTGCTCCAAAAACAACTTCTGTTTTCCATGGTGTTACTTGTAATTGTTGTAATTGCAATAATGCTGCTGATAATGTTTGTCGAATCGTATCTTGTAGTAGCACTTTTGTCCAATTCATTCTTGGTGTAGCATTTAAAATTTGGAATCTTGCATCATCATTCATAGAATTGAAAATTTCTTTTAATACTTTTTCTGTTGTAGCTGCATCTATAGCACGAATATCCAATTTCAATTCATGAACTTTGCGAATGAACTGGTCAAATGTTTCATGGAAATATTCCCCAGATCCTGCTGCTGTTAATTCGAACTCTCTACGCTCTCGTACATTTAACCCATATTGTAAGAAATGACTAAATGGATCCTTATAAAAGGTTTCAACTTGAGAAGTTGATAAGTATAAATGATTTCCATATAATTCAGCAGCCAATTCTTTTGGTAATTGTTTTGCAATATTTAAATGGAATACACTATCCACTAATGTATGATACTCCTGTTGGAAATCTTTATCCTGTCTTAATAAATGAGGTAAAGCAATCCAAATAGATGGAATATCTTCTTCTTTTGAAAATTTATACTGACGAAGTTTTTGTAATAAAGTCGTAAATAATTCATGAATCGTTACAAAGTCGCCCTGTTCAAATCGTTCTTGCTGTTTTTGATTGCCATCTTGGGTAGAAATTTCATATTGATTTAAAATACGTTCTACAAAACTAGAAGGTTTTAATTTAGCTCCTTTATCTGTATGATGCATTGATAAGTATAACTTTTCAGTTGCTGAAGTTAACACTTTATAAAATAAAAATGGCTCTACTGATTGTTTTTGAATGGTTGTTGGATGTAAGAAACGTCCACTATCTAATTTACTTAATAAATACTCTCTTTCTTCATCTGTTATTAGACCACTCTCCTCTTCCATTCTAGGAAGGACACCTTGAGATAACCCAATAACAAATGTAACCTTTTTAGGAGAATAACGAACAGAATCAATTCCCGTACACGTTAATTGGTCTAAAGTAGATGGGGCCATATTATAGTGTGTATGTTCGAATCCTGTATGTAATAATAATTGGAAAATTTCCCAATCAAATGGTTCATCTCCAAAAATATAAACATACTCTTCTAATAATTTTAAAAATTCATTCCATACTTGATCTTGTCTACGAGCTGTTTGAATGTCCCCAATATTGGCAGCATGATTTCTCCAGTATAGGAATGCATCTGTTACCCCAATTTTTTCTAATAATTGATATAGAAGAGTGATTGCTTCTTTTGTTGTCTCTACTTTATCTAATTTCTTATAGAAAGGTTCTAATAAAGAGACGATTTGCTCTCGTAGTTCTTGTGCTTGTGTTAACTGTTGATTCACTAACACTTCTCTGCTACTTAAGCTATCTTCATCAATATTTTCAAGTTGATAATTCCAGGTTTTACTTGAAATCCAATCTTTTCCTTCATAACCTTGTGCTAGTATAATTGTTTCTGTTTCATCTAATGTTTGACGATAATGAATCAGTGCTTGTCTTAAATCCTCTTCCTCATTATCCTCACTCTTTGAATTTGCTCGATTTAGAGGCCAGAAACAATATTCACTTCTTAGAAGGTTCATAATATCATGATAACGCCAAAAATGCTTCTGGATAGCAAAAATAGCGTCTAGCACTTGAATGAGTGGATGATGCTCCATTGTATCGGATAAATCCATGAAATACGGAATTTGGTACGTTTCTAATAAAGGTTGTAATAATGTTTGTTGTTCTTCTAAATTTCTCGATAAAATTTGAATATCTTGGTAACGATAGTTACCGCTATCAACTAATGTTTTAATCGTTGCTAATGTTTCTTGAATTTCTTGACGTTCATCTTCATAAGTAATCCATTGTAACGCATCGATTTTTTTAGATGAAGATTCAGAAGAAGTTTCAAGACCACCACTTGTTTCTAACCAATATTGCTCAAGTTCTAAAAAGTCAGGATGATAAGTCGTATTACTCTCTTTTAATTCTTTTAAAACAGGTTTACTTTCATCAATCATTAACCAATTTAATAAGCGAGAAATTAATTGGCGATTGGAGTCAAATAACCCAGATTCTAGCGTTTCTTTTGGTTTAAAGGCATCAGTTGTTGCAGTCGTATAAAACTCTACTCTTCCGCACGATTTCACTAAAGCATCAATTACTTCTAATTCCATTGCATTTAAATGATAGGATTGATCAATTACAACATACGTATTTGATAAATCCATAGATGAAATTTCTTGCGCTAATATCCGTAATAAATCTTCTGATTGAACAAAATCTTGTTTTAAATATTCTAAATAATGTTTATAAATGATGCCAAATTCTTTTAAACGTTGGTCAATTTCTTCATAAGAATCTTGTTCAAACCACTCTGAGAAGTCCTCTACTTCGATTCCACCTAAACGAAATTCTTGCATGACAGCAGATAAACGTTCAATAAATCCTTTATGACGAGATTCTTTATTAAAAAGTACTAATTCTTCTTGATATTCGGATAAGATTTTTTGTAAAATCATACAAATTCCAACTTTGGATAATGAAGGACGTTGCAATGCAGCATGATCTCTTAAAAAATACCATGCCAAACGTTTAAAACTATACACTTGAAGCTTTGTAACAGCATAAGAATTCTTCGGTTGCTGTAATAATTGACCCACTTCTTGAATCATTTCTAATTCTGCAGAAAATTTAATATGATCCGGAACTAGATAAATCACTTGATTGTTGCTAGATTGTTTCAACCAATCTGCAATTTTAGTAGCAATCTGCGAAACTTTTGCACTTGTTTCTTTTGTTAGGATGACTTCGAAACTCATAAGAACCTCCAATCGTTTATTCCCTTTAACTTAACCATATAACGATGAATTTGTAAACAAAAATAAAACGATTTTTCTACTTGTAGCGTCGTACTACGAAAGAAAAATCGTTTTTAAAATTTAAGGATAAAGTTAAAATTTTTACCCAACTAATTGTTCTAAAATGTCTGGACGGAAACCAAAGAATGGTTCAATTCCATCGGCTACAACAACTGGTAATGATTGGAAACCTAATGCTTTCACTTCTTCTAAAGCCTCTTCTGATTCAAAAACATCTTTAACCACAAATGGTACTTGATTATCCTCAAAAAATTGTTTTGTAAAGTTACATTGCATACAATTTGGTTTTGAATATAGTGTAATTTGACGATTTGACATAAACATCTCTCCCTTTTGTTTCATACAGGTAGTATGATACCTCATATTAGAGGGAAATACAATATATTGTGCTTAATTTTTTTATTTTATTTTTCATAACACAATATATTGGGATAGAACTGTTGTAGTATAAGTCGTCTAAACCTTGATATAAAGGCAAAAACAGTTTTAAAACAGAGTAAATATAAAAAAGCTAAGCACTATATTTTGTACTTAGCTTTTACTATCGTTACTTCTTTTCTGAATCTTTCAATCTTTTAATATTTGCAGCATAAATTGCGGCTCCAATAGATGCAAATACTGCGATCATCCTTTTATCATTGAAAAAGACAGTAAAGACAACTACTAAATATATCAAAAATAAAATTGTTACGATAACACTTCTTTTTTTCATAACCCTGCCACCTAATTAATATGTAATCTTGGCAAAATTATATCATAACTGAGACAGATTAGTATACGCTTGGATCAAATCCACGGTTTGTTACGTAGCCATCTTTTTCCCAAATGTTTTTCTTTTTCTTTTTCGTTTGTTCTTCTACTTTTTGTAAATCTTTTAATAGCGTTGTATTCGGTGGGTGAGCATACCCTACTCTTGCTAAACTTTCTTCTACTAAAGTTTGTTGTAATAATTTTCCATCTAAGTAAACGTACATTAAAGCACGTCCATATTTATCTGTATAATCACCGACATCAAACTTACCTTCTACTTTTTTAGCTTTCTTTAACAGTTCTTCTGTTTTTTGTTTTGCTTGATCTGCAAATGGTTGGGCAGCCTTTCCTTCTTTAGCTGTTTCTGGTGTATCAATGAGTAATAAACGAATTTTAAAATCTTTTCCATCTAATTTAACATGGAATGTATCTCCATCGGCTACTTTTCCAACTTGAAGAGTATACATTTTTGATTTGTCATATCCAGAAAAATCTACACTACTTTCTACTTGTGTTTGATTAGTATTCGATTTATTGGAAGATTTCTTTTGATTTTTTGAGAATAAACCAAGTCCAGAAATAACTAGGATAATGGCTAATATCGCTAACTTAACCAATAGAAATTGTTGTTTTTTCGTTAATTTCATAAAATCTCCTTTCAACGATTCAAAAAATAAGTGACAACAAATCTATTACGATTACAAAGATTTGTTGCCACATCATGAATTATACTTCTAATAATTCTTTTTCTTTCACTTGTGCTAAATGATCAATGTTTTTAACGCTGTCATCTGTTAATTTTTGAATATCTTTTTCATATCCACGTAAATCATCTTCAGTGATTTCTTTATTTTTTTCAGCTTTCTTTAAATGCTCAATCGCATCACGACGAATGTTACGAACACTTACTTTTGCGCCTTCAGCTTCTTTCCCTACTTGTTTCGCTAATTCTTTACGACGTTCTTCTGTTAATTGTGGAATAACTAAACGAACAACACTACCATCATTTGTTGGTGTAATACCAATATCAGACATTAAAATTGCACGTTCAATATCTTGTAAACTAGATTTGTCATAAGGTGTAATTAAAAGCATACGAGCTTCAGGAACTGTTACAGAAGCTAATTGATTAACTGGAGTTGGAACTCCATAATACTCAACTTGCAGGCGATCTAAAAGACTTGCGTTCGCACGTCCAGCACGAATGCCGCCTAATTCACGTTGTAAGGCATCTTCAGTTTTTTTCATACGTTCTTTAGCATTTGCAATAATTTCAGTTGCTGTCATATTATTTCCCCCTTACAGTTGTACCGATATTTTCACCAAGAACAACTCGACGAATATTTCCTGTTTCATTTAAATTGAAGACAACTAATGGAATATCATTATCCATTGATAATGAACTTGCTGTTGTATCCATTACTTTTAGTCCTTTTTGAATCACATCTAAATGTGTTAATTCATTAAATTTAATTGCATTTGTATCAATACGAGGATCCGCACTATAAACACCATCAACATTATTTTTAGCCATTAAAATAGCATCTGCTTCAATTTCAGCAGCGCGTAATGCAGCGGCAGTATCTGTTGAGAAATATGGATTACCAGTACCCCCAGCAAAAATTACAACACGTTCTTTTTCTAAGTTTCTAATCGCTTTACGACGAATGTAAGGTTCAGCAATTTGACGCATTTCGATTGAAGTTTGAACACGTGTAGGAACTCCAATGTTTTCTAATGCATCTTGCAATGCTAATGCATTCATCACTGTTGCAAGCATACCCATATAGTCTGCTTGAGCACGTTCCATACCTACTTCTTCTCCTGTTACACCACGCCAAATATTTCCGCCACCAACAACGATTGCAATTTGAACGCCAAGATCATGAACTTCTTTAATTTCTTTAACAATTTCCTTAATAGTTGGAGGATTAATACCAAAACCTGTTTGGCCTGCTAATGCTTCTCCACTTAATTTTAATACCACACGTTTATATTTAGGTTCAACCATTGTAAGGACTCCTCTTCTTATACATTTCCTAGTGAATTTAGTCTAAAAAAAAGGGGAATAGAGGGCAGCTTCCTACCTTATTCCCCACTAATTGAAATCAATTATTTTTTAACTTGTCCCATTACTTCTTCAACGAAGTTATCAACACGTTTTTCTAAACCTTCACCAACTTCATAACGGTGGAATAATTTAACTTTACCACCTTTAGAAGCAGCATATTTAGCAACTGTT
The DNA here is from genome assembly GCF_963528315.1 of uncultured Granulicatella sp. Taxonomy (GTDB): domain Bacteria; phylum Bacillota; class Bacilli; order Lactobacillales; family Aerococcaceae; genus Granulicatella. The sequence goes on along the minus strand of NZ_CAURVV010000002.1, from coordinate 23,601 downwards.
GTATCTGGATCTTTAACGAATGGTTGGTCGTTCAAGCTGATTTCAGCTAAGAATTTGTTTAAACGTCCAGCAATCATTTTTTCAACGATATTAGCTGGTTTACCTTCGTTTAATGCTTGTTCTGTAAGAACTTTTTTCTCATGTTCTAATTCATCAGCAGAAACTTCTGAACGGTCAACATATTTAGGATTGATTGCTGCAACGTGCATAGCAATGTCTTTAGCAGCATCTGCATCTGTAGAACCTTCTAATACAGTTAACACACCGATACGTCCACCCATGTGTAAGTATGCTCCGAATGCATCTGCATCAGATTTTTCAACGATTTCAAAACGACGTAATGAAATTTTTTCTCCGATAACTGTAGTTGCTTCAGCAATTACGTCAGAAACTTTACCTTCTGGAGTAACGATTTCTAAAGCAGCTTCTAAGTTAGCTGGTTTGTTAGCTAAAATTACTTCTGATAATTTTGCTACTAATGCTTGGAATTTGTCGTTTTTAGCAACGAAGTCTGTTTCAGCATTTACTTCTAATACAACTGCAACGTTTCCATCTACTAATACGTTTGTAATACCTTCTGCAGCGATACGGTCAGCTTTTTTAGCTGCTTTTGCTAAACCATTTTCACGTAAATAGTCAACAGCTGCATCGATATCTCCTTCAGTTTGAACTAATGCTTTTTTAGCATCCATCATCCCTACGCCAGTCATGTCACGTAGTTGTTTTACTAATTGTGCTGAAATTTGTGCCATTTCAATTTCCTCCTAAATTATAAAAATTTACAAATATTATTTTTTAAAAAAAGCTGTTTGGATGAAAGATTTTTTTCGATTCCAAACAGCCTACTGGTTAGTGATTATTCAGCGTTGTCGCCTTCAACTAATTTTTCAATATCTTCTAATGAAGTATCTTTATCTAAGTCTTCTTCGTCAACTGCTACGTCTTCACCTTGGTTACCTTCAACGAATGCATCAGCCATTTTAGCTACGATTAATTTAACCGCACGGATAGCATCGTCATTTGATGGAATAACAACATCGATTTCATCAGGGTCACAGTTTGTGTCAACCATAGCAACGATTGGAATGTTTAATTTGTGAGCTTCTTGAACTGCAATGCGTTCTTTACGAGGGTCAACGATAAACATTACATCAGGAATGCGTGGCATATCTTTAATACCACCTAAGTATTTTTCAAGTTTGTCTAATTCTTTTAATAGAACGCCAACTTCTTTTTTAGGTAATAAATCGAATGTACCGTCTTCTTGCATTTCTTTAATTTTTTTCAAGCGGTTGATACGTGTTTGGATTGTATCCCAGTTAGTCAACATACCACCTAACCAACGATGGTTAACATAGTATTGACCTGTACGGATTGCTTCATCTTTAACAGCATCTTGTGCTTGTTTTTTAGTACCTACGAATAAAGCAATACCTCCGTCTTGAGCAACTTCACGCAAGTAGTTGTATGCGTCGTCCACTAATTTAACGGTTTTTTGTAAGTCGATGATATAGATACCATTTCTTTCTGTGAAGATGTATCTCTTCATCTTAGGGTTCCAGCGACGTGTTTGGTGACCGAAATGTACACCAGCTTCTAACAATTGTTTCATTGAAATAACTGCCATTTTTGTTTTCCTCCAATTTTGGTTTTATTTTTCCTCCCCAATTTTCATCGACAAGGGTACTTATTCCTAAGCACCACCCTTATCATCCAATTAGGTGTGAAATATGGTTTTTATACCGTTAGTTATATTACACTAATATGAATTAGAATGCAACTATTTTGATACATTCCTTATACTTTTTTTAAAGTAACACATTCCTCATCGTCAACTTCATGTAATTTCACTAAAATTTCCTCATTTTTTGAAGTTGGAATGTTTTTTCCTACATAGTCCGGACGAATGGGCAATTCTCTATGACCACGATCAATTAAAACTGCTAAACTAATCGTTTTTGGTCTACCGTATTCCATTAAAGCATTTAATGCAGAACGTACCGTTCTACCAGTAAAGATGACATCATCTACTAAAACGACATTTTTTCCATTTAATGAAAAAGGAATATTCGTTCCATTAATAATTGGATCTACCGTTGGATCTGGTTCGTGGCGATCATCTCTATATAAAGTAATGTCAATTTCACCTAGTAATACTGGTTGATTTTCAATGGATTCGATTTTCTTTTGAAGTCGTTTAGCAATATGAACTCCTCTAGTTTTAATGCCAACAAGTACTAAATCATCAACTGATTTGTATTGTTCAATAATTTCATAAGATATTCTCGTCATTGATCGATTCATCGTTGCTTCATCTAATAAGAATATTTCTGACATATCCATACTCCTCTACTGTAATTCTTGAATCATTTCTTCAAATTCTTTTGGTAATGGACTTTCAAAATATAGTTTTTCTTGTGTAATAGGATGAACAAATCCTAAAGTTTCAGCATGTAAATATTGTCCAAATTCTGTAGCATTTTTTCCATTTGGATGATACATCGGATCATTTAAAATTGGGTGATGAATAAATTCCATATGAGCACGAATTTGATGAGTTCTTCCTGTTTCTAAATTTAAGCGTAAAACACTCGCCTCTTTTAACGCTTGGATTACTGTAAAATGAGTAATCGCTTGTTTTCCTTCTTTTTGAACACAACGTTTTAGACGATTATGTGGATCTCTAGCTAATGGTGCATCCACTGTACCAGTAATATGCTCAAAGCTTCCATCCACAATTGCAACATAACTACGAGTCATAGAGTGATCCATTAATTGATTCGATAAGCCAACATGAGCTTGTGGCGTTTTTGCGACTACTAATAATCCGGATGTATCTTTGTCAATTCGATGCACAATTCCTGGACGATATGTTTCAGAACCCTTGGATAATTGATCCACGTGATACAGTAATGCATTCACTAATGTACCAGTTGAATGTCCTTTTGAAGGATGTACAACCATTCCACTTGGTTTATTAATCACTAATAAATGTTCATCTTCATAAACAATTTCTAATGGAATATTTTCTGCAAGAACCGTTAATTCTTCCTCTTCTTCAATTTGAATCGTAACATGGTCTCCATCTTTTGCTTTGTAGTTAGCTTTGACTACTTCCCCATTAACAGATACAAATCCTGATTTTAACCATTGTTGAATGACTGAACGTGTATGAGATAATTCTTTTGTTAAAATTTTATCGAGTCTTTCGCTTTTTTCTAATGATAGTGTTAATTCAATAATCTTATTTTCCACTTTTTTCCTTCTTTCTTTCGACAATTAAAATATATAAAAATAATGCCGCTACCCCAACAGTTAAACAAATATCTGCAATATTAAAAATTGGGAAATCGATAAATTCAAGTTGAAACATATCTACAACAAATCCTAATCGAACACGGTCAATAAAATTTCCTAATGCTCCAGCTAATAACAAACTATACGTTGTTAATGCAAATTTTGATTTTCCTCTTTCTTGAAACATCAAGTATAAAATAGCAGAAACTCCAAAAGCTGTAATAATATAGAAAACAAATTGTTGTCCTGCTAAAATTCCCCATGCTGCACCAGTATTTTGAATATAAAATAACTTCACAACACCTGGTAATAATTCTTGTCCTGTATGTAATGCAAAATTAGAAACAATCCACATTTTCATTACTTGGTCTGCTGCAATTAATAATAAACTTAAAACTAAATAAATAATCATAAAATACCTCTTTCTACTCTCAATAGCTCTATTGTACCTATTCTACTATTCTTCGTCAAACATGAGAATAGAACCATTAAAACTTTCAAAATCTACTTTAGAAAATTCATTTTTTACCAAATTTCACCTATTTTTGCCCCATTTTCACATGAAAAACCTATCAAATCGGTTAATAATTTGTATATTTCACAAAAAAACTGTATAATGACAAAGTAATTTGTGTGTCTATAAATTAAGATGCGCGCATTCTATAAGAATGCAGCCTCAAAGTAAGGAGTGCGTTATGAAAAAAATTGCAACGAAGGTATTCTTGATTAGTGCAAGTTTGCTAGTATTTGCAGCCTGCTCTAATACAAAGAAGAGTGCTGAAAAAACTGTTCAAGAAGTACAAGATACCTTACCTGTGGTTGTTGATCATTTAAACAACATCCAAACTTTTGAAGCCAATTTGCAAAGTGATTGGGAAGATGATATCGCTGATGATTCGACTCTAGCAAATTACGCTAAGAAAAAAGGTAAAGTTTTTGATAATCTTCAACAAAGAAAAGATATTCAAAAACAAATTACTAAAACATTAAAAGTGATTCGTGATGATGCGTCTCACCTTAGTAATTTACAAGACAAAGACTTGCCAAGTGTTGAAATAAAAATTGTAAGTTCAAACTTGCAAAAAATTGTCGACAGTATAACAGATTATATTAAAAAATCTGAAGAACAATTGAATAATGAGCAAAAATTCTTTGTTGAAATATCTGGAAACAAATTATCAAAAGATGATTTGAAAGATAAAATTAAAGAATTAAACGAAGCGGCATTGGAACGTCAAAATATTTTAGAAGAAATTAATGATCCTCTTTCAGCAATTGATAAACCAATCCGTATTTTAAAAGCTCGTTTGAATGCTAGAAAGGAGTAAGATGCTGATGAAAACAGTCAACAGAATCATGCGTGTCCTTCTTCTAGGAATAGTTGTTCTACTCTTTCAATCTGTTCATGCTGAAGAAGAAGTAACACAAAAATTAACATTAAGAACCTCTAGCTTATTAAAAGTTCCTGTAAACTTCCCTACAACTAGTAGTTATGATTCTGGTATTAATATTCCATACCCTAAAGAAGGTGTAAAAGGAATTTATGTTCAAGCTTTTAGAGCGAAAGCTGAAGAACTAGATAGAATAGTTCGTTACGTAGACAAAACAGACATTAATGCTGTTGTCGTGGATGTCCGAGATGGTTATGGTAAAATAACTATGCCATTAGAAACTAATAATCAAACAATCCAAAACAATACTGTTAATGAAATTACAGACACAAAACAATTACTGAAAACTTTGGAAAAACATCAAATTTATCCAATTGCTCGAATCGTAAGTTTTGGGGACCACTTAGTTCCTTATCAAAATCCAGATTTAACCTTCCGTACTCTAGCGGGAACTGTTTGGGAAAATGATGAAGGTGAATCTTTCCTAAATCCTTTCTTAAAAGAAAATTGGGAATACATTGCTGAAATTGCAGTAGGTGCTGCTAAAGCTGGATTTAAAGATATTCAATTAGACTATGTTCGTTTCCCTCTTGGGTTTGAATTAGTAGAAAAATACTTAGATTACGATTTAGGTGATTATAGTGATTATACTGATATGGATGAAGCACGTATCGCTGCAGTTACTGATTTCGTCTCATTTGTTCGTGAAAAATTAAAACCGTATGGGGTTCACCTTTCGGCTGATATTTTAGCGCACGCGATTACTGCTTCTAAAATTGGTGGTATCGGACAAAAATTCACGAATATTGCAGATCATGTAGATGTTATTTCTCCAATGATTTTCCCAAGTCACTGGGTAAATGGAGCTTTTGGTGTAAAAGATCCAGATAAGCAACCATATGATATTGTGACTCAATATATGAAAATTGAAAATGGATATGTGAAAGATTTAAATCCATCGCCTACTTCAAGACCTTGGATACAAGCTTTTACAGCTGACTATTTAGGTGAAGGAAACTTCCAATTGTACACAGCTGATGTTATTAGCCAAGAAATTAGAGCTTTAAAAGAAGCTGGTATTAAAGAATACTTACTATGGAATGCAGCCAGTCAATATTCAACAGAAATTGATTTTTAAGACAAAGAAAAGACAGAATCAAATTGATTCTGTCTTTTTTATACCCCAAAGACTTTCTATAGTAGTATGAGCATGATAAGCCAAACCGGGCTTATCACGCAGGAAATTTTGAGACCTAGGCTCAAAATTTAGCTATGAAACTCGCAGAGCGAGTTTGCTAGCGTCCTAATACTACTATACCCAGAAAGTCTATTAAAAATCATAAACAAATTTTTTCAATACTGTCTTCGTAACTCCATCTGCATCATTTAACAATGCTGAACCATTACTTGTACGATCGACTAAACTTAAATCCATTGGACGAATCTCTTTCATTTCTCCATTTGTCGAAACAATAATATATTCTTGTTTTGAAGAAATATTTCCATCTAAATAAACAACACGGTGAGGATTATTCTTCAATTCTCGTAAGACCATTAATCCTCTCTTAGCTCTTGTAAGCATAGAAACTTCTAAAACATTGAAGCGTTTCACCGCTCCACGTTGAGTCGCTAAAAAGGCTGAAACAACTTTATGTTCTGGACTATAAACCATTGCTCCAGCAACAAAATCGTCTTTTCTTAAATTAATCGCCTTAACTCCACTAGCAACAGTACCTACAACAGGAACTTCACTTAATTCATAACGTAAGCCAAAACCACAATGAGTCACAATAAAAATTTCTTGCTCTTGATTTGGAACTAGCTCAATAGCTACTACTTCATCCGTTGCAGTTTTTAATTTAATGGCATTACTTGTACGAGTTTTATAGCCTCGATACGTATTAAATTCATTCAGCGCAGTTTGTTTCACAAGTCCTTCTTTTGTAAAGAATACAACTGTCCAGTCTTGATAAACATCATTACTATCTTTTTCTTTCACCATTCCGGCTAAAATAATTTCGTTAGTCGCTAAAGAAATGGATTGACTTAAATGATGCCCCACATCTTTCCATTTTGCTTCAGGAATTTCATGAACTGGTAGATGTAAATAATTCCCTTTAGACGTAAATAACACTAAACTATCTAAAGTCGATACTTTTTGAACAAGTAAGACTTCGTCCCCTTCACGCAATCCATTCTCTTCAGGAGCACTCGAAGCAAAGGAACGCGGACTAACTCGTTTGTAATAGCCTTGTTTTGTAGCTACTACATACACTTCTTCTTCTGGAATTAAAATCTCTGTTTCAATTTTAATTTCTTTAATTTCCGCTTGAATTTCTGTTAAACGAGGTGTCGCATATTTTTTCTTTAATTCACGTAATTCTTGTTTCATAACTTGTAATAAAGTTTTTTCTGATTTCAAAATACTTGTTAAAGTCGCAACACGTTCATTTAAGTCTAATTTTTCTTCTTGTAAAATTGTAATATCTGTATTCGTTAAACGATATAATTGCAAGCTAACGATTGCTTCTGCTTGTGTCATTGTAAAATCATAAGTTTCTACTAATTTTTCTTTTGCATCTTTTTTATCATTACTATTACGAATTAATGCAATCACTTCGTCTAAAATCGATAAAGCTTTCATTAAACCATCTACAATATGCAAACGATCTTGCGCTTTATTTAAGTCAAATTGAGTTCTTTTTGTAATAACTTCTTTTTGATGAGCAATATAAGAATCGAGTATTTTCTTTAACCCAACTTGCATTGGACGTCTAGCATCAATCGCAACCATATTGAAATTATAATTAATTTGAAGCTCAGTATTTTTTAATAAATAATTTAAAATTCCTTCTGCATTTGCTTCTTTTTTCAACTCAATGACAATTTGTAATCCAGTACGGTCTGATTCGTCTCGTACTTCGGCAATCCCTTCAATTTTTTTATTTAAACGAATCTCATCAATTTTCTTCACTAATAATGCCTTATTTACTTCATAAGGAATTTCAGTGACAACAATTTGACTCTTTCCACCTTTAATGGCTTCAATGGATGTTTTAGAACGAACCACTACTTTACCTTTACCGGTTTCATACGCTTGTTCTAATTCATCAATTCCTTGAATGATTGCTCCCGTTGGAAAATCTGGACCCTTTACAAATTGCATTAATTCCTTAACCGTTGCTTTAGGGTGATCAATGGTATGAATCGTTGCATCAATGACTTCACCTAAATTATGTGTTGGAATTTCAGTTGCATAACCAGCAGAAATCCCGGTAGCACCATTGACTAATAAATTCGGGAATCGAGCTGGTAAAACTGTTGGTTCTTCTTCTGTATCATCAAAGTTTAATACAAAATCAACCGTTTTTTTGTCTAAATCACGTAATAATTCTTCAGAAATTTTTGATAAACGAGCTTCCGTATAACGCATAGCTGCAGCTGGGTCTCCATCCATACTACCGTTATTCCCATGCATTTCTACTAAAACATCTCTTAATTTCCAATCCTGACTTAAACGAACCATCGCTTCATAAACCGATGAATCCCCGTGAGGATGATAATTACCAATTACATTACCAACAGTTTTAGCAGATTTTCTAAATTGTTTTTCACTCGTATTTCCTTCTACAAACATCGCATATAAAATACGTCTTTGTACAGGTTTTAATCCATCACGAATATCTGGTAAGGCACGATCTTGAATAATATATTTGGAATAACGTCCAAAGCGATCGCCCATTACATCTTCAAGATTTAACTCTTGGATATCTTGCTGCATGCTCATATTATTCCTCCTCCATTAATAGTGATAATTGTTCAACAGATGATGGAGAATTTATTTCTTCTTTTTTTGTTTTAGAAACTTTTGGTTGTTCATTCACTGTTAAATGCCCTTCTGTTTCTAAAATACTCTTTCCATCTTCTAAGCTAAATTCCACATGACTTTCAATCCATTTTCTACGTGGCTCAACTTTATTCCCCATTAATGTACTTACACGACGTTCAGCTTGAGCTTTATCATCAATAACAACACGAATCAATGTTCTAGTCTCAGGGTTCATCGTTGTTTCCCATAATTGGTCTGCATTCATTTCCCCAAGACCTTTATAACGTTGTAATAAGTAACCTTTACCAACTTTTTTAATTTTTTCTTCTAATTCTTTTTCAGTCCAAGCATATTCTACAACTTGTTTCTTACCAGTACCTTTTGAAATCTTAAACAATGGTGGTAAAGCTAAATAGACTTTTCCTGCCTCGATTAATGGCTTCATATAACGATAGAAGAATGTTAATAGTAATACTTGAATATGAGCTCCATCGGTATCGGCATCGGTCATAATGACAATTTTATCGTAATTACAATCTTCAATATTAAAGTCATTCCCAACTCCAGCACCAATTGTGTAAATGATTGTATTAATTTCTTCATTTTTTAAAATATCAGATAAAGAAGCTTTCTCAGTATTAATAACTTTTCCTCGTAATGGTAAGATTGCTTGGAATTTACGGTCACGTCCTTGTTTCGCTGAACCACCCGCAGAATCTCCCTCTACCAAGTAAAGCTCATTCTTTTTAGGATTTTTCCCTTGAGCAGGTGTTAATTTACCAGATAGAAGAGTTTCTTTTTTCTTTCCTTTTTTACCATTACGGCTCTCTTCTCTTGCTTTACGACTCGCTTCACGTGCTTCTCTTGCTTTTAGAGCTTTACGAATTAATTCTTGAGCGATTTCACCATTTTCTGTTAAAAAGATTCCTAATTGTTCAAAAATCGTATTATCAACAATACTTCTTGCAGCAGGAGTTCCTAATTTATCCTTCGTTTGTCCTTCAAATTGTAAAATCTCTTCCGGAACACGTAAAGAAACAATCGCTGTTAATCCTTCACGAACGTCACTACCTTCTAGATTTTTATCTTTTTCTTTTAATAGACCCACTTTACGAGCATATTCATTAAAAGCTTTTGTTAAGGCAGTTTTCATTCCTACTTCGTGAGTTCCACCATCTTTTGTACGAACATTATTAACAAATGATAAAATTGTTTCAGAATAGCCATCATTATATTGGAAGGCAAATTCTGTTTCTACTCCATCAATCGTACTATTGAAATCTACAATTGGAGATAAAGTATCTTTTTCTTCATTTAAATATTGAATAAAATTACGAATACCTTCTTCATAACAAAATACATCACTTGTATCCGTTCTTTCATCCGTTAATGTAATCGTTAATCCTTTTAATAAAAAGGCAGATTCGCGTAAACGTTCCGCTAAAGTTTCATAAGACCAAACGATAGTTGAAAAAATATGTTTGCTTGGTAAGAAACGAACTGTTGTCCCAGAACCTTTACGATTTGTTTTTTCTTTTTTAATGGAACTAACTTTTTCTCCACCTGTTTTAAATGTTTGAGTATATAATACACCATCACGTAATACTTCTACTTCTAACCAATCAGATAAGGCATTTACAACACTGGCTCCTACCCCATGAAGTCCTCCAGAAGTTTTATATCCACCTTGTCCAAATTTACCACCAGCATGTAAAACGGTAAAAATGACTTGAATGGTTGGAATTCCTGAAGCATGTTTTCCGGTTGGCATTCCACGTCCATTATCTCTAACAGATAGTGAACCATCTTTATGAATTGTGACATCAATCTTACTTGCATATCCAGATAAGGCTTCATCGACTGCATTATCAACAATTTCATATGCAAGATGATGCAATCCACGATGGTCAGTTGAACCGATATACATCCCTGGACGTTTTCGAACGGCTTCTAAGCCTTCTAATACTTGAATTGAATCATCATTATATTGGTTAGTGACTTTACTCATTCACGACTCTCCTTCTTCCTATTTATAAAACATATCTACTCTATCATACTTAATTTTTCAAATATTGCAAGAATTCTTCCTAACTCCCTTTAAAAACATACTAATTTTTTTAAAATATGCTATAATCAATAAGTATAATTTAAATTTAACGAATAAAGGAGAAAGACATATCTATGCTATCCATTTTTTTAGGTGCTACGATGGCATACTTATTAGGATCCATTCCTTCTGGATTATGGATTGGACGTAAGTTTTTTCAAATTGATATTAGACAACACGGAAGTGGAAATTTAGGGGCTACGAATTCTTTTAGAATTCTTGGTAAAAAGGCAGGAACGATTGTTTTATTAATGGATCTTTTAAAAGGTTCGATTAGTGTTCTTCTATTAAAGCAAATGGATTTACACGGGATTTCCCCTCTCATTATTGCATTATTTGCTGTAATGGGTCATACGTATCCATTATTTGCAAATTTTAAGGGTGGCAAAGCTGTTGCGACTTTTGCTGGAGTTATATTAGCGTATCAACCTGTATTATTTCTAATTGGTTTAGGAATCTTTATTTTGACTTTAGCGATTTCAAAAATGGTAAGTTTTACAAGTATGCTTACGATTTCAATTGGTGTTCTTTTATCTCTATATTTTCAAGATATGGTTCTGACAACAATAGCATTACTTGCAGATATCTTTATCATTTATCGACACCGCACAAATATTCAAAGAATATTAAATGGCACAGAAGCTAAAGTTGATATTTTTAAATGGAAGAAAAGATAGGAAGAAAAATATTTTTTGTTTGTGAGGTCGCCAGTAGCCTCTTCGAGTCTCTTGTAATTTCACTACAAAAAATTTTTCTTCCTATCTTTTTTACAAAATTTGCATTTTTTACTACAAGTTCTGAATTTACTAACAAAAAGAATAACCTACTGAAAGGAGTAGATTATTCTTTTTTTATCTATAAATTAGCTAGTTCAGCATTCAATGCTTGGTGAATGTGTTGGTTCTTGATTCGTAAAAATGTTCCTTTTGTTCCTAAACTTCTACTCTCAAGTACTCCCGCAGATTCTAGTTTACGAATCGCATTTACAATTACCGTACGTGTAATATCAAATTCTTTGGCAATTTTTAATGCAGTAAATCGTAATTCAATCCCATCAAATAATGATAAAATAATTTTAATGGCTTCAATTTCGCTATAAGAAAGAGATTTTAAAGCTAAATGGACATTTTGTTTTTCTCGGTTTTCTTGTTCAATTCGTTTTGTTTGCCAGTGCAATAATTCTGTTCCAATAACAGTTGCAGCATGCTCTGCTAAAATCAAATCCCCCGCTGAAAATGACTCTTTAGCTTTTCCCATCACAACAAATCCTAAACGGTTCCCAGAAGCATAAATCGGAATAATTGTTGTTTTTGCTTCAAGATATTCCTGTTTTAATTCCACGGGAAAAATCGTTAATTCAGCATCTACTGATATATTTTCTAAATTTGTTTCTATAGAATTCAAAGCGTTCATATAAAAATCAGGAAATTGTCTTGTTGAAACATATTCATGCATCCGAGCATTATTTAACTTAAATTGATCATGAACCCCTAAAATTCTACCTTCTGGCGATGCAATAAATAAATCCACTTTCAATAGAGTTCCTAATACACCACTTAAAGTATTAAATGGTAAATCGGCTTTTTCATCTAATGTCCATAAATTATCATATTGTAAAACCGTATTGATTTTTCTTAAATCTTTAAGTACTTGTTGCAATGGTCTCTCTCCTTCCTATAAAATATAACGACTTAAATCACGATCAGCTGTTATCGTATTTAATTTTGATTCCACATATTGCTCAGTAATTTGAATGCTTCCCATTTGCATTTGAGGAGCTTCAAATAATAATTCTTCTAATAATGTTTCTAGAATAGTATGCAATCTTCTTGCGCCAATATTTTCCATATTACTATTTACTTCAAATGCTGTTCTAGCAAGTGCTGAGACAGCTTCTTTTGTAAAGATAACTTCAACATTTTCAGTAGCCAATAATGCTTTATATTGTTTTAATAGAGCATTTTTAGGTTCTGTTAAAATACGTTCGAAATCTTCTTTTGATAAATCTTGTAATTCCACACGAATTGGGAAACGACCTTGTAATTCAGGCATTAAATCACTAGGTTTAGCAACATGGAAAGCTCCAGAAGCAATAAATAAAATATGATCTGTTTGAATGGCACCATATTTTGTTTGAACTTGGCTACCTTCTACGATAGGTAAAATGTCTCTTTGAACCCCTTCTCTAGAAACTTCCCCGCCATTATGTCCTTTTGCAGCAATTTTATCAATCTCATCAATAAAAATAATTCCTGATGTTTCTGCTAATTTTAATGCTTCTGCATGTACATCATCTTTATTCACTAATTGATCTGCTTCTTGTTCGGTTAAAATATCTAAAGCTTCTTCTACACTAACTGTACGTTTTGAACGTTTTTTAGGTGTCATTTGGTCTAACATGGATTGAATTTGCATCATTTGCTCCATTCCATTTGAATTGCCAGCCATACGTAATGGTTTTTCTTCTACTTCAATCGTTACTTCTTGATTTTTTAATAAACCATTTCTCAATTGTTGCTCAATTTCACGTCTTGATGCAGCAATTTCCTCTGTTACTTCTTCTTTTTCCTCTTGTGGTAGGTCTGTTTTTGGTAAGCCCATTGATTGGAATAAATTCATTAGAGAATCTTGTTGAGGATTTGCCACTTTTTTCATGATACCAGGTTTTAAAATTTTTGCTAATTTACGTACAGCCTTATCATAAGCTTGTGGACGTACATCTTCTTGTTTTTGTTTCTGAACAATACTAATCGCATTTTCAACTAAGTCACGAACCATCGATTCTACATCACGACCGACATAACCCACTTCTGTAAATTTAGTGGCTTCTACTTTAACAAATGGAGCATCGACTAATTTAGCTAAACGTCTCGCTAATTCTGTTTTCCCTACACCAGTTGGTCCAATCATTAATAAGTTTTTAGGCGTCACTTCTTTTTGCATTTCTTCATCTAATAATAATCGACGATAACGATTACGTAGAGCAACTGCTAAAGCACGTTTTGCACTAGCTTGACCTACAATAAATTGGTCTAATTCTTGTACGACCTCTCTAGGTGTCTTACTAATTTTTGAATTCATTTTCCCGTCTCCTATACTACTTCTGTAATAATTGCATCATTTGTATACACATCAATTTCTGAAGCAACTTTTAAACTTTCTCTTGCAATATCTTCTGCGCTTAAATTTTCATCCCCAAAACGTAATAAAGCTCTAGCAGCTGATAATGCAAAGTTCCCACCTGAACCAATCGTTAAAATCCCATCATCTGGTTCAATCACTTCACCAGTACCTGAAACTAATAATAATTGATCTTTATTCATTACAATCAGCATCGCTTCTAATTTTTGTAAGGTACGGTCAGTTCTCCATTGTTTTGCTAGTTCAATAGCTGCACGTTGCAAATTCCCTTTAAATTGCTTTAATTGATCTTCAAACATTTCTTCTAAAGTAATCGCATCTGCAACCCCACCAGCAAAACCAACAACGACTTCTCCACCGAAAATACGTCTGATTTTTCTAGCGCTGCCTTTCATAATAATTCTCTCGCCCATTGTAATTTGACCGTCACCTGCAATTGCAGATTGATTTCCTTTTTTAACGGCACATATTGTTGTCATTTTAAAACCTCCTATGGTTTATGGTTAAATTTGGATGCATCAAAAGTATCTTCCTCTTGTTTTGCTCTTGGAAAATATAATTGATAATTTTGTTGCAATGCATCTTTTGTGACATGTGTATAAATTTGAGTAGAACTTAAACTAACGTGTCCTAATAATTCTTGAACAGTTTTCATATCTGCTCCATTATTTAGTAAATGAGTCGCAAAAGTATGTCGCAACATATGCGGATGAATTTTTAGTTGTAATCCACTTTCTTGTAATAATTGATTTAAAATATAGCGAACTCCTGTTGTTGTTATCGGGTCTCCTAAATGATTCACGAATACAAAAGCATGTTCTTTTTTATATTGGCTCATTAAAGAAGTTCTACTTTCTTCTAAATAAAGCTGTAAAGCTTCTGTAGCAAAATCTCCTATTGGAACATAACGTTCTTTTGAACCTTTCCCAATGACCAAAATAACGCCATTTTTTAAATCTATTTGCTGTAAAGTTAATTCGGTTAATTCACTCACACGCATCCCTGTAGCATATAATACTTCAATTAACGCACGATTGCGTTGGTCTAAAGGCTGATTTCCATCAATGGAAGCAATAAATTTTTCCATCTCATCTTCATAAAAAAATTCAGGAAGTCGTTTTTGTCCTTTTTTATAAGAAACACTCGCAAATGGATTTTCTTCAACAAGGTCGTGTTCTAATAAGTATTGATAGAACGAACGAAGACTGGATAAGAAACGAGAAATACTGGAACGATTATATTGTTGTTGATGTAATTTTCCTAGATAAATCCGTACATCCACTGCCGTAACTTCTGATAATTTTGTTAATGGAATTTCTTTTAAAAACATTA
Source organism: uncultured Granulicatella sp. (assembly GCF_963528315.1). Classification (GTDB taxonomy): domain Bacteria; phylum Bacillota; class Bacilli; order Lactobacillales; family Aerococcaceae; genus Granulicatella. The sequence goes on along the minus strand of NZ_CAURVV010000002.1, from coordinate 8,504 downwards.
AAAATTGTTCAATATCACGTTGGTACGCTTCAACTGTTTTCATCGAATATCTTCGCTCAACGGTTAAATATTGAATAAACGCATGAAATTGTTCTTCCATTTAACGACATCCTTTCTCCATATAAAACTGTAGCATAGTTTCTAACAACTGACAACTAAATTGTCAAAATTTTCCAAACAATTTTCACTACAAAAGAAATCATTTTTTATTTTTATTAGGAAAGTATTTCATTGATCAGTTAGAATTTTAATTTATCTATAATCCAAAAGTTAAATCTTCTTTTTTTAGTTAAAGTAATAGGATCTGCGAAAGCAGAAACTATTACAGGTAAATTTGAGACCAAGGCTCAAATTTAAGCTATGAGACACCGAAGGTGGCTGCTAGCGTCCTCAACTACACCAAAATTATTATTTAGCTTTTGAATTATTACGAAAAAAAGAAGCCTTTCGGCTTCTTCTCATCATTATTTTTGAATTTCTTCTTTGTAATCGCAATGGCTACATACAATTTGTTTACCACTTTTTACTTTTTTCTCTACAAGATAGTGAGAACATTTCGGACATTCTCTTCCTACTGGTTTATCCCATGACACAAATTCGCATTCAGGATAACGGTCACATCCATAGAATAAACGATTCTTCTTCGATTTTCTCTCAATGACATGTCCTTGTTGACAATGAGGACACGTTACACCGATTTCTTTTACAATGGCTGCAGTATGACGGCAATCCGGGAAATTACTACACGCATAGAATTTGCCAAAACGTCCTAACTTAATCACCATTGGGCTTCCACAAACTTCACAGTCGAAACCTGCAGGTTCATCTTTAATTTGAACTTTCTCAATTTGAATTTCTGCTTTATCCACTTCAGCCTTAAACGGTTGATAGAAACGATCGATTACTTGCACCCACTCTTGTTTTCCAGCTTCAATTTGGTCTAATTCAGATTCCATTTCAGCAGTAAAATGAGTATCTACAATATTCGGGAAATAATGATTAATCATTTGATGAACAATTTCTCCCAATTCAGTTGGTTCAAAACGTTTCGCTACTAATTTAACATAATAACGTTTTTGAATCGTTTCAATTGTTGGAGCATAAGTCGAAGGACGTCCAACACCAATTTCTTCTAATGTTTTAATTAAAGTTGCTTCTGAATATCTTGCCGGCGGTTGAGTAAAGTGTTGTTCTGGATCTAATTTTTGTACAGACACTGTGTCTCCCTCAACTAATTCAGGTAAAACATTTGATTTTTTTGAATCTGTATTATCTTGATACACTTTTTGGTAACCAGCAAATTTAATCGTAGAACCATTAGCTTTGAATACTTGCTGATTTTGCTCTAATTCAACTTGAACTGTATCATAAACAGCTGCAGACATTTGACTAGCAACAAATCTAGACCAAATTAATGTATACAGTTTTAATTGATCTTTTGTTAAGTAAGAAGCAATCGAATCAGGCGTTCTCATAACAGATGAAGGACGAATCGCTTCGTGGGCATCTTGAGCTCCTTCAGATACTTTTGTTGAACGTGTTGAGTTTGAATACTCACTACCATACTCTGATAAAATAAATGATTTTGCTTCATCTTTAGCCGTTTGAGAAACACGAGTTGAGTCTGTACGCATATACGTAATTAAACCGACTGAACCTTGTCTTCCTAATGAAACACCTTCATATAATTGTTGAGCGACCATCATTGTTTTACGAGTTCTAAAGTTTAATTTATTAGAAGCATCTTGTTGCAAACTACTTGTTGTAAATGGTGCAGCAGGATTTCTTCTTCTTTCCTTTTTCGTTACTTTTTGAACGGTAAATGGTGATTTCTCATCAATTTGTTTTAAAACTTGATTCACTTCATCTTGAGATTTTAATTCAACTTTTTCTGCAGTTGTTCCATAATAACTTGCTGAAAATTTCTTTGTTGATTTTTGGAAAGTTGCATCTAATGTCCAATATTCTTCTGGAACAAATGATTGAATTTCTCTTTCTCGATCAATAATTAATTTTACAGCAATACTTTGTACACGACCTGCACTTAAGCCTTTTTTAACTTTTTTCCATAAAATTGGAGAAATCGTATATCCTACTAATCGGTCTAAAATGCGTCGAGCTTGTTGTGCATCAACTAAATCCATATCTAAATTTCTTGGATTTTTAAAGGCTTCTTTTACAGCATCCTTTGTAATCTCATTAAATTCTACACGAATTGGTTTAGTCGTATCTAATCCTAATAAATGCGCTAAATGCCATGAAATAGCTTCCCCTTCTCTATCCGGGTCACTTGCAAGGTAAACAGCATCTGCTTTACTCGCTTCTTTTTTCAAAGATTTGATTAAATCCCCTTTCCCACGAATAGAAATATAATGAGGTTCATAGTTATTTTCAATATCGATTCCCATTTTACTTTTTGGTAAATCACGTAAGTGACCTTTACTTGCCACTACTTTAAAATTTTTTCCTAAATATCTTTCAATTGTTTTCGCTTTAGTTGGTGATTCGACAATCACCAAGTTCTTCTTAACCATATCGAAACTCCCTTCACAGAAGTAAATGCTTGTTTTCAATAATCGTTATTCATCATAGCGAACGAAAGTTTGTTTGTCAAATCAAAAACTATAAGCGTAAAAATTTTATGGAAAATAATGTAGAGAATCTAAAATATCATTCGCATTTCTTATTGGAAAAGCTCCAGCAGTAATCAGTTCATTTGTTCCTTTAGAATATTCACTTGTAATATTACCCGGTAAAGCAAACAATTGACGATTTTCACTTAAAGCGACATTAGCGGTAATTAAACTTCCACTATGCAATCTAGCCTCAATCACACATAATCCATGGCTTAATCCTGCAATAATTCGATTTCGATAAGGAAAATGAAATTTTAAAGGTGGACTATCTAATGGATATTCTGACAGTATCAGCCCTTTACTCCCTATCGCATCATACAAAGATTGATTTTCCTTTGGATAGCAAATATTAATGCCATTTCCGATAACTGCAATCGTTTCACCATTTAAATCTAATGTAAGTTGATGCGCTAAACTATCTACTCCCCTAGCTAATCCACTAATAATGGATACTTTTCTTTCAAGTATATCGGGTAGTAAATATTCTAGCGCTTCTTTGCTATAGGGAGTATGATTTCTTGCTCCAACAATTCCTATAGATAAACGATTGAATAACTCCAATCGTCCTTTATAAAATAACACAACTGGTGGTAAATAAATTTCTTTTAAACGTTGTGGATATAGAACGTCTTCGTACATTAAAAAATGAATATTTTCTTTTCGATACTGTAATTCTAAACTAGTAAAATCAGTATTTCTAAGCCATTCAAGCTCTTCTAAACTTAACTCCTGGTGAATCGCTTCTAATGTAAATTTTCCCTCTGTCCATTCATTTTGACATAAACGTTGATACAACTCCCATCTTTGTTGACTACTTCCCTTATCCCTCATCGCCATTGCAATCATTAATGTTCTTCTTGTCCATTCCATAAAAATAACCTTCTTTCTCGAAATAACATTTCTACTTGTTATATACGAAAAAAAAGGCTAAAAATATTTTTTATTCTAAATAATCTTTTATTGGAGCAAAAGTTTTTCGATGAATTGGACAAATTCCTTTAGATTTTAATCCTTCCAAGTGTTTTGGAGTTCCATAACCCGCATTATTAGAAAAATCATATCCAGGATATAATTCATCAAATTCTTGCATCATTTGATCACGCACTTGTTTGGCAACAATACTTGCTGCTGCAATTGATATACTCTTGGCATCTCCTTTAATGATGCCAATTTGAGGTGTATTCACATCAATTTTCATCGCATCAATTAATAAATAATCCGGTTGAATCTTTAATTCACTGACTGCTTGTTGCATTGCTAAACGACTGGCTTGATAAATATTGACTTGGTCAATAATATCTGCATCCACAATTCCAATTCCAATGGCAATAGCTTTTTCTTGAATGAGTCGATAAATTTCTTCTCGTTTAGAAGCAGATAATTTTTTAGAATCATCAAAACCTAAATCTTCAATATTTTTCGGTAAAATGACTGCTGCAGCTACTACAGGACCTGCTAATGGACCACGTCCTACTTCATCGACTCCTGCAATAAAACTAGCTCCTTCTTTATAAGCTAATCTTTCATAATACTGCATTTCAATAAAATGTTCTGCACGTTTTTGTTCTTTTTCAATTCTTTTTTGACACGATTTGAGTGCTGTTTGCACTCCTTTTCTCATATCTAAACTTAATTGTTGAAACATTGGATCTTCAATCGAATGAATCGAACTTAATATTTCTTTAATCTGACTAATATTATATTTTTCAGTCATTTTATACACCTTCCAAACTAATTGGTGCAGTATCTAATGTATATCGCCCTAATTTACCACCACGAATATCAAAAATAATACGTTCACTTGCACGTTCATAATCATCTTTGAATCCTAACTTTTTCGTAATCAGTAATAATAAATCTACATCAGATAATTCTAAATCAGCTTCACTCAATCCATAAGGTTTTCTTAATGCATCTGTATAGTAGGTTCTAAAAATATTAATCGCAAATAATGCTACATCATCCATATGTAATAATGAATCTTTAATCGCTCCTGTTACAGCTAATTTATTCCCAATCTCTTGATTATCAAATTTTGGCCATAAAATACCAGGCGTATCTAATAATTCAAAATCATTACCAATTTTTAACCAACGTTGTCCTTTGGTAACTCCAGGACGATTCGCGGTTTCAGCTTGATTTTTTTGAATCATACGATTAATAAATGTTGATTTTCCAACATTTGGGATTCCTAATACCATTAAACGAATCGGACGAGGACGAACTCCTTTTGCAGCTAATTTTTCAAATTCTTCTGCCATCAATGCTTTAATCGCTGCTTTTACTTGATTCAATCCTTTACCATCTTTAGCTTCAACTGTTAAAACTTCAATTCCTTCTTCTTGGTAATATTTCATCCATTTCTTTGTTTGAATCGGATCAGCCAAATCAGTTTTATTCAATAACATTAATTGTTTCTTTTGTCCCTTAATCTCATTTACAATTGGATTACGACTAGATTCCGGGATACGTGCATCAACTAATTCGATTACAACATCTACTAATTTTAGTTTTTCAATTGCTTCTCTTTTAGCTTTTGCCATATGTCCAGGATACCATTGTATCATTGCCATCAATTTCACCCTTTCTTACTACTTGTAACTTTATTCTGAACTATTTTAACATACTCCCTTTTTATTTCAAAATTATTCATAGTCACAGGCAAACTTTTAGTGTATAATCACAATACTATTTTTATTTTGAAAGGAAGAAAGATATGAAAAAATTGATTCAACTGATTGATAAATTTGATGGTTCTCAATCAACATTAAGTAATGAAGAATTTTTCATTCGCGAAAAACTATTACTCTATTTAAAATTATTCTGGGTAATTTCCATTGTTATTTTTGTCTTATTAGGAATCATTGTCAGTATTTCTTATTTTTTCTATTTCTTTTATTATGCCATCATTTTATGGATTATTACGAAAGTGTTGGATATATTGTTATATTTTTACTTGAAGAAAAAATGATAGATTTATTACTCTTGAAGAATTCCCTCAAAAAACTGTTCGCATTTTTCGTCTATTAAGTCTTTATTAGCTAATTTTTCTATCCACTCTCCAGGGATTGATGCTAAAGAATATTTAGCTCCAGCAAGTGTACCTGTAATGGCGCCAATTGTGTCGGTATCTTCTCCTAGATTCACGGCTGTCAATACGGCATCTTTAAAACTATTTGTTGTTCCTATACACCATAAACAAGCTTTCAGTGTATCCACCACATAACCTGTCGATTTAATTTCCTCACGACTTTTATGAAAAAATTCATCAGCAAAAATTTCCTTAAAATAATTTTCATATTCTTCCCAGTACTCAGAATTTTGACTAAATATTTCTTCTAATTTTAATTGTACACAATCTAATACTTCTGGAAGTGAATCATGGATTAACAATTCTTTTAATAGAAAAATATAAATAATAGAGGCAACAATAGACCTTGGATGTCCATGAGTTACTGTCGTATATTTTTTTATTAACTCAACTTGCTCATTTAGATTGGAATTTTTATTCAAAAGGAACACTAATGGAGAAATTCTCATTAAAGCCCCATTCCCATTAGACCTTTCATCATTTCCTCCACACTCATCAGGTGAAATTCTTGATAAATAACGCTCAATAGCTTCATTTGTTGCAATCCCAATATCGAAACAATCCCCAAAAGGTGTAAGATAACCTTCACGATAAGCAACAAATTTATCCATTAAGATTTTTAAATCTGATTTTTCACCTAAATGTTCCATTAAGGCTAATGTCAATGAAGTATCATCTGACCAAGTACCTGGAGGCTGATGATACGTACCATAACCTACCATATCAACAACACTGTAAGTATCTCTTTCTTCAAACTCCACTGGAACTCCTAATGCATCTCCAATAACAAGTCCATAAAGAACAGAAAAAAGTTTTATTTTTAATGATTCTAAGTTCTCTTGTTTATTCATACAATCGCAGCCTCCTTTAAGCGTATTATACCATAAACAAAAAGCCTTGAAGTGAGCTATACAACTCCTTCAAGGCTTTCTAATATTGATTATCCCATTGTTGCTTTAAATTTAACTTTCTTAATTTTAAAATCAATTCCCTTTTCTTGAATAGTCTTTTTAAAATCTTGAACAAAAACTCGAGCATCATTATCAATTTGAATATAAAGCTCGTATCCATCTGAAACTTTTTTCACTTCAACGTTTGCTGCTTGATATTGTTTTAAATTACAATGTTTATGAATATCATGAATAACATTCAGATGACTAATCATTCCAGTAATATTTAATTGATACATTTTTCGATTCACACTAATTTTACGATGCGTCAATAATTGTACAATCACTACAACTGCACAACACACACTTCCAAAGAACCAAAATCCTCCGCCAATAGCCATTCCAATTCCCGAAGTTGCCCATAAACCAGCAGCTGTTGTAACACCACTAACACGCATATCACGCATATAAATAATGCCCCCACCGATAAAGCTGATACCACTAACGATTTGAGCTGCAATACGTGTCGTATCTGCTGCATCAGGAGTTTCCCAAAAAGCTTCTTTTGAAACAATCATCATTAAAGCAGAAGCTAATGCAACAATCACGTGAGTTTTCACCCCCGCTTGTTTATTTCTCGACTTACGCTCATATCCGATCGCCCATCCACATAAACATGCAAGAATGATGGATAAAAAATGGCGTAATTCTAACAAAGCATCAAATTGATGTAAAAATATTTGATTCATTTAACTTCTCCTTTCTACAATTCTTGATATCGTTCCCATAGAATGCTTATTATCGTATAATTTTTAAATGAAAAAGTCAAGCTGAATGAAGTGATTGATATATTTTTTGTTAAACACAAGTGATAATGTCTCAATAAAATACAAGTAAAAATTTCCCAGGTAATGTTACAATAAATTTATTCTAATTTTATAGAGGGATTTTATGGAGAATTATCTAAACATGAATGAAAAATTTAAAGAAGAAAATATAGTCCCTTTAGAAAAGGCTCGTCCTAGAAAAAATACACTGGTGAATTATTACAGATGGATGCTTCACCTTTTGTTTTGTTTGGAGAAGAAGTGTGAATTTATATATTTATGTGGATGATTGCACTGGGATGAATCTCGAAGCTTATTTTGATCATCAAGAAGCATTGAAAGGCTATTACCAAGTAACACCTCAATTTTTAGAAAAATACGGTATTCCTATTAAAATTTTAACGGTTAGATATCCTGTTTTTATCTATAATCAGAAAAAAGAAGGATTCCTCTTCTGACAAAGGAATCCTTACTCAATATAGATATATGTGTAAAGCTCTAGGTTTTTCCCTAGATAACTACCTCTGTTCCTCTAGCAAAAGGACGGGTTGAACGTTTTTTTGACACCTTACAAAGCCACCTCGCAAGTGAATTGCATTTTTACAAAATCCTAACTTGTGAAGAAGAAAATCTTTATCTACAAACCTTTGTTGAAAATTTTAATAATTTCATTTGTCAAATTAACCTAGTAGTGATTGATCAAATCAACACAAATAATATCCTCATCAACAAGTCTTTCTATCCACCAACTTTTGGATATAGGATATCCTCCCAAGATTTGCTTTCATGAATTAGACAAGTCAATATCCTCAATTCTTGTCTGCTTCATTTTCTTTTGCGCGATCGTTTTGTAAATCTTTTTCAGAGAGTTTTTGTTCGATATACTTGTCAATGTTTTCGTAAAATTCCTTGATCGTCTCACTATCTAATTTTTCCGAATTATGGAATTGCTTGACTTTCAATTGAACAGATTGAATACCGTAAGAGGCTTGTTTTTGGCGAATAGTTTCTAATTCTTCTTCTGAAATCGGATCTCCAACAACCGTCAAGACCAATTCAT
>NZ_CAURVV010000001.1:0-145021 GCF_963528315.1 uncultured Granulicatella sp. | reverse complement strand
AAAAAAACACCCCAAAAGTTAGATTTTTCATGTCTAACTTTTGGGGTGCAGTACAACGAAGGGATTTTTACTTATATTTCATTTTAATAATTGCTTGTATAGTCAGTCTATGTTACGATATCTAAAAATATAAGTGAGGTGAACTCAAGATGGCAAACTACTCTTACGATCCTAATCACAATCGTGGATACATTCCTGGAAGATATGTTAATAAAGTAGTTTTATTAGTATTAATGTTCTTTTTAGGAGGCTTTGGAATTCATTATTTTTACGAAGGTAAAAATTTAAAAGGAATTCTTTCAATCCTATTTTCATGGACATTTATTCCTACAATTATTACTTTCTTTAGAGTTATTGCAACAATTTTCAAACCAACAAATGAATATGGAGATATTTTTATTCCATACAATTAAAAACGCAAAAAAGAAACCCCTTGATTTCTCAAGGGGTTTTGTCTTTCTATTAACGACGACGTTCTTGGATACGCGCTGCTTTACCACGTAAGTTACGTAAGTAATATAATTTAGCACGACGAACTTTACCGTAACGAACTACTTCGATTTGTGCTACACGTGGAGTGTGTAATGGGAATGTACGTTCCACACCAACACCATTAGAAACTTTACGTACTGTATAAGTTTCGCTGATACCAGCACCACGACGTTTAATAACAACACCTTCGAAGATTTGGATACGCTCACGAGTTCCTTCAACTACCTTAGCGTGAACACGTACAGTGTCACCAGGACGGAATGCAGGAATATCAGAACGTAATTGTTCTTGTGTTAAGCTATCGATTAATTTGCTCATGTTTTTTTCTCCTTCCAACAAACATTCATGGTTTGGCCGAATGTCCAACCAGCGGAATATCGTTTTATATGGATAGTCTCCTATCCACTTTTGAGAGTTTATCATAGATATGATTAATTGTAAAGTATTTTCACTTTACTTTTTAAAATTTTATTTTAAGTGTTCGAAAGCAATACGATATAAGGATAATACATTTGAATCATCTAAGGAATACCAATGCTATTTTCAACTTTTCTTGAACTATTTGTACTAAATCATTATTCGATTATTTCTGATTCATGCCCTCTTCTTTCATAATTTCTTTTAATAATTTTTCTTCTTCTTTATCTAATGAATAACTTTCTAATAAATCGGGTCTTCTTTGATACGTTCTTCTTAAGGATTCTTTTTTTTGCCAAGTTGCGATTTTGGCATGATTTCCACTAAATAATACTTCTGGAACTTCCATTCCTTCATATTCTCTTGGACGAGTATACTGAGGATGCTCTAATAATCCCATCGAATGAGAATCACCAATTGCTGATTCGTAATTTCCTAGTACATCTGGAATTAATCGAACCGTTGCATCAATCATGACCATTGCCCCTAATTCTCCACCCGTTAAAACAAAGTCTCCAATAGAATACTCATCAGTTACTAACGTTCGAATACGCTCATCATATCCTTCATAATGTCCACAAATAAAAACTAAATGTTCTTCTTTAGCTAATTCCTCGGCATCAGATTGGCTAAATTTCTTACCGGCTGGATCTAGTAAAATCACTCTCTTTTTAGTTTCCGGAGTTCTCTGTTCTAAATCTTTTAAAGCACGGTCGATTGGTTCTACTTTTAATAATAAACCAGCACCTCCACCAAAGACATAATCATCTACTCGATTATGTTTATGAAAGGCAAAGTCTCTAAAATCAATTGTATCAAAAGAAATCTTTTCTTTCTCTATGGCTCTCTTCATCATTGATTGTTCCATTGGAGCAAACATTTCAGGGAATAATGTTAAAACATCAATTCTCATTTTAGTCAAACAACCCTTCTAATACATGAATAAACGCTTGTTTATTTTCTTTATCTATTTTATAAACAACTGGTTCAATAAATGGAATTAATAAATCTTTCCTCCCTTTTTGTTTTACGACCCATACATCATTGGAACCAGGAGATAAAATTTCACTTACTTTCCCTAAAGTTACACCTTCATCAGTAATAATTTCTAATCCCACTACTTCATGATAATATAGTTCATCTTCTTCTAATTCTTCTAGAGCATCACTTGAAACTTTTAATAAACAATCTCTATATCCTTCAACATCTTCAATTCGAGGATGATCTTCAAAGGTTAATAAATCAAAATTTTTATGGCGTCTGTGACTTTTAACCGTCAATAATTTTTCAAACTCACCATCTCTAAATAAAGCTAATTCTACACCTTTTTGATAGCGATCTTCTGCAAAGTCCGTTGTAGAAATCACTCGAACTTCCCCTTTTAATCCTTGTGTATTAACAATTTTTCCTACTTTAAAATATTGTGACATATTTTCTACTTTCCTCCTCACAATTCATTACTGATATCATACGTGAGAATTGAACAAAATTGCAAACAAAATCCATTTTAATAGAAAGTATAAATAAAAAAGTTCAACAACTCCTAATAGAAATTGTTGAACTTTTTTCTAGTCATTGTTTTCAATGCTTAAACGAACACGTTTTTGGTTTCTAGTGCGAACACTATAAACAATTGTACGAATTGCACGAGCAACACGTCCTTGTTTTCCAATTACACGTCCAATATCTTCAGAATTCACACGTAATGTGTATTCCAAAAATTCATCTGATTCTGAAACTTCAATGGTTACATCATCAGGAAAATCAACCAATGGTTGAACGATTGCTAAAATTAATTCACGAATATCAGGCATTCTTTTCACCTCTTTACCGAATTATCTCGATTGAGAAAAATTACTTAGAAAACTTTGATTCGTGGAATTTCTTCATGATACCTTGTTGTGATAATAAGTTACGAACAGTATCTGAAGGTTGAGCTCCGTTAGCTAACCATTTTAATGCTAATTCTTCGTTGATTGAAACTTGTGCTGGGTTTGCAACTGGGTTGTAAGTACCAACTGTTTCAATGAAACGTCCGTCACGTGGAGAACGTGAATCTGCAACTACTACACGGTAGAAAGGATTTTTCTTAGATCCCATACGTTTTAAACGAATTTTAACTGCCATTATTTTTACACCTCCATGTTTTCATCTCACAGTTAGATATATTATCAGAAAAGAAATCAGTTGTAAAGTATTTTTTCTTTACACCCTAAATTTTTTTATTTAAAAATTCAAATTCGACTCTTTCCCCACTCAAACGTCTTATTTCATTAAGAAATTAGCGTTTTAATTGATTATTTGTTATAATATGGCTGATATTATACTTAAAAAGAAAAGAGTTGAAAATATGCCAAATTCGAATAACATTCGAGAATTTTTCAAAGAATTCTTGGCTTTTTGGAATCAACCTTTGCAAAAACACTTACGATTTATTTTCAATGTAAGTTTTTCTGTGATTAAAAATTTATTATTTATTCTATTATGTGGATTTATATTATTAGGAATTTTTGGAACAGGAATTGGATTAGGATATTTTGCAAGCTTGACAGCCAATGAAAAACCATTAACCCAAGAAGAAATGGCTGATGCGATTACGAATCTGAATTTAGTTTCAAGTTTCTATTATCAAGATGGCGAAAAAATTTCTGATGTTACTAGTGATGAAGTTCGTTTAGTAACTACACTAGATAAAATTTCCCCATTTGTTAAAGATGGAATTGTTGCTACTGAAGATAGTTATTTTTATCAGCATAATGGAATTGTTCCAAAAGCACTCGTTCGTGCACTTCTCCAAGAAGCTAGTTCATCTAGTTCAGGAGTTTCTGGTGGATCTACCTTAACGCAACAATTAATTAAACAACAAATTCTGACAAGTGAAGTTACTTTTAAACGAAAAGCTAATGAAATCTTATATGCGCTTCGTTTAGAAAAACATTTTACAAAGGATCAAATTTTAGAAGCTTACTTAAATGTTTCTCCATTCGGACGAAATCATAATGGGTTAAATATTTCAGGGATTGAGGAAGCAGCTCAAGGAGTATTTGGAGTATCTGCAAAAGACTTAACATTACCTCAAGCAGCTTATTTAGTGGGTATGCCTCAAAATCCAATTACGTATACCCCCTATACAAACTATGCTACTCTAAAAGAAGATGTTTCTGCGGGATTAACTCGTATGAAAACTGTTCTATTTAGTATGTATCGTGAAAAGAAAATTTCAAAACAACAATATGATGAAGCACTAGCCTATGATATTACTCAAGACTTTTTAGCTCCTGAAGAAATCACTACTGAGCGTCAATCATATTTATATCAAGCTGTTAATCGTGAAGCTACAAAAATCTTAATGAAAAAAATGGCTGAGAAAGATCGTTTGACTTATGATCAATTAAAGAAAGATACAGAATTATTTAATCGCTATTATGATCGTGCAAATGCTGAATTAGCGACAGGTGGATACAAAATTACTTCTACTGTTGACCAAGGTATTTACGAAGCGATGCAAGAATCTACAGCTATTAACGGAAGTAAAATTGGTCCAACTTACCAAACACCGTATATTGATCAAAATACAGGTGAAGCTAAAAAACAAACTGATATGGCACAAAATGGTGCAGTGTTAATCGAAAACAATACAGGGCGTATATTAGGGTTCGTAGCGGGTCGTGATTTCCAAGTTAACCAAGTAGACCATGCATTTACAACACATCGTTCTCCTGGTTCAACGATTAAACCGCTACTTGTTTATGCTCCAGCTATGGAAAACAATATTATTTATCCAGCTAGTATTATTCCAGATACAAAAATTAGTATTTTGCAACAAAATGGAACTTATTGGGAACCAACCAACTATGGAAATAAAATTTCTAATAATTTCTTAACTGCTCGTCATTCATTAAAAAATTCATTAAATAACCCAACGATTAAAATTTTCCAAACAATGTTGTCTAAAGGCATTAATGCTGGTGAATATTTGAAAAAAATGGGAATCAAAGGAATTGGTGAAGAAGAGTATCAAAATATTGCCTTATCCATTGGTGGTACTAAAACTGGACCTACTGTAATGGAACAAACAAGCGCCTTTTCTACTTTAGCAAATGGTGGTGTTCATCACGAAGCTTATTTAATTGAAAAAATTGAAGATATTCGTGGAAAAGTTGTTTATCAACATGAAGATGTCTCTACTGAAGTTTTCTCCCCTGCTACCGCATATTTAACAACGGATATTTTACGTCAAGTAGCTGCAACAACAGATTTCTATAATATTAAAGGTAACCTGAAATTTACTGCCGATATTGCTGGAAAAACTGGGACTTCAGAATTTGAAGTGGATAACTGGTTTGTGGGATATACTCCTGAAGTAACTCTTGGTTCATGGATTGGATACGATAATTTCTATAGTGCTCGTTACTCCATTACAGAATCTGATGGCTATGGTCATCCAACGATGAGAAGTTTACGAAATTGGACAAGCTTAATGAATGCAGTTTATAGTGCAAAACCAAGTTTATTTAATCAAAGTACAAAATTCGTTCAACCTTCAACCGTTTATCAAGATTCCGTTGTATCTGTAACAGGAACAAAACCTGGAACAGCTACTTATAATGGTCAAACTTATTCTATTGGTGGAAGTACTACAACAGACTTATTCAAAAAAGATTATGGACCAATTGCTCCAACTTATCACTTTGCTGTAGGTGCCACTAATAATGAATTAGATAGATATTGGAACGGACTAAGCGATCAAGAAAAAGAAGCTGAAAAGAAAAAAGCTGAGAAAGAAAAAGAAGCTAGCGAAGATAAAGATAAGAAAAAATCGTCATCTTCAGAAAAACCAAAATCTTCTTCAACACAGACTACAAAATCAAGAAATTAAAAAAACGACTTCGAGTTAAAACTCGAAGTCGTTTTTATATTATTTAGTTGTTTGACGATATTCAATCTTATAAGGTAAAGTAATTTCAGTTTCTAAAATTTCTTCCTTATTCATAATTTTCGTTAATAATCTCATCGCTACTGCTCCAATATCATATAATGGAGGAGCAATTGTAGTTAATGTAGGACGAGTCATTTTAGTTAATTTTGAATTATGACTTGAAATCACTTCAAAATCTTTAGGAACATTCACTCCATGATCATATAAGCCATTTAATAAGCCAACTGCTGCTTCATCGTCTGTTACAACTGCAGCTGTAATTCCAGCATTTAATAATTTTTCTGCTAAAGCTTCTCCTGCTTGATACGTTAATGGGATTTCACATACAAACTTTTCATTGTATTTAATTTTAGCTACTTCTAAAGCTTCTTTATACCCATCTAAACGTAAATCTGATGCAAAAGTATTTTTTAACGATGGCGTTACAAACGCAATTTTTTTATGTCCACTTTCGATTAATTTTTGCACGGCTTCTTGAGTAGCTACTTTATAGTCAATATTAACCGAAGCCACAACATGATCAGAATCAATTGTTCCTGCTAATACGATTGGAGTTTTTGAACGTACAATTTCTGCACGTAATTCTGGAGTTAAATTATTCCCCATGTATAAAATACCATCTACTTGTTTAGACAATAATGTATTTAACACTTGAATTTCTTTATGATTATTTTGATCAGAATTTGCTAAAATAATATTATATTTGTACATTGTAGCAATATCATCAATCCCTCTTGCTAAACTTGCAAAATATAAATTTGTAACATCGGGAATAATTACTCCAACTGTAGTTGTCTTTTTACTTGCCAATCCTCGTGCTACTGCATTTGGACGATAATCTAATTCATCGATAACATCTAACACTTTTTTTCTTGTTGCTGGTTTAACATTTGGGTTCCCATTTACCACTCTGGATACAGTTGCCATTGAAACATTCGCTTCACGGGCAACATCATATATTGTAATTGTTTGTTTTTCCATATAAATTCTCCTCTAAATATTAAAAAAAATATGTATTTGCACACCATTCTAGGTAAAGGTTATCATTTTTCAGGAGTTTTTGCAAGCGTTTCATATAACTATTTTCATATTTTTTGAAACTCTTTACATTTCCCGAGCTATTTGTGATAAAATATGCTTACAAATTAAAAAATATGGAGGATTTATTATGAGTAACAAACAAACTTATATTCATTTTACCAACATTTTAAAACAACTAAATTGTGATATTGCATTCATTCAAGATCCTACAACGATTAGTTTATTGACACACTATACAACAGATCCACATGAACGTGTTTTAGCGATGGTTGTATCTGCCAATCATTCTCCTCTACTCTTTGTACCTGCTCTTGAAAAAAACATGGCACAAGCTGCTGAACCAACTTATACGGTTGTCAGTTATCAAGATCATGAAAATCCATGGGAAATTTTAACTTCTGCTATACAAAAACAATTTAATTTACCTACTAAATGGGCCGTAGAGAAAAATTTCATTACATTACACACTGTTGAAAATTTAAAACAAGAAATCTCAGACATTCAATGGACAGATGATTTAACACCAATCATTAATGATTTACGTTTAAGAAAAGATTCTGATGCAATTCAAAAATTAAAAGATTCAGGAACTTATGCAGATAAAGCTGTAGAAATTGGAATTCAAAGCTTAAGAGAAGGAATTACCGAATTAGAAGTTGTCGCTAAAATTGAATATGAAATGAAAAAATTAGGCATTACTTCAATGAGTTTCGATACAATGGTATTATTTGGAGACCATGCTGCAGATCCTCATGGAGTTCCAGGAGATAGAAAATTAAGAAAAAATGAATGGGTACTTTTTGATTTAGGAACCATGCACAATGGTTATGCGAGCGATATGACTCGTACCATTTTCTTTGGAGAGGAAAGTGCTAAAGATGTTCGCCATCAAGAAATCTTTAACATCGTAAAAACTGCTCATGATTTAGCGATTCAAGCTGTTAAACCAGGAATGAAAGCTAGTGAAATTGATGCAATTGCACGTAATTATATTACAGAAAAAGGCTATGGTGAATACTTCATCCATCGTTTAGGACATGGAATTGGTCAAAGTTGCCATGAATTCCCATCCATTATGGAAGGCAATGATATGATTCTAGAAGAAGGCATGTGCTTCTCTGTTGAACCAGGTGTATATATCGCAAAAGACTATGGAGTTCGTGTAGAGGACTGTTTAGTTGTTACAACAGATGGCTGTGAATTATTTACTCACTTCCCACAAGAAGTTACAAAAAATTAGAATATAAGAAAAACCGAGGAAACATAAATTTCCTCGGTTTATTTTTTTATTACTTTGATGTCCACAGCTCTAGCAATGAGCCTCGCATCTGCGAGGCTGCTTGCGTCCGTAGCTACTTCTGATAAGTCAAAATTACTATTTTACCTCTTCTTTTAACTCTGCAACTACTTCTTCAGCTTCTTCTTTTTTAGCTGAGAAAGTATCTTGTACTTTACTTACAGTTTGAGAAACTTCTTCTTTTAAATTAGTCGCAGATTTTTTAACTGTATCTTTAAATTGAGAAGCTGAATCTTTTAAGTTTACACGAATATCTTCTGTAGCATTTAAAGCTACTTCTGATAATTCAACTCCTTTTTCAATTGAAATATCTACATAGTCAGATAATTGTTCTTTCAATTCATCTGCTTTTACTGCTAAATCTTCACGTAATTCCTTACCTGATTTTGGTGCAAATAATAATGCAGTCGTTGCTGCTGCCACACTTCCGATAAATGCTCCTAAAAGAAATCCGCCTGTTTTTTTACCCATTTTTCTTCACTCCGTTCATTATTTTTTCTTTCTTGATAAAATCGCTTTTCCAACAGATAAAGCCCCTAAAGTACGAGCTGGTTTAATGCTTGATACTCTAGTCGCAAGGGAACGAGTTGAATGATTTACATCAGAAACTGTTAATCCTAAATCTCCAATAGCTGTAAATAATGGATCTGTTCTTTTTACTTTTCCATTAATATCGTCTACTAAAGCATTTGTTTTATTCAATAATCCCTCTACTTCGATAGATAAATTATCGACATCCCTTGTAATAATTTCAATAGAGTTGTTCACATGGTTCACTGTTTTATCTAATTTATTTAAAACTGGATTGAGTTTTAAAACTAGAAATACTACTAAACCTAATAATGAACATGCTGCAATTAAAGCTGCAACTTCTATTCCAGACATTTTGAACATCCCTCCTCAATTTCCGATATTATTAATCATAATACCATTATCATGCATAAAACGCTACTAAAAGTGATATAGTATTTTCTAAATTATTTTAATTATGATAAACTATATAAAAGAATCTCAAAAAAGGAGGAAACCTCATGGATATTCATTCAACTGTACAAAGTTTTTTCGAACAATATTGGCTTTCAATTCCATGGCAAATGATTTTATCTGAAATTTTATCGAAATTAATATCATTAACTTTTCTATGTATTTTATTTATCATTGGAAAAAAAGTATTGCATAAAGTTTTTCAAAAAACAGTTCTTTCATCGATTCGACTATCGTCACAAAGTATAGCTCGTAAAAATACTTTAATGCGATTATTAGAAAACTGTTTAGACTATTTACTTTACTTTGTTTTAATTTATTGGATTTTAGTGATTTTAGGAATTCCTATTACAAGTTTATTAGCTGGTGCAGGAATTGCTGGGATTGCGATTGGTTTAGGGGCTCAAGGATTTTTGAGTGATGTTGTAAATGGATTCTTCATTTTACTGGAACGTCAATATGATGTTGGAGACATTGTCATTATTGGTGCTGTTTCTGGAACTGTTGCGAACGTTGGAGTTAGAACAACTCAAGTCCGTGGATTCGATGGTACTCTTCATTTTATTCCAAATCGAAGCATCTCTGTCGTAAGTAATCAGTCTAGAGGTGATATGAGAGCCTTAATTGAAATTCCACTTTTTAGCGACGCTGACCTAACGGTTGTATACGATACGGTTGATCAAGTCAATACAAAGAACGCTTCGCAATATCCAGAAATTGTAAAAGGTCCAACTATTATCGGTCCACAAACTCTTCCAAATGGACAATTTGTTTTCAGAATTAGTATTTTTACGAAAAATGGAAAACAGCATATGATTTATAATCAATTTTTAAAACTTTATCAAGAAGCGTTAATTGAAGCCGGCATTTCACTTCCAACAACAAATACCGCTATCAATCCTGCATCGTAACAAAAAAGTTACTCCCACAAAAGGAGTAACTTTTTTATTATTTCTCAACTAATTCATATTTACGATTCAATTCATGAACCATATAATTCACTCGTTTTAACACTTCTTTTCTAGTTACAATTCCTACAAATTCTTGTTCATCATTTGTTATACATAAGAAATTATGATCCACTAATTCATTCAATACATCTTCTATTTCTGTATCAAAAGTAATCGTTGGAAATTCTGTTTCCATCGCTTCTTTTACTTGAAAATCATGTAATCGACTTAAATCAATTTCTTCCAATGTGGCAACTTGATTTAAAATCATCGCTAATGAAATTAATCCGGTTAATTTATTTTGGCGATTCACAACTGGAATAAGAGAATAACGAACATGAGTTAAAACTAACATGGCATGATCTAATGTATGGTCTTCTTCCAAAATCGCTACTTTATCTGCTGCAATAAATAATTTATCCTTTTCTTCTAGTAATAAGTCTTGTACTACTCGATTAATCATGAATAAATCCTCTTTCTGCATCTAACTGATACTCATAATGAAGTCCCTCTAATGGTTGATGCTTCATATCAAAATATTGTAATTCAATTTCTGATTCTGAATGAATTGTTAAAACAGCATAAGTTGGAGTCATCGCAAAATGTCCTCTTGGATAAGAAACACTTCCTGAATTTATACATAATACGCCTTCATACGTTTCCTCATACAATTTATGTGTATGACCATAGAAAGCTACTTGAACTCCTTGTTCTTTTGCAAATTTTGCTAATCGATACACTCCACTATTGACTGCTTGCATATGACCATGCGTTACTAAAAAACGAATGCCACCTTCTTCAAACACTTCTACTTCGGGATACTTTGTATCATAATCACAATTTCCCGTTACTCGAAGGCAACCTTGAAAAACTTCATCTTCATAAGGAAACTCTGAATCCCCACAATGAATAAAACGAACATCTGATTCTGATTGATAGTGTTCAAATACTTTTTGTAATGCCATTTTTTGTCCATGGTTATCACTCATAATAATAATTTTCATACGTTCACCTCTTACTAACGATTCACTGATGCTAGCCATTCTTCCCATTGTTCCACTAATAAGTTCACTGCTTTTGTACGGTGGCTGATTTGATTTTTTTCTTCACGAGATAATTGCCCAAATGTTTTTTGAATTTCAGGGACGAAGAATAATGGATCATATCCAAATCCGCCTTCTCCTGAAGGAAATTTCGCAATTTCTCCGTCACAAATGCCTTCAACGACTAAAGATTCGTAATTGGGTGCAGCCATTACTAAACAGCAATGGAAATGTGCGCTTCTTTTCTCAGAAGGTAATTCTCCTAATTCAGCTAATAATTTTGCATTATTGGCAGCATCACTTTTTTGATTTCCAGCATATCTTGCGGAATAAACACCAGGTTGTCCCTCTAAAGCATCCACACATAATCCAGAATCATCTGCTAATACAATTTTTTGTAGTCTTTCTGCAATTCTTTCTGCTTTTAAACGGGCATTTTCTTCAAATGTATGACCTGTTTCTGCTACATCTTCCAATTCTGGAAAATCTAATAATGTTTTAACGCTATATCCTTTTGGTTCAAAAATACTAGCAAACTCCTTTGCTTTACCAGCATTTTTCGTAGCAATAACTAATTCTTTTTGAGACATATTTTCCTCCATATAAGGTTCTAAACTTACTTTCTCAACTATTAATGGACTTCTATTCAACCAATTTTCCGCAATTTCTTTAAATAAAATAGGAGAACCAGTGGTATAGATTTCTAAGGTTGGAGAAGGATTCGTTTCATAATTTTCTGCTAAATGATTAAAATCTAATAACGCACTTACAGTCGACACAGTTTCTGCACCTGAATCGATTAATGTAACTTGAGATCCCACAACTGCTTGGATTCTTTGTTTTAATAAAGGATAATGAGTACAGCCTAATATTAAAGTATCAAATTCTTTTCCCATTAAAGGTTGTAATGTTTGTGCTACAACTTTTTTTGCAATTGGAGAATCCGTCTGATTACTTTCCACTAAAGGAACAAATTTTGGACATTCTAAACTGGTCACCATTAATTGATGATTTTTCTTTTGGATTGTTTTACGATAAACATCACTTTGAATCGTTGCATGAGTTCCTAATACTGCGATTTTCTGTGTTTTTGTTTGTTTAATCGCTGCTAAACTTCCTGGCTGAATCACGCCAACTACCGGAATATCTAATGTTTCTTGTAATTCTTCTAAAATTACTGCTGTTGCGGTATTGCAGGCAATCACAATCATCTTTACATCTTTTTTAAGGAGAAATTGAACCATTTCTTTTGTAAATTTTCTAATTTCTTCAACTGTTCGATTTCCATATGGGCATCTTGCAGAATCTCCTAAAAAAATCATTGATTCATGAGGTAATTGTTTCAAGGCTTCTTTTAAAACAGTCAATCCCCCTACACCCGAATCAATGAATCCTATTGCTTTCGACATGTTGTTCACTCTTTCTTCTTTTCTCTTGATTCATTATACCATGGATTGTTCAAATTTGTAGAAAAAGCCTATTTTTCTTAAATTTCTCATAATAAATAAAACATGTTAGCAAAAACTACTAACATGTTTTATCATTAAATAACTGAAACTGTAATCTTACTTTGATGTTTATATACAACAAGGAAGAAAAAGAGGAGCATTCCCCCACAAACAATAGAAGTTCCCAAAATTGGAAATTGAAAATAATAATATAAAAGTGTAAATACGATTACGTAAAAATTTGGTATCAATATTGAAATCAAAAAGAATGTTCCTGCAAATGGATAAATTAAAAAGAAAAGAAGTATAATCATCTTTTTAGATGTAAACTTATTAAAAATAAAGAATAAAATAGTCCATCCTAAATAATCTGCAAATAGTTTTAGTATCATTGCACTTAAAGGAAATTCTCTAAAAGGAGGAAACATTGAGCTAAACGATATACGAACTAGTCCCCAATTCCAATCAATCTTTATAAAATTTAAAACAAAAACACTAATCAATACATATACGCTAATGATCAACAATTCATTTACAATAATTTGTTTTCGAGTTAATCCTGCCAATGTACTCAATTGAAATTGAGAAATACATTTTAAAAATATACTCACTATGATACCAATCATAAGGATGATATTTCCTTCTATAGTAGGTCTAAAATTATCCGAATAGTAAATCGAGAAATCTGGAAGAATCCAATTTCTTAAGAAATTAAAAATCGGAAATAGAGAAAGTACCGCACTTAAAGCGGCAAAAAATAGTAAAGTAATTCCAATAACTTTTAACCGTTCTAATAAAAACATCTTCAACAATCTTATTTGTAAATTTGACATTATTCTCTCCTCTTGCTTTTAAAATATCGTTCATTCTTCCTTAAATTCTCTTGGTTCATTATACCATGGATTGTTTGATTATGTAGGAAAAACATGTTAGCAATAACTACTAACATGTTTTTTCGTTAAACATCTGAAACTGTACTCTTACTTTCATGTTTATAAATTGCAAGTAGGAATAAAATCGTCATCAGTCCACAAAGAATGACATTTCCAATAAATAGATTTTGAATATAGAAATTGTAAGTCGCTATTAAGAAGCTTAATAAATTCGGAATCGATGTCACAATCATGACAAGCAGTCCAACGATTGGATACATTAAAAATATCATAAACACAAATGCTTTTTTCGATGTAAACTTATTCATTACAAAGAAGAAAGTTGTCACTCCCATAAAAGTTGCAAACAAGCTAAGAAAAATGGCGATCATTCCTGTCCAAGAATTTAAACCAAACTGTATCATCTCAGGGCTAAAATAAATATGAACCGATCCGATTGTCCAATTAATCTTTAAAACGGAAGCAATCAAAAAGATGATTAAATTAATTAGTACATTGATAGTGTTCAACAACAATTCATTCATAATAATTTTCTTTCGAGTTAACCCTGCCATCGTACTCAATTGAAATTGAGGGATACATTTTAAAAATATACTGAATATCATCGCAAACGTGATCAATGTACTTCCCTCAAACTCAAACTCAAACACAAAAGTTTCCATACGAGGAATCAGTGAAAAAATAACAACTATACCGCTAAAGAATAAAAATGAAAATCCCATCACTTTTAAACGTTCAATAAAAAATAACTTTAATAGCCTTTTTTGTAAATTTGACATGACGAGCACCTCTACATTCCTACACCGACTTCTTTACTTTCATGATGACGAATCACTACGTACAATAGTAAAACACAAATAGCAATCATCATATAACTAAGTGGGATATTGTATTGAATCATTCTATCTAGGAAATTATTCACTACTTCTGAACGAGCAAATATTCCAAAAAGTGCAAATATTCCCCCTAAACTTGTTGCAGTAACGATTAACACAATCTTTTGATTGTTAAACTTATTTAGAATAAACCCTATAATTGATGAGAATAAAAACATCATTAGTAACCACCCCCATAAAGAAAGAGTTCCTAAAACAAAGTCATTTTCTAAATCAGTCCATTGAATTAATTTAATTCCCACTGAAGCTGCTTTACTAGCTAATACATAAAAGAAAATATTTTTGAGTGTTAATAATGTTGTCATAATAACTCCCATATAAATCGGAAATTGATATTGTTCTCTTCTTGTAAAACTCAATTGATTCATTATTCTAAAATCAGCAACTGAAAAAGCTATTCCTAATAAAGTAATTGCTAAAAAACTTATGGCAGGTAAATTAATTGTAAATGAAAATCCCTCTGATCGATCGATAAAGTTTAAAACATTAATCACACCCAAATAAGAACCTAGACCAATGAATAAAATACGTAAATAATCTAAAATTTGAATTTTCAACAATTGATAAAATCGAGTCATCTTATTCACCTTCCTTGCGTGTTAGTTGAATAAAGTACTCTTGTAATGTTAAATGACGTACAGAATAATCAGTTGTTTCTTGAGGAACTTGTTGTGAAATGATTACAGCTTGCAATTGATTTCCAACTTCCTCTTGATGAATAATCGTTTGATTTGCGATCAACTCACTCACAACTGCTTTTGATCCAGTTACTAAATAAGCATGTTGTAAAATTTCTTCAACACTTGATTGTTGGAAAGTCACCCCATCACGAATTACAATTACTTCTTCTAATAAGTAAGAGATTTCTTCGATTAAATGAGTTGCAATGACAAAAGTTCTTGGTCTACGAGCATACGCTTCTAATAATTTTTTATTAAATAATTGACGGTGGTTGGCATCTAAACCTAAAACTGGTTCATCTAAAAACACATAGGATACAGGTACACTTAGTGCTAATGTTAACTTTACAATACTCTTATACCCTGTAGATAATTCAACTAATTTCTTTTTCTCATCAACTCCGAATACTTTCATACATTCTTCGGCAAACTCGGTGTCAAATTCTGGATAAATTTCTTGGAAAACTTTGACAATCTTTTTCACTTTCCAATCAATTGGAAACCAATTTTCAGGACTTGATAAGTAAATGTCACTCATTGCTTCTGGTGTTGTCCATAATGGCTGATTATCTAATAAGATTTCCCCTGAATTTTTTTCAATTCGATGCGCAATCATATTTAAAACAGTACTTTTTCCAGCACCATTTCTTCCTAGTAATCCATAGATGCTTTCAGGTTGTAATGTAAAACTCACATCTTTTACTGCAAGATTTTTTTTATATTTTTTTGATAAATTTCTAACTTCTAAAGCCATTTTTTTCACTCCCTTATCGAGCCATTTCTTTTTCAATCATTGATAAAAGTTCCTGACTACTAATTCCTAATGTTTGTGCTTCTTGAACGATGGTTGGAATAGTTGATTCCAAAAATTCTTTTTGTCGTTTTGTTTGGATAATATGCATTGCACCTACGCTAACATAAGTTCCTAATCCTCTACGTTTTTCTAAAATATCTTGTGCAACCAATAAATTCATCCCCTTTAATACTGTTGCTGGATTAATTTGATAACTCGTGGATATCTCTGTTGTTGAAGGAACTTGATCCCCTTCTTGGTAAGTTCCTCTAAAAATTTCTAATTCTAGTTGATAAGCCACTTGTTGAAATAATGGCAAGTCACTTTGAAAATCAAATTTCATTCCTCTCTTCCTTTCTATAAAATCAAACACTTTACCGGTTAACTACTTGTGTAACTAACTATAATCCTTTTATCTCCTTTTGTCAACTAGTTAGAAAATATTTTTTTATGTCCTTTTACGAAATTTAAGAAGAAAAAATTTCTTTACTACATTAACCAGGCTCGAATTTTAGCCTTGAGACTCGCTTTGCGAGGCTACTGGCGACCTTGTAGCCAAAAGGAATTTTTTCTTTTTGAATTTTATATACGAAAAACCCCTGTCCGTGATTTCTCACCGACAGGGGTCAATAGAAAAGTCATTTTCTTATAAATATTGTTCTAACAATTCTTCTAATTGTTCTTTAGAATGATAGCCAATAACTTTATTCACTACTTCGCCATCTTTCTTAACAAGTAAAGTTGGAATACTCATTACTCCAAATTGACGAGCAGTATTAGGATTTTCATCAACATCTACTTTTGCAAAAGTCACTTTATCTCCCAATTCTTCGTCTAATGCATCAATAACTGGAGCTTGCATACGACATGGTCCACACCAAGGTGCCCAAAAGTCTACTAACACAACTCCTTCATTTGTTTTTTCTACAAAATTGCTATCATTTAATGATTGTACCATTAAAATCACCCTTTCTTCTCACTTGTAACCATAGTATAACAAGCCTCATTCCATTTACAAAATATTCTGCTCACGAAATATCATCCTATGCTACATCTAGAAAAGTGTATTGATATTATTTAAACAATACTACAGTAGCTCCGTTTCCTCCCATATTCATTGGAGCAAATTCATAAGAAGCCACACTGCGATGTTTCTTCAAAGTCTTATGAACCCCTTGTTGAATCGCACCTGTACCACGACCATGAATAATCGTCACACGAGGATATCCTGCTAATAAAGCTGCATCTAAGAACAATTCTAAATCCTTAATCGCTTCTTCATAACGTTTCCCACGTAGATCCAATTCCGTTGAAACATGACTCGAACGATGACTCTTCACAATGACTTGAGTTGGTTTACTTGGTTCTTCTTCAATACTAATCAAGTCTTCAACAGGTAATTTCATCTTGATAATACCCATTTGAACGACCCATTCTTGCTCGGAAATTTTTTCAACTAATGTTCCTCTTTGTCCAAAACTTGTCACTTCTACACTTTGTCCTGGACGCAATGATTTCTTAGCTTTTTCACGTTTTAGAACCTTATTTTTCTTCAACGCTTGTTCGTGTTTTAAGTCTGTTAATGCTGTTTTCTTTTCAATTAATTCGTGTTCTTTGACAACTGTTTCCTTACTCTTCAATTGCATAGCACGAATATCTGACAAGATTTTTTCTGCATCTTCTTGACTTTGAGAGACTAATTCATTGGCTTTTTCTTTTGCTTGTTCAATGAGTCGAGCTTTATTTTCCTTGAAGTTTTCTGTTTCAAGTTTCAATGCTTCTAATAATTGAGAACTTTCTTTCAATTGTTGTTGAATGACTGATTTTTCTTGGTCTACAATGCGACGTTTTCTTTCTAAATCAGAAATCATTTCATTCAATTCTTGGCTTTCAACTGAAATAAATTGTCGTGCTTGTTCAATTACAACTTTTGGAAGTCCAAGTCTAGCAGAAATATCAAAGGCATTACTACGCCCTGGAACGCCTAATAAGAATCGATACGTTGGTTGCAGTGTATCACTATCAAACTCCATACTTGCATTAATTGTTCCCACTCGATTATATCCATAGACTTTTAACTCAGGATAGTGAGTCGTTGCAATGACATAACTTTGTTTTGTCCCAATATAATCTAAAATTGCAATTGCTAATGAAGCTCCTTCTTGTGGGTCAGTTCCTGAACCAATCTCATCCATTAACACTAAACTTTTCTCATCAATTTTATGTAAAATTGAAACGATATTCGACATATGAGATGAGAATGTACTCAAGTTTTGTTCAATCGATTGTTCATCCCCAATATCTGCAAAAATTTGCGTAAAAACACCTACACGACTATCTGGCAAAGCAGGAATATATAATCCCATTTGAGCCATTAATTGGATAATCCCAATTGTTTTTAAAAGAATCGTTTTACCTCCCGTATTCGGTCCAGTAATGACAATTGACTGATATTCTTGTCCTAAAATAATATCATTCGCAACTACTGATTTAGGCGAAATAAGAGGATGTCTTGCTTGCCAAATCGCAACATGGTTCTCTTCATCTATAATCGGCTCATTTGCTTTAATTTGTTTGGCGTAGAGTGCTTTTGCATTTGCGATATCTAAACGAGATAATACATAATGATTTTGTGTAAGTGAAGGTGTGTGTGGCATTAATTTTTCTGATAATTCCAGTAAAATACGCTCGACTTCTTTCTTCTCTTGTAATTGATAATCACGTAATTTATTATTCAAGTTTACAATCGCTTGTGGTTCCATAAATAATGTTTGACCAGTTGCACTTTGGTCATGCACTATTCCACCAAAAGTTGATTTGTATTCAGCTTTAACAGGAACAACATAGCGATCATTACGAATTGTAATTAAAGAGTCTGTTAAATATTTGGCATATTTTCCTGTGACATATGTATCCAATTGCCCTTTAATTTCTTGTTCAGTTCTAGAAATTCCTTGACGAATTCCTTTTAAAGCAACAGATGCATCATCTAATACATACCCATCTTCACGAATCGATAATTGTAATTGTTTCGAAATTTCTGGTAAATATTCTAATTTTTCTACTAATTGTGGCAATCGATCTAATACAATGTCTTCTTCCTTCACTTTTTCAAAAAAAGTTGCCACTTGATTTGTAGTTTGTAATACTTTTAAGATTTCACTTAATTCTCTTCCATTTAAACCTGCTTCTACTTCTAATCGTTTAATTGAAACACTAATATCTTCTAATTTAGGAATCGGAATTCCTTGTTTTAATCGTAAAATTGTGACAGCATCTCTTGTTTCTTCAATTTTGTGTCGAATTTTTTTAGCATTTGTTTCAATGGGTAATTGAAGAATCATTGTTTTTGCTTTTTGAGTATTTGCAAATTCTCTGACAGCATGTCGAATTTTATGAAATTCTAAAATATCTTCAATTTTCTGATTCATGCTTTCTCCTCCTTTAGACAGAAAAAAAGTGAAAAATAAATATTATTTTCCACTCTTATAGATTTTACTATTTTTCATTGAATGGATTTCTAATCACAGATTATGAAAATAACCACATTTTTACAATTCCTGATAATAATGGAGTATTTGTCACAATCCAATTCGCTAGAGTATGTCCTTCAAAAATCTTTTGTACGGAATCTGTAGGAATCATCGCTACTAAATATAATACAAAGAAAATTGCTACATAGTGGAAAACAAATCCTAAAATCGCTCCCCCTAATGTATTAAATTGTTTAATAATAGGTAATTTGGTCATTTCTTTAATCACCGTTGTAATTAAACGAACAATCGCCCAATTCACAACCATAATGACAATAAATGAGAATAAATAATAAAATGATTGATCCATTCCTAATGCTTGTCCATCTGAAAAAACTGCTAAATGTGTGCCAGGAATATAAGATGGGAAAGGTACATACATTTCAATCATTTTAGAAAATGCTCGATAACCAAATACTGCAATAAATGTTGATAGAATATATCCAACAAGATGAAGGATTTGTAAAGCCAAACCTCTTCTAGCACCTGTATAAATTCCTAATAATAAAAATATAACAATTCCAATCGTTACCATTTACGACCTACTTTCTCCATAAATCTTCTTGTTCTGCAAATTGTTTTTCAAATTGTTCCTTACGTTCTAGAGCAATACTTTGACGTTTACTACTTCTATGATGTGGAACATTTTTCTTCAATTGTTGATTTTCTTCTTCTAACATCATTACTTGTTCTTGTTTTTCTAATTGTAAACTCACTGCATTAATGGCTAGTAAAATGGCTTTTTCTTCATTAGAACATTCTTTAGCAACTTCACTGAGTTCATTCCACTGTTCATTTAATAATTTAATGACGCTATGCATATGCTGATGAGATTTTGTACCTAAAATGGTATAAGTCTTTCCAGCAATATTTGCACGATAACGCTGTTTCTTTTGAGACACAACTTTCATCCTTTCATTCGTTACCATATTATGTTAAGTGTACCATTTTTTCACCAAAAAAACACGTAAAATGGGAGTTTAAAACAAAAAAGAAGCCTCTCGGCTTCTTTTTTTACTTTAGAAGAATAAACTATTATTTTTTTCTGATTGATAACTATCACGTACACGTTGTGCAGACCCAGGATCTACTTGATTCAATGCTTTTTCGATAATTGCTAATGATTCTTCATAACGATAGAAATGATTAAATTGTTCTAAAGATTGTTGAATCGCTGTATCGATTTCAGGATGTTCTAAACGATAACGATTGGCTTGTTGAATCATGTACTCTGTTAATTGAGCATTATCCACTATTTCTTCCGTCATAATATCTAATTTTTCAACATCATCTTCAATGGTTTGATTTAATCCTGTAATTTCAGTCATATCTAATTTTACACGATTCATTAATTGAGATAATTGTTCGATACGAGAACTTGTTGCAAAGAATAATTCTAAATATTCTTTTGGTAAGCCTGGTAAATGATATTTTTCAATCGTACGTTTCATATTACGTAAATCTAATTCAAATACATCTAAGCCATCACGAATACTCTTTTCTTGTTGACTTAAATCATTCAATGTATTTACTAATGCTAATTGATTTTCATCAATTTCTTTTAAAGTATTTAATACAATTTCATAATGTTCTTTCACAATTGAATAAGGAACTTGTTGATTTTGTAATGCTTTACTGTAGTAAGCAACAGCCTCTTGTTCTTTTTCTAATTGTTTAGCAAACTCTTGAACACGATTAAATTCATTATTCGCTAATACAAAGTTTTGAGCTACACGATCGACTTCGATATTCACATAACGGTTGCTTTGTAATACTTGATTTAATTTTCTCTCTACTTGAGCACGATTTCTTTGAACAAATGCTTTTGCTTCAATTTCATTTTCCATTACTGCATATAATTGATCAATTTCACGTGCAACTTTGTCTAATTGTTGACGAGCTTCTTCTAATTCAGTTGCTCTAATATGTTCTCTTGCAACAGCAATAATTTCTTCAATTTTTTGAATTTCAGCAGGAATAGAAATTTTAGGGAATTGATAGTGTTCTTCTACCATTTTTTGATAGCCTTCTTTTAAATCAGCTACTTGGTCTTCGTATTCTTCTTCGATTTCTTTTAAGTATTTAGGAACTTCTTCAACAATTTGTTCGAAATCTTGCATTTCAGTTTCAATTCGTCCTAAAACTTCTTTAGCTTCTAAGTGGTCGCCTTCATTTGTTAAAGTATTGAATTTTGTAAAATCTAATTCTAAATAAGATAAACGTTTTTCTAATGACTCTAACGCTTCACCAAATGAGAAACTATGTGCTAATAAATCTTTACGCATACTTGCATAACGTTCTTGCAATACTTCTAGTTCTTCACGGTTTTTCTTTTCGCTATCTAATAATTTTTGTAATGCAGTGTAAATTTTATCTACTTCTGCTTTTGTTTCTTCAATTAATTGACTAGCTTGATTTGAAATTTGAGAACCTTTTACAAAATTCAAACGTTGAGTATATTGTTCCGCACTCACTAAGGCTGCTTCAATTTCTGGGAAACGGAAACGAGTAATTGTTTGCCATGTTGCTTGCCATGTTTCATACGTGCGTTTTGTTTGTCCTGTTAAATTCAGATTTTTTAACGTAAATAAAATATCTGCAATTGGTACAGTCATTAATTTTTGTTTTTTAACTCCTAATTCTTCGATAACTTTACTTTGCTTTTGACTTAAGTAATGTGCTACTCCATAACCAATGGCCCCTAACACCACGATTATAAGTAAGAAATATACAAATCCCATATCTCTTCCTCCAAAATTTATTTATCTACATATTAATTTACATACAGGATTAGTATATCACGTTTGTATGGTTTATAGCAAAATTTTTTTCGAAAAAAAAGGACCAAAATCCGCAATTTATAGCGAATATTTAATCCTTTAGAACGTTTATTTGATTTCTTATTTAATTAATTCATAGATTGCTTCAGCATAAATAGCTGCTGAACGGAATAAATCATCCAATGCAAAGAATTCATTTGCTTGGTGCATTGTATCAATTGAATCAGGGAATAAAGCACCATACGCTACTCCACGTTCAAAAATACGACCATAAGTTCCTCCACCAATGGATTGTTCATGAGCTGGAAGTCCTGTTTGTTTTGCATACACCTCTAATAATGTTGCTACCAATGGATCTTCTGGTGAAACATAGTGAGGCACTTGAGATTTACCTGCAGAAACAGTCAATCCATAATTAGATGACACAGCATTTGCTTTTGTTTCTAATGTTTTTGCATCAATTCCACGTGGGTAACGGAAGTTAACCACTAATTTTCCTCCTACTTCAGGAGCAAATGTTAAAATACCTGCATTTGCAGTTAATGGTCCCATTACTGAATCTTCAAATGCCACATTTAATTTTGCACCATCTGTATCTAAGTGAAGAATATCTGCTGCAAATGATAAGAAGTTTTTCGCTTGTCTTTCAAAATCATATTGATTTAAGAATGCTGCTAAATAAGTAGCCGCATTAATTCCTGCATGAGGAGTTGAACCATGAGCTGATTTACCAACTACATCTAATACAACTACACCTTCATTAACTGAAGCTGTTCCTTCTACTGGATTTTCAGCAATATAAGCTTCAAATTCTGCTACAAATTCTGAAGAATTTGGAACGACTACTTCCGCATGAGCATCTTGAGGTACCATGTTTTCTCTTAATCCAGAATTGAAGTTTTTCAATTGGAATTCTCCAGCACTTTCTCCTGCTGCTAACTCAAAATGTAGTGATAAAATTCCTTTTTCTCCGTTAATAATTGGGAATTCAGCATCTGGTGAAAAACCAAAATCTGGCATTTCTTCTGTTTGGAAGTAACGATCCATACATTTCCAACCAGATTCTTCATCTGTACCAATAATGAAACGAACACGTTTTGATACTGGTAATCCTAATTCTTTAATAATTTTTAATGCATAATAAGCTGCCATACTTGGACCTTTATCATCACTTGAACCACGTGCATAAATACGGTCATTGATAATTTGTGGTTCAAAAGGATCTGTTTCCCAACCTGTTCCAACAGGAACAACGTCCACATGTCCTAATACTCCTAATGTTTCTTTATAGTCAGGATTTGGAGCAAATTCAATATGACCTGCTAAATTCCCAACCATTTTTGTTGTAAATCCATCACGTTCCCCAATAGCTAAAAAGGCTTCTAAAGCTTTTTTAGGACCAGGGCCTACTGGTGCATCCTCACTTGCTTTTGAATCATCACGAACACTATCAATACGTAATAAATCAAATAAATCTTTTAATAAGTCTTCTTTACGACTTTCAACTTCTTTTTTCCAATCAATTGTCATATTATCGCTCCTTTACGAAATTCATTAGGTTTATCTTATCATTTTTCCATATAATTTGCTAGAAGAGAACACTAAAAAAGGAATAAGAAACATTCATTTCTTACTCCTCTATTGATTATAATTCTACATTAAAAATTTTTAAGGCTTCTAATTCAGAATCCTTTAAACTACGAAACTCTCCAAGTTTTAAGGATTCATCTAAGTGTAGTGGGCCCATACTGATTCGTTGTAGATCTACGACCGTTTTTCCACAAGCTTTCACCATACGTTTCACTTGATGAAATTTACCTTCTTTTATCTTAATTTGGACAAGTGAAGCTTGATGAATTTCATCCACGGAAAGAATCTCTAAATGAGCCGGCATACATTCATAACCATCATCTAATGTAATTCCCTTTTCAAAAGAAACTTGATCCTCCTGAGTCATGATTCCCTCAACTTTAGCAATATAAGTTTTTTCCACATGTTTTTTGGGAGATAACATTGCATGACTTAAAGCTCCATTATTTGTTAATAATAGAAATCCATGCGTATCAATATCTAGTCTTCCTACAGGAAAGACTCCTCGTTTTTGTGCTAATTCACCAATTAAGTCCAACACGGTTGCGTGTTTCGTATCCTCTGTTGCTGAAATAACCCCTTTTGGCTTATTCATCACATAGTACAAATATTTTTCATAATAGACTCTTTCATCATCTAAATAAATTTCATCTAATTTTTCATCAATTTGTACTTTACCATTCGTCACAATTTCTTGATTTTTTCGAACACGCTTTTGTTTTAAAATTAATTTTACTTGAGAACGTGTTGCTATTCCAGAATCGGCTAAAAACTTATCTAGTCTCACTGAACCTACTCCTTCATTTTTAGTTTTCTACGAATCGCAACCGTTCTTTGCCCTAATAATTCATCCGCTAATCTTGTATACAAACTCATCAATCCATAAACAATTACTCCAACAAAACCAACAATCGCAACAGCAATCATCGCCATTAATTTTCCATCAATATTAATGATTTGTTTTAACCCTACTAGAGTTAAGGAAGTGACAATCATCATAACCAATGAAATTCCTACTACTTTTGCTAATTGAATAGCAACTTTTTTTAGATTAAATAAAGTTTGATAATATAAATGATACCCCATATAAATAGTTGCTAAAATAAACCCTAAACTTGTCGCCCATAATGGTCCTGCACCTTCAAAGAAGTAAATCATCATTGGTTGCCATAATATTTTTACCAATAAAGCAATCACTAAAGCTTTAATCGCAATCATATGTTGCTCCATCGATTGTTGAATAGATGTAAAGACTGTAAAGGCGCCCATAAAAATACATAGAACACAAGAAACCATTAATAAATACGTTCCATCTTTACTTGGAGAATAGAACACATTATAAATTGGCTCTGCTACCACTGCCATCCCTACAGAAGCTGGAATCATAATAAAGGAATATAAACCAATATTTTCCTCAATAACATTTTTCACTTCTGCATGATTTTTTACGGAATAATGAGAAGCTAATAATGGTAATGCCGCTGTTGAAATACTAATGGCAAGAGATAAAATAATCATAATAATTTTATTGGCATTAAATCCAAAAATTGTTAATAATTCTTTACTTTGTTCAAAATTCAAATAAGTAAATGTCATCGCTAGTGGTTGGAAAGTTTCTTGATCCAAAATACTAATTAACTGGATACTTGAAGTCACAATCACAAATGGTAAAGCTTCACGAATCACTTCAAATACAATTCGCCCAAAAGTCATATTACGAGCAGGACGTCCTTCACTCATTAATTGCTTCATGCCAGGCATATCTTTCCACATTTTATAGCCTAAATAGACAAATGCAACAACCGCCCCAACAAATGCAGCAAAAGTTGAATGAGCAACTGCGACAGCATAACTACCACCGAATAATTTCATAACGATGAATGTTAAGAGTAACATATAAATAATACGCACGATTTGCTCCCATAATTGAGATTTCGCAGAAGGTGCCATATCACTATACCCTTGATAATATCCTCTTAATAAACTTAATGGAGGAATAATCACTACCGCTGGAACAAGTGAACGAATAACCAAAATACTATCTTGAATTTCTTGAGCAGAACCCCCTTTTGCAAAATAAGGAGCCGTTACAAACATGACAATCGCACTAACAATTCCTGTTGCGGTCATAAATAACATTCCGCCTTTAAAAATATTCCAACTTGTCTCGTAATCTTTTCTTGATTGATTATCCGCCACAATTTTTGAAATAGCTACTGGAATTCCAGCAGTTGAAATTTGTAATACTAAAGCATAAATATTGTATGCAATGAAATATAAGAAGTTTGCATCATCCCTTTGAGTCGCAAACATTGCTCCCCATGGAATGATATATAAAGCTCCTAGTAATCTGGAAACCATACTACCTATCGTTAGCCAGGAAGAACCTTCTAATAATACTTCTTTTGAATCTCTTTGCATACGGATTTTATCGCTTAATCCAATTGATTTTTTACTGTTCCGTATCATAATATCCTACTTTCATGAAAAGTTTTTCTAATTCTAAGCGTACAATATTTTTTGGCTATTGTAAAATAAAAAATAGAATGACAGTTTCAGCATTTTTCTGCTAAAACAGTCATTCTATCAATCGTACTCTAATATCTTGCATGTCAGACACCAAAGACTTTTCATAGTAGTATTGATATGAGACTTACAAGGCTGCTACCGTCCACTACTACTATAATCAGAAAAGTCATTCTCTTTTACGTTCTCTAAGTATAAATATGTCAAACTACAAAGACTTTTCATAGTAGTATTGGTGATAAAAGCCAAGGTTGGCTTTTATCACTGGAAAATTTGAGACCTAAGGCTCAAATTTTAGGTATGAGACTTGCAAAGCAAGGCTGTTACCGTCCATTACTACTATAGATAGAAAAGTCATTTAAAAAGTAAATTTTTATGGTTGGACCAAATGATGCTTAAATGCATATATCGTTGCTTGTGTACGGTCTTCTACTTGCAACTTCGATAAAATATTCGAAACATGCGTTTTTACCGTTTTTAAAGTAATAAAACATTCGTCCGCAATTTCTTGGTTTGATTTCCCTTGCGCAATCAATAAAAGCACTTCTTTTTCACGACTCGTTAATTCTTCAAACAAACGAAATTCTTCTTCTACTTCATGACGATGTTCTAACTTCTCACTAACTTCTTTTTCGAATACTCCTTCTCCACGATAAGTATCACGAATCGCTTGAGCAATTTCAGAAGCAGACGAAGTTTTTAGTAAATAACTTTTTGCCCCAGCACTAATAGCTGGATAAACTTTTTCATCATCAATAAAACTTGTCACAATAATAATTTTAGCTTCTTTCCATTTAGATAAAATTTCTTTTGTCGCTTCAATTCCATCCATCACAGGCATTACTAAGTCCATTAAAATAATATCCGGTTTTAATTCTAATGCTTTTTCAACACCGATTTTCCCATTTTCTGCTTGAGCTATTACTTCAATATCCTCTTGAACAGATAAATAGGCTGATACACCTAATCGAACCATTTCATGGTCATCTACTAATAGAACTTTAATCATTCAACTACTCCTTCTCCTGCTTTTGAGGAATTTTAATTTCAATAATCGTTCCTTGATTGGCAATACTAATAATTTTGCATTGTCCTCCCATTCCTGCAACACGTTCTTCAATATTTTTCAAACCATAACTTCCTGCTTTTGAAACACTTGTATCAAATCCAATTCCATCATCGACTAGTTTTAAAATGATATAATCATCCTTTTGTTTTAAAAATACTTCTAATTGTTTGGCTTTTGCATGTCGTAATGTATTTGAAACCAATTCTTGTACAATTCTAAAAAGATGATCTTCAAAAGTACTAGGTAGTGTCACTTCATCTAATTCCCAATGAAGCGATAATTGCACTTTTGTCGTTAATTCTTTTAATAAACTTTCAATCCCTTGAACTAATGTTTTATTTTCAAGTGAAATCGGACGTAAGTGTAATAATAAAGCTCTCATTTCTGATTGAGAATCATTAATAACTTTCTCTACTAATGCTAATTGTTGCTGGATTACTGGAGATAATTGTTCTTTTTGCTCATTCATCGCAGAAAGCATCATCATCGCAGCAAATAATTGTTGGCTTACTGAATCATGTAACTCTCGAGCAATACGATGTCTTTCCAATTCAATAATTTCTTCCTTCGTTTCTTCACCAATATATTCTGGTCTAGAAGAAATTTGTTGAAGGTTTTGAACCAGTTGTTCCTGCATTTCTGCTATTTTAGCAGTTTCTTGGAAAAATGTATCCAATCGAATCATTAATAAAGGACGATACCAAATTTCATCGACCGATTTTTTTACATTTGAATATTGTTGATTTCTAATAGCTTCTAATTGATTGTACATAACAGAATCCGTTAATCGCTGTAAGAAAAATACAATACTTGCTGCCATAAAAGTAATAACAAATACAATTAATGTTACTACTAGAAATAATATAATTAATTGATTAGACGACAGTTTTTCAAATAACTCAATCCCAAATAAAGAATGAATAACATTTACACCAATTAGAAAAATACTAGAGACAAAGAGAAACACAACAAAACAGATTCGTAGAAACCACTTTCTCATGCTTCAATCACCTCAATTTCTCCTACAAGAATTGACGAGATAATGTTTATTTTTTTATGACTCGATTCAAAGCGTTCTGAATACATCGTAATCGTCTCATTTTTTAATTCTAACTGTTGCCCATCAAACTTTGCTTCACCAATAAATGCATTATGAGAAAGTTTCACGCCAACCCCAATAGGAACAATAACACGAATACGTCCAATGCCTTTTCGAATCATAATGGTGTTTTGTTCATTTGGAAGAACCGTATTTCCTAAATCAATAATCGTGTCTCCCATTAAATGGCTAATATTAATATCATCCCATTCAAAAGTGTCTTTTCCAATTTTTTGGACTCCAATCCATTCCTGTCTTTGTGTTTCAAATCGGTCTGACGGTTCTTTTAGCTTAACGGAAACATATCTTTTTTTCTTCCAAATCCATTCACTATCATCTGAAAAGTATTTTTTAATTAATTTTCTACCATAAGAAAGACCATAAACAATTAAAATACTTCCTGCTAACCAAATTCCCCATGTAGAAAATACAGATAATAAAATCATTAATATTCCAAAGAAAAGTCCATTTGTACGAATAAAACGATTTTTTAGTTGGACGGCAATTCCTACAAAAATAATTCCTAAAACAAATAAATAGAGTAAATGGTGATTCGTGAATAATTGAAAACCTGTTAAAAACATCCCAATCGCTATAATAAATAGTATTAAGATGAATCGATTATTTTTCATATCTACCCTTCTTTCTTTAGAGTAATTTCTCACTATAAAAGTAACATATTCCTTCTTTCCTGACTATCCATCTAAAGACTGATTTCAAAAAAATGCTAGGTTAGCGAACCTTTTTGTTAGGTTTTATTCTAACATTTCGGAATCACTTATCCTAGCATTTCATTTGTTACACAGTTGGTGGATTTTGTGAGTCATTTTCATGATCAAAAGCATCTACGTTTACTTTTCTTGGCTTACTTCCTTCTGAAGGTCCTACGTAACCTCTTGCTTCTAATTCTTCAATTAAACGAGCTGCACGATTGAATCCAATTTTAAATCTACGTTGAATATAAGAAGTACTAATTGTTTCTAATTCTCGAATCATTTCTAATACTTCATAAAATAAATCATCTTCAGGATCATCTGAACTTCCCTCTGGTGTTTCTGGAAGCATCATTGTCTCATCATATTCCACTTCTTGTTGTGTTTTTACAAATTCGACAATTCTTTCTACTTCTTCATCTGTTAAATAAGCCCCTTGCACACGAATCGGCTTATTCTCACCCATTGGGATATATAACATATCTCCTCGACCAAGTAATTTTTCAGCACCACTTGAATCAATAATCGTACGAGAATCTGTACCACTGGATACTGCAAAAGCAATTCTTGAAGGAACATTTGCTTTAATAATTCCCGTAATAACATCAACAGATGGACGTTGCGTTGCTAAAATCATATGAATTCCCGCTGCACGAGCCATTTGCGCTAAACGAATAATTGCATCTTCGACTTCGTTACTTGCAACCATCATTAAGTCTGCTAACTCATCCACAATCACTACAATATATGGAAGTAATGGATTATCTTCTCCAGTTTCCGCATTATAAGAAGCGACATGAGCATTATAACCATCGATATTTTTCATTCCCATTGCGGCAAACATTTCATAACGTTTTTCCATTTCAGTCACAACCTTTTTCAAAGCTTGCGCTGCTTTTCTTGGATTCGTTACAACAGGCGTTAATAAATGAGGAATTCCATTATAGCCATTTAACTCTACCATTTTAGGGTCAATCATCATTAATTTAACTTCATGCGGTTTTGTCTTCATCAAAATACTTGTAATAATCCCATTAATACAAACGGACTTACCACTACCCGTTGAACCAGCAATTAATAAGTGAGGCATTTTAGAAATATCGCATAATCGAACATTTCCAGAAATGTCTCTTCCTAGAGGCACATCCAATGGTTTTGGTGATTGAAGAGCTGCTTGAATCACATCACTGAAAGCCACAAAACTTGTTTTACTATTTGGAACTTCAATTCCTACATAAGGTTTTCCAGGAATTGGCGCTTCAATACGGATATCTTTTGCAGCAAGAGCTAAAGCAATATCATCACTTAAATTCACAATTTTGCTAACCTTCACTCCAATAGCAGGCTTAATTTCAAATTTAGTTACAGCAGGACCTACTAATGGATTTGGCATGACTTTTGCCTCTACTCCAAAACTTTCAAACGTTCTTTCTAAAATTTTAAGATTCTTCTCAACAATCATCTTCTCATCTGATTGATCAGATGGTGGAATTGGATTTAATAATGTTAATGGTGGCAATTGATAATCTGAATCATCAGTTCCTCCATTAATGACAAAGTCTTCTAAATCTTCCGTATCTTCCTCTACTTCTGTTGGTTCGACAAAAGGATTAAAAGAAGTTGGTTCTTCTCTTTTCGGTTGAACAACCTCTTCTTCTACAACTGGTTTTGTAACAGGTGGTGGTGTTACTTCTGGATAAATTTCTTCAAACTCATCCTCTTCTTCCTCTTCATCAAAAACAAAGTTTTTCATCTTGCCTATTAAGGAAGGTTTCTTTTCTTTTACTTCTTTTGGTTTTGCTTCAATCACTTCTGGTTTAGTTTCACGAACTTGAGAAGCTTTTTCCGCTTTATTTTCTTCTAACTGATGTTTTACTTGGGCTGTCCAATTTCTTAAAACTTCGAAAACATCTCTTAAGTGAATTTCAAATGCTACGAATATGGCAATCATAAATAGTACGAAAATCGTCAAATAAGTTCCCCATTGAGAAACTAAGAAATAAGTAATCGTATAAAATAATGCTCCAATCATTCCGGAACCTAAATTTTGTTCGATAGCATTTGCTTTAAAATCAATCGCATAACGAGCCATCATTTCTTTAAATAACTGACCGCCTTCTTGAACATGATTACTAAATACAGCCACTTCTACCCAAAGAAAAATCGCAATCAAAAGACATGTAGCGACTCCAATCCATTTTTTCGGAATAGAATGTATTCTTCCACGGAATAAAACTCCTATTGAAGCGAGTATTCCAACAATCCCCGCATATATAAATAAATCTCCAACAAAAAAACGAATACTATTGGCAAAAAATCGTCCTAAAAATCCTAATTTAAAAATGGCTAACAATTGAATTAGAATCAATATCGCCATCACAATTTCAATGGATATTGTAGACTCAGTCTTCTTTTTTGTAGATTTTCTTTTTCTCTTTTGTTCTTGCTTAGCCACTTTACTCTCCTTCTGAATATAGTTTTCCTTCTGGTGTTAAAATCAATACACCATAATAGATTTGCAAACAATCCTCACAGGACTCACAATATTCACATTCATTCTCATCCCAAAATGCGCAAGAAAAATGTTTCTCACGTTTCATTTGATATTTAGCTGTATATGTTTCTACTAATTGTTTATAAAGTTCTTTTGCTTCTTCTAGAGTGGAACAAAATTCTTCTAAAACAATCATCTCTTTCCAGTCGTCCATCACCCACCAAGGTTCATCGACCCCTTTTGTTTGGATAACACAATACATATCTATCACCTCTCTTGAACAGTATACCAGACTTTTTCAAAACTTGTTATCTTCATCCATTGAAAATTCATATATTTTTGATAGGATAGTTAAAAAGGAGGAATTCAAATGATTACTTTACGTCTAAGAGTTTGGGGACTTGTTCAAGGAGTTGGATTTCGTTTTTATACAAAACGTTTAGCAGACCAATTACAGATAAACGGAATGGTAAAAAATAAAATCGATGCTTCCGTTGAAATCATTGTCCAGGATACCCCGGAGAGAGCCTATGCTTTTGTAGACCGAGTAAAAACCTCTCCCCCATCTCCGTATGCAAAAATCCGTTCATCAACATTAGAAATTATTGAAAACGAACCGATTTATAAAGGATTCTCAATTTATTATTAATGATAAAAAATAAAAGAGAGAGAGCCACATACGACTGATTTTCATTGCTATTCTATTCAATATAAAGTAAAATGATTGTGTTTAACAGAAAAAAATAAAGGAATGTGATTCATGAAATTAACAAAAAAAGTTCAATTAGCAGCTCTATCGAGCTTACTTGTACTATTCCTTTCTGGATGTGTACAAATCGACAAAGCCACTAATCAACCGTATGGAATTGTGTATGATTATTTAGCAGTACCAACTCAAACCATTTTAAACTGGATTGCTTCAGCAATCGGTGGAAACTATGTCATTTCTATTATGATTGTTTCAATTGTAGTTCGTATTATTTTAATGCCTACTATGTTTAAACAAATGAAAACAATGTTAATGAACCAAGAAAAAATGGCATTATTAAAACCATATATTGATAAAATGAACGAACGTTATGGGGATAACCCAACACCAGAACAACGTATGGAAGTTCAACAATATACAATGGATATTTATCGTTTAAATAATGTTTCATTAACAGGTGGGGTTGCTTCTGGATGTCTTCCAGTATTAGTCACAATGCCAGTCTATAGTGCTTTATATAATGCAATTTTATACTCTCCTGAAATTTCAAATAGTTCATTTATGGGAGTTTCATTAGGTAGTACGTATTTACCAATTGCGATTGCAACTGCCGTTATTTATTTAATCCAAGGATATATTAGCCAATTATATATGGATGAAACGCAAAAGGCTCAAGCAAAAGCTACACTATTTTTGATGCCAGTCATGATGCTAATGTTCACGGTTGGTACAGCTGCAGGGATTGGGATTTACTTCTTCACTTCTGGATTAACAGCTATTTTACAAACTTGGATTCAAAACCAATTCATTCGTCCAAAAGTAAAAGCTGAAATCGATGCTGAATTAGAGGCACAAGGAAATTCAGTTATCTTACCAGATACAACTAACACTGTTAAGAATCCTAATAATACAACTGTTTCACCTGCTCAACAAACATTTGCGCAAAGAAACCGCACATCAACAGGAAAAAACAGTGGAAAACAAAATCGAAAATAACAC
The DNA here is from genome assembly GCF_963528315.1 of uncultured Granulicatella sp. Lineage (GTDB taxonomy): Bacteria > Bacillota > Bacilli > Lactobacillales > Aerococcaceae > Granulicatella. The sequence goes on along the minus strand of NZ_CAURVV010000001.1, from coordinate 111,636 downwards.
ATTCATAAAAAGGTCTTTCCTTACTTAATAGCATTAGGACGCCAGTAGCCAGCTACGCTGTCTCTTGGCTAAAATTCGAGCCTTGGTCTCGAATTTACCTGTAATATTATCTGCTTTTGCAGATAATATTACCCATGCTATTAAAGAAAAGACCTTTTTATTTTATCCTTTTTATAAATAAATACTCATCTTCATAGAAATAGGTGGAATAAAAAATAGTTTTCAAACCTCTAAATATAAAAAACGTGAAGTTAGAAGTCTCCTTCCTTACTTCACGACAATTGTTCCGTCTATTAAATAACTTTTCTTTCGAATGGGTCGATGCTGATTCCTTGTTCTAATACTTGTTTTGCGTATTCTTTTGCACCGAATAATGAATGGTCTTTATAATTTCCACATTGTACTGCTGAAATTCCTTGAATATCTTCAAAACGAATTTCATGAACAATTTGTTCTAATGTTGCTTTTAGCGCAACAGCAATTGTTTCTGCACTTGGTGTTCCCCATGTAATTAAATGGAATCCTGTACGGCATCCAAATGGAGAAATATCAATAATTCCATCTACTCGATCTCTTAATAAATCCGCTAATAAATGTTCAAATGTATGAATGACCCCTGTTGGCATTTCTTGCTTATTTGGTTGTAAGAAACGAATATCGAAATTCGTAATACGATCTCCTTTTTCTCCAACTTCTTCTGTAATTTTACGCACATAAGGTGCAATCACTTTATTATGATCTAATGTAAAACTTTCTACTTCTGCCATAACAAAACCTCCTAGTAATCTGTATAACAGAGCCACTATACACCAAAATAGAAAGCACTGTCAATGAAATGAAATTCATTCCTTTATGTAGTTTTAAATTATCGTGCTATAATCTATAAAGAAATTATTGACAGTAAAAGGAATTTATTATGAAAAGAAAAACAGCATTCAGACGAAAACTATTTTATTTTTTAAGTCCTATAATTATTTTTATCAGTTTGATTATTGGCTATTTTATTTATGGTTATACGGCTTATTATCGTTTAGAAGATAATCTGACTTTATCAGTTACAAGCCATACCGATCAATCTCTCAATACTGGAAAAGAGTATACCATATCCTCTTTTAATATTGGATATGGAGCCTATCCTCAAGATTATAGCTTCTTTATGGATGGCGGGAAATATTCAAGAGCTTACAATCGAGAAACTGTATTAGACAATATGCAAGGAATCCAAAATGCTATTCAAATGATTCAACCAGATATTGCTCTATTTCAAGAAATAGACACGGATGGAGATCGTTCCCAACATGTGGATGAAGTAGAATTCATCACTCAGGCTTTTGAGAAGCAAAATTGGGTATTTGGACAAAACTATGATTCACCGTATTTATTTTATCCAATATTAGACCCAATTGGAAAAGCAACTTCTGGACTCCTAACGATGTCCAAATATACGATTCAATCGAGCCAACGATATAGTTTACCAATTGAAACGAACTTTAATAAATTTTTCGATTTAGACAGAGCTTTTACTGTTAGTTACTTACCCGTGTCAAATCAGAAACAATTAGCATTAATCAATATTCACTTATCTGCATATACAAAAGATCCAACAATTGGAAAAAGCCAGTTAGAAAAGCTATTCCATTATATGGAAAGTGAATATGAAAAAGGAAACTATGTTATTGTCGGTGGTGACTTTAATCATGATATTTTACTTGGAAAAAGTCCGGAAGTCTTCCAAACATCTGATGAACCACAAACTTGGACTCACCCATTCCCAGTAGAAAATCTTTCAAAGCATTTTACATTAGCCACTCAAGGATTAGCACAACAAAAAATTCCTTCAGCTCGTGCATTAGATGAAGGATACCAAAAAGGAAGAACTTTTGTAACATTAGTCGATGGATTCATTATTTCAGACAATGTACAATTCAATCATGTCCAAGCACATGACTTAGAATTCCAACATTCCGATCACAACCCAGTTTCAATGAGTTTTACATTAAAATAAAAAAATAGCGCTATAATGCGCTATTTTTTTATTTTTCAAATTCATCAAGGTACAATACTTCTACTTGCCCTGACCAATCTAATATACAACCAATGAAGTCAACAATATCTAAATCCTTCATTTCATACGTTTCCCCATTATTCACACTGGCAGTTGCATCTTCAATATAAGTTACTTTATAACCTCTATCTGAAGCAATAATAGCAGAAAATAAACAACAATATTCCGCATTTAATCCTGTAATCACAACTTCTTTAATTTGATGCTTCAATAAAATCTCCGTCAAATCTTTACATTGAAAAATATTTGGACTTTCTTTTTCAATAATATAGTCTGCTAAAACTGACAATTCTTCATCTAAACTTCCACTTTCATTTCCATTGTAAATAATGCTATTTTCATCATTATCAATATGTCTCGTATTAATAATAATATCTCCATTTTGCTTAAAAATGTTTTGTAATGTTAAAATGTTTTTTCTTAACTCGTCAAAATTTCCACGTTCTAACATGCCTTTTTGACAATCTAATACAATTAGTGCTTTCATTTGTTCTCCTTTATAACATTCTTATATATTATAGTTACATAGCGACAATATCAATTTTACCTCAATTTACATTAAACAAAAATTAGTAAACTATTATTCTCAACAAGAGTCATTTCGGATAATATATTTATGTTCTTTCGAGAGTTGTTTCAGTTTCTCCAATCATTGTATCTAATAATCCCATTCCATGTCTCACAACATTTTTACTAAAGTCAGATTTTACATCCATTCTATTAAGACAATGAACAAGTTTTTCTAAAAATATGGAAAGCGTATCATCTTGAATAAAGGATAAAAATACTATAATTGCATTCCAATCATTACTCCCTATTCCTGAGGCATACATTTCTTCATTTATGCCTATTCTTTCATGAATATATTTTACAAAATTAATTTTTCTTCTTTGTGGTTTAAAATTATAAATTCTATTACCATGGGCTGCTCTATTTCTAAACTCTAATATCAAATATAATGAATCCATAAAAAAATTTTTTTCTTTTTCAGTAATTTCATTAATATCTCTTAGAAAAAAATCTGCTATAATCTTTTCTTTTATTTCTTTCTTTTGCAATCTAATAAATACAATGAGATTTCCTAAACTAGTACCTTTTAATAAAATCCAAGGAGGACAGTTTTTATATTTTTCTCTATAATGTTTATAAGGATGAATATCATCCTGTAATATCTTTTCAAATTTATAAAACAATTTATCTAATTCATATTTTTTATCAAACTTATGACCTAAATTATAATTTTCACGACACAAATAGTTTACTTCTTCAGAACCATAAGATTCTGCAATTCTATAGGAAGTAATACTTCTTAACACATGTTCAATTTTTTGAATTGTACTTAACGTTAAATCTCTAAGATTAGAATCAAATAAATATAAAGAGAATAAATCTTCAAGTGTAACTCCTGATAAAAATGTTTCCTCTTCTAAATTTTTATCTATAAAATAAGACTTATATCCATTGACGATGTCATAATAACTATACCGATGTAAAATTAATTTAGAGAAATTTTCGTCTCTTATATCCAACCCTCTATTTTTAAGAATTTCAATTTGTTCTTCTAAAGTTCTAAATGGCTTTTTCATATACCCTCCTAACACAAAAAGGCTACAAGTTTTCACTTGTAGCCTTTTTTGGACGTCACTACGTCCCCCCATTAATAATAAACATATTCTACAAGTAAATTGCTCTATTGTCAAATCCTATGTTTCATTACTCATATCTTTTACACCTAAATAATAAGACCAGATTTTATTTTTTTCAATAGAATTTTGCAAAACATTTAGGATTTTAGCAATCTATGACAAAATCTATGACAAAATTCAAAAAACAAACAAAAAAGCAAGCCTAAAAACGTTGTTATATCAACGTTTCTAGCACTTGCTAGGGTTTTATCCCACACTACCTTCCATCTCATAAGCAATTAATCGGTTTAATTCAACTGCATATTCCATTGGAAGTTCTTTTGTAAATGGTTCAACGAATCCCATGACAATCATCTCTGTTGCTTCAGATTCACTAATTCCTCTACTCATTAAGTAGAATAATTGTTCTTCAGAAATTTTTGATACTTTTGCTTCATGTTCTAAAGCGACTTTATCATTATGAATTTCGTTAAATGGAATTGTATCTGATTTCGATAAATCGTCCATAATAATCGTGTCACATTCGATATGAGAAATTGAATAATCAGATTTCTTACTAAAGGTTACTTGTCCACGATAGTTTACAACACCGCCATCTTTTGCGATTGATTTTGAAACAATCGAACTAGAAGTATGAGGTGCATTATGAATCATTTTTGCCCCTGTATCTTGGTGTTGACCTTCTCCAGCAAAGGCAATGGATAACATTGTCCCTTTTGCATAAGGCCCTTCTAAAAATACAGAAGGATATTTCATTGTTGTTTTCGCTCCTAAGTTTCCGTCGATCCATTCAACTGTTCCATGAGCTGCTGCACGAGCACGTTTTGTTACAAGATTGTAGACATTGTCAGACCAGTTTTGAATCGTTGTATAACGACAGTATCCACCTTCTTCTACAAAGATTTCTACAATCGCAGCATGTAAGCTGTTAGACGAATAAGTCGGTGCAGTACATCCTTCTACATAGTGTACACTTGCGCCTTCATCTACAATAATTAATGTACGTTCAAATTGTCCCATATTTTGGTCATTAATACGGAAATAGGTTTGAAGTGGAACATCACATTTTACGCCTTTTGGCACGTAAATAAACGTTCCTCCTGACCATACTGCTGAGTTTAATGCTGCTAATTTATTGTCTGTTGGTGGTACTAATTTTGCAAAATATTTTTCGAATAATTCTGGGTATTCTTTTAATGCTGAGTCTGTATCGGTGAAGACAATTCCTAGTTTATCGAATTCTTCTTTCATATTGTGATACACCACTTCTGACTCGAACTGTGCAGATGCCCCTGCTAAATAGGCACGTTCTGCTTCTGGAATCCCAATTTTTTCAAATGTATCTTTGATTTTCTCAGGAACATCATCCCAAGAACGAGCTGGTTTATCACTCGCACGTTTGAAATAGGTAATTGCATCAAAATCAATATCTGATAAATCTGCTCCCCATGTTTGCATTGGCATTTTTTCAAATGCTTTTAAAGATTTTAGTCGGAATTCAAGCATCCATTCTGGTTCGTTTTTCATTTTTGAAATCGTACGAACCACTTCTTCGCTTAATCCAACTCCACTATCAAATACGGGCGTTACATCTTCATGAAAGCCATACTTGTAATCTTCTAATTCTGGAACTCCACTCATTTTTAAATTCCTTTCTTATTTTTCTGTTCAACTGCTTTTTCTAATGCTTTCCATGCTAAGGTTGCACATTTGATACGTGCTGGGAATTTAGAAACTCCACTTAGTAAGGCAGCATCTTCTAATCGATCTTCATTCACACTTTGACCTTGCACTAATTTTGAAAAATCATCTGCTAATTCCAAAGCTTCTGGTAAAGTTTTTCCTTCTAAAATATCACACATCATACTGGCACTCGCCATACTAATCGAACAACCTTGTCCATCAAATCGAGCACTCGTAATATGACCATCATCTGATAATTCTAATTGTAACTGCAATACATCGCCACAAGTCGGATTATTCAACTCGATAACTTCAGCCTTTTTTTCAGTTTGAATTCCTTTATGACGAGGAAAATTCGAATGGTCTAAAATCACTTGACGATATAATTGATCTAATTTAGATAAAGCCATCTGAGAAAAACTCCTTTACTTTTTGTAATGCTTCTATGAAAAATTCAGCTTCTTCCATTGTATTATAAATATAAAAACTAATACGAGCAGTCGAAGAAACACATAAATCTCTCATTAACGGTTGCGCACAATGATGTCCTGCACGAATCGCTACGCCTTCCATATCTAAGGCTGTCGCTAAATCGTGAGGATGAATACCATCCATTGTAAATGAAATCACGCCACTTCTTCTTGAAACATCCGTTGGACCATGAACGGTCACACCTTCCATTTTTGTTAATTTGTCATAAACATACGCTACTAATTGTTGTTCATGGGCATGAATATGATCCATTCCAATTTGTTCTAAGTAATCAATCGCTGCTCCTAGAGCAATTCCACCGGCAATATTAGGTGTGCCTGCTTCAAATTTCCATGGAAGTTCATTCCATGTACTTTCTGTGTCATACACGAAATCAATCATTTCTCCACCAAATTCAATGGGTTGCATTTCTTCTAATAGTGCTTGCTTCCCATATAAAACGCCAATACCTGTTGGAGCTAACATTTTATGACCACTAAACGCATAAAAGTCGCAATCCAAATCTTGTACATCTATTTTCATATGCGGTGCTGCTTGAGCTCCATCGACAACCAATACTCCTCCAACTTCATGGACGATTTGTGCTAATGCTTTAATTGGCTGAATGGTTCCTAAGACATTTGAAGCATGCGCAATTGAAACGATTTTTGCTTTATTCGTTAAAACTTCTTTTGTAGCTTGTACATCTAGCTCCCCTTCCTCAGTTAATGGAAGGAAGTTTAAACTAGCTCCTGTTTGAAGTGCTAATTGTTGCCATGGAACAAAATTAGAATGATGCTCCGTTTTACTAATCCAAATCTCGTCTCCTTCATGCAATCGATATTTGGCAAAACCTTGCGCTACCCAATTTAATCCCGTCGTTGTTCCTCTTGTAAACAATACTTCCTTTATCGAAGAAGCATGAATAAAGGCTTGCACCTTTTGACGACTCGCTTCATAGGCATCTGTAGCTAGTTGGGCTAGTGTATGAACGCCACGATGAATATTCGCATTATAATGACGATAATATTCTTCTATACAACGAATCACACTTTCAGGCTTTTGCGTTGTAGCGGCATTATCCAAATACACTAACGGTTCATCATTAACGGTTCTAGTTAAAATTGGAAAATCTTTTCTAATTTGATTAACGTTCATCATTTTTCGCCAACTTTTGATCAATCATTTCTACTAATTCTTTTTGTGTATTTTGTGCTGGAATTGCACTAATAACAGAACCTAAGAATCCACGAATGACTAAACGTTTCGCTTCAGCTTGGCTAATTCCACGGCTTGTTAAGTAGAATAATTGTTCATCATCCACTTGTCCCACACTTGCCGCATGTCCTGCTGTTACTTCATTTTCATCAATTAATAAAATTGGGTTTGCATCTCCACGTCCGCCTTCAGAAAGCATTAATACACGGCTTTCTTGTTGCGCATCTGCGAATTTTGCTCCTTTAATAATATGACCAATTCCATTGAATGTTAATGTTGATTTATCAAGAATAACCCCATGTTGTAAAATATGTCCTACTGAGTGGTTTGCATAGTTTGTCACTCTTGTATCAATTCCTTGAACTTGTTTACCAGTTGAGATGGCAACCACATTTACTTTTGCAGTAGAACCTACTCCACGTAATTCACTATCGAAGTCTGCGATTACATTTCCGTCATTCATAATCCCTAATGCCCATTCAATCGTCGCATCTTTTTCTAAGTAACCACGACGGTTAATATAGGCATCCGTTGGTTGTCCTAATGTATCAACCGCTGCAAAATGAACTTTTGCTCCCTCTTTTGCAATCACTTCTACAATGATATTTGCAGTATTTTTACGATCTCCAATACTTTCAAAACGTTCCACATAAGCGAGTGAACTATTTTCTTCTGCAACAATTAATACGTGTTTAACAAATGCTTCGTCTACTGTATTATTTTGTACGAAATGAGATTCAATAATATCTTCTAATACAACATTTTTAGGAACATAAATAAAAATTCCTGAATTAACCATTGCTGCATGATACGCTGTTAAGCTATCCTCATCCACTGGTACAGCTTTTGTCATATAGTATGGTTTCACTAATTCTGGATATTGTTGTAATGCTTCAAATAAATCCATTACTAATACATCTTGCATCGCTGTTTCAACATTCATCTCTTCCCAGTAAGAAACTGCTCCTAATTGAACAATTTTTGCACTTCCTACTGCACTTGGAATGTCTTTTTCTAATTCTGTAATGAGTGAGTTTGCTTCTCCAATTTCACTTTGGAATAAATTCCAGCGATGGAATTTTACACGCTCAATAAATGGTAATGGTAATTGTTTCGCTAATTCCAATGCTTTTAAACGAATGTCTAAAAACCAATCTGGTTCATTCTTTAGAAGTGAGAATGAAGTCAGTTGTTCTGGTGTTACGGTTAATTTCTCTGCCATTCTCTTTCTCCTATTCTTGATGTTCTAAAGAAATTCCTAATTCTTCACTAATTCCTTTATATCCTTCTGCTTCTAGACGTTTTGCTAATGCAGCATCTCCAGTCATTACAACACGTCCGTCCATCATAATATGAACAACATCTGGTTCAATATAGTTTAATAAACGTTGGTAGTGAGTAATAATTAATGATCCAAAGTTTTCCCCACGCATGGCATTCACACCACGAGAAACAACTTTAAGCGCATCAATATCTAACCCTGAGTCGATTTCATCTAAAATAGCAAAACTTGGCTCAATCATCATTAATTGAAGAATTTCATTACGTTTCTTTTCTCCACCAGAGAATCCTTCATTCAAGTAACGTTCTGCCATTTCTTCTGGCATATCTAAAATCGCCATTTTCTCATCTAATTTTTTGATGAACTCACGAACACCCATTTTATTGTCTTCATCACGACGAGCATTAATGGCTGAACGCATAAATTCTGCATTTGTTACTCCAGCAATTTCACTTGGATATTGCATTGCTAAAAATAGACCTGCACGAGCACGTTCATCTACTTCCATTTCAAGAACGTTTTCTCCATCTAATAAGATTTCTCCTTCTGTCACTTCATAACTTGGATGTCCCATAATCGCTGCAGAAAGAGTTGATTTTCCTGTTCCATTCGGTCCCATAACTGCATGGATTTCTCCAGTATTGATGGTTAAATTAACACCTTTTAAAATTTCTTTATCTTCAATTGACACATGTAAATTTTTAATTTCTAATGTTGCCATTATTAAGCCCCTTTCAAAATAAATCCTCAATCATATAACAGAATTATTTATCTGTCACATTAAGAATATTTTATCTTAAATGAGAACGATTATCAAAAGATAACGTTTCGAATTCATATCTTCTATTGTAAGTTTTTCACTTATTTTCACATAAAAAACTTTTCATTTTCATGAAAATGGAGTATCATATAAACTACTTACAATGCGAAAGGGGAAAAATAGATGCAACAATATCCTTTAATAGGAATTTCAGGGAATCATCGTCAAGATAATACTGAACATGATACCTATATCCTATCTTATGCACCTAACGGTTTTGTTACTGGTTTAGAAAGAGCAAAAGCCATTCCAGTAATCTTACCGATTGTTTCTCAAGAAACAGCTCACGAATATATTTCAAGAGTTGACGCATTAGTTTTATCAGGAGGGCAAGATGTTTCACCTCTTTTATATGGAGAAGAACCTCATATTAACTTAGGAAGAACTTATCCAGTAAGAGATGCGTATGAACTTGCGCTAATTGAAGAAGCTTATCGTCAACGTAAACCAATTCTTGCCATCTGTAGAGGTATTCAAATTTTAAATGTTGCTTTTGGAGGTACTTTATATCAAGACATTCAATCGCAATATCCAGAATCAACGATTTTACATGTTCAAAAAACAATGCCTTCTACTGCTACTCATACGATTGAAATAGCAGAAGGTAGTGAATTATCTAAAATATTTGGAACAAATACAGCGATTAATTCGTATCATCATCAAGCAGTTAAAGAACTTGCTCCAAACTTCAAAGCTGTTGCTTGGAGTTCAGATGGATTAATTGAAGCTTTTGAATCAAATGAAGAAGGACAATATGTACTAGCATTACAAGGTCATCCAGAAACAATGGTGAACGATTACGAAGGAATGCAAGAATTGTTCAACCATTTTGTACAATACGTAAGAGAGAAAAGACTTTTCTAACATGTAGTATTTAGGACGCAAATAAAGAGAAAATGTATGGCAGTTCACTGTCTCATACGTTTTCTCTTTTTGTATATCGTTAAAATCGGAAGAAATAGACTTTTCTCCGTAGCAAAAGTAATAAAAGCCACTAAAAAGTGGCTTTTGTTACTGGAAAATTCGAGACCTTGGCTCGAATTTTAGGTATGAGACTTTCAAAGCAAGGCTGCTACCGTCCTTTTTGCTACTTCACAGAAAAGGCTATTTCTGTAGATTGTTATATCTTCTTAAATTTCGCAATAAACCCTAATACTGGACTTAGTGTTTTTGTGAAGTTACCGACTGGTTGTACGAGTCTTCCTCCAAATTGACGTTTGAAGTTAAAGTTTCCTTCATTTTGGTTCGCTTGGTTCGTTTCAATCGTTCCATAGAAATTATAATACTTAAATCCATTGTCTTTCGCATATTTCATCATTTCCCAGTTCAATAAGCTTGAACCTCCAAAGTTTAAGTATTCTTCATGAGAACCACCAAATACTGAAATCACTTCATCCCCATAACACATAAATAAGTATCCTGATAAAGCTAACATAGGATTATGAATATCTAATGCTTCAAAAGTCTTTTTACGTTTTTGATAACTCGCTAATTGATCTTTTGCATCTGTAATCAATCCACGTGTTTTCTTCACATGTTTTCCTTCTTCTTCACGGACTGCTAATTCTTTTTCCAACTCTTCCACTCGATTCGTAAAGAATTCAATTCTTTCATGATAATAAGCTTTATAAGCTTCAACATCTAAGAAAGCAACCATGTATTTCACTTGATCTTGGAAAGCTTCTTTCATTTGTTGGAAATAACTGAAATCTTGTACTCGGAATCCTTTTCTAACAGAAGTTTCACTTAAAATAGAGTAGAAAATTTCTAAATCATCTAATTCTAATTCACGAATCGTAATATGAGATTCTACCGCTTTACGTAAGTCACGTTTTAATGAATTCGAATAATCTTTATAAATCGCTTCGCTATCTTCATATTCTGATAAGTCTTTTCTAAACAATTGCCCCATAACTGCTCGACCATCTAAATCTAAGAAACGGTCATATCCAGTTTTTTCAAAATTTGCTAATAATTCTGGATAACGACACTCTTCTACGACTTCTAAAGATTCATTAATCACTTTATTCATCATATATGGATTCATTTCTACTCTGGCAATGCCTTGTTCTTTCAAGAATTCTTCTAAACTTTCTAACATTTGAGGAAGTTGGGCAATTTTATCTTCTTCAAATAATGGACCTTGAATCATTACGGCTTCTTTGAAAAATCTAAAACGTCTACGGATTCCTACTAAACCTTGCGCAATCCATTCGTCTCCTTCTGTCCAAGCAATAAAGAATACTTCTTCAAATACACTACGTTGCTCATGAACTTCTGCCATTTGTCTTGTTTGTAAAAAATTGGCACACTCAAAACTTTCTTGACGTTGTTCAAAAGTTTCTGCTGAAATCATTTGTACTTGCATTCTAGTTTTCACACCCTTCTTTCTTCTCACAAACGATTGGTAAATCTTTATCTAATAAGCTCGCAAATGCTGCTTCATCCACTTCTTCTAATGTATAAATCCAGTTCACAGCTGTATCCACTTGGTTTAACATTTCAGGATTATCTTCTAATTCTGTATGCCAAGCAACTACTTTTCCTGATAATGGACTGACAAATTCTGTAACAGCTTTTGCTGCTTCCACACTCATAAATGAATCTTCTGTTGTTAAAGTTTCTTGGTTGAATAATTCTACAAAACTAACATCTCCAATATCATCTTGACCTTTTGGAGAAATGCCTACTGTATAACGATTATCTTCTTGTTTAATCCATAATCCATTTTCACTATATTTAATCATTTGATTCACCTTTCAATAATTGTTCATATTGTTCTTCTTTAAAACCGAAAAATACTGCTTTATCTGATACTAATAATGGTCGTTTAATTAACATTCCATCACTGGCTAATAATTCCATCGCTTTAGAAGTTTCCATTGTTTTAATGACATCTTTTAATCCCAATTTACGATATAATTCTCCACTAGTGTTGAATACTTTTGTTAGTGGTAATGCACTTCTTTCAAATAAGACTTGTAATTCTTCTGAAGTTGGATGATCTTCACGAATATCTTTTACTTCAAATGGAATATTGTGTAGCTCTAACCATTTTAAGGCTTTCTTACAAGTTGTACATTTTGGATGGCTATAAATAATCATGTTTGTTCTCCCTTACGCTCTTGCTTTTAAAAATTCTTCTGGTAATTGTTGTTGTTGTCTTGTTTGTTGGTTAAATGGATCCTCATCTTCTCCAAAAATATTACTCTTGAAGTGGTATCTCATCGACATCATTAACCCAATCCCCATCATATTTCCTAATAGAGAAGATCCCCCTTGAGAAATGAATGGTAATGGAATCCCCGTTAATGGTAATAACCCAATCGTCATTCCGATATTTTCTACAACGTGGAATAAAATCATCATAATTACTCCCGTTGCAATATAAGAATAAAACTCATTTTTTGTATCAAAACATACACGAATCATTTGATAAATTAAAATGAAATACACGGTAATTAAGAATGTTCCTCCTAGGAATCCGAAGTTTTCACCGATTGTCGCAAAAATTAAGTCTGATTCACGAACAGGAACGTAAACTTCTGAGTGTCCATATCCTTTACCGAACATTTTCCCTGAACCGATAGCTTTCAAGCTTTGGAATAATTGGAATCCTGCTCCACCTTGGTCACGATATGGATCTAACCATGAATCGATACGGCCGAATTGATAATTTTTGAATCCAATATTTAATAATAATTGTCGGTTATACACTACTAGGTAGATGAGTAATGAACCGATTAAAATGGCTGTTAAAATTAATGGTAATAAAATTTTCCAGCTAATTCCTGACATAATCATAACGCCGCCAAGAATCATTAAGAATACTAAGGTTGTTCCTAAGTCGTTTTGTAGAATAACGAGTAATAACGCTGGTAATGCATATGCGATTAGCTTTCCGAATAAATACCAGTCGGTACTTTTTGTACGGTACTTCGTTAACATGTTATGATGGGTCGCTACTTTTGCGAGCATCAGGATGTAGAAGATTTTTACGATTTCGGATGGTTGGAATGAGAAGCTTGCGATTCTGAACCAACTTTTCGCACCGGTTGCGGCTGCGGTTCCTCTGTCGTAGAGGAATAGGACGGCTACTAGGAGTATGAGTCCTATGATGTAACTCAGGGTGGTTAGTTTCCATAGTTGTTCTGAGTCAAATTGCATGATAACAATAATAGCGATTGTGCCGACTACGTACCAAGCAAATTGCATGAAGACGGTTCTGAGGGATCCGTGTGCTACTTGGATATAGGTGGTTGATAGTAATGTCGCTATGCTGATTAATGCTAGTAATAAGACGGGTAGGATGATTCCGTAATCGATGCGGGAATCTTGTTCATCGTACATAATTTTCCTTTTCATTGGTAACTCCTTTTCTGTTATTGTATCTAATGTCTGAGTTCTATATTCTTGTAGGAATATAACGTACTTATTGTAACATAGAAACGAACAGAAATGCTAATTCAATCCTACTCTTTATTCTTTTTTAGAGAATACTCGTGAATAGAAACAGAAAATAATTTTCATTGTAGCCGGACGCCAGCAAACCCTTTTGGGTTTCATGGCTAAAAATTGAGCCTTGGTCTCAATTTTTCCTAATCATATAAACCACTCTCTTGTGGTTTATATGATTGCTACTATGAAAATTTTTTCTGTTTCTATTCACTCTCCTTGATTTGAAGTGCGGTTATAATGGTTCTTCAACTGTAAAACCGATTTGTCAGGAGATAAAAACGCAAAAAAACGACAAGTGTCTTTGGGATACTTGTCGTTTTTGTTTCATCTTTTAATTGAATTATTTGCCTTCAGCTAATACACGTTCTTGTTCTACTGCAGCTTGTCCTAAGATGTTTAAATAGTTCCATGGACGGTCGAATACTGGTTGGAAGAAGAAGTCTACGTATGCTAAGTCTTCGATTGTCATTTTGTTTTGGATTGCTAATGACAATGTGTTTGCAGAAGCTGTACAGTCGTATTTAGACATTACTTGTCCACCTACGATACGGTTTGTACCTACTTCGTAAACTAATTTCATGTAGATTTTTTCGTATGTTGGCATGAATTCTGGACGGTGATTATCTACCACGTATACAGAACGTACATCTAAACCAAAGTGAGGTGCGCTACCTACGTTTACACCTGTTGAACCAATGTTCCATCCGAATAAGTGTAATCCTGATGTAGATTGTGTTCCACGGTATTTAACTTTGTGTCCGTTAATGTTTTTACCAACTAAAGCACCCATACGTACAGCGTTTGTTGCTAATGGAATGTATGCGTGTCCTCCGTTAGGATTGTAGTTAACAGCACAGCTATCTCCAGCTGCAAATACATCTTTAACAGATGTTTCCATGTAGTCGTTAACGATGATAGCACCGTTAGGCATTGTTTCTAATTGGTCTTTAACTAAGTCGTTGTTTGGACGGAAACCTACACATAAGATAACCATGTCAGCTTCGTATTCGCCACCTGAAGTTACAACTTTGTTTACAACTCCGTTTTCACCTTCGAATGATTTAACCATTTCGTTTAAGCGAACTTGAACACCACGTTCACGTAAGTCTTCTTCTAAGATATCAGTGAATTCTGGGTCTAAGTATTTGTTTAAGATACGGTCTAATCCGTCAACTAATGTTACTTCTTTACCTTCTAAAGCAAATGCTTCTACTAATTCGATACCAATGTATCCACCACCGACAACAACGATTTTCTTCTTGTCAGTTTTCTTAGCAAAGATTTCTTTAGCTTGGTTATAGTTTTTACATAATTGAACGTTTTCTAATTCACGTCCTGGAATTGGAGGAAGAATTGGCCAAGAACCAGTTGTTAAAACTAATTTATCAAAAGTTTCTGTTTTTTCTTCTCCTGATTTTAAATCTTTAACAGTTAAAGATTTACCTTTTGTATCGATGCTTGTTACATCGTGTTCCATATGAACTTCTGCTCCTAATGAAGCTAATTCTTCTGGACTAGAATAGAATAAGCCTTGAGGGTCTTTAACAACTCCTCCTACGTATAACGCAATACCGCATGATAAGAATGATACATTGTCATTTCTTTCATATACTACGACTTGTGCGCCTGGGTTATCATTTAAAATTGTTTTTACTGCAGCAGTACCCGCATGAGTACATCCAACTACTACAACTTTCATTTTATGTTAGCCTCCTATGTTTTCATAATAAATAAGAATGATTCTCATCTACAAGTGATATCGTATACAATTTTTCGATAAAATGCAAACTTTTAGCTTACTTTTTTAATAATTTTTTTAATTTATTTTTAAGCCTGTAAGTGTTTCATATGTTATAACATTTTTTATAGACAAGAAAAGGATTTTTAAGGTTATAAAAGCGTCAAAAATATCTGAGTATCTCTTTGCAAAAGTCGCTTACGTTCTTTTAAATAAAAATACCGTGGACAATATTCATCCACGGTAAATCATTTTACAAAATATATTCAGCGAGTAAACGTTCAAAGGTGAGAATATTAATATCTCTCTTCAATTGAATCTTAATATTACCTGCCCTTGTCCATAATTCTACTTCTGAAGTGAAATCTAACATTCCGGCATTTTCAGTAGACCACATATGAACAGAACTATAGGGTAAAGAATAAATCTCCACCTTATTTCCAGTTAATCCTTGAACATCCTTAACAATTAATCGCTTGTTCGTAAAAATCGCCACATCACGAACGGTTCTAAATGCTCGTTCTGCTACTTCACCATTAATTAATAACTCCTGAACATCATGCGGCACTGGAATTTCTTTATAAAATATCCAACTTAAATTAGTCATCCTTTTAGTTCTCCATTCCTAAAGCAATTCTTTCTACAATAGATGTCACTAGCGCATTCCCCATAAAGAAATAACGCATTCTGTCGGCAACTTCTACAACTGTTCCATCTGATAATGATTTATATTTAGTCCAATCACAAGGGAAATCCTGTAATAATTCTGCTTCGATTGGTGTTAACAATCTAAAACCATCACCATATTTTAGGAAGTGAGTTGAACGATTCACACTACCTTCACTTGTTAACATAGTTCTACCAGGTAATGATAACTCATCTGTTTCACTCATTCCGCCTTCTGAAAAAGTATATTTAAATCCTTCTGAACTTGTACGCTCAATTTTTTTTGGACCTCTTAGATATTGGAATTTTTTTATCCTTTCCTCGTCCTTAATCATATATTGATCAATATATTCTTCATAAGCCTTTTCACCAAATTGCTCAACATAATACTGTTTCGCTTCTTCGACTACTTCCCCTAAAGTTTTTGCTTTTTCATATTTGGGAACAGTATCTACAGTGTAATAGAATCCATCTTTCATAATTCCGTTATTCCAAACTTGACCAGTAAAATGATTAGAAATATCTACAATATATTCATCAGAATGAACATCTTCTTCACTCAAATGATTCGAATAAATTCTCTTTTTATTTGCTTCTTTTTCTACAGGAAATTGTCTTGCAAATAAACCTTGTTCAAAAATATACTGTTCAAAACTTTCTGCCGTATTATCAGCAATAATATGTTTTGTTGCAAATTCTGAATCTGTTTTGTAAATAAAGAAAAATACTCGTCTTCTTCTTTGAGAAGCACCGTAATCAGCTGCATTAATGACACGCCATTCAACAATATATCCTAATTGATTAAAGGCTCCTAACATAATTGCAAAATCACGCCCTCTTTGTTTAGAAGGTGATTTTAACAAGCGATCCACATTTTCTAAAATGAGATAATCTGGTTGAATCTGTTTTACAGCACGAATAATTTCCCAGAAAAGAACTCCTTTTTTACCTTCAATTCCCTTTTCATGCTTTTTACTTCTAGCAACTGAATAATCTTGGCAAGGAAATCCTCCAACAATCATATTCACACCTTTTGATTTCATATCTGAAAAATATTTTTCAGAAGCAATCATGATGTCTTCATTACTATGACTAATTTCTGGATAATTATATACTCCCACTTCAAATGCATCTTGAGATTTTCTACTTGGTTCAAATTGATTCGTGTCTGTAACTTCAAAAATATCTTTACCTAGGGATTTATTTGCAGCATTTAGTCCAACTACAAATCCTCCAACACCATCAAACATTGAAAATACTTTATATTTTGACATGATAACCTCTTTCATTTTTCCCTGATTTTCTTAGCAAAGTATACCATGATTCCATCATTTGATCAACTAATTTGCTAATCCCATTTTCCATTTAAAACTTCTTGAATAAATTTTTTAGGCATCCAAAATGAATGCTTTGTAATTCTTCTTCCGTCAGGAAGCACATCTGTATCAGATAATTTACCTTTACCAATAAACTGACCTTTTTCAATTTCATAATACGTATTCGTTGCATGAATTTTCGTAAAGATATAAGGATTAATTTGACTTTGAGGAAAATTAGTAGAAACACCCTTATTAGTAATGGTTAACTGAATTCCATTACTAATTAAAGTTCTTGTTTCTTCCCAAACTCTTTTTGCTTCATCCATTAATCTATCTGGAAATCCCCAAAACTTAACATTATCTAATAGATATTCTCCATTTTCTGATTCTTTAAAGATAACAAACATAAATCGTTTATTACATATTTCCTTATACACATGAGATTCTTCCCAGTCATTATTTTCTACTAATTCACAGAACTGGTAATTTTTAAATGGGGAGTCTTCTTTTGGTAAATTATTTTTATCCACTCTAATCACTCGAAGATTCATATTTGCTTTTTGAAATTCTTGAGTTTGGTTAATATCTCCCGTCAATCCAATCATTTTTCGAATTAATAAACTATTTTTCCCTTTTGCTCTTTGATTGACTTCAAATAATTGATATAAATCTTTTTCTGCGTATCCTTTGTAAGTCATTATTTTTTCAACAATCAATTGAGTAAAAGTTTTTTTCGTTCCTTTTAACGTAGCAAGTACACTTTCTTGTTCATGATGGTTAAAAATACGATTATTAATTAAAAAAGTCATATAACTAGACTTTAATTCCCAAGCTCTTTGCTTAGCTGGTTCATCACTAAAAGGTTGAGTTCTCCAATCTTTTCCTTTTCCTGCTCCTTTTGTACAAGTCGACAAATAATTTCCATCAGATTCAGAGAGTTCATGAGCTCTTCCTTCTTTTATTTTTTTTGTTATTCGTTCGTAATCTTCCTTAATAACTTCCATATCTTCTTCAAACCATTCGAAAAGAAAAACTTTCTCAATCATATAATCAAACAATGTTTGTTCAGGAATTAATCCATTATAAAATAACAATAAAATTTTAGAACATTTCTTCCACAGATGAGTTCCATAAAAGTCCTCTAGATTTTCTTCCATATAATTTAAAATTGTTAAGACTAGACGTTCTTTCGCAACTATCGAACCGTCCTTATTAATTTTAAATGGGGTAACTTTTAACTCTACACCAATCTTTGAAAAATCTGCTTCAGGGTCACTATTAGGAATATAACCATAATAATATCTTTCTATGTAATTCCCATATTTTCCTTTAGAAGTTGCTTTAATTTCTTTATTTTCATATTGATTAGGTGTTCTATTTTTCAAATCTTTATAAGTTTTATAAGTTGCATCATCGTATTCTTCTAGAATATCTGAAAACTTACGATTTAAAATTTGATTTGAATAATGAAGAACTTCTTCAATATTTGAATTATCATAATTAAACAGGTTTTGTGTCATATACTATTCCTCTATTAATACTATTTACTATCAATTTATCTTAAACACTTACTACTTCAATCGTCTCATCAAATTCATCATTCAATAAATGCATTTCATCTATGTTCATAAATTTTTGATACATCATGTCTAATGCCTCTTGATTGTTGATGTCTTTTTCGATACTAATTAATGCTGTTACGAAAGTTTTATAATCTTTTTGCATCATTTCTTCAATAGATCTTTTTGTTTCTAAAAATTCCATTTTTCTACTTCCAATCTTTTTATTTTGTACTCATAGTATAGCATTAATGCTTTAATATTTCCCCAACAAAAAAGTACTCTACGAAATGTAAAGTACTCAGTAATATTAGAAATTATTCTTTTACGGAATTAATCTCTGATTTAGTAAAACACCATAATTTTTTTCTAATTCATTATTTATTAATTTTGTAAAAATACTCTTTTAATTCTGCAATATTTTCAAATCTCTCAAAATCAACAGGATTATTTCCCTTATTCATAAATTCTTTTAAATTAGAGTAATCAAATTTATCCATTGACCTATATTTCCCTGTTAAAATGAAATATAGCAACTTACATATAGCAAAACCTTCATAGTAAAAGTTGTAATTTTTAAATCCTACATGCTGTAATCCAGTAAAATCATTAAATGCTCCTCTGATTTCTGTATTCTCTGAAGTCAATACACTATCATTTATTTTTACAATTCCAAAATCTGAAATCTTTATTATCCTGACATCTTCGTATTCTTTAATTAAAATATTTTTTGGTGAAATATCTCTATGAAGTATTTGCTTTTCACTTAAATATTCAAATCCTTTAATAACTTGAATACATAGATTCCTTCTCTCTTCAAAGCTAATTTTTTGATTGTTCGCTTGAATAAAGTCAAAAATTGAACAATCAGCATATTCCATAATATATTCATTCTTAGTTTCATCCATAGAATAAACTTCAAGAATATATGGAGATTTTAGCTCTTTCATTACTTTAAACTCTAAATAAAATCTCTCCAAATCTTTTTCAGAAATGTTTTTATTTGCACGTTTTAGTGCAAAATATTTATTATAATTTTTATCAAAAAATCTGAACACTTTCGCATAGGAACCCTTTCCAATTTCCTTTAGTTGAGTTTTATATGAAGACTGACTAGATATTTCAATAAAATCACCTGCTATAAAAATTGGAATATCATAATAAATATTAATTACTTCCATGTCTGAAGGAACAGCACTTCCACCAGATGAGGATAAAAAAGTTCTACATTTTTTTAAAATTTCATCGTAATATTCATCAATATAAATATTCTCACCAGCATTTTTTAATGTATTTACAAATTTAAAAGACAAGCTTATAACATTTATTAAAGCCCTACTAGATGCAGCCCAAAAGTGTTTTCCCCCATTGATACTGTCATTTAAAAGTCTTAGATTTTCAATTAACCTATAGTGAAGAGCAGAACATAATAAACATAAATTTTCATCAAACATATCCTTATAAATATTCTCATAATCTATTTCAAACTCTCTTTGAAAATACTGTAGATAATCTCTTTCAATATTGTGATAAGCATTTAATAGTTTTGTATTATTTCCTATATTAATCAATAATTTTTCCTCCTAACCTTATTAAGTAACTGTAAATTACATATCACTATCTTTTTTAATTATTTTTCTTTTATTAGTAGAAATTCCTCATATTTATTAAAAACAATACTTTTTTTAAGATGTTTAATAATATCATACTTGTAATTAAATTCTTCAAAATCCTTATTGTTTTCTAAGACAAATTGATATAAATCTCCATATAAAGTTGTATTTTCTTGTTTATAAAATGGAATCCTGATATTTAAAGTGTAAGTATCGTTATTTTTTATTTTTCTTTTTCCGCTTTTCAACATTATTTTATAGGATAGAATACAATTTTCATCTACAAAAACAGCAAAACATAAATCAGAAATACCTTTGATAATTTTAGAACAAAGTACTTCTTTTTCATCATTACATTGTCTTAAATCAAATAATACAACATCATAATCCTTCTTCTTCGAAATAGCCCCTAATCTAGTATAAAATTTCTCATCATCAATATTATAACTAGCATACACTGTGGATAGTTCTCCATTTAAACTTTCTGCTTTAATCGCAAGATGTTTTAATTTACTATTTTCCTTAAATATTGAAACATAACTCTGGAGATTGATTATAGAAGTACTTCTCACCTCTCCTGGTAACAATGTTTGTGGTGCAATAGTAAATTTTTCAACGGTTTGTTCCTTCAGAGTAGAGTCTTCTATGGTATTTACTGTTATTTTAACCTCATTTGATACGCCTTCTAGATTTCCATTATTATATGCCAATAGCAAATATTTCTGATTATAATTATTAATTCCAGCATCATATTGTATATCATAATAATCATTTGGAATTTTACTTATATTCTTCAAAACAATAGAAGATATCACTTCTTTCTTAACACTTTTTAACTTTAATTCATTATAGATTAAATTTGAAAAATACTCTTTTGAAGAATCCTTTTTAGATTTTGTTTTTCTACTATTGAAGATTTCAACCGATTCAATTGAAATTTTCTTTCTTTTCAGATATTTATCTCTTAAAATGTCAATAAAAAATCTTGACCAATCACTTAGAAAACTAATAAAATCACTCATTATTTTCCTCCTTCCCATCTTTTCATTTCGTACTCATAGTATAGCATTAAACCTTCCACATTTCCCTAACAAAAAAGTACTCTACTGAACGTAAAGTACTTTGATTAATCTATTTTATTTTTCCTGATAAGCTATCCTTAATAGATTTAAAGAATAAATATTAATAGAACAAGAAGTGCAACGATTTCTAAAATATAAGTCAGTGCTAGTATGAGAATCCAGTTTAGCAATACTTTAATATAAAAATTTTGTTTGATGAGTTCAATTTTTTTCCAATTTAATAACCAGACACTTCCAACAGCAGGGACGATGCTCCATTGATGTACTATTATCCATCTAAAAATGGAATATTCGTATTCTCCGTTTTTTTCAATATATAGATGAGCCATTTCCGATGTTGCTAATGCAGAAACTAAAAATACGATAGCCACCAATATCTTCTGCTTTAGTGTTAATGATTGTTTTTCTTTCATCTCTGTTTCACTCTTTCTTGAATTTTAACAAAAGTATACATAATTTCTTTTTATGAGTAAAGATTTATTCATAAAACGCCTCCAATAATCTAAAAACATTGTCCTTATATCATAAATGTCTTATAATAAATTCATTCAAAAAAAGGAGGTTCTTTATGAAATTTTATTCATATGAATATGTGTTAAATCAAATCAGTCAGCAAGATTGGGTAATGGTTATTCTTTCTGCATTACTGATTCTTATCACTGCATTTTTTGCTTTTAAAGCTTATCAAGATAAACGTGGTAGTAAGTTTCGTGAATTATCAATTATTTCAATTTTAACTTTAGTAGCGATTGTTTTGATAGGGATTTCTAATTTACAAAGTAATCAATCTTCAAATAATCAATTCCGTAACTCTTTGAACTTTATTGAAATTGTTTCAAAAGAATTAGGGGTTGATAAAGAAAAGATTTATGTCAATACTTCTTCTACGACTGATGGAGTTATTATCAAAGTTGGAGATCAATTTTATCGTGCTTTAAGTGGCTCTAATAAAGATAGTTATTTATTAGAGAAGATGGAGTTATATAAATCAGATGTTGAACTTGTGGAGGTTAAAAAATAATGAGCTTTTTTATTACACTTGCGATTAAGTTAGCTTTAGGTCTTATTTCTTTAGTATTTGTTATTAATTTAACTGGTAAAGGAAATTTAGCACCTAATTCTGCAGTAGACCAAATACAAAATTATGTTCTCGGGGGGATTATTGGTGGGATTATTTACAATAGTTCGATTTCAATTCTTCAGTATGTTGTTATTTTAATTATTTGGACTATTTTAATCTTACTATTGAAATGGTTAAATACAAATGTTGCAGTTATTAAGCAATTAATTGACGGTAAACCTGTATTGATTATTAAAAATGGAAAATTAGACTCAGAAGCTTGTCGTTCTAAAGGTTTATCTGCTGCAGATGTAGCTCTTAAATTACGTTCTCAAGGTGTATTCCAATTAAAAGATGTAAAAAGAGCTGTGATTGAACAAAATGGACAATTTATTGTTGTAAGAATGGGCGATGAAAATCCTAAATATCCAATTATTACAGACGGTGTTGTTCAAACAGAAATTTTAGAAACAATTGGTAAATCTGAAGAATGGTTAATCGAAGAATTACAAAAAGAAGGCTTTGATAATGTAGCAGATATTTTCATTGCTGAATATGACAAAGGTCAAATTAATGTCGTGACTTATTAATCATTAAATGGATGCTCAATAAATTGACTGAGCATTTAATTTGCTTTTAGAAATCATAATTTATATACTTTAGTTACTATCTAGTTTAATGATGATTACTCTTCTTTGAATTAGGTAAAATCTAATAAATGGAGGTAATCTCATGTCAGCAGAAGAAAAATTAAACCAAGTTGCTGGTTCTATCAAAGAAGGATTAGGTAAATTAACTGGCGACAAAAAACTTGAATCTGAAGGAGCTACTGAACAAGTAGTTTCTAAAGTAAAAGAAGTTGCTGAAGATGCAAAAGATGCTGTTGAAGGCGCTATTGAAGGTGTTAAAAACATCTTTAAAAAAGATTAATAACGATTAAATCTTTACAAATCAAAACACGCTCAATTTAAAACTGAGCGTGTTTTTTATGAATTTAATGTTTCAATCATGAACATATAATGATACTTTATTCAGAAATATCTGAAGTTGGATTTGTTTTTTCTTTCTTTTCTCGATGAATGAAATGAATCGCAATAATTGAGAATACCATCGTCCATTGAAGGCTATATGGATGTAAAAGAAAACTAAAGATACTGTAAACAAGGATTAATAAATATTGAATTCCTCTTCTTTTTCTAAAAATATAAAATAACCAACCTAATATTACCATCATTACTCCAGTATGAACTACAAAGAGACTTGGTAACATTAACATTACTGCTCCCACGATATAATACACAATAGCTTTCGAAAACGTTGGTTTCAAAAAGAACATTCCAATTTCAAATACTAAAAACGATAGAATAAAAGGTAATAAAATCATTCCTATTCCTTGGAACCGTAGAATATAATTTTTCCTTCCTAATTGTTTACGATACTTTCTTAAATAATCAGTTCCAACATTGAACATAGCAACAATTAGTAATGTCGTAAAGATATTTTTATAACTTTGCCATCCTATCGGTACAATAAAATGATTAATCAGAACATATCCAAGAGATAGCAACCAACTCAATAGGAGTAATCCAATCATTATTTTCTTTTTATTAGTTGCATGGTAGAAACTATCTGCAAATAAAAATAACAAAATAGGATAAACAATGCGACCTACAATTGACAAATAAAGTGAAGTATCCAAACTAAATAGTAATGGTCGAAAACTATCGAATATCATTAAGAAAATTGCAAAATATATTAATTTTGAACGATGTATAAAACTTTTCATAATTTCTCCTTTTTATTAAGATAATAGTTGAATGATAACAGTTAATTTGGGATAAGTAAATGTTTTTTGAAACAAAAAAAGGAATTAAGCCAGTAGATAGGACCTAATTCCTTTTCTAATTTTTTCTCTTAAACTACGAACTATAAACTCTTATATTCCACTTCTAATCCTTTTTGAACAGCTGGTCTACTTTCAATTCGTTTTGCCCACTCCACTAAGTGTGTATAGCTAGCTGCATCTAAAAACTCTGCTGAATTTTGGTATAGTTTATCTAATACTATGCGTCCATACCAAGACCAAATCGCAATATCCGCAATCGTGTACTCTTCGCCTGCAATATAAGGTCTTGTTGCCAATTCTTTGTCTAACAAGTCTAATTGACGTTTTGTTTCCATTGTAAATCGATTAATCGCATATTCAATTTTTTCTGGAGCATAATTAAAGAAGTGTCCAAATCCTCCACCTACAAATGGTGCAGATCCTGCTTGCCAAAATAGCCAATTTAATACTTCTGTACGTTTTTCAAATTCTTTTGGAAGAAACTGTTCAAATTTCTCTGCAAGGTATAATAAAATATTCGCTGATTCAAAGACTCTAATATTTGTTTTTCCTGATTGATCTAATAAGGCTGGAATTTTTGAGTTTGGATTTACTTCTACAAAGCCAGTTCCGAACTGTTCTCCATCCATAATAGAGATTTTATATAAGTCATAGTCTGCTTCTTTAATTCCTAATGCTAATAATTCTTCTAATAAAATTGTCACTTTTACACCATTTGGAGTTCCTAGAGAATATAATTGGAAAGGTTTCTCCCCTTTTGGTAATACTTGTTCAAAACGACTTCCAGCAGTTGGACGATTTATTCCTGAAAATTTTCCTTGGTTACTGTCTGCAGCACTCCACACACGTGGTAATTCATAATTGCTCATATTCATTCTCCTTTAATTTTACTGTTCTAATGATAAATGTAAAATTTCATAAATATTTGTACCTTCCATTTGTTCTGGAAGTTCTTCAAAGAAATAATATTCCTTACATTGCCATTTTTCTGGATTATAAACTAATAATTGACTCGTACTATGTTCAAAGGTAGTTGAAAAACTTAATCGTTCCATTTGAGTGGATTCTGAGATTTCTCTTGTTATTTCTACACAATAACGACTGCTATTAATGTTTTCCTTTTTCTCAAATGCTAATGGAATTCCTGTAGAAATAGTTTGCCATCCAAATGACTTCAGAATATTATCATAAAATCCATCCCATATAAATTGATTCATTCCTTCTGAATCTTTCCATAAATATAATGGAGCATATTCTTTTTTGATGTCATTTTTACTATTTTCTACAGAAATAAGATACGCTTTAAAGAGTAAATCTTTGAAGCCGTCCATTTTATATCCATTTTCTCGAACTCGTTCTCTAATGATGTTCATGTCAAACGAATCTGGTAATTTTATTTTATATTGCATTGATATCATATTATTTTTCCTTTCTAAAAAAGACTTTTATCTGTAGTATACTGGTTCCTACATCAAAAAGTCTCAATTTATGCTTATTTCAAATTATTCGCTCTTTGATTCATTTCATCTGCAGCACGATTTAAGCCACGGCTTTGATATTCATAAGCTGCTTTTTCATAACGATCAATGTCTTGTTGTCTTCTGCGTTCCGCATCTTGTTCACTTGCTAGTCTAGCTTGTTCAGCATTGAAAGCATCATTGTTGTTATTAGAGGGTGCAGAATAATCCCCACCACTACTATAGCTTCCAGAACCTGATCCAAATTCATTGAAAAGAATTCCAAGAGCAATGGCAAGTACAACAATTCCAAAAACAATAGCTAAAGCGACTTGTAATAAAAATGTAAATAGTAAAATTAAACCTGCACTGAGTAGTGTTTTTAGAATAAATCCTTTTCGAATTAAATAAATTTTAAAATAATCAAGAATCAAAACACTAACAGGAGCAAATACTAATCCAATTTTATGGAAATTTAACCACCCTAAAATTGAATTATCCGGTGCTGAAGGTAATTGAGCACTTTGGAATCCTGTAAGAGAGTTCGTAGTCACAACAGGGGCTTGACTTTGTTTATACCCAAGATACATTGTAATAGCTGCAATCACTGTATAAACTACAATTGTAATGATTTGTTGTTTACGTGTTAATTGTAAAAAATTCTTTATCATCTTTATACCTCACTTTATAGAATAACGTTATTTTACCGGATAATAAGTTTCTAGTAAACCATTATGAAGTTTTACAACATATCCCCACTCTATCCTTCGTTAATCCTAATTAAGCTCACATATCAATATCTAGGAATGTAAAAAAGGTTAAGATTCTTTCCTAACCTTTTTCGTACTGTTATTTCCAATTTAACTGAGCGTTTAATCCAAAGTGGTCACTCACTTGAGGACTATGATTCCCGTCAAAAACGACATGTAGATTTTCTACCTCTAACTCTTTAGTGGTAAATACATAGTCAATGCGGAGTGGTTCTGTATTTCCCTTCCATCCATCAATTTCTGGTGGAACGGTATAGCTACCACTTTTCTCTTTAGCTACTTCAAATGCATCTTGTAAACCTAATGGACTCGCTAAAATAGCTTGGTAACCTTCTTGACCGGCTGGATTGTTAAAATCTCCAGCTAGTAAAAGCGGTTTGTTTAATTTCTTCAAGACAGCTTCAAAACGTGCCCATTCTTCTTGGAAACCTTTATCCCACCAAGAAAGGTGCACACTAGCCACTGCAAGTTCCTTACCATCCACTACCGTTTCAGCCAAGGCAACTCGACGAGTATGATAGTCTGTTGGATCATCCACGTCTGATACCAAAACTTCTCTGGCTTCAATTGGTGTTTTAGATAAGATTGCTACCCCTTCATGGTAGCGATCATAACCGATATGATTATAAGACCAAGTCCAGTAATAATTTCTGCCACTTTCAGCTAATTTTTCTACCAAAAGTCTAACATAGTGATCTTGGTGAATTGGTTCTGCTGATGGCAAAGCTTTGTAGAAGTCATCAACTTTTACCTCTGGTGAAGTGATTTCCTGATTGACTTCTTGAAAACAAATCAAATCATAATTCTTGTCCAGAATATCTTGAAGTAAAAGATTGAATTTTTCTTCTGCTTCTTTCTCCATCCAGCTATGAGTATTCAGTGTTAAAAATTTCATATTTTTCTCCTAAAATAAGAGGTTGGAAAAAGATTCCAACCTCAAGACTATTATAATTCTACTTTAGCAACTACTGTGTTAGCTGCAAGAGTACCTGTTTGTTCTAATTTAACTGAATGAATCGCATCAGCATTTGTAAAGACAACAATTGTTGAAGTTTCACGACCTGCTGCACGAATTGCATCCAAGTCAGCTGTAACAAGTAAATCACCTGCTGCAACTTTTTGTCCTTCAGCAACATGAACGGTAAATGGTTTTCCTTCAAGACTTACTGTGTCTAATCCAATGTGAACAAGTACTTCAAGACCTGCTTCAGTCACAAGACCAAGAGCATGTTTTGTAGGGAAGACACTTGAAACAGTACCTGAAACTGGAGAAACAATGTTTCCATTTTCTGGTTCTACTGCAAATCCATCCCCCATCATTTTTTGAGAGAATACTGGATCTTTTACTTGTTCTAATGCAATTACTTCACCATCTGCTACTGAGTAAACTTCCTCAGTTAGACCTTTGTATTGAACAGCATTTTGTTGTGCTTCCGTCATTTGAGTTGGAAGAGTTTCAGGAATAACTTCCCCTGAATCAAGGATATCTTGGATATCAGATTTCAATACGTCGGCTTTTGGACCGTAGATAGCTTGAACTCCTTGGCCTTTCATAACAAGACCCATAGCTCCTTCTGCTTTCCATTGCTCTGCATCACCGACTTTATCAGCGTCTTTTACAGTTACACGAAGACGAGTCATACATGCATCCACATCAACGATGTTTGCACGTCCACCAAGAAGGTTAATAATGTTTACAGCTTGAGAACCTTCTGCAACTTTCACTTCACTACTAGATTCTTCTGAAGCTTCAGCAGTTTCGTAGTTTCCGTTACGTCCTGGAGTTGCATAGTTGAATTTTTGAATCATGAAGTTTGCGATAAAGTACATAATTACTGCAAATAGAACTGTTACCCAAATGAAGTTAATGATATCCATACCGATACCAGCGCTAATCGCAATTGGTGTACGAGTTAAGAACTCGATTGAACCAAATGAGTGCATACGTAAGTTCACTACGTCAGCCATAGCAAATGCTGCACCTTGAACTAGTGAATAAACAAGATATAAAGGTGTTGCGATAAACATAAACATGTATTCGATTGGCTCAGTAACCCCTGTTAAGAATGTTGCTAGAGCTGTTGCAATCATCATACCTTTATATTTATGTTTCTTGTCACTATCAACATTACGATAGATAGCAGCAATCACACCCATTAAGATACCGAATGAACCAATCATTTGTCCAACTTTAAAACGAGCTGGATGAACAGTATTTAATAATTGTTGGTAGTGACTTGCATCTGTACCTTTAAGGTTTACAAGGTCTGTAATCCATGCAAGCCATAGTGGGTCTTGTCCAAATACTTGAGTACCTTTAGCTGCACCTGTTAAAATTTCATAAGTACCACCAAGAGCTGTATAGTTCATTGGGATTGTTAACATATGGTGAAGACCGAATGGCAATAGCAAACGTTCCAAAGTACCATATAAGAATGGTGCAAGGATTGGAGCATTTTCTTGTGAGTTAGCAATCCAGATACCAAAATTATTGATACCAGTTTGCACAAGTGGCCATAAAATAGAAAGTACGATTGCAGCAATTGCTGAACGAAGAATCACTACAAATGGTACAAAACGTTTCCCGTTAAAGAATGAAAGTGCATCAGGAAGTTTACGGAAATTGTAGTATTTGTTGAAAGCAGTAGCCCCTACAAAACCAGAGATAATTCCTACGAATACACCCATGTTCAATGCTGGAGCTTCCATAACACTGATGAAATAATCAGCAACTTTAATTGAACCTCCAAAGAGAGTTGATACCATTGCTTCAGGATCTTTCAACATAGCCCCTGATACTCCAAAGATAGTACCAGTGATACGATTAATTAAAATGAAGGCAAGTCCAGCGGCAAAAGCACCACCAGCACGTTCTTTAGCCCAGCTTCCTCCAATCGCTAGGGCGAACAAAATATGAAGGTTACCGATTACCCCCCAACCAATTTGCTCAAGAATTCCACCTGTGATTACAAGTGGTGCAAATGTTGGATTAATCATAACTAGTGACTTACCGATTGAAATCATCAAACCAGCAGCCGGCATAACAGCGATAACCACCATCAAAGCCTTTCCGAATTTTTGCCAAAACTCGAAAGACAAGATATTTTTGAATGTATCTTTCATCATTCAAATCTCCTTTATTTTTTAATTTAGGCAAACGTTTGCATTACCTATACAAGCATTATAACATTTTAGTTTTTTTTGTAAAGCATTTTATAAAATAATTCTATCAATTGTTAACAATTTTCAAGCAGCCTAACTACAGAAATATTCAGTTACTTGTTTCTTCAATTTTTGAACAAACCAATCTTATCATAAATAAACACGCCATTATGACATAAAATGGCGTGTTTTATTTCATTTGGTATTCTCATCTATTAATAAAACTAATAATTCAGTATTAATTTCATTGGATTTTTATTACGAAAAGCATTCATCCTTACATAATATCCCGACCATAAGTCACGAAATAAACGATTATTACTAGAATCAAAAGAAGAATCACTTTCATGATAATAGTTGTTATAAGAACTAGAACCCAACTAATGAGAAATTTAAAGAAAAAATTCTTATTCGTTAATTGAATTTTATAATGATTCCATACAAATACATTTATAAATGCGGGCAAAACACTCCATAGGTAATTTTTTATCCAAAATAAAATTGAGAAATCACCTCCTGGATTCATAAAAAAGGCTAACATCATCGTTATAATTGCAGAAACCACGAGGTTCGAACATAAAATTAATTTTTGCTCTGAGTTTAATAGTTTAAAATTTTGAAGCATATCTTTTCTCACTTTCGAAAATATGAACTCATTGGTCGAACTAAACTTACAGTCTAACATCACTGTTCTCCTTCATTATACTCCAATAATCAGACTTTTCTGAAGAAAATTTTTAGTTTCAAAATGCCATATGACAAAAATAACTTTAAAGCACTAAATCACTTCAATACATTTAATCCTAGTTTCATTAAATCCAACGTAGGGATGTTTATCGGTCTCAATTGTAATCTCATCGTATAATTCATCTTCAGTATCTAGTCTTCCAGTAAAAGTATGACAATGTCCTTCTAAAACATGACCATCCACAAATGTAACTCGAATATCTTTTCCTAAATATTGTTCTAAATTCATTTTAGCATTCCTCTCTTCATTCTCTTATCGTACAACGTAATTCTAGTATTTCTTAATTAAAGAAGTCAATCTCTTAACTGTCACTTCATAAATTCACACGAAACGTCCTTTTATTTCCTGAAATATTTAAGCTCCTAAACATATTATTTCCAAATATTTGGAAATAATAACAAATTACCTTCTCCATTTCTTTAATAAAAAAGTACTCTACTAAATGTAAAGTACTTACTTTATTCTACGTCTTTAAATTTTTTGACTCCTTATTCTTCCATTAAAAACTATATAACAGGTAGATAAATAAATAGAAAATAAGTACAAAGGAAAGTTCTATTACTATCGTAGCGACTATCGTTAGAAACCAATTCAATAATCCTTTAACGATGAAATTCCCCTTTATCAATTCTAGTTTTTTCCATTTCAATATCCAAACACTAATAAAGGCAGGAATAATACTCCAGAAATGGACTTTCATCCATCCTAAAATAGTAAAATCAAAATCACCATCTTTTAATATATGAATTCTAGCAAAAAACATCGTAATCAATGCTGAAACTAAAAAAACGGAAATTGTATTCCCTTTCTGTTCACGGGTCAGTCTTTTAAACTGTTGAATCATGCTCTTCCATTCCCCCTTCTTGATTTAACATGATACGATTATAGTAATATAACGGAATGATTGCAAATACCCTCATCCAGTCAAATCTAGATGGATATAAGAGAAAAATAAGTATACTAAAAATCAATAAAATTATAGCTTGAATCTTTCTTTTTTCTCTAAAGATATAAAACAACCAACCTAATAATACTACTGCGGCTCCACCTCCGACTGTTAAAAGACTAGGTGTTATTATAAAAATGAATGAAGCTATATCTTCTAACATTGGTGGAAAAGCTCTTACCCGTCCAAATGTCATTCCTATTTCAAATAATGGAATCGTTATAAGAATAGGTGTTAAAATCATTCCTATTCCTTTAAAAAATGAAGATACTGATTTATGTTTATAAGCATCGACTAGAAAATCCCAACCATAATTTAATAAACCAATGATAAATAATGTAGTGAAGATATTTTTATAAATGAGCCATTCAAACGTTCTAAAGAATGTAGCCCCCATATCATTAAAACCAAACCATGTTAGCAAACTAAAAATTTTTTGATTTATTAAAATGACAATGGGCATGACCACACTCATTATAAATAAGTGTAACAGAAATTTCTTTTTATTATTACTAGAGTAGAAACTATCTGCAAAGAAAAATAAGAGCATCGTAAAAACGATACGATCGACGATTCTTAAGTACGGTAATAACTTAAAATTAAATAATGATTCAATAATTGAAATAATGATTAAAAAGAATGTTGTGGCATATACTAATTTTGTTTGTTGTTTAAATAATTTCATAACGGTTCCTTTCCTATTAAATTTCATTTTAATTTTATCGTATATAAGCAATTCCGTAAACCATTTACAATAGCCACACAAGTGTCTTTACAAATTGACAAGTATTTCTTCCTTTGTTAGACTACAAACGTTGGATATCTTTTTTTAAAACCAAATTATTCTTGAAGTCAAAGTGATTGCTCTGTACTCCTATTCAAGGGAATCACTTATTGAATACTTTGAGAATTTGGTCTTGTATTTTTCGGTATCCAATATTAGTTCTAACATTCGGTGGTATGATTGACAACCGAAAACTTTCAAAATGTCTTTCAGCAGTCTGCGGCACTGTCTCACCATAGAGAAGAGCCGCTTTTTTATTTCTTTAAAATTGTTTTTCACTCACTGTGAAGAGCCCCCAAAAAGTTAGACTTTTTGGGGGTTCTTCATTTAACTTTTTTTGTCTTTCATATCTATTACCATTCTAAGCCTGCTTCTCTAATTTCCTTCTTAGAAGCATACTTACCATTCGGTCTGTGCCATCTACCATTAGAATCTTTGAAATATCCATATGCATTAGATGACCCAACATTTGATTTTTGTTGATTTTCTTTTTGAACTCTTTCCTGTTCTTCTTTTTTAGCTCTCTCTTGTTCTTCTCTTTGAGCTCTTTCTTCTTCTTTTTTAGCCTTTTCTTCTGCCTCTTTTTTAGCCTTTTCTTCTGCTTCCTTCTCTGCTTTTTCCCTTTCTACTTTTTCTTTCTCTTCTCTTTCTTTTTGACTTTCAACTGTATTTGTTGCACTTCCATCTAAATAATTAATCTCTGCATTAGCTGAAACATTATCTAAAACAACATGAGTTACAGAAAATTGATCTACCTTCTCCTTAGTACCACCTAATTTGATTTCTAAAAGACTTCCATTTTTATCTATACCAACATATTGTAGTTCAATCTGTCTTGGAATTAATTCATCATCTTGATAAATTGGTGTTACTTTATAATCGAGATAGTAATTAGGATGAGTAGCGAGCCAAGAATCCAATTTATTTTCATAAAAAATCATACTATTCTCATTAGAATCATCTATTCCGGTATAATTTCCAGAATTTAGCCAGTTAGTCATCGGAACTAAATTTCTTTTTTCATCATTCAGCCCACTAAACTGATATCCGACTAAATGTCCTCTACTCATCAACCATGCCTCTTTTGTTCCATCACCATAATAAAATTTATAGTTGTGCCATCCCACTGGATCATACGTCAACTTAGAATTTCTTTTTTCTGTTGGTTCATCACTATTCTTGAGTTGTATATGAGCACCTTTTGCACGTGATAATGAATCTAACTCCTCAAGTACTAGTTGTTTTTCATTTTTAAATGGTAATAAACCAGCTTCTTTAAATAACTTTTCATCAAATTTGGCTTGTTGCTGCTCTACTTTTTCAACTGGTACCTTTGTTTGCTCTTTAGTACCCGAACATCCAACAAGTGTAATCATAGACAGTACCGTAAACGTAAGAGAAAGTAATCTCTTCATATAAATAACCTCCTTTTTATCCAATAAATATTTGTGATTTAAATCTCATTATACTGAAAAAGAATATCCTACTCAACAAAAATTAGAATTCTCAATCTATACGAGAACATTTTTGAGATTAAGAAATCTTTGGAAAAGTTAATCTCCTAGACGTTCTCTCATAAAATCAAGCCAAAATAAAAATGACTTTTCCCCATAACACGAATAGCCAAGAGACCGCAGGGCTACTGGCGTCCATTGCTACATTTAGAAAAGTCAATTTCTATGCCGTATACAAAAAAACTGTGGTTTAACCACAGAGTGTCGAAATACTGTTGTACTGATTATTGAAAACTATCCACACAACTATTTAATGTACTTATCTTCAGTGGATTTTTAGCCACTACGTAGCCCATAACTTGACTTTATTGACTTGTCAATTTTAAAATGTACTAAATATTGGAAGTAAAAATCAGGTTGAGTCTTCGTCTCTTCGGGTTGCACTGCTATCCCTGAAACTTCACTTTGTTGTGTATTTTAGAATATTTTCATAATATTAAAAGCATTATAGCTGATTTTCTTTAACTTCCTCAAACCATTTTTTAAACACTAGACGTGGAAGCAATTCTTCATTCTTATCACAACACCCTTCATAGCTATAGCGACTGTCAAGAGTATCATATTGTTATTCTTATTTTTAAAGACGAATATGTAAATCTTTTCCTAAAACTCCGTCTAAAATAATCGGATCGAGATTAGGAGTTAACTTATTTAATTTGAACTTTTGAATTTTTGTTATTTCAGGCTGAAAAGAGATACTTCCATTGGGATATTTCTTTTTCAAAATTTTATTATAAACTTCCTTTATAAAATCTTCCCAGGATTTCGATAAACGATTTGCAAAAACAGCCTCTCCTTCAAGTAAATATTGTATACCGTCTGCTCGATGAAAAGCTAATAAGGCAACAGAGAGAGTACAATTAGGATGAGTAATAATTGCCTCTGGCACTTCAAAACCATTATTCCAGTTATAATTATCTAGCAAGACAAAGAGTTCATCTTCACTATTAATAGACTTAACTAGTTCCACAGCTTTATCATTGCTTTCAGAATATAAAATATATGATAGTTTATTCAATTTTATTTCATCCATTTTTTATACCTCAAACTAATTTATTGTAAAAACATTCCCATAGTTCCTGAGTTACACCTTGATTTTGATTAGATTATCAAAAATATGACCACTTTTAATCTCCGATAGGCCCAGCTAATTGAGTAATTAGTAAAATATGTTCATATATTTTTACCTTATTCAGATGATTTACGTCTTTAAAGCCACCTAAAACCAAAAGTGGCACAAATCCAAAACACTCTGCATAGTCAAGCAAACCATATTTCTCTACCGCCTCATGATAAAGTGGTAAGTCAAAATAATCATCTGTAAAACTTTTGTCAGGTAGAAACTTGATAAAATGTGATAAATTTTCTAAAAAAATATCAAATGTACCATCTTTATATTTAATAATCCCCAAATATTTCTTCTTCTCCAAAGTTATAATGTCCCCAAAAGCTGTCGCAAAAATAGGTATGGAAATGTCCCCTCTGAAATAGGTCTCCTGAACCAGTTCAAGATACTCATCTGGATTAATGACCTTCAAATAACCATCTAAAAAGGTCCCCAGACCGTCTTCCTTCCAGATTTGAACTAGCTCTTCTGGAACTTGATTCTTATACTTTTCTATTACTTCTTGAGGCAAGGTTGCCACTCTTGTAAAATCTTTTAACATATA
The DNA here is from genome assembly GCF_963528315.1 of uncultured Granulicatella sp. GTDB lineage: Bacteria > Bacillota > Bacilli > Lactobacillales > Aerococcaceae > Granulicatella. The sequence continues at coordinate 76,059 of NZ_CAURVV010000001.1, read as the reverse complement.
GACTCCTTTTTTAATAAATAAATCAAACATTTAGATAGGTAGAAAGAAAAAGGACACTACATGTTCGATAAAAACTTGGTGGAAACCCAGTTTTCTTAGTTTTCTTGGACTAGAAGGTCATATGGGAAATATTCTAGGTCTTTCAAGCGCTCGTCGTAGATTCCTTTGATTTTGCAGGTTGCGGCGGTGTCAAAACTCCAGTAGCCATAATAACCACAGTGTTCATATTGATGAGAATTATACCAAGGTTCATCCGAGTGGCTATAGTACCAGAAACCCTGCGCTTTGGCTACACTCTCATAAGTGTCCTCTATCATATTTTGATACTCTAGAATCGAGTGAAAAGGAACTATCTTGTCATGGAATAGATAAACCATGTAGTATTCAATCAATCCATCTGTGTGATCCATCTGCTCATAAATAGCCTTCAAATCATCCAGAAACTCTTCCTTGCGCTCACTGTAAAGCACTCCCAGGGCAAAGATGTTAACTGCCAAGTCAAATGGGAATCCCTCTGAGGCAATGAGCTTTAAATTAGAAAGAATCCCTTGATAATAGGGGAAAAGAGTTTGAACAGAATCCCCTAGAGAATAACATATTTTAAATAAAGTTTCATTATCAATTACTAGATTTCGAAAATAAACACTTTTATTTTCTGGTTTAATTTTATCATATTTTGCTAATCTCCTATTTAGCGAACCTAGATACAATTCTCTGTCTTCTCGGAAGTATTCCTCTGTTTTGATTCTATCTCTTATCATATGTTAACTCCTTTTCTCAACCTACTCTCCTTGCACCAACAAATCATATGGAAAATACTCTAGGTCTTTCAAGCGTTCGTCAAAAATACCTTTAATCTTACAAGTTGCGGCAGTGTCAAAACTCCAGTAGCCCACATAAGTATCTTTGGTATGATTATTATACCATGGAGCATCTGAGTGGCTATAGTACCAGAAACCCTGTGCCTTAACCACACTCTCATAAGCATCCTCAATCATATTTTGATACTCTAAAATCGAATGAAAAGGAACTATCTTGTCATGGAATAGATAAACCATGTAGTATTCAATCAAGCCATCTGTGTGGTCCATCTGCTCATAAATAGCCTTTAAATCATCTAGAAACTCTTCCTTACGCTCACTATAAAGAACTCCTAAGGCAAATATATCAACCGCCAAGTCAAAAGGAACTCCTTCCGAGGCGACCTCTTTTAAGTTGGAGAGGATTCCTTGATAATAAGGAAAGAGCTCCTGAATATCCTTTCCTAGAGAGTAACCAACTCTTAATAAATCTTCATAATTAATAACTCTAAATCGAAAATGATCCGAAAGATTTTCTGGTTTTACCTTATCAAAACGTTCCAACTTCTTGCGCAAACTTTCAGAATACCATTCAAATGCTTCCTGAAAGTATTCTTCAGTTTTGATTCTATCTCTTATCATATGTTAACTCCTTTTCTCAACCTACTCTCCTTGCACCAACAAATCATATGGAAAATACTCTAAGTCTTTTAAGCGTTCGTCGTAAATTCCTTTGATTTTACAGGTTGCGGCGGTGTCAAAACTCCAGTAGCCATCATAACCTCTATTGTCATACTTATGTATTCCATACCAAGGTGCATCCGAGTGGCTATAATACCAGAACCCCTGTGCCTTGGCTACACTCTCATAGTTGTCCTCAATCATATTTTGATACTCTAAAATCGAGTGGAAAGGAACTATCTTATCATGGAATAGATAGACCATAAAGTATTCAATCAAACCATCTGTATGGTCCATCTGCTCATAAATAGACTTTAAATCATCCAGAAACTCTTCCTTACGCTCACTATAAAGAACTCCTAAGGCAAAGACATCAACTGCACGATAAAAGGGGACTCCCTGCGAAGCAATAACTTTGAGATGAGACAGAATACCTTGATAATAGGGAAAAATCTCCTCTTTCGAAGCCCCTATAGAATAGGAAAGTTTCACTAGTTCTTCATTATCCAAAACCAAATCTTGATAATGGAACAACAAATACTTCTCCGAAATTTCATCTGTCATCTCGACAGCTTCTCTTAAACGTTTTTGTAACCGATTCAAACGTTTTTCAAAATACGCATAATCTTTATGTTTGTCTCTTAACATGTATGCACTCCTTTTTTTCTTATCTCACAGCTAGTCTAATATATCAGATAGTTTCTTTAGTATCTTTTCTTTGTTCTTTTCGTTGTCATCTAATAAATAGTTTTTAAAGTCATCTAGGTGTTGGATTTTACTTCCAAGAATGTTTTCCAATTGCTCACTAAAGAATTCTTCTTGTTGGGCTGAATCAATTTCTTCTAGTAATGCAGGTATATATTTTTTCCCTTCTAACTTATAAGCTAATGATGCTATAGAAGCACCTGCTTCAAAAATACAGTTCCACTTTGATTCATATTTTGGTTCATCCACTTGCATATAAATTAAAGCCCCTCCGAAATCAGTTCCATCATCAAGAAGGGAATAGAGGACATCTGCAGATACCTCATGATTCTCTACCCATTTCCAGCATTCTTCAAGAAGCTCTTCAATCTTGTTATAAAACTGACTTTCCTGCATTGACTTAGATAACCATGTAGCTATTCCTAATTTAAATAATGCGTTATGGTGATTCATACTCACGATTTCCTTCCAATTTTCATACTTATATACTCAACAATGGTCATTTACTACTATACATCTTAAAAAAGATTCTCAATTAGACTAGAAAAACTGAAACAAACAAGGGGTAACTCTTTAAAATCACCATAGTTCTTTTCATGATCCCAAAAGACGATGTTTTTATTAGCTGAATAATCAAAACATAATAAATTTCCAAACCCATCTTCTGCAAATGGAATTAGTTGGTCGCCGATTCTATCTTGTAAATCTTCAAGAATTTCATATATATTATTGTATTCATTCTCATCTAGGCTAATCAAATTATTGAAAATTTCTACCTTCCCATCTACCTTAAAATGATTAGGATTAGGATAACCACCATCATATTTTAAAACAAATTGTTTATAATCCTCTGGTAGAGTAATTTGTAATCTATGCTCCACACTTTCTATTATATCTATAGAACTACCTTTATAATTCAACCACTTCATATTCTTACTTCATTCCTTTTTGAAAATAGCACATCTACTTATCTAGAAAATCTTCGAAGTTAGAAAAATTAATAATAAAAAGTATCGTCCTCTAACAATTTTTCTAAAAATTCCCCAAGATTTTTGGATATCTCTTCATCATAATAATAAATCTTTCCACTATTATCTGAACCGAAGCCAATAGATATCAGGACAGATTCATTTGCTTCAAAGAAAATCATTTTATCTTCTTCAAATTCATCATATATTTCAATATCCGGATAAAATTCAAAATCATTTTGTCTCAATCTAAAGTCCAAAACAGACTCTGGATCCATAATTCGATTGATGTTACCTACTTCACTTCCAATAAAACCATGGCCAATCTCTAAATAAAATTTTCTAAGTAATTTCGGAAATATTATTCCTAACTTTGATTCGCTGTTTTTAATTTCATCCTTGGTAAGTGGATGGAACTGATGAGAGGGATTTGATTTTATTTTTCCAAACATCTACTGATGCCTCCTATGCTATGGTCGATTTTAAAGTTACTATAGGTGAAGATATTCCCCTTTTCAATTAAAACTGGTTAGAACCCCATCCCCCCCTAGTTTTCTTGGACTAGAAGGTCATATGGGAAATACTCTAGGTCTTTCAAGCGTTCATCAAAGATGTTTAACTTTTGTTTTGATATTCTTCCATTTCTTTAAAAAGTTGAAGTAAATCATTATTTTCAGGTTCTTCTCCTAACTATTTATATTTAAAAAAAGACAGCCTTTGATTCGAGGTAAACGGACTAGCAAACCAATCAGTATAATCAAACTCAACCTTTAATTGTTTCCGAGATTTCACTATTAAAACCATTGCATACCATTCAGGTTGATTATTATCTTCTAAAACCTCTAAAATGTTTCTAGAAATGCTCATTAATTGATTAAAGGTGTCCATATATTCAGAAAATGGAATGTCATAAATTACTGGCATATCATGTGAGAAAATATATTTTTCAGGATTTTCTTTCGTATTAAAATAAAATAAAACTTCTCCGTCCCCTTCCTTTAACTCAACATTAAAGTATAAATCATTCCAAGTTACTGGAATAATACGATTTACATTATTTGCTATATCATTAAACAATTGACTTAATTGATTTTCAAACATTTTTAATCCCCTGATTTATTTCTTATCTACTTAATTCTAAGTGGCTCTCCTTCAATTTGAGAACGTACGTTAAACATTTTTAGTCTGACTGATATAGAATCTTTTTCAAAAACAGTATCTATCCTTACTGAAACTTTCTTAGGCAGAACAACATTTAGTTCAGCTTTCCATATGAGCTTTTTTCAACAATTCTTCAAATTCTTTTTCGGAGAAATAGGCTCTCTTTCTATCTGTATCAATAAGAAGAAATTCTGGATTATCTCTTAAAAATTGTATGTTAGCATCTTCTTGACTAATTTTTGATTCCCAAAATCCGAAATTAGCATAATTAATTAATTCTTCACCATTATGTTCTCCTGCTAAATAGCTATCCACTGCTTCTTTAGGGATTTCTTTAGAAACCTCTGGCAAGGTGATATTGAAAGTCGGATACTTTAAAATATACTTACCATTGTCTTCATAAATTTCTAACATATCATCTTTTTTTGATGGTATTTCTTTCATTATTATTTACTCCTCGATTCTTTAATGCTCAATTTATCTTAGGAACTCTATCAATCACGAATTCTACTACACCACACATAGCTAATCCTGTAGCATAACTAAAAACTCTGTAAAGTTAATAGCTACTAACTCTATAGCTGGCTCTAACTCGTAGGACTCTTCGTGATACCAAATACAAATACTCGGATTTTCAGTATCCTCCAAATAGTTTAGACAAAGAAAATCTCCACCATACAATGCTACTATGGGAATCAACTCAAATCCCAAAATATCTTCATGGACAAACAATCTTTCATCCAGTTCGGACATTACAACATCAATGTCATACATGCCAAGTGGTTTGTCTTTTGTGTTTTCTAATATACTCAAGAATCGCTCAATCAAAAAGGACCTATTTGTTAAAGAAAATAAATTTTTAGAAGGGCAAAAACCATTTTTTCTCTTTATAAATTCCTTATAATCATCAGGCAGTTTAACTCTCCACGCCACTTCTCTTTCCTATAATAGCGCATCAGTTGGCAAAGGATAAATAATTGATTGATCTTGTTTATACATATCTTATTCTCCTACAGTTCCTCACTTTTTACTTCCTCAAACCATTTTTCAAACTCTAAACGTGGAAGCAATTCTTCATCCTTCTCATAACGCCCTTCATAGCTATAGCGACTATTAAGGGTATTTTTCTGTGCATCATAAATCAACCACATCTCAGTCGGATGTTCACGATTATATTCTTGGCAAACCTCCTGCAATTTCTGCATATCTTCAGTTCCATATTTCAATAAAGAAAATGCCATATTATCAGAATCATCTACTTTTTTTGTCACAACTTCATTAACTTCTTCCATTCCAATTACAATACCATTAATTTTATAAAATGGCTTAAAACTATACAAACTGTCCGCTATCGCATAGATATATACTTTTTCTGCTTGATTTTGGACATACTCCATTGCTAACGAAATCATGCCAACTTGAACTTCCATAAATTTATCTTCGAATTTATTCATCTTTCGTCTCCTTCTATTTATACTTTTTATTATTTCAGATTTTGGTTCACCATCAATCTTATAATTAACTTCAAAACTACAAATAATTATAAGAAAATATATACTTATAGGAGTATATCCTGATAACCAATTTCAGACAATTCGCCATTAACAAATTTTATTCCTATGCCATTTTCTTTATCCCAATCACACTCACATAAAAAACCAAACTCTTCAATATTTTCATCAAATGTTAAAGGAAACATGATTTGTTTAGGTTGCAACAAAGAATAAATTTTATCTTTATCTCCAATGATATCTAAAAAATATTTCTTTTCGTTATTATTCGTGTAACTTGAAACAATATCTGATATTTCACGATTGTAATATGATATAATTGCCGAATCTGCCTCTTTTACTATTTCATCTAAGTGATTATTGAAAAATCTATAAGCTTTTTCCTGATTAGTTTCAAATTCAGCATCTTCATCCGCATCAATATTGATTTCCAAAATATGGTGCTTATTGAAAATATCTAGAGAAATATCTTTTGTCCAACCGTAATTGAATTTTATTTTACCAAAAGTTTTATGATTTATTTGCATTGTTTTTTTAAACCTTTCTTTCTATAAAACAAATAGTTTTTTTAACTTCAGCTATCCCACCTAGATGTTCAAATTTACTATTAACAACAGATGGAACTAATTGCATTGTTTCCATATCATTTAATTCATCCAAGTGAGCTTCCCTTATTTCCGAAGTTTTGTAATCTCTTTTCTTTACTGATTCAAATACTTTCCAGGAACTTATTTCTCAATTATACCAGTATCTGTATATTAATTTTAAATCGATTACTTTTGAAAAAAACTTAATAAATATGACTAATTTTTTCTAACCTTGAAAATTTTATAAAAATTTGCTTTGATACTTTTCCATTTCTTGAAAAAGTTGTTCTTGAATATTATCTTTTGGTGCAACTTTCATGTATTTATACCTGAAATAGTTTATACGATCAGTTGGTCCAAATTGTGAAGCATTCCAATCAACATAATCAAAATGTCTGCTAAGTTTATTATTTTTATAAATAAAACTTGCATTTTTCCATACCTCAATATGATTATTTTCAAAAATATTCCATAGTTCTCTTGCTAAAACATAATTCTGATAATCCATTTTTTCAAAAGTCTTCTCCTCAACTTTAAAATCATCAGGAATTAATAAGCTATAAAATAATTTATCATTATCTGGTAATTTGAAGAAAAAATATACATTCCCACCAGTTTCCGACATTTCAGAATTTATATAAATTTCATCCCAATCAACAGGAATGGTCTTATTAACATTATTTATTAATTCATATATTTTATCTTGAATTTGCTTCTCAACTGTCATTTTCGTTGGTAACTCCTCTTCAATTCTAATGAAAATTTAAGGGAACATCTATTCAGATAATTCCCTCAATTATGCTCTTAGTTCTGTATTAAATCCATAAATTCTGAAAATGTCTTAGCTAAAAAATAGGCGTTATTTTCATCATTTGAGGCTTCTAATTGATACGTATCGTCGTAATAATATAGGCCTTCATTCTCATCATCACTTTGCCAAAATATTAGAAATCCGTGCTGAATAGTGTCACCAATAATAATGGAATGTTCAAAAATATCATTCCGATATTCTTCTGTCCACTGCTCTATATCAGCATTTTTAATTCCCGTATTTATACCAAACATAGTATCAATATTGATAACTTCATCTATTTGATTGATCTTTATTGAATTTTCAAATTTATAGGATAAATTCCTTCCTCCATTTTGTGTAACTAAAAATTCTTTGTAGTCCACTGGAAGTTTGATATCAAATCGTTTTTCTAAAAGTTTGATATCTTCTTCTTCCGCATGACCAAATGAGTCTATAGTTAATACCATTTTATTTACCTCCTAAATTCAGAATTGAGATGCCACCTCTATGAGTAAAACGTCTATAAATAGCACTATCCACCTCTTGAAGAGTCTTACCATCTTAATGATGATACCAAGTATTACCTAATCCAGTATCACCAGCTTTAAAGAAATCTTTGATTCTTCCTTCAAAACCTTTATCCCAGTTATAATTATCAAGCAAGATAAAGAGTTTATCTTCACTATTAATAGACTTAACTAGATCACAGCTTCAGCATTGCTTTCAGAATATAAATATAGGATAGTTTATTTAATTTTGTTACATCCATTTTTAATACCTCAATCTAATTTATTGTCAAAACGTTTCTATAGTTTCTGAGTTGCATCTTGGTTTTGACACAAAGGTAGTCCTTTACTTTGTAGACCATTCAAAATTCTTTGAAGTTTTTTGACCTCAACTGTAAATCTTCTGGAGATAAATTAATATCTATTTGATCTAATTTCGATTTCACAAATCCCGTGATGAAATCTAGACATAGATTCAATTCTTCAATAGAACTTCCGCTTTATCTGAATTTAGAAAGTCTTTCAATATATTCAAAGTCCGTTCGACTGATTCTTCATCACAGCCATACACTCTTCTTATACTCTTATCATCAATAACCTTGGATAAAAAATTGATTGAAAATCTCTGTTCATCCGTTTGAGCGAACCAAATGTTAAATAAGCCACCCTTTCCTGCTTCCAATTGCGTATTTTTACCGGTTGATGAAATACCTATTGTCATATGATAACCATTATACATGAACGGAAAATTAAAATTTTCATCATCTCCTCCATTAATCTTAATCGTATCAAGATCAATCGAAAAAATTTTCTCTAAAGCTTGTTTGACATTCTGATAACCCAAACTATCTCTTGTAGGCAAGTAAGCTTCGCTCATTTATAAGCCCTCCACATATTTCTGAAATTCTCAAACTTCTATTATTTTGATATAGCCATATCAACTATTTTTCCCGTTTTTATATCAACTTTTAACCTTCTGGCATAAAAATCAGTTGCATAAAGCCAGCCATCTCCCAAAGTCATCTGTTCAAAGGGATAACTATTATTACTGTATCCACTATTATTTATCTCCCAAACTACATTTCCACTCGCATCAATCCTTAAAATGTTATTCTTTTCACTCTCATTATCAAAAGGAATCTCCAATAAAACAATAAATTCATCACCATGTTCAATTACATTTCGGATTTCAAATTCAAAACATTTTATAACTTTACTATTTACTATTAAATTATGTTTTTCATATTCTACCATTGTATCATCCTTTCATCTGAGAATTCCTACGTTAAGCAGTCATTTAATCGTTTATTTGCTTCGCGTTAAATTAATATCCATAATATAGCTAATCCTGTAGCATTGCTAAAAACTCTGTGAAGTTGTTAGCTAAAAACTCTATAGCAGGCTCCAGCTCATAGGACTCTTCATGATACCAGATACAAATGCTTGGATTTTCGGAATCCTCGACATAATTTAGACAAACAAAATCACCACCAAATAATGCAGCTATAGGGATTAGTTGCATTCCAACATTATCTTCATCAAATACAATACGACCTTCCAATTGCGTACTCACAACTCCTATATCGTAATCCTCTTCTGTCTTCTCTCCTGAAATAGCTAGTATAGCTAAAAAACGATCAATTACTTTCTCATTATGCTCAAAATGAAAATACCTTTTTGAGGGAATGACTCCATTCTCTTTCTTTATAAATTCCTTATAATCATCAGGCAGTTTAACTCTCCACACTACTTCTCTTTCCAATAAGAGCGCATCAGTTAGCAAGGGATAGATAATTGATTGATTTTGTTGGTACATATCTTATTCTCCTACAGTTCCTTACTTTTTACTTCCTCAAACCATTTTTCAAACTCTAAACGTGGAAGCAATTCTTCATCCTTCTCATAACGCCCTTCATAGCTATAGCGACTATTAAGGGTATTTTTCTGTGCATCATAAATCAACCACATCTCAGTCGGATGTTCACGATTATATTCTTGGCAAACCTCCTGCAATTTCTGCATATCTTCAGTTCCATATTTCAATAAAGAAAATGCCATATTATCAGAATCATCTACTTTTTTTGTCACAACTTCATTAACTTCTTCCATTCCAATTACAATACCATTAATTTTATAAAATGGCTTAAAACTATACAAACTGTCTGCTATTGCATAAATATATACTTTTTCTGCTTGATTTTGGACATATTCCATTGCTAACGAAATCATGCCAATTTGAACTTCCATAAATTTATCTTCAAAAGTCATTTTTTCACCTCTTTAATATCTGATTTATTCAACAAATATTTGTAATTTAAACCTAATTATACGGAAAAACACTAACCTGTTCAATTAAAATTAGAATAATGAAACTATAAGAAAGTATTTTGAGATTAAGAAATCTTTAGAAAGTTCACTCTCCTAAACGCCCTCCCATAACCTCACTCCAAAATAGAAATGACTTTTCCACGTGCACAAGTACTAGAAGCCGTCCCATCGGATTCTAGTACTGGAAAAATTGAGACTACAGGCTCAATTTTTGGCCAAGAGACCGCAGGTCTTCTGGCGTCCATTGCTACAACCGGAAAAGTCAATTTCTATACTCATATACGCAAAAAACACCCTGTGGTATAACCACAGAGTGTTGAAATGTTGATATATAAAATATTAACGTTTTGAGAACTGGCTAGCTTTACGAGCTTTTTTAAGACCTGGTTTTTTACGTTCTTTCATACGAGGATCACGAGTTAATAAACCAGCAGCTTTTAAAGCGCCACGGAAATCAGGATCAACTGTTAATAATGCACGAGCGATACCATGACGGATAGCTCCTGATTGACCAGTGAATCCACCACCATTAACGTTTACTAATACATCGTAAGTTCCGATTGTTTCAGTAATGTTTAAAGGTTGTTTGATTACTTCGTGTAAGTAAGCAAATGGAATGTATTCTTCGATTGATTTTTTGTTAATAGTAATTTTACCTGTCCCTGGTACTAAGATAACACGGGCAGTTGAGTTTTTACGGCGTCCAGTGCCGCGGTATTGTGCTTGAGCCAATGCTTTTTCCTCCTTAAATTAGTGATTGGATGTCTACTGCTACTGGTTGTTGTGCAGCATGTGGATGTTCAGCTCCACCGTAAACATGTAATTTAGTAAATTGACGACGACCTAAAGAGTTTTTAGGTAACATGCCTTTGATTGATAATTCAACTAATTTACGAGAGTTGTTTGCACGTAATTCACCAGCTGTACGAGCAGTCAATCCACCTGGGTGGTTTGAGTGGTGATAGTAAACTTTATCAGATGCTTTTTTACCTGTTAAAGCTACTTTATCAGCGTTGATGATGATTACGAAATCACCTGTGTCAACGTTAGGTGTAAATGTTGGTTTGTTTTTTCCACGTAAAATGCTTGCAGCAACAGCTGAAAGACGTCCTAATGGTACATCAGTAGCGTCGATTACAACCCAGTTACGTTCAGTAGTGCTAGCTTTTGCCATAAATGTTGTACGCACGATTATTTCCTCCAAATTCTTCTTGGTATTTCTTCACATTGAGTTTAACGGGGCTCAATGGTGGTTTATCTTATTGGAATATCGAGTGATTCCTTTACTAACTGTAAAAAATCTCTCAGATAATTATTTAGCTAATGCTGATTTAGCTTGTTCAGCTAAAACAGTGAATGCTGCTGCATCGTTAACTGCTAAGTCAGCTAACATTTTGCGGTTCATTTCGATACCAGCTAATTTTAAGCCGTGCATTAATTTGCTGTAGCTTAATCCGTTTAAGCGAGCTGCCGCATTGATACGTGCGATCCATAATTTACGGAAGTCACGTTTCTTTTGACGACGGTCACGGTAAGCATACATGTATGATTTCATGACTGCTTGTTTAGCTGTTTTAAATAATTTTGATTTCGCTCCGTAGTAACCTTTAGCTAATTTTAAAACACGGTTACGACGACGACGAGTAACTGTTCCACCTTTAACACGTGGCATAATTAATTCCTCCTTGGTCTTTCAGTCTCTTGCGACTGTCTAGAAAATGTAATAGTTTTGCGTGCTGAATTAACGCATTTGACTTAATTGTTGTTTAATACGTTTGATGTCAGTAGCGTGAACCATTGTTTGTTTACGCAAGTGACGACGTTGTTTCTTAGTTTTACCATGGAAACGGTGGCTTGTGAAGGCTTGTGAACGTTTTAATCCTCCACCACCTGTACGTTTGAAACGTTTAGCTGAACCACGGTGTGTTTTTTGTTTTGGCATGAGACTTTCCTCCTGTTACTTTTTACTTGTCATTTTTGGGCGCTAACATCAAGAACATGCTTCGTCCGTCCATTTTTGCCTTTTGTTCGACAGTTGCAAGTTCACTAACTTGTTCTGCCAAACGTTCTAAAACCTTTTGTCCAATCTCTTTATGAGTAATGGCACGGCCTTTAAAGCGGATTGTAGCTTTCACTTTGTCACCTTTTTCAAGAAACTTTTGTGCTGCTTTCAATTTCGTATTAAAGTCGTTTTCATCGATTGTAGGGCTTAGACGCACTTCTTTGATATTGATGACTTTTTGATTTTTACGAGCTTCACGTTCTTTCTTTTGTTGCTCAAAGCGATACTTACCATAATCCATAATTCGAGCAACTGGTGGTTTTGCATTTGGCGAAACTAAAACTAAATCTAGTCCAGCTTGTTCTGCTAAACGCAATGCATCGTTTTTTGTTTGAACACCAATTTGTTCACCGTTATTGTCAATTACACGTAATTCACGAGCTCGAATTCCATCATTGACCATCATATCTTTTGCTATGATTGTTCACCTCCAAAATTTTTGAGAGAAAAAAGCAAAAAAGCAACGAGAACAAAATATCCCCGCTGCCAATGTCTTCATTAAATAAACATTACTATCGGCCCAAGGACTTCAGTCAACTTAGGCGAGAAGCGGGATGCTTCTGCTTGTTTTCTCAACTCCTGTAGTTTACAGTAATCCTCTTCTCTTGTCAACAGTTTTCTACAAAATTATTTATATTTTTTAAATCTCTTTAAAGTTCATCGTTTTTTTATGCAATTTGTTCTATAATATAAGTACTTAAGGGAGGAAATTTTATGAAAAAACAGTATTTAGTTTTATTATCTAGTTTATTTGTTTTAACAGCTTGTAAGAGTCAAACTTCTAAACCTACTGAATCAACAACTACGCAAACAACTGTTTCTACAACGACAACCTCATCTACAAAAGCAACATCGACTAAAGAACAACCTACTACAACTAAAGTAGCTTCTGAAACAAAACAAGAAACAACTACTCAAGAAGCTAAGAAAGCTACTGTTCAAAATAAAACTACAGTTGCTTCTACTTCAATGAATATAGAAGAAATTAAAACAGGAAATCTTTCAAGCATTAAAGGAACGTGGAGAAATGACTATGGTCAAGAATTAACTTTCCACGAAAATGGAACAGTTTCTGTTAAAGAATCTACTTATAAAGTGCAACCAACACAAACACAATATCAAGATGGTTTACTTAATTGGATTTTTTCTCCATTAGAAAATCAACCAACTGTTGGAAGTGCCATTATGACCTTTGTTCCTAAAAATCAAGTTGTTACTTATGGATTGATTGAAGGAAATAAGGATACTTCTGATACAACAAAAGATCGTTTATTTGGTACTCAATCTGCCCTAACTTCAGACGCACTGAAAAAAGCAATGTATTATAAAGTTTCTGAATAATTAAAAAATGGCTCGACCTTTTTTGGGTGGAGCCATTTTTATTGTTAATTTCCTAAAAATTTCTCAAGAAACATGCTTGCAATCGTGAAATATACAAATACACTCGTTAAGTCACTCACTGTAGTAATGAATAAACCACTCGCAAATGAAGGATCAAATCCCATAGAGTCAATTAATAATGGAATTAAACTTCCGGCAATCGTTGCTACTGTAATCGCAAAGAACATTGACACTCCAATGATTCCACCTAAAATCCAGTTTCCTTGCCATAAACCTACTACGATAAAAATAATCAAGCCTGTCGCAATCCCACTAATAATCCCTGTTGCAACTTCTGACAATATCGTTTTTACGAAAACAGACTCATCTTCGTTTAAACCAATCTTACGAACCGCTACCGCTAAAGATTGTGTTCCCGCATTCCCTGCTGTACCTGTAATTAATGTAATGAAAATAGAAAGTATACTAGCTTGTCCGATTATTCCTTCATAGCGACTTAATAAGGCTGCCGTTGTTAATCCTAAGAATAATAAACTAATTAACCATGGCAAACGTTTTGACGCTGCAATAAATGGGTTCACAGATTGTTCATCTACGTCTACCCCTGCTAAACCAGAGTAGTCACTTGTTGCTTCTTCATCAATAACGTCAATGGCATCATCGACTGTAATAATCCCAATTAACTTTTCTTCTTCATCAATAACCGGAATGGCTAAGAAGTCATAGTCTCGAATCATTTTTGCTACTGCCTCTTGTGATTCTTGCACTTCTACAGAAACGACACGATCCACCATAATTTCGCTAATTTTCACATCTTCTTTATGAACGATTAAATCCTTAAGAGTTAATACCCCTTTTAATCGGTTTTTTTCATCTACTACATACACATAATAAATCGTTTCTGCTTCTTCTGCCATTTTCTTAACAGTTGTCATGGCACTTCCAACAGTTTGACTTTCATGAATGGCGATAATTTCTGTTGTCATCATCGCTCCAGCTGTATCATCTTCATAATTTAATAAGTTACGAATTTCGTTAGAAGTTTTATGAGGCATCATGCGCAAATATTTTCTTACTTCATCTTCCTGTACTTGTTGCAAAATATCTACCGCATTATCAGCATACATTTCTGCTAACATTCTTGCTGCATAACGCTCATCCATTTCTCGAAGATATTCTTCCACATCTTCAACATCTTCTTCAATAATTTCAAATACAGGTGCCATGTCTTCTGGCGACAGATATTGATACACCAATTGACGTTGTTCCTCACTTAACGACAAGTAAATTTGTGCTTGGTCATAAGTATGGTTTTCTAAAAAGATTTCTTTAAATTGCTGCTTATCATCTGTTTTTAACGTATGATGAATTTGTTCTAAAATTTCATCAAATTCATAAGCCATTTCAGACATCGAATCACCTCTATTAATCATTATTTTTTTACATAAAATGATTATACCTTTTATTATGTGATAATGACAATATGAACCTTTATATTTTCATAGATTTTATTTAGTGATTTTGCTACACTGATATCAAATAAAAGATTAGGAGATGCATTATGAAAAAGAAAATTTTCTTATCAACTTTACTAATTGGGACTTGCCTCTGTGCTTCAACTCCAATTTTTGCACAAGAAACTACTAATGCTCCACAACAAGAGCAAAAAGAAAATAAAAAGAATACTGAAGTACCTACACCTCCAAAAGAGGAAGTGATCAAAAATCAATGGAAACAAGTTGGCAATCATTGGTATTACTATAATGAACAAGGTGTTATGTTAAAAAATACAGTTTGGAATTCCTACTACTTCCATAAAGATGGAAAGATGGCTAATAATGAATGGATTTATCAAAACAATCATTGGTATTATGCAAAGTCCTCTGGAATTTTAGCTCTAAACGAATGGATGTCTATCAATCAAAGATGGTATGTCTTTAACCCTCAAGGAATTATGTTAGCCAATCAATGGAAAGATGAATACTATTTAAAATCTTCAGGTGCAATGGCTGAAAATGAATGGGTCTTTGATCCAACCTATCAATCATGGTTTTATCTAACTTCTAGTGGACGCTATGCTCAAAACACTTGGAAAGATGATTATTACTTAAAATCAGGTGGATACATGGCGAAAAAAGAATGGATTTATGATTCTAATTATCAAGCATGGTTCTATCTAGATGAAAATGGTGTATATGTAACAGGTTCTCATTTAATTAATGGTGCTCTTCATAGCTTTAAAGGAAACGGTGCATGGATTAAAGAAATTAAAGAAGAAAAATCTTCGGATGAATTACCATTTGCTACTAACAACTATCAAAAAGTCATCTTCTTAGACCCTGGTCACGGAGGTAAAGATCCTGGTGCTCAATATTTAGGATTAAAGGAAAAAGACTTAAATCTTCAAGTTTCTCAACAATTAAAAACAAAACTAGAATCACTTGGTTACAAAGTTATTATGAGTCGTTCAAGCGATGTTTATCTTGATTTCATTACTGAACGCTCTAGAATGTCGAATGAAACAAATGCGGATATGTTTATTAGCATTCACTTTAATGCAACAGGTCACGGACTAGACAGTGGTGAAGATGGTATTCAAACCTATACGTACTTACCAACTGGAAATATTCCTTCTGTCATTAATAAAAAATGGCATGATAATCCAACTCGCTTGAAATATAGTTATAAACTTGGTTCATATATTCACCAATCTGTTTTAGCAACGACTCAAGCAAAAGATGCTGGATTATTAGCGAAGAGTTTTGCTGTATTACGTGAAACGAACAAACCTGCTGTTTTATTAGAATTAGGATACATGGACGATTCAAAAGAATCCCAAAAAATCCGTACAAAAGAATATCAACAAAAATTAGTAGACGGTATCGTTCAAGGAATCCAACAATATTATAACAACTAAGACAAAACCCGAGAAAGCAATCTAGCGTTCTCGGGTTTATTAATGTAAGGACTCTTATTCAACAAATTTAAAAAAGTTACCATAAAAAAAAATATTTTTCGCTCTTTTTTTCGTATCTAGAAGATGAAGATAGAATACTTCATTACTATTCTACTTCAAAATAAAATTAAGGGATGATAAAAATGGTAGAACGTATCAAAGATGCAAGGCCAATGATGGATTTAATGGCAAAGAAAGTTTTCAGTAATCCTGAAATAACAGCACAGTTTATAAGGGACATTCTAGACTTACCTGTCCATCATGTAAAAATACTTGATGGAACTCAAATACACAGTCATCAATTTGAAGATATAAAAACTTATGTCACCAGTATTGATGTATTAGCCGAATTAAATGATGGTACACAAGTGATAATTGAAATCCAAGTAGCTTATCAATTTGACTTTATTAAGCGTTTATGGTTATATCTATGTAATCAAGTGACTAAAAATGCAGATAAACATAAAAAAGTTGGAGTAGAAACCCATAAAATCGCAGAAGAATTGTTACCAGTGTACACCATTGCCATCACTCAAAAAAGGTATTTTAAGGACGATAAAATGGTTCACGTATTCTGCTTCAAAGAAAAAAATACAAATGATGAATTGAAAGTCTATTTTAAAGGATTTGAAGAAGAACAAGACTTAGCTTTAATGGCATTTTTAGAATTAGAGAAGTATAATAAAGATAAGATACAAGAATACAATAAAGTACGATGGATTGAGTTTTTTGGGAATCAACCATATACACAAAGTCCTGAAAAAATATTAGAACAAGCGGATCGAATTGTGAGTCGTGTAGACTGGGCAAAGGAGGAACGAGAAATGTACGATGAAAGAACACGATATCTTCAGGCATATTCAAGTTTTTTAGCTACTATAGAAAAAGAAAAGAAAGATGCAAGGATGGAAGGGGTAACAGAAGGCAGAGCAGAAGGTAAAGTAGAAGGTATCGAACAAGGAAAGAAAATGATGATTATCAGTTTGATTAAAGATGGTCTTCTTTCTAAAGAAGAAGGCGCAAAACAATTGAGCATTTCCGTAATAGAATTAGATGAATGTATGTCTGCTGACGAATAACAGAATAAGGATATTTCAAGACGACTTCGGTCGTCTTTTTTGATACGGAAATAAAGAATTTGTCGAACAATCAAACTTTCCCATAGTACGATAAGACAGCATAGCTGGCTTCTAGCATCCTAGTACCATAGAAAACCCCATTTTTGTACGTATTCTTCCTCCCTTCCCCCTGAAGATAAAAATAACTTTCCCATAGTACGAGTAATAAAAGCAAAGCGGCTTTTATTACAGGAAAATTTGAGACCTTAGGCTCAAATTTTAGCCAAGAGACCGAAGGTCTACTGGCGTCCTAGTACTATAGGAAAGTTCCTATTTATATCTAAAATATTTATCTATCTTTCTCTATCCACTCCGCCATGTCCTTCGGCAACGGAGCCTTCACACACATATGCTCCCCCGTCATCGGATGAACAAAATACAGCTGACTACAATGAAGCGCCTGCCTTACCAGAGGCTCAATCTTCTCGCCACCATATAAATCGTCCCCTAACAACGGACAACCTAACCAACTAAAATGCACACGAATCTGATGCGTACGCCCCGTATGCAGACGAATCTTCACCAATTGACTATGCTGATACGTTTCTTCTAACCAATACTCCGTTAAAGACGGCTTCCCATCCGGTCTCACACAACGATTAATAATCGAATCATCCGTTCGTCCAATCGGTGCATCAATCAAATCATGTTCTTTTAAAACATCCTGTTTCGTCACAATCGCATGATACGTTTTTTGAATCGTTTTATTTCGAAGCGCCTGATCCATCCATGCATGAACCACACGATGCTTGGCAAACATCATCACTCCCGTTGTATCACGGTCTAATCTCGTTACAACATGAGTCACACAATCTTGGGTTCTCTTCGTTTGTAAATAACCTTTTACACGATTCGCCATTGATTGGTCTGGATGTAATTGTGATGGTATCGAAGCTGTTCCTTGTGGCTTGTTCACAATTAACAAATAGTCATCCTCGAATAAAATATCCAAAGGAATATGACTCGGAACAACGGTTTCATGCTCTCCTTCTGGAGGAATCACCATCGTCAATACATCTCCAGGCACTAAAGTCTTTAGAACAATTTCTTCTCGACCATTTACAAGTAATTTCCCATTTCGTTTGACATGGGCTAAAAATGTTTTTGTAATTCCCTTTTCTTGTAAAAAACTACGCATCATCATGGGTGATGAATACGGATAAGTCCATGTTAAATTCAATGATTTCCCTCATTATCTTTCTTCTAAATCTATTTCTCTTGCTCCAATAAAGGAGTTTTCTACTCTATCCCAAAAATGTGTATGACGATATCGTACAAATGAAACACGTTTTTTACTAATATGCAAATGTGCTTTAACAATATCATTCGCATCATATGTTAAATGATCCATCGATAGTACCATTCCATTTTCACTATGCGGTAATAAAGTTAACACTTCTTCTGGTGCAAAAATCATTGGAGAACTTAATGTACGGTAAACACGATTATTAATAGAAGCCATTTCTGTCATTTGCATCACTTCTGCTCTCGGATGAACAATAGCTCCTCCTAATGACTTATTCACTCCAGTTGAACCGGTTGGAGTTGAAACACAAACGCCATCTCCTCTAAAATTCTCAAATAATTCTCCATTAATCAACACTTCGCATACAAGTGTCCCATTTACTTTACGTAAAGTCGCTTCATTCAAAGCAATATGATAATCAATAGTACCATCAGCTTTTTCTAAAGTTACATCTAATAGAGGATAACTCACACTTTCTCCTTGATCATGCTTCAAACTTTCAATTAATTCACCTGCTTGAAAATCACGCCAATCGGTATAAAAACCTAGATGACCTGTATGAATAGCTGCAAAGCGAATATGTTCTAGTTGTGATTTGTAATGGTGGACAGCACCTAGTAAAGTTCCATCTCCACCAATTGTAATAACAACATCCGGATTTTCATCATCTCGTTCAAATTCCTTATGGCAACATAAATTCAAAAATTCTTCTGCTACTTTTTGGCTTTTTTCTGATTGATTATAATATAACCCTACTTTCATCTATTCACTTCACCCTCTCCTTATTTTTCAACAAGAACACTTATGATTTTCTTTTACGTTGATTTTCTTTATTTGTTGAGAAAATATATTGTGCTTCTTGAATTTCTTCTCGAATTTGCGACATTTCTTCATCTAATAAGAAGGCCGCTTCTGCTGCTCTTTCTAAACGTTCATGGATAATTTCTGGAAATTCTCCTTTATACTTATAGTTTAAAGAATGTTCAATCGTTGCCCAGAAATTCATCGCTAATGTACGAATTTGAATTTCAACTAAAATTTTTTCTTCCCCTTCAATTCTTTGAACAGGATATTCTAAAACGACATGGTATGAACGATAACCACTTGCTTTCTTTTGATGGATATAATCACGTTCAATAATAATTGTAAAGTCATTTCGTTGACGAAGTAATCGTACAACTTCAAAAATATCTTCTACGAATTGACACATAATTCGTAATCCAGCAATATCTTGAACTCCTTCTAAAAAGTCTTCGGTCAAAATTTTTCTCACTTGCATTTTTTCACGAATACTTTCCGGAGTCTTCACACGACCTGTAATAAATTCAATCGGTGCATGTTTTCCTTTTTGGCGATATTGAAGGCGAATGCCTTTTAATTTAATTTTTAATTCTTCAATTGCTTGATTATAAGGTGCTAAAAAAGCATCCCAATCTTCAACATTTGGTAAATATTTTTCTTCCATTTACTCACCTACTTTAATCTCATCCCTCCTATCATAGCATATTTTTTACTGACTCTAAAAGAATTTTGATATTCTTAAACTCTTCAATGGTTATTATTTGTAATTCACATTATTTTAAGCTAAAGTAGAAAAAGCTTTGTAATAGAAAGAGGTAAAAACATGGCCCATTTAGAAAAAGAATATAAAAATCTTCTAACAAAAGAGCAATATGAAGCTTTAAAAGAAGAATTTCAATCTATTTTCACGAAAGATATTACGCAAACGAATCAATATTATGATTGTCACCAACAATTAGAAAATAATCGTTCTGCTCTACGTATTCGTCTTATTGAAGGACAAAAAACAGGAGAAATCACATTAAAACTTCCTCAATCAGACTGCGAAGTTATTGAGATTACAGAAGAATTACCTACAGAACAATTACAATGGTGGGTGGAAGAAGATATTTTCTTACTTCCTACTAGTATTAAGCTAGCACTTGAAGAACAAGGAATTGAATTATCCAATATCTCTCCCACTGCTACTTTAACAACCCATCGATTAGAAGGTATATTAAAACCTGGTTATTTACTAGTATTAGATGAAAGTCACTATGCTGGTCAAACAGATTATGAAATTGAAATGGAAGTTGAAGATTTAGAAGAAGGAAAAGAAATTTTCTTAGAAATTTTAAATCGTCATGGTATTACTCCACAAAAACCAATTAGTAAAATTAGACGAGCTTTACAAGCTTTTAAAAATATTGGCTAATTCAAGGCTTTTTATTCAGATTTTTTTCAGTTTTCTGATACAATAAAGATACAAATCAACGAAAGGAGATCTAGTTAGAAGTGAAGAATAGTGAACTGAGTCGTATTCATACTAGTCCATTATCTACTGAGAGAATTTTTGACTGTTACTTATTTATTAATCCTATTGGAAGACAATGTTATCATTGTGAACAAGAAGTGATGAAGTTTATTGAACGAACTCCATATAAAGTACACGTTCATTTCATACCTTTTCATAATTTTAGATCAGTAACGCAATATATGAAAAATAATCAATTAAATGACAAGAATATTGACTTACGAAACGAAATCTATACAAAAATCTATGATGCTTCCCTATCTTATAAGGCTGCCCTTTTACAAGGGAAAAAATTAGGTAGAGCCTTTTTAATGGAATTACAAACACAACTACATCTTCTTCATAAAGAATACACTCCTGAATTATTACAGGAAATTATTCAAACCATTGGACTTGATGAAAAAATGTTTTACGAAGATAAATCTAGTAAACTCGTTCATCAAGAATATGAAAGAGATCAACAAATTGCACAAGAAATGATGGTCGAATCAAACCCTTCTCTTGTTATTTTTGATAATTTAAATCAACAATTTGGAGTTATCTTACATGAAAACATTTCTGCAGATATGATTGAACATGTCTGTGAAAATCTATATCATGCAATAGATAAATGCCCTAAAAAAACACAAAAGCATCAACCTTGCTGCGTGGTTAAAATGGTACATTAAACTATAAGAGACTGAATTTCAGTCTCTTTTTATTCATTGGAGGTTATTTATGGCAACAACCGTTTTATTATTAGATGAACAAACAATCCAACAATTGGGTGAAATTTATCAAGATGCTATCTATCAAATCCCCCCTCATGCACATTATCAATTAAAACTTCCTTCTTTAACGGTTACAGCTTACCATTCTGGAAAAGTTGTTTTACAAGGAACTAATGTGGATGCATTTGTTCAAAAACATGATTTAACAGCTTCAACAAGTACAAAGAAAGCAAAAGTTGAAACAAATGGACTTCCAGAAGGCTTTTCAAACTGGGGTGTCATTGGTAGTGATGAAGTTGGAACAGGAAGTTACTTTGGGCCATTAACCGTGGCTTGTGCTTTTGTACCTGAAAATCTTATTAAAGAATTGCAAATACTAGGTGTTAAAGACTCAAAAAATTTAACAGACGCTCAAATTCAAGAAATCGTTCCAAAAATTAAAGAATTAGTTCCATACAAATTACTTACACTTTGGCCTGAAAAATATAATGAAGTACAGCAAACAAAAAATCTAAATGAAATGAAAGCACTACTTCATAATCAAGCCATCAAACGATTATACCAACAAATCAATGCTGATTTGCTTCAAGCTGTATTAATTGATGAATTTTGTTCTCCATCAAACTATTATCGTTATTTAGGAGATCAATCTGCACCACTTAAACCAATTACTTATTTTAAAACAAAAGGTGAAAGCCACCATATCGCAGTAGCTGCAGCTTCTATGATTGCTAGAGATGCATTTTTAGAAGGATTAAAAACATTATCGAAAGAATATGGATATCCTCTACTCTCTGGTGCTAACGCTGCAGTAGATGAATTAGCGAGTAAAATTTTAAAACAAGAAGGTATGGAAGGTTTAAGAAAAGTTGCCAAATTACACTTTGCCAACACTCAAAAAGCTATTGATTTAGCAAAATAATCTCATAACGAACAAAGGCGTACAATCAAGTTCAAACACCTAATTATACGCCTATTTTTATTTGTTTTCTAATATTTTTCGTTATATATAAGAAAAGAGTTTCTTTGATATAGTAGTACTAAGACGCCAGTAGCCCCTTACGGGTCTCTTGGCTAAAATTTGAGCCTGTAGTCTCAAATTTTCTTGTAGTAGAATCTGTCACAACAGATTCTACTACTCGTACTACTATAAAAACTCAATTCTACTCCTTTTACTTTTTAATAAAACGTGACAAGACGACACTTGCAATGACAATAACTGTCACAATAATCCCTAATACAATTCCCCAACCATGCGCAAGACCCGTTAAAGGAACCGTAATATTCATTCCAAAAAATCCCGTTACAATATTCGGAATCGTTAATAAAATTGAAATAATTGTTAACAATTTCATTGTATCATTCAAATTATTATTCAACACATTATTATAAGTACCCGATAATTGCTGCAAAATCTGAAGATTAATCGAAGTCATCTCTACTAGCTGTTTCGCTTCAATTAAACTATTCTCTAATTTTTCTTCTTCTGCAAATTCTAATTTCTTAAATAAACTCTGATTCTTCAATTGTTCCAATACAATCGCATTTTGCTTTGTTGCTGAAACTAAATAAACACTCCCAATCTCTAAGTCAGACAAAGCAAATAAATTTTTCTTCGTAGTTTTATGTCGCAATTTTAGACTCACTAACTCTTGCTCTTTCTTTAAACTTTCAATCTTTGGAAAATAATTTTCAGTAATCATCATTAAACTTGAAAATAAAAATGTAAACAGAGACATATTCGGTCTATCTTCCAATTCTTTTCTCATCGCCTCTACAATATACTCATTATGTCGGTTCGAAATCGTAATAATTTGATCCTTTCGAACAATAAAAGTCATTGGAACGGTCTCATATCGATTCTCTCTCTTCGTTTGTTTAATGACATTATAAATCACTACTAATGTTTCTTTTGGACGACAATATTCAATATGTGCTCTTTCATTTTCATCAAGAGCATACTCCACCATTTCTTTATCAATTTGATACGTTTGATAAATTGTAGAATAATCATTAATCTCCTCTGAGTTAATATTAATCCATGCACATGAGTGCCCAAAATTCTTTTCAACCATAAATATCTCCCTCCATTAATCTACGTAAGTGTATCATAATTTAAAAGGTTGATACTAATAACTAAACTGAAAAAAATTACACACAACACAAGTAAAAATGAGTTTTTATATTCTCTCTCATAATTTTCGTTCCAAGTGGAAATGATATTTTATAGTAGTATGAACCATGAGACCGCAGGGTTTCTGGCGTCCTAATTCTACTGTACAAAAAACTTACTTTATCATACGCACTCTCATAATTTTCGTTTCAAGTGGAAATGAGTTTTTATAGTAGTACGAGCAATAGAATCTGACTACAGATTCTATTGCAAGAAAATTTGAGACCTAGGCTCAAATTTTAGGCATGAGACCGAAGGTCTGCTGCCGTCTTAGTACTACTATACCAAAAACTCAATTTCCACGCCCTCTACTTTTTTATAAGACGAGACAATCTCACACTGACTAGTATCCAAATTGCTATAATAATTCCTAATACAATTCCCCAACCATGAGAATGTTCTGTAAAAGGAATTTGCACATTCATTCCAAAAAATCCCGTCACAATATCCGGAACCGTTAAAAGAATAGAAATAACGGTTAATAATTTCATCGTATCATTCAAATTATTATTCAAAACATTATTATATGTACCCGATAATTGATGCAAAATTTGAAGATTAATCGAAGTCATTTCCACTAGCTGCTTTGCTTCAATTAAACTATCTTCTAACTCTTCTTTTTCTACATCATCTAAAACTTTAAATACAGATTGAGTTTTTAATTGCTCCAATACAATCGCATTTTGTTTAGTAGCTGAAACTAAATACACACTACCAATTTCCAAATCCGATAAGGCAAACAAATCTTCCTTTGTTGTTTTTTGTCGTAACATTTGACTTAATAACTCTTGTTCTTTTTTTAATTTTTCAATTTTTGGGAAATAATATTCCGTAATCATAAACAAACTAGAAAATAAAAATGTAAACAGAGATATATCTGGTCTTTCTTTTAATTCCTCTTTCATTGCTTGAACAATATATTCATTATGATGGTTTGTAATCGTAATAATTTGATTTTTACGTACAATAAATGTCATAGGAATTGTTTCGTATTGATTTGAATTTAATGATTGCTTAATCACATTGTAAATAACAATCAATGTTTCTTTACGTCGATCGTATTCAATATGAGCACGCTCATGTTCATCAAGGGCGTACTCCAACATTTCACTATCAATTTCATACGTTTCATAGATAGATGAATACTCACTAATTAAATCTGAATTTATATTAATCCACGAACAAGAATTTCCAAAATTTACTACTGCCATAACCTTCTCCTTTAAAATATTTTTATACCATTTATTATATTTTAAATAAAGAGAAATAACAAATAGTATAAATAAAAAAAGACTTTCCATAGCAGTATGAGCAATAGAATCTGTAAAACAGATTCTATCGCAGGGAAATTTGAGACCTTAGGCTCAAATTTTAGCTATGAGACAGCAAAGCTGTCTGCTAGCGTCCTAATACTGCTATATCAGGAAAGTCTATTTATATTATGTTACTCTTCGTTCATCAACGCTTCTAATTGTTCTAGTCGTTGTTCGAATACATTCATCGCATCATATAGATATTGAGTTTGCGTCATATCTACACCCGCTTTTTTCATAACCTCAATTGGTTTATCGCTACGTCCAGCACGTAAGTAGTTTAAGTAAGCCTCTAAATCTTCAGGAGTACCATGTAAAATCTTATCTGCTAAAGCAGTTGCAGCAGCCATACCAGTTGCATATTGATATACATAGTAATTCATATAGAAGTGAGGAATACGAGCCCACTCATAAGCAATTTGCTCATCTTGAATGACATTTGCATAATATTTTTTATTAATATTTGCATAGATTTCAGAAATAGCCGCTTGAGTTAATGGCTCACCATTTTGATCTGCGACATGAATTTGATGCTCAAATTCAGCAAATTGAGTTTGACGGAAAATAGTAGATTTAAAACGATTTAAATAATTATTTAAAATATATTTTTGACTCTCTTTATCCGTATGTTTCTTCAATAAGTAGTCTGTTAATAAGTTTTCATTCGTTGTTGAAGCAATTTCCGCTAAGAAAATTGAATAATCCCCATATTGATATGGTTGATTATGACGAGTGAAGTAACTATGAGCACTATGTCCTAATTCATGTACTAATGTAAAGAAGTTGCTTAAATCATCATGCCAGTTTAATAAAATATATGGCGCAGTTGCATAACCACCTGATGAATAACCACCACTACGTTTACCAACATTTTCAGCAACATCAATCCAACGTTGATCATAAGCTTGTTTAAGAATATCTTGGTATTCTTCCCCTAATGGTTTTAATGCTTCAAAAGTAGCTTTAGAAGCATCTTCGTAATTGTAAGTAATTGGAGCTTCACCAGTAATTGGAACATACATATCATACATATGTAATTCATCTAATCCTAGAGCTTTTTGTTGTAAAGCAATATAACGGTGTAATAATGGTAATTTTTCATTGACTACTTTTACTAAAGCATCAAATACTTCTTCAGGAACTTGGTTAGAAGCTAATGCAGCTTGACGACTTGATTCATAGTTGCGAGCTAATGCTTTAAAATTATGAGCTTTCACTTCTGAACCTAGTGTGCTAGCAAATGTATTTTTAAATTGAATATATGGTTTATATTTTGTTTCAAATGCATTTTTACGAACTTCAGCATTTGTTGATTCTAAGAATGTAGTATAGTTTCCGTGAGTTAATTCCACTTCTTCCCCTTTTTCATTCTTAACTGTTCCAAATTTAATATCCGCATTATTTAAGAAGTTAAATGTTTTTCCTGGTCCAGAGAAAACTTCATTCGCTTTTGATAATAATGCTTCTTCACGATCTGATAATACGTGACCTTTTTGAATACGAGCCGCTTCTAATGCAACACGGAATTCTTCTAAACGTGGTTCTTCTTTAAAGAAGTTTTCAAATTCTTCATCTGATTTTTCTAAGATAGCTGGTTCAAACCATGATGTTGCACCTGACACTTCAACATATACTGAGAAAGCACGTTGGTTTAATACTTGATTTTCATCATTTGTAGTATCTTGGTCAGCTTTCAAGTGTGAATACACATAAGCTGTTTCAATTTTTTCTTCTACTTGATTCGATAATAATAAGTAGTTATATAAATTTTCTCCAGATTGTAAAGCTGTTTCTTTACTTGCAGCAATTACTGGAATTTTTTCTGATACAAAAGCTAAATCAGCTTCGAAACCAGAATTATCTGGATAGATTAATGTTAAGTCCCATGTTAATTCTACAGGAACTTCTTCACGAGTTAATGGTTTTTTATCACTCATTTGTTCTCCCACCTTCATTTTTAAGATATGAAACCATTCTACTATGAATTTTTAAATTTATAAAGGGAAAATCCTTAAAAATTAAGACTTTCTTATCTTCTCTCATTCTCAATAAGCTAATTGAGAATGAATTTCACTCTCATCTAGTTTAGAATCATTCTAATCTAGAAAAAATTATGTTATGATGTATTCAACAAATAAAACATGAGGTGAAAAAAATTATGAATATTTTAGAACAAAAACAAATTCGTTATACAATTACTTGCGGAACATTAATTATTTTAGGACTAGCTGCTAGCTTCCACGGATTGAATCTAGTATCTGTGATTTGCTACTTGGCAGCGTTCTTAGTTGGTGGATTCCACTCAGCCGTTGAAGGAATTCAAGAAACTTTCCAAGAACAACATTTAAATGTTGACTTATTAATGGTATTAGCGGCAATCGGTGCTTCAATTATTGGTTACTGGTTAGAAGGAGCTTTATTAATTTTTATTTTCTCATTAAGTGGAGCTCTTGAAGAATATGCAATGGCAAAAAGTCAAAAATCAATGACAGAATTATTAAACTTACAACCAAAAACAGCGACACGTATTCGTGATGGTCACTATGAAACAGTAGACGTTGAAGATTTAGTTATTGATGATATAATTTTCATTAAAAAAGGGGAAGCTGTTCCAATGGACGCTATTCTAACAGATGGTGAAAGCTTATTCGATGAAAGTATGATTAATGGTGAACCACTTCCAGCTAACAAAAAAGTGGGCGAAGAAATTTTTGCAGGAAGTATTAATTTACATCAATCTTGTACAGCAACTGTACATAAAAATGCAGATGAAACTGTGATGGCTTCTATCATTCGATTAGTAGAAGAAGCTCAAGAACAAGAAACAAAAACAAGTAGCTTCTTAAACAAAATCGAAGATCAATATGTAAAATTTGTATTAGTATTCGTACCATTAGCGATTGCATTCTTCTACTTCGGATTCCAATGGTCATGGCAAGAATCTTTCTATAGAGGAATGATTTTATTAACAGTAATGTCACCATGTGCCTTAGTTGCATCTGCTAGCCCTGCTATTTTAGCAAGTTTATCTAATGCAGCAAAACAAGGGATTTTATTAAAAGGTGGAGAATCTTTAGAACAATTATCTTCTATTCAATCTATTGTTTTAGATAAAACAGGTACATTAACAAAAGGAAAACCAACTGTTCAACATGCAGTAATTGTAAATGAAAACGAAGAAGAAGTTCATGCAATGATGTATGAAATGGAAATTCGTTCAACTCATCCATTAGGAAAATCAATTACAACTTATACACAAGCTTACAAAAATTCAGATTCTATTACTTTCGACAGCTTTGAAGAAGTGATTGGAAATGGATTAGTTGCAACAGCTCAAGGTTCAACTTGGAAAATTGGTAAATTAGCTTGGATTGATGAAGACTGGAAACAACACACAGCATTAGCTTCTGACATTGAAAGACACTTAGAACAAGGTGAAATTGTTTTAGCAATCGAGAAAAATGGACAATTCATTGGTTTCTATGCCATTACAGATGAAATTAAAGAAAGTAGCCAATCTGTATTACACTACTTTAACAAAGAAAATATTCAAACCATTATGATGAC
The DNA here is from genome assembly GCF_963528315.1 of uncultured Granulicatella sp. Taxonomy (GTDB): domain Bacteria; phylum Bacillota; class Bacilli; order Lactobacillales; family Aerococcaceae; genus Granulicatella. Next base: position 47,219 of record NZ_CAURVV010000001.1, on the reverse strand, counting down.
TGGTGATTCAGAATCAACTGCCGAAGCTGTAGCAAAACACTTAGAAATCTCTGATTATCAAGCAAACTGTTTACCTGAAGATAAAGCAACTTATGTTAAGAATTTATCTGATAAAGGTGTTTCTGTAGCCATGGTTGGAGATGGTATTAATGACGCTCCTGCTCTTGCAAATGCAACCGTTGGGATTGCCATTGGTGAAGGTACTGCTTTAGCAATTGAAGCAAGTGATATTGTATTATTGAAAAATAATTTATCATTAATTAAATATGGTCACGAGTTATCTAAAAAAATGAAGAACATTATTTTACAAAACATTGTGTTCTCATTATCAGTAATCACGATTTTAATTTTAGCGAATGTCTTCCAATTCATTAACTTACCTTTAGGCGTTATCGGACACGAAGGAAGCACCATCTTAGTAATTTTAAACGGATTACGTTTACTTAAAAAACTATAAAAAAATATGACTCATAATAGTAGCTAGGACGCAAGCAGCCAGCAAAGCTGTCTCATTGCTAAATTTCGAGCCTAAGGTCTCGAAATTTCCTGTACTAGAAGCCACTCGGCTTCTAGTACTTTTGCTACTATTATGAGTCATTTATTTTTATTTACAAAAGTATTAATACCCTTAGAAGTCAATCACAATCTGAAAAATAAAAAATACTTTCCAATGTAGCGTGAGTATGAGACTCGCTTTGCGAGGCTGCTACCGTCCATTGCTACATTAGAAAGTCATATATAATTTATTGTTTAATTTACTATTTATCCAAAACTTCGTATTCTACTTCTTCACCAAAGAACTCGTCATATAATGCTTGAATGGCACGTTGTTCGTACTCTTCTCTAATACCAAACATCATAGAAACTTCGGATACCCCTTGGTTGTATAATTCAATATTAATTTGTTCACGGGCTAATGTGCTAGCAACACGAGCAGTTGTACCAACCATGCTAACCATTCCTTCACCTACTAACATAATTAAACATAATCCACGTTCATAGTACGCTTCATCCGCATTTAATTCTGCTTTCAGACGATAAACAATACGATCTAATACTTCATCAGTCGCATCTTCTCCACGAATAATAATTGTTGCATCATCAATCCCTGTTGGAATATGTTCTACACTTACTCCTTCATCTTCGAATAATTGTAATGTTTTTCTTAAAAATCCAATTTCATGATTCATTAAATATTTTTGAATATAAACACTAACGAAACCTGATGAACTTGCAATACCAGAAATAATAGAAGGAGAGTTGACTTTCCCTTTCATAATATAAGTTCCTTTTGCAGAAGGATTATTCGTATTACATACATGAACTGGAATTCCTTTTTTAATGGCTGGTAATAACGCTTCAGTATGGAACACTGAAAATCCTGCATAAGATAACTCACGCATTTCTGTATACGATAACACATCGATTCCAAGGGGTTTATGAACTAGTTTTGGACTTGCTACAAAGATTGCATCCACATCTGTAAAGTTTTCATACTCTTCAGCTGAAACTGCATTCGCTAAAATTGACCCTGTAATATCTGATCCACCTCGAGAGAATGTCACAACTTTTCCATCTTTTGTAACTCCAAAGAATCCTGGGAATACAATAATATCTTTTTCTAATTGTAAGTATTCTAATTCTTTATACGCTTCTTCTAATACTTGAGCATTTCCTGGAGTATCGCTAACGAATAAATTCGCTTCTTTAGGGCTAATATATTTTGCTGGTAAGCCTTCTTTTGTAAAGTAGTCTGCAATTAATTTTGCATTATTGTCTTCTCCACTTGCTTTATACGCATCAATTAAATAAGCAGGTTCTAATGTACTTTCTTTTAACTCTGCAAAATGTTGACGAATTTTATCCATTACATCTGAGTTTAATTGTAATTCATCATAAATTTCTTGATAACGTTCTAAAATTACTTCTAAAATAGCTTCATTGTATTGTCCTTCAATATGAGAAGTCGCTAATTGAATTAATAAGTCCGTTACTTTCTCATCGTCTGAATGACGTTTCCCTGGTGCAGATACAACGACAATTCTTCTGTCACTATCTGCTTGTACAATTTGAAATACTTTTTTAATTTGTTGACTGTTGGCTAATGAACTTCCGCCAAATTTAATTACTTTCACTTTGACACCTCATTTAGATGATTCTTTTCATAATGGTAACAGAATAGCAAATTCTTTTTTGAACTGCAATTATTTTTACTCGATTTTCATCAAAAAGTGTATTTATTTTATATACAAGTGTTTACATTTTAGGTTACACATCATATTTTACTCTGCACACCTTTAAGTTGCATATTTCTTGCAATAAAGCCTATAATCCATTATGCTAGTAAGACAAAAACAATAAAAGGAGAGACCACTATGCCAAAAATGTTACACACTTGTGTTCGTGTTAAAAACTTAGAAGAGAGTTTAGCTTTCTACCAAGAAGCATTTGGATTTAAAGAAACTCGTCGTAAAGATTTCCCAGAACACAAATTTACAATCGTTTATTTAGCTTTTGAAGGTGACGATTACGAATTAGAATTAACGTATAATTATGGACATCCAGGATACGAAATCGGAGATGGTTACGGTCATATTGCGATTAGTAGCGCTGATTTAGAAGGATTACATGCTGAACATGTAGCTAAAGGCTATGATGTAACAGAATTAAAAGGTCTACCTGGAAATCCAGCAAACTACTATTTTGTAAAAGATCCAGATGGATACAAAATCGAAATTATTCGTGAAAAATAATCCCATTTAAGGAGAACTTTTATGAAACCTGAAGAATTATATGTACATGCAAAAAACGCATTGGAACATTCATACTGTCCCTACTCTAACTTCCCAGTAGGTTGTGCAATTTTATATAAAGATGGAACAGTGATTACTGGAGTTAATGTGGAAAATGTTTCTTTTGGAGCAACAAACTGTGCAGAACGTACAGCTTTATTCACTGGAATAACAAAAGGCTATCAAAAAGAAGATGTGGAAATGCTTGTTGTAGCTGGTAAAACAGATTACTTCTTACCTCCATGTTGCTTATGCCGTCAAGTATTAGTAGAACTATGCCCTGCTGATACACCAATTTACCTTTCTAATAATAAAGGGGAATTAAAAGAAACGATTTTACGTGATTTAGTTCCACTAGCATTTACTGAAATGTAATCAACTTAGCACCTTTTAAGGTGCTTTTTATATTGAAAATTTTTGGATGTTTAATATTTTTGCGTGACAGCAACTCTCTTGTCTGTTATAATATTATCTATGCGATGAGGCGACAAGCAGACAAAGAAGTCTGCTAAGTCAAGTGGAACAGATGTGCTTGCACACTACCGGATGTAGCTGTTTGTTCATGTGTGATGTGAACACCATGACACATATATTATGTATATGCCACTATAAAAGGATTAGAGATTTCTAGTCCTTTTTCTTTTGTCCACTTGCATTCTATGATACAATACAACAGAGATAATCAATTATGATTGATAAAGGAGAATTTACGTGAAACAATGCCCTTTCTGCCACGAATTAATCGATGAGAAAGAAACATTATGTCCTTTCTGTGGCACTATTCAAGAAGAACAATTAGATGAAAATTCAACAACGATTCAAACATCTTTATTTGATGAAGAAAATAAAAATACTCAACCAAATCCTGTAGAAAACAGAAGTGATCAAGAATATCGTATTAAAAATAACCAAGCCATTTATTCAAGTTTTTGGAGAAGAATTACTCGTTTCTTTAGCTTTTTCTTTGGAAAACTAATCCACCCAACGAACAATTATTCAAGAAAACGTCAAAACAGTCGATTATTTGGTTACATTATGATTATTGTATCGACGTTATTATCAGCTTATATTACTACTCACGGTATTCGAGCTGTTTTGTCTCAATATCAATTACTAGCGGATATTTCCATTTTACCTAGCTTAACAGTAACACCAAATTATATTTTAGTTTTCTTAAAACTACTATTATTCTATGCGGTATTTTATTTTGGATTCCCAGTCATTGCTTTTGGTGTGAAACATATTTTCTTAAAACGACAACATGTATTCCATTATTGGTTAACACAATATGAATCTATGAATGCTCTAGCGATTATTTTATTAGTCATTACAGCATTTATGACATTTGTATCTCCAATTGCGTTATTAGTCGTTATTTTATTCTTCTTTACATTACATTTGTTTACATTTATCGTAACGTTTGTAATTTCAATTGCTCAAGAACAAAATGATACTCGTTTAGATACGCCATACATCGCTTTAATTGGTTTATGTATTCAATTAATTATTGTTCTAAGTTTATTATTTATTTTATTTTAAACAGTAAAAAGTCCATAGATTCGCTCTATGGACTTTTTTGTTGCACTCTATTTTGAACTAAAAATAGCATTAAATATTTCTTTAAAAAATGCCACGATTTTATCCAACCAACCTTCACGATTCGCTTGATCTACTAATTGACCAATCTTTCCTTTTACTGTATTGGATAATGAATTTAATTGTTCTAAGACTTGTTTGGAATCAATCGCACTTGTTTGTTGATAACTTAAGGCAAACTGAATAATATTATTCACTTGAGTTGGACTAATGACTTTATCTAATCCATATTTTTTCAATGCTTCGTTAACAATTCTTTCAACATCTTCTTTTGTAGCTACTTGACCTTGTTTTTCTTTAATTTCAGCAAGAGATTTCTTAATATCAATCATAGCCTGGTCTAATTTTGCAGCATCAAAGCCTTTTTCTTTCGATTGTTCTTGAGCAATTTGATTGGTTAATTCTAATTCTTGTTGTGCAACGGCTGTACGTTTTCCGTCTAATACAACACCATTTGCTTCAAAAGCTTTATATACACCTGTTAAAGCAGATTCACCAGTTACTTTCGAGACAGCCGCTACTTCAATTTCTGCATCAGCTACCCCTGCTGTAATGGCAGCATTAGCATATTGTTCAGAAGTAACAAGCGTAATATTTTTCGGAGTAGCAATATGAACTTTTACCCCTTCTCCTTTATTTCTCTTTTGAACCATCACCGATGAAATCATTACTGAAGTATTTGCTTCTCCTGCACCTAAATACTTCACTAAATCTTCTCCTGTAGCTTTTGTTGTTGTAACTGTATTTTCATCTTTAATTCCTAGTAATTTAGATGTTTCTTTAATTTGTTGATCATTTAATCCTCCACCATAAACAACGGTTGGTTTCCCCCATTTCTCATTAATGGCTGTTGTATCAATTGCATAAACTTGCTGAGAAACAAGTCCTAATAGCATCGTAGCCACCACTATAGGGCGAACTATTTTTTTCATGTCATTAACCTCCTTTGACTTTTCTATCTTACTCTATTTCTTTGAAAAATTGTGGAGATTTTTATTAAGAATTTACTAAAAATACCTCTGCGAATCTACTTCACAGAGGTATAGGCTAATGGTTTATTTTCATATGTTTTTCTTGCAATTGTTCTTTCATTGTAATGAGATAAACGGCTATTAAGATTAGTACGATTCCCACAACATCTATTACTTGAAATATTTCTCCTAATAAAATGATCGAGAAAAATACCGAAGAAATTGGTTCAGCAGAAGCCAATAAACTCCCTTGAACAGGTCCAATGAGTGAAACTCCTTCTAAATACAATGTATAGGCAAAAATAGTTCCTATCCCAATAATACCAATAAATGCAAATAAAGTGTAAGGTTTCCATTGAATCGTATATTGCCAACTAGCACTTCCGATATAAAATAAAATTCCACCAGATAATAGTCCTAATCCTGTTACAACTAAACTTCCCCATTGCTGAATTAATTTACCTGGCAACAAAGTATATAATACATAGGTAAATGCAGAAATAATTCCCCAAAATAATCCTGCTGGACTAAGGGATAAGTTAAATGGATTCCCATGAGTTGCAATAACAAACGTACCAACTAACGCACAAAATATTGCAACAAATTCCATTACCGTTGGTACTGTCTTCTCTTTTATACTCACATAAATGACAATTAAAATCGGACAAGTATATTGCAGTACAGTCGCCGTTCCCGCATTGGACGTATGAATGGCAAATAAATACGTTAATTGACATAACATCAATCCAAAAATTCCAAAGAACAACATTCTTCCCATTATTTTGGGAGACTTCACTACTTCACGAAATTGTTTTGGTTGTTTCCAAAATGCAAATAAAGTTAAAACTAAACCTGCAATCATCATTCGTAATGCTGTTAAATAAATAGGAGAAACTGCTGAATCATTCATCAAATATTGACCACAGGCTCCAGATAATCCCCACGAAATGGCTCCAATTAATGTGTAAATTCTTCCCTTTACTAATTGATTCAAAACGATCCCCCCTATTTTTCAGAAATGAAGAACGCTCCTAGTGAAGTGGTAGAGAATAATAAAATCATTGGATAAATCTCTAAACGTCCAGCAATCATTCCAAGAGATAATAAAATCGTATTAAAATCAGAATACATAGAGAAATTACTTGTTGGTCCCACTTCTCCTAAACCAGGACCAATATTATTAAAAGTCGCTGCAACACTTGAAAATGCTGTTAAAAAGTCAGGTGCTTCAATAGAAACAGAAATTAACAATACCAAAAATACAGCCACGTATACTAATAAGTAATTCGCAATTCCACTCGACATTTTATCGTCAACTACTTTTCCGTTAAACTTCGACATAATCACTCGACGTGGTTGTCCCATTTTTTTAATTTCTGCGATGGCATTTTTGAAATAAATTACGACACGAGAAACTTTAATTCCCCCAGCAGTAGAACCAGCACATCCACCAATAAACATTAACAGTAATAACACTACTTGAGGAAATACACCCCACAACCCAAAATCAGCTGTAGAATATCCAGTTGTTGTAATAATCGATGAAACTGTGAAGAATACACTTCTGAATGGAACATCCAATTGTGATTGAACGATACTTAATGAAGCAAAAATAGCGACAGATGCAAATGCAATAATTCCAATATAAGAACGTCCTTCTTCATCCGTCAATACTTCTCGAATCGATCCTAATAATAAGAAATAATATAAGTTAAAGTTCACACCGAATAGCATCATCCCAACACCGATAATCCACTCAACCATCTCAGGATTTTGATAAATGGCAAATCCTGCATTGTTAATCGCAAATCCACCAGTTCCAGCAGTCCCGAATGATAATAATAAGGCATCAAATAACGGAACTTTAACAAGCATCAAAATAATGACTAATATCGCAGTCATCACTAAATAAATTGCATATAAAATTCTGGCAGTTTTTGCTAATTTTGATACTAATTTTCCAAAAACTGGTCCGGGAACTTCTGCACGCATCAACTGGACGGAATCAGATCCTGTACTTGGTAAAATCGCTAACGCAAATACTAGAACTCCCATTCCACCAACTAAATGGGTAAAGCTGCGCCAAAATAAGGAAGAATATCCTAAAATAGACAAATCACTTAAAATACTTGATCCAGTTGTTGTAAAACCACTTGCCGTCTCAAAAAATGCATCTGCTACATTAGGAATCTCTCCTGCAAATACAAATGGTAAACCACCAAAAAATGATAATAATATCCAACTTAACGCTACCGTTACAATTCCGTCTCGTGGCATGATTTTCATATTTTTAGGCTTTGCTAGTGTACAAAGTGTCCCGATAACTACTAACAAAGCAATCGTTCCAGCATAACTTAACAGTTGATGGAGGCTTTCACGATAAATCAAACTAACGATTAATGGTAGAAGTAATAATAAAGCTTCTACTTGTAAAATTTTTCCTACCAAATAACATACTGTTCTTCTTTGCAAAATCATCAACTCCTATTCCAAAATATCGATAATATCATCGAAGTTTTTCTGAGTTGTTACGACGATTACTCTATCATGTGGTTCTAATTGGTCATTTCCATCCGGATAAATTAATTTTTCCCCACGAACGATAAAGGCAATTAATAAATTCGATTTTGTTTTTAATTTTGATAAAGGAATGCCACAAACACGACTATTTCTTTCAATACGGAATTGTAATGCTTCTACTTGATTATCGGCTACACGATATAAGGCCTCTACATTTGATCCTTTTGTATTCGCACGAGCACGAACAAATTGAACAATTTCATTCGCAACAATTTGTTTTGGCGTAATAATAGATTGTGGGTCGACATTTTTTAATACTTTTAAAATACCAGTACGGCTCATTTTAGTAATAACTTTTCGAACTCCACGGTGTTTAGCAAATACTGATAAAATTAAGTTTTCTTCGTCAATTCCTGTTAATGAAACGAAGGCATCATAATTTGTCAACATTTCTTCTTCCAATACATCATGATCTGTTCCATCTGCATGAATGATTGTTGCATTTGGAAATTGTTCACTTAAGAATTTCGCACGTTCTTCATTGACTTCAATCAGTTTTGGATGGATTTTAGTCGTTTTTAACATATCTAATAAATAGTAAGCAATTTTTCCTCCACCAACAATTAAACTAGAACGGACTTGTTTGGTAATATAATTTGTAATTTTTAAGAAGGTAGAAATATCTTCATATGCTCCTGTGATATGGATACGGTCACCTTTTTGAATAAAAGAATCCCCACTTGGAATAAATACTTCAGAATCACGTTGAATTGCACAAACTAAAATAGTTCCGAATCGATTTCTGAAGTCTTTCAAGCTTAATCCAATTAATGGTGAATGGTCTTGAATTTCCAACTCAATCAGACTTACGCGATTACTTGCAAAACTTTCCACACTTAAAGCAGATGGATATTTAAAAATTTTAAAAATATCACGTGCTGCTGATAATTCCGGATTAATTAATAAGGAAATTCCTAAACTTTCTCTAACAAAATTCAATTGTTGAGAATATTCTGGATTTCGAACACGAGCTACTGTATATTCCGCTCCAATTTGTTTTGCTAAAATGGCTGCAATAATATTAATTTCATCCATTTCTGATACAGCAAGAAAGATATCTGCATTCGCAACTCCTGCTTCTTGTTGAATATCATAACTTGCGCCGTTTCCAACAATTCCCATGATATCAAATTTATTCATCATTCTTTCTACAATGACTGGGTTTTTATCAATTAAAACAATATCATTTGCTTCTGAAGTTAGTTCACGGCAAAGTACTTCGCCGACCTTACCTCCACCAACAATTACTATTTTCACACATTTTCCTCCAGGTCTTTAAAATCTTCCGAGTGTCATTTTACTCTTATAATAGAAGAACGTCAATGAATTGCAATAATCTCCTCTCTTATATTACAATGGATACATTAAAATAAAGGAATGGATGTAAATGAAAGAATTAGGCTTACAACAATTATGTCAAGAAATTTCAAAAAAATACTTTCATAAAGAGTTTCGCCATCAAATCACTTATAATGCTCGTTTAAAATCAACTGGTGGACGTTATATTTTGAAAACAGGAAACATTGAGATTAATCCTAAAGTTGAAACGATTCTAGGTAAAGAAGTCTTAATTGGCGTTATTAAACATGAATTATGTCATTATCACTTACATCAAGAAGGAAAAGGTTATCGACACCAAGATAGAGATTTTAAAATGCTCTTACGAGAAGTTGAGGGGCTCCGTTTTGTAGAACGAATGGAACCTTATCGATACGTTTATTCTTGCAAGTCTTGCGGGGCTACTTTTCACCGTATGAGAAAAATTGATACCAATAAATTCCGTTGTGGTAGATGCCGTGGAAGTTTAGTATTGGATTCAAAGGAAAAGCCGTAAACCTTCATCGATTTTTAACACTTGCATTCTAAGGAAAACTTTGATACGATTACATACATTGAGCGGTCGTGGCGGAATGGCAGACGCGCTGTCTTGAGGGGGCAGTGGGTGTATACCTGTGCGGGTTCAAGTCCCGCCGGCCGCATAAAATATAGAAAAGGGATAAAATCATCGTTTCATAGAACGTGATTTTATCCCTTTTGTTTTGTAGTTTGATATTCTATCAGATGACTGATATAAGGATTTTCATAGTAACAGCAATGAGAGACCGCAGGGCTGCTGCCATCCTAATGCTACTATAGACAAATCCATTAAAAAATAAATTACTAATGATATACAATCTCAACTTTTATTCTATCAGGATCTTCAAAATATAATGCATAGTGATTTTTCCCACCAGCATATGGATATTTTTCATCATATAATAATTCTACATTCTCTTCTATCAATTGTTCTCTTATATTTGAAATAATCTTTTTATCAGAGCAAGAAAACGCCAGATGATTTAATCCTACATGACAACGATGGTAGTTAGTTGATTGATATTTTTCTTTGACTTGAACAAATACGATATAAAATTGTCCTTTTTTATAAGAAAATCCCTCTTCCCATTCTTGAAACAATTCAAATCCTAATTGAACTAAAAATTTAGAATAAAATAATTTTGTCTTCTGTAAATTACTTACATATAATTCAATATGATCCATTCTTATCCTCTCCCAAAAAATCCATTAACATTCTATACGTCCCTATATATATGACCGAACCCAAGGATTCTCATAGTAACAGCAATGAGACACCGCCAGGTGGCTGCTTGCGTCCTAATGCTACTATAACTAAATCCTTTAATAAATAAACTCTCTCAGTTCGGATAAATGCCCAATCTGATATGTTGGCTCTACAGCCAACAATTCCTCAGGTTCAGTTGGTCGTTCTGGATTTTCCATATACCAACAAGTATCCATTCCAACACGACTCGCTCCATAAATATCCGCCTTAAAACTATCCCCAATCATCAAGGCGTTCTCAATCGTCATTCCTTCAGTTTGCTCTACTACAGCTTCAAAAAACTCTTTACTTGGCTTACGATATCCCACTACTTCAGAAATAAATAACTTTTCAAAGAAGTTTTCTAAGCCAGCTGTTTTCAAACGTAGTAATTGAGTTTCTTCAATTCCATTTGTAGCTGCAACCATGACAAAGTCTTTCTTTAATTCATGAATAATGTCTAATGCTTCTGGCATCATCGTATTCGCTTCTGCTAAATAGTGACGGAATTTTTTCTCACAAACACTTCCATTTACCTGAATTCCATAATATGCAAACCAACGAACAAATCTTTCTTCATTCAAATAAGTTTGAGAAATCTCTCCTTGCTCATATTGTTCCCATAAGCCTTTATTCATTGTACGGTAAACTTCTAAAACTTCTGGAGTCCATTCTAATCCATCTTCTTGGCTAATACGAGATAAAGCATAGTCTTCTGCTCCCCAAAAATCAAAAATTGTATTATCTAAATCAAAAATTAAATATTGGTATTTTTTCACTTTTTTTCCTCCTAAAATCTTATGACAATTTATCATACACTCAATTCCTTCATTCTTCAACTAATATCATGTAAACAAAAAAGGATACCTTTGCCGAAACAAAAGCATCCTTATCTTTTAAATTGTTCTTATCTCATTGTTACAAATTCTTCTGAAGCTGTTGGGTGAATTGCTACTGTCGCATCAAAATCTGCTTTTGTAGCTCCCATTTTAAGCGCAACTGCGAAACCTTGAATCATTTCATCAACGCCTTCACCAATTCCGTGTAAGCCAATAATTTTTTCTTCTTCACCTAATGTAATTAATTTTAATTTTGTCATTTGACGGTGAACTGTAATGGCTGAATACATTCCTGCAAAGTTTGATTCATATACTTTAATATTTTCAGCACCATATTTTGCTTCCGCTTGTTCTTGACTTAAACCAATAGATCCAATCGCTGGATGAGAGAATACAACTGTTGGAATTAATTCATAATCCATTTTTGCATCTGTTTTTCCATTGAATAAACGTTCTGATAATGTTCTACCCGCTTTAACCGCTACTGGTGTTAATTCTTTTTCACCAGAAACATCCCCTAGTGCATAAATACCAGGTGTTGTAGTATTTTGATATTCATCTACTTGAATAAATCCACGTTCATTTAAAGCCACTCCTGCTGCTTCTAAATTTAATTGGCTAACATTCGCTTTACGTCCAACTGCCCAAATAACTTTTTGACTTGTATGAGTTGTACCATCTTCAAAATGAATTTGAATATCTCCATTGTCTAATTTTTCTAATTTTTGAGGAACTTTATGTGTATGTAATGGTTGACCATTTTTCTTCATTTCTTCCACTAACACTTCAACAATACCTTGGTCAAATCCTCTTAACGGTCCACCTTTACGAACGAATAAGTCAGTTTTTACTCCTAATCCATGTAAAACTCCTGCTAATTCAACAGCAATATATCCTGCACCAATAATTGATACTGATTCTGGTAATTCTTCCCATGCAAATACATCATCAGAAGTTCCACCAAGTTCACTACCTGGAACATTTGGAACAAAAGCATATGAACCTGTTGCGATGACAATATGTTTTGCACGAATCAGTTCACCATTTACTTCTACTGTATTTTTATCTACAAAACGAGCATATCCTTCAATATAGTCAATTCCATTTCTATTGAAGTTATTTGAAAATGCTTGACGTGAACGTTCAATATACGCTTGACGATTTTTTCTTAATTTTTTGAAATCAAATGAAGTTTCTCCAATTGTATATCCATAATCTGATGCATAATTTTTAAGTGTTTCTGAAACTAAAGCTCCATACCACATTACTTTTTTAGGAACACACCCAACATTTACACAAGTTCCCCCAATGATATTTCCTTCAATAACGGCTGCTTTTGCTCCATGCATGGCTGCACGATTCATCGTAGCACTACCGCCGCTTCCTCCACCAATTGCAATAATATCGTATTCTCTCATGTTTTTTCCCTCTTTCATCTTTATTTAAAATATCTATACGATTTAATTTACAAATATCATATCATTATCATAAGTTTTTTGTCTTCTATGTTGCTCACGTGCCTATGTTTTTTATGAGAAAAGTTATAATCTGCTTAAAAATGTTTCCCATTTCAATGAAAAATGGTAAAATAAGTCAGATATCATACCATTCATTTGAGAGCATTCTCATTTTTAGAAAGGAATTATTATGAAACTAATGTATATCCTTGATAAGATCAAGCGATTCCCAAACCAAGATTTGGCACTCTATTTAATGATTGTCAGCATCTTCTTGCCGTTTTACTTGTTTTTATCATTGTTCTTGTTTTATTTTATCCTGTTAATTTTCACAGGAAAAATGAAACGTATTTTAAGACAACTACTGAATTATCCCGTGTTATTAACGTTTATTACCTATAGCACAATTATCTCAGCAGTTAGTGGAAATTTACTAGGAGTTGCAGCTTCCATTTTATTTTTATGGTTTGCCATATTCTTTGTTTATTACCAGAAACGGATTAATCAAGACTTTTTCCACATTGTATTACAGACGATATTATTAGGAAGTATATTTGCAGCGCTATTTGCCTTTTTAGAACATTTTGAAATTGTTCATAAATTTAACTACGCATTTTTAGCACCAAATATGCAAGTCTGGCATCAAAATCGTGCTGAGGTTACATTCTTTAATCCAAATTATTACGGAATCATTTGTTGTTTCTGTATTATGATTGGTTTTTACCTTTTCACAACGACCAAAAATTGGAAATGGAAAGTCATCTGTATTATCGCTTGTTTTATCAATTTATTCGGATTGAACTTTACTCAAAATAGAACAGCTTTCCCAGCCATTATTTGCGGGGCTATTATCTATTTATTTACAACGATTAAAAGTTCTCGAGCATTTTGGTTAAGTGTTGGCGTCTTTATTATTGGACTATTCTTCCTATTTTCAAATGATATTGGAGTTCGAATGGGAACATTAGATTCGTCCATGGATGAACGTATTTCCATTTGGAATGCAGGATTCACGCTTTTCAAACAAAATCCATTTTTCGGTGAAGGGCCATTAACGTATATGCATAGCTATCAACGAATCGGTGCCATTTATCATGAACATGCACATAGTATCTATATTGATACGATTTTAAGTTATGGATATATTGGTACTTTATTATTAGCGATTGCTAGTATCAAACCTGTTCGTAGTTTGATTGAAATGAATCGTCAACCTCAAAAACGTCCAATTGTTGGATTATATGTTTCATTTTTAGTCGTTGTTGCGGTTCACGGAATTTTCGACTTAGCACTATTTTGGATTCAATCAGCTTTCATTTTCCTAGTTGTAATGTGCAGCATCCCAATGTGGGAAAGAAACGAAACGATTGACATACCGCATGAATAAAGAACGAATAAAAATTTTCTTTGCTTGTTTGACAAAAAAAGTTGTTACTCCTTATCTACTAATAAGGATGTAACAACTTTTTATTTTTATGATAAGTACGAAGTTAATTCTGATTCTGACATGTTTAATCTCTTTGCCCCACTTTCAATTGTGAGGATTCCATCTTTGATTAAGCTAACAATAGTTGTAATGGCACCTTCTGATATACCTTCCATTCTTGCTAGTTCTTTTTCTTCTGCGACATACTCTAAATGGGCATAGTAGCCATCTAATTTTCTTGTTCGATCATCATACATCGTTCGTTCCTCCTCTGTCCAGCCGGTTCGATTCATAATCATATCTGCTGTTTCTAGTATTGCCTCTGGATTTTGTGTATAAGGTTTGTTACCAAAAAACTCAATCCATCGAACTTTTCTATAATGTTTTATTTTAGTTGGATCATATTTATCTAATTCTAAAAATGCCATACGCATTAAGTTACGCTTTTCTTTGATTCCTTTAAAATATACTTTTAATTCTTCGTAAGAATCATCATCTCTTAAGCTAAATGAATGATACATTCGATCATCTTCAAAATATCGTTCCTGTGTAATCGCAATGGCATATACTGGAATCATTTCCTTTGCGAGATGATAGGTTTGTGTGCCATCTTTTTTATGCGTATTCATATTTTTAGAAACTTGTTCACATAAATATAAACACAAACGCTTGATAAAGTCAATTTGTAGAGCTAATTGTATTTCAATAATAATTTGTGTTTGATCATCCAATTCTGCCAAAACATCAATATGGGTGGAAAATGGAAATTCATCCAAATAAAACTCGTGTATTTGTGTACTTTCTAAAATTTTTACTTGTTCGACAGGTAAATCAAATATGTCTCGTATAAATTGCGTAGTAATTTCCGTATTACTAAATATCTTCTTTGCCATTAAATCCATCATTGGTCTTGCACCTTCAATTCTCTCTTTCATATAATTTCATCCTCTCTCTATTGTTTGAAAGTATCTTCCATTGACTTTTCACTAGAAATTACACTTCACTTATATATACGAAAAAAAGGCGGAAAAATATTTTTTTATTTAAAGAAAATTAAAGACACAGACAAAGAAAGTTCTTTCTTTCAACGTTACAAGCGAAGGAATAAAAGAATTTCCTTCGTAGTAAAAACAAAAAAAGCCAGAAAATTTCTGGCTTTTTTTGTAGGAAAAATTCGAGACCGAGGCTCGAATTTTAGCCATGAGACTCGCAGAGCGAGGCTGCTGGCGACCTTACTACGTAAGGAAATTCTTTTATTCCGTAGCGCCTTAACGAATGGTTACATCCTCTAATGCAACTAAGGCTGTTTGGATACGATCCATTGCTTGTTTAATTTCTTCCTCTTGTAAAGTAGCTTCCTTATTTAAGAAACGAATCGAATAAGCTAATGATTGGTAACCTTCTTGTACATGTTCCCCTTTATATACATCAAATAAAGTAACTGATTGTAAATATTGACCTGCATTTTTTTTAATCACTGACTCTAATGTTGCATGTGCCATTGTAACAGGAACTAATAACGCAATATCACGTGTCATTGATGGGAATTTTGGTACAGATTGAATCACACGTTCTTGTAATCCTTCAACTAATAAAGGTTCCACTAATAATTCAAATACAAATGTATCCGATAAATCTAATTCTTTTTGAATCACTGGATGAATTTTTCCAATAAATCCAACTAATTCTTCGCCTAAATAAATATAAGCTGTTTGTCCTGGATGTAATTGTTGAATTGCATCTGTTGCAACAAAACGAATACGATCATTACAGTTTAATTCTGCAAAATAAGCTTCTAATACTCCTTTTAATGCGAAGAAATCAACAGGTTGTGCTGGTGATTGCCATGAAGCATGTCCCCATTCTCCTGTTACTGCAGCTCCGATAACTTCTCTTTCTTGGAAATCTTCAGAACCATTATTACCAATAGAGAATACTTTCCCAACTTCAAATAAACGAACATTTTGTTGAGAACGAGCGACATTATATTGTAATGCTTCAAGTAAGCTTGGTAGCATTGATTGTCTTAATTCACTTCTCTCTTCACTCATTGGTAAATCTAAACGAATACTTGGTCTTTCTTCTACTGTAAACCAATGAGATTTTTCAGGAGTTGTTAATGCATAAGAATAAGCTTGTGATAAACCTGCTCCTTGCATAAATTGACGTGTCCAACGAACAAAACGTTGTTTCTCATTTAATCCACCTTGAGTACTTGCAGTTGTCGGTAATGTTGAAGGTATTTTATCATATCCATAAATACGTCCAACTTCTTCGACTAAATCTGCTTCAATCGAAATATCAAATCTCCACGCAGGAACTGTTACATGGAATACTCCTTGTTCTTCTTTTGTTGGATAAGCTAATTGTTTAAATACTTGTAATACCTCTTCTGTTGAAAGGCTAGTTCCTAAAACATGGTTTAAGCGTTCTAATGAAATAGAAACTACTGGTAACTCTAATGTTAGTGATTGAGCAGAAGCTACTCCTTCAACTAGTTCACCATCTCCTAATTCAGCAATTAATGCTGCAGCTCTCTTACCAGCTTGTAAAATAGTCGCTTTATTAATTCCTTTTTCAAAACGGCTGCTTGATTCACTTCTTAAATTATGTTTTTGAGAAGCTAAACGAATAGATTTTGGATCAAATAATGCTGATTCTAATGCAACAGTTGTTGTAGTTTCAATAATTTCTGAATCTAATCCGCCCATTACACCAGCTAAGGCAACTGGTTTTTCTCCATCTGTAATGACAATTTCATTACTTAATGTACGCTCAACACCATCTAATGTTACTAATGTTTCTCCATCTTTTGCACGACGAACATGAATTTGTTTTGAATTTAAACGATCATAGTCAAATGCATGTAACGGTTGTCCATATTCCATTAAAACATAGTTTGTAACGTCGACGATGTTATTAATTGGACGAACACCTGCAGCGATTAATCGATTTTGCATCCATTGTGGACTTGGTTTTACGGTCACATTTTTAATAATTTGTAAATGATAAGCTGGAGCATCTACTTCATCTTCAACCGATACTGTCATCCATGATTCTAATGAAGACGACCCACCTTCTAAAAATTCATCTGGTGTTAATGTATTTTCTAAATTATAAATAGCACCAATTTCATGAACAGAACCTCTCATACTTAAAGCATCTGCACGGTTCGCTGTAATGTCTAATTCCACAATCGCACTATCTAATGCTAATGCTTTAACAGCATCCATTCCAACTTTAATCGCATCATCTTCAAATACGTAAATGCCTTGCTCATATTCTTTTGGTACTAATGAAGAAGGAAGCCCTAATTCTTGAAGAGAACAAATCATCCCTTGAGACTCTACTCCTCTTAATTTTCCACGTTTAATTTTATGACCACCAGCAATACGTGCTCCATGAGTCGCTACGATAATTTTTTGTCCTTTAGCAATATTTGGTGCACCACAAACGATTTGTAATGGTTCTTCTTCAGCAACATCTACGGTTACGACATGTAAATGATCTGAATCTGGATGATCCACTACTTCTAATGCACGACCTACGACTAAACCACTTAGTCCTTCACCTGGAACAGATACACTATCTACCTCAATCCCAGTACGTGACATTTTTTCCCCTAATTCTTGAGGAGTAATTGAACTTAAATCTAAATATTCATTTAACCATTCATACGATAATTTCATATTCTCTTCTCCTTACTTCGTAAATTGATTTAAGAAACGAACATCATTCGTATAAAGTGAACGAATATCTTCGATTCCATATTTCAACATTGCAATACGGTCTTGTCCTAATCCAAAGGCAAATCCACCATAAACGCTTGAATCTACTCCAGCAGCTTCTAATACGTTTGGATGAACCATCCCTGAACCTAAAATTTCAATCCAACCTGTTCCTTTACAAATTGAACAGCCTTGTCCACCGCATTTGAAACAGCTAATATCTACTTCTAAAGAAGGTTCTGTAAATGGGAAGTAACTTGGACGTAAACGAACTTCACGTTCTTGACCAAATAATTCTTTGGCAAATGCAGCTAATGTCCCTTTTAAGTCCGCCATTGTAATATGTTTATCAATTACTAATCCTTCAATCTGATAGAATTGATGTGAGTGAGTTGCATCATCATTATCACGTCTAAATACACGTCCTGGACTAATCATTTTTAATGGCCCTTTAGAAAAATCATGTTTTTCCATTGTTCGTGCTTGAACTGGTGAAGTTTGCGTACGTAATAAATACTCTGGTGTAATATAAAATGTATCTTGCATATCACGAGCTGGATGATCTTTTGGTAAGTTCATCATTTCGAAGTTATAGTGATCTGATTCTACTTCTGGACCTTCTACTACTTGGTATCCTAATCCAATGAAGAAATCTTCTACTTCATCACTCACGTGACTTAATACGTGTTTTGTACCGACTGTCATTGGACGACCTGGCATTGTAACATCGATTGTTTCTTTACGTAAAGATTCCACCAATGCTTTTGCTTCTAAGTCAGCTTTAATACTTGTAATTTTTTCTTCAATTATACTACGTAATTCGTTTGCTAACGCTCCTACTTGTGGACGTTCTTCTGGAACGATATTTTTAATATTTTTTAGAACTTCTGTAATAGGTCCTTTTTTTCCTAATTGTTGCACACGAATTTGCTCAACTTCTTTTAACGTTTGAACTGTTTCTAATGCAGCTAATACATCTTGACGAATCGCATCAAATTGTTGTTTCATTTCTGCTAAATTCATTTTATTTCCTCCTATAAATCATTTTCATAAACAAAAAGTCCCTTACAATTCCTAAAAATTGTAAGGGACGAAATTTATCGCGGTACCACCCTCATTCCTGCATTGCAGGCACTCGGCGTTATTAACGGTAACGAACCGATCCATTATTCATCTATCGAATCCCAATGGCGACTTCGGAAGTGAAAAGCTGTAGATTTTCATGAAAGGCTTTCAGTCGCTGACCTTTCTCCCTAATAATGAAAATTTCTATAACCCTTTTCCATCAATGTCTTTAAATATATGTGTTATTTTATCAAAGCTCTTATGAATTGTCTAGCCCTAACCTAGCATTCAGCACAACAATCCATTATAAGAAGATTTGAACACCAATTGCTACAATAATGAGTACAATCATCGCAATCATCCAAATCGTTAAAAAGCGATTATATCTTTCTAAAAAAGGCTTTTTAGGAACTGGTGAATCATTCCATTCAATCTCTTCACTATTTTGAGACCTTTTTTGCTCTACTACATGTTCTCTCAAAGCTTTTCGTGTTAATAATGGTTCTTTCGACATATTTTCTCCTATTGATGCAATGCTGCATATTGAACAGCAATAATCGTTTTTGCATCAGTAATTTCTCCGTTATGGATTTTTTGAATCAGTTCTTCCACTGGAATCCACTCAATTGAAACAAATTCATCTTCATCTAATGGTGCAGCATTCTCTAAATGCTGAATTCCCTTTGCTTCATACAAATGAATCTTTTCATTACAATATCCAGGAGTTGGTACTAAATCAACTACTTTTTTCCATTCATTTGCACTTAATTGTGCCTCTTCTTCTAACTCTCTTTTGGCTGCTTCTAATGGGCTTTCTCCATCGTGGTCTAATTTACCAGCTGGAATTTCTAATGTATGAGCTTCAATGGCTTTACGATATTGACGAACTAATAAAATCTTTCCTTCATGAACAACAAGAACTGCTACTGCTCCATTATGTAAAACAATATCTCTTGTTGATTGTTTACCATTTGGAAGAGATACTACATGGTGTTCAACTGTAAAAATACCACCTTGGTATTTCACTTCTTTTTGTACGGTTACTTCTGTAAAATCATTCATAAATAAGCCTCCTTAATACTATTATATCTTGTCTATTCAATTTAGCAATAAAAAAAGGCTTTTGAAAATTCAAAAGTCCTTTTTTACCATTATTGTCCTTGTCTTCTTACTGGAGCTACCGGAACAGTAGCATTTTGTTGTTGTCTTACTGTTGCTGCTTGACTATTTTGTTGGACTTGTGCATTTGCAGCTTGTTGCGCTGAACGATTTCCTGCTTGAGCATTTGTTTGTCCATTAGCAATTGTAGAATTTGTTGATGAAGTTGAACTTTCTTGATGGAAGTATGCATCATACACTTGTTTTGTAATTCCGGCTGCAAAATCGTCAGGAATTCCATTTGAAAAATATGGTGCTACAACTGATACAACAATTTCTGGATTATCAGAAGGTGCATAAGAAGCAAATGTAGAATTTTCTACTTCCTTTTGTTTAAATTGTGGTAATGGTCCATCGTAGAACGCTTCTACTGTACCTGTTTTACCAGAAACAGAAGGCGTATAATTTCTAAACGTATAAGCTGAAGTTCCGTTTGCTCCATGCGTTACACGATATAATCCCTCTTTAATATGATCAATTAATCCTGCTTCTACTTGGAGAGAATTCATAATTTTTGTTGGAACAACTGTCTCTAAATCACCAATTCCTCCATCTTTACCTGTTGAATGAATTTCTTTTACTAAACGAGGTGCAATACGTGTTCCACCATTGGCAATAGTAGCCATATATTGAGCTAATTGTAATGGCGTATATAAGTCAAACTGACCGAACGCAAAGTCCAGTGCAGAGAAGGCAGCACCTGTACCACCATTATATCCTTTTCCTTCATTAGGTAAATCAATTCCAGTACGTACCCCTAAACCAAATTGAGCATAATACTCACGTAATTTATCAAATACGTTAAGATTAATATTTAATTTTCCACCTTTTTTATACTCATATTGTCCGCCCATTCTCATGGCTAACTTAATCATATAAACGTTTGAAGAACGTTCAATCGCATCTAAATCTGTTAAAGGAATACTACCATTACGGTTGAATACAGAACTTTTCGGTTCAGAAGCTTCAAACTCAATTGGTTCATCGACAAGCGTATTATCTTCTCTTGTAATAACTCCATCCATATATCCAGAAATAACTGTTGCCGCTTTTACAGCTGACCCCATCCCAAAGGCACCATTAATAGCTCCTAAGGCATCATCTTCAATTCCAGTTACTTGATAATTTTCATTATATTTTTTCTTTTTACCAGTAATTCCTAAAACATCTCCGGATTTTGGATTCATTGCAACAACATACACTCGGTCTGCAGTGGCATCTGATAATCCTTCTACAGCTTTAGTAACAATATCTTCCAATTTCTTTTGAAAATCCGTATCGATTGTCATCACTAAATTGGAACCAGCTTTTCCACCATAACGTTCTTCGTGGTTAACCACTTCTCCACGATTATTCGTTTGGCTTTGAACCACTGTTTTTGTTCCACTTAAAACTGATTCATATTGTTCTTCTAAATAACTTGTACCTACACGATCATTTAATGAATACCCTAGAGTTAATAAAGAACGCACTCTATCAGAAGGTAAACCTGTTGTTTCAGAAGATACAGAACCTAGAATTGTCTTCAACATATCTCCCATTGGGTATTCACGATCCCAATCTGAATCAATGTCAATCCCTTTTAACTCTCCAAGACGTTCACTAATTCGAGCAACTTCTTGTTCTGTTACAGAATCATTTTTAATCGTAACGGTTGATAAGGCATAAGCACTATTCATCTTCGTAAAAATAGCAATTGCTTGTTTTTCACTATCAGAATAATTGATTTGTTCTTCTGTAATATGATCTAACTGCATCTCATAAGTCTTACTATTCGATAAGCCTTCTTTGGATGCTTTCTTTTTCTCTTCTGCCGTTAATAGCTTACTAGCTTCCTCCGGATGAGTTGCAAACCAATAATCTTTTAAATCTCTCTCTCTTAATTTACTAGTATCTACTGTAATAAACTCCGTTAATTTTTTAGCGGTTTCCAACATACTCGCTGTTGTAGCATCTGACGAACGAGTGAAATTAACGGCTAATTTTGGTTTATTTCCTACTAAAACTTTTCCTTTACTATCATAGATAGAACCCCTTGGAACTGCTTTTTTTGCAGTAGAAGTTTCTGTACGTTTCACTAAGGCGATGAAGTCATCTCCTTTGACTAATTGAACATACGCTAATCGTCCGATTAATGCCATAAATGAAAAAAACACGATAAAAAATAATAAATTTAATCGAAATGGAATATGTGATTTTTTCTTTATAGGACGATTCTTTCTTTTGTTAATCATGTATTCACATCCATCTTTTAATATTCACTGCTCTATTATAGCATAATTTAAGTTTAGTTTCGTACTATTTCTATCAGAATTTAAAATTATTTAAACTTAATTAAGTGCAAATTTTAAGCAGTTTATTAAACCCCTTTCAAATTTAAATTTTCCTTCATTCATTTTTATGTTATACTTTTCTCAAAAAGATTATTGGAGGATTTTATGAAAAAGTTACCTTTAGCATTTTCTGGTTGCCTTCTTGGGTTAGCAGGCGCTGGAAATCTTATCTCAGACACCTTACCTGAATTATCCCATGTGTTTAGTGTACTTGGATTAGGATTATGGATTATCTTCTTGATTTCCCATTTATTCGATTGGCAAAATTCTACGAAAGAATTAAAGAAACCACCTGTTTTATCTGGAATGGCTACTTTCCCTATGGCAGGAATGATTTTATCTACTTATTTATTACGTACAATTCCAAGTGTACCTCTCTTAGCACAAGTTCTTTGGTGGTTCTCATTCCTATTAGATATTGGACTAATTACTTATTTTACGATTCTATTATTGAAATCTAAAGAAAAAATTTACGCAACACCATCTTGGACAGTATTATATGTCGGTATTGCAGTAGCAGCACTCACTTATCCTGTTGTAGGAATCATTGAAATTGCCTATGCAACGATTATTTTCGGCTTTATCTTAACGTTTTATTTATATCCACGCATTTATCTAGATTTGAAGAAAAAACCACTACCAGTTGAATTATTAGGACAAGAAGGAATTTATTGTGCTCCATTTTCCTTACTACTAGCTTCACTCGTACGTGTAGGTGGACATCAATTATTAACATACTCTATCATCTTGATGATCATCTCATCTCAAATATTTTTCTTTTTAGTCTTGAGTCGCTTACCGCAAATTTTAAAACAAGGATTTCAACCCGCATTTTCAGCTTTAACATTCCCAACCATTGTTACAGCAACTTCACTGAAAATGGCTCAAGGAATTTTACAAATTTCTCTATTGAATTTATTCGTTACGATTGAAATACTCATTAGCTTAACAATCTTAATCTTCGTCTTATTTAGTTATCTAATCTGGATGAGAAAATCTTCAACCTAAAACAAGAAAAGAGGTAAACACTATTTTCAAGTGTCTACCTCTTATTTTTATAGATTAACGTAAAGCTCCAATTGTACGAGCAATTTCTTCAAAACTACTATTTGGTTGGATTTCAAATGTTCCTGCCAAAATATTTTCTGCAATATTATTTTCTAATAAATAATCTACAAATGCTTTAGAATCAGTGATAACTCCTGCTTCTTTTAATTTACGAGCAACATCACTTGAAACTTCTCCACTTTCAACTGTAATCGTTACAGGTTTATCTGCAACTTTAGCAGTTGTTTTAGTAGTTGTTTCAGTTGTCTGTGTAGCTTGAGTTGTAGCTGCTGTTGTTTCTTCAGTCGTTTTCACAGTGTCTGTTACTAATGGTAAATGAACACTATCTAATTGACTTTTAAATGATTCAGGAACAAATGGCCATGCCACAGTTGCTAAAGCTAAGAAAATTGCTGATAAAAGGAAACCTACACCTAAAGAGCGAAATTTTGTTTTACTCATATTACCCCTCCTTAATGTGATCCTGATTCAAAATAGCTATCAATTACTAATTGAACAGTTGAAACTGGAACATTTAATTGTTCAGCAATTTCTTCATAAGAAGCACCATGACTAAATAAAGTTAGGATATGTTTACGAGTAATGCTGTGTAAATCTTCCTCTTCTTCATGCTGTGAAAAAGTTGGCTCAGTAAATGTTGGTTGTGGTTCAAATACTGGTTGAACTTCCTCTTCTTTTTCTTCAAATCTTGGAGTGAAAGTTGGTTCTGGCTCAACTACTGGTTGTGGAATAAATGTAAATTCCTGTTCAGGTTGAGGAGCATGCTCTACAGGAGCACGATAAATTGGTGTTCCTTCCAACTCTTGAATTTTTTTCTTTAAAGAATACACTTCTCTATTTAATTCTAATAAGCCTTCACTTAATTCATCTAATTCATCTTCATATTGATTGTCTTTTAAGAACAATGAAATGAATAAGAAAAATACTGCTAAAGCTAATAATGCTACTACTACGATCCAAACGTGCATTTTCTCACCTCATAAAAAATTTATTTATCTCTATTGTAAATAATGTTTGAAAAAATCGCAAGTTTATTTTATTACAAGCAGATTACATCTTTACTACTGAATCATAAATCCTATGAAAATAAGAAAAATGTTCCACATTTTCACAAATTAATCTTGATGAATTTGTTTTTCTTTATGACTTAACACTAATAATTTTTGACGTAAATCCTCTTCCATATTTGTTAATTCAACTTCTGCTTTTCTTCTTCTTGCTCTACCTTCTTGTTGAATCTTCAATGTTTCTTCTAATGTTTCAATTAAGTCTTTTTGAGTTTTTTGTAATGTTTCTAAATCAATAATACCTCGTTCATTTTCACGGGCTGTTTCAATTGTAGAAATTTTCAACATTTCTGAATTTTTTTGAATTAATTGATTTGTTGTTTCTGACACTTGTCTTTGTGCCGTTACAGCATCTTTTTGACGTAATAATGTCATTGCAATGGCAATTTGGTTTTTCCATAACGGAATTGTTGTAGTAATGGATGATTGAATTTTTTCAGCTAATGCCTGGTTTGTATTTTGAATTAAACGAATTTGCGGTGCTTGTTGAATCGTCATTTGTCTCGTTAATTTTAAATCATGATTTCTTTTTTCTAGACGATCTAAAAATTGTTCTAAGTCATTTACAACTTGTACATCCATTTGGTCACCTGTTACACGTGCTTTTTCTAAAGCTTCAGGAATTAATGTTTCTTGTAATTCCGCTAATTTTAATTCTCCAGCCGCAATATAAATATTTAAAGCATCAAAGAAATCTTTATTACGTTGATATAATTGTTCCAATGATAAATTGTCGTTTAACAAGCCATTTTTTTCATGGTCTAAACGAATCGCAATTTTATCAACTTGAGATCCAACTTCTTGATATTTAGCTTGCATTTCATAAATACTCTTCTTAATTTTTCCAAAGAATTTTTGGAAGAATCCTTGATTTTCAGCTACTAAATCATTTGGGTCAGTTTCATTTAAACGCTCCATTAAGTCGTTTAAAATATCCCCAATTTCTCCAGTATCTTTTGCTTGCACATGAGAAAGCATTTGGTGAGAAAATTCTCCTAATTGTTTTTGAGCTGCAGCCCCATAACTAATAATCGCTTGTAAATTTGTTTCATCAATTTGCTTCGCTAATGCACGAGCTTGTTCTTGATGTTTTTCATCCAATGTATCAATTAATTTCTTCGGACTTGCTTCTGTTTGTGTTGCTGGAAAATCGTGAGACACTTCTGATAATGGTGTTACACTCACTTGTTCCCCAAATGGATTTTGAATTAAATCTTCTACTGTTGAAGTTTTATCTGTCATCTATATTTCCTCCTAAAAGTCTTCAAATTCTTCTTTTTGAGATTGTTTTTGAAAATGTTCTCTTTCTAAATTTAAATCACTAAAATCTTGTGCTTGGAATTTTTGATAGTCTGCTTCCACTTGAAGACAACAATCATCTAATAATTCCATTGTTTGATCTAGCACTTGATAAGTTTCTTGAGTTTTAGAAATATGTTTCTCTATTTCAATATATTTTCCCATAATTTCTTCTAAGCCTGGTAAATACGTATTTAAAAACTTATCAACGGCATGCAAGCGTTCTGGATGTTGGACAATTTCCTTAAAGTAATCTTTTAAAATCGTTAATAGTTGGTAGCGATTGGCAATGGCTTCGATTTTATTATTTTGTTTTGTATAAGCCTCAATTTGTTGAATTTGAGTTTTTGCTCGATTCATTTTCTCTCTAAAGAAGACAACATCACTTTCTGATAAACCTGCCTTTTCATAAATCTCTTGTTGCTTCTCTGATGGACCTTGGAATTCTTTTTCCTTATGTAGGTATGTTTTCCAATTTGGTGGATTCATTTCTTTTCGGAATAGTACATAGAAAAATATGCCATAGCATAATAAAAGAAATAAAAACATTTCTGCAGAACTATGCATTCTTACAAAAACTCTTGAACTGACTGCTACAAAGAAAAATAGCTTAATAGCTTGAATAATATGTTTCTTCATAAGACTTCTCCTTTATCAACTCTCTTAGGAAAATTATAGCATATTCTCGTCCCACTACAATGGGACAAAAGTATGATTTCATGTTTTCCAGTACAAAATATTAAAGAAAAAAATTTTGTAGTAGCAAAGGACGCCAGTAGCCCCTTACGGGTCTCTTGGCTAAAATTTGAGCCTTGGTCTCAAATTTTCCTCTAATAAAATCTAATGTGTCAGATTTTATTACTGCTAGTACAAAATTTTTTCTTTAATATTTTTATTCTCTCCTTTTATAAAAACGTTTTTCAAAAAAAGAGTTTTATATTATAATCTAGGTATAAAATAATAAAGGAGTTGGTTTTAATGTGTAAGATTAAGTCTTTGACGAAAGATGACAAATTGTTTTCAATTCTTCTTATTTGTTTTTTGCTATTTCATTATTTTATTAGTGGAAATTCCTTACTTTGGATTCTCTATGAATTTGTCATAGCAACAGGAGCTTACTATTTAGTAACTAAATCGCCTCTAAGTGATAAATTTTCTACTCTAGCAAAGAACATAATTGCTATTTGCTTAATGATTCTTTTAATCGCTCCTCCATTATTTATTTCTAAAAATAACTCTTGGATTTACCGAACAACTGAATATGTGCAAGCAACAAATCATTTTGTTCAACTAGATAATTCTACTATTCAGAATGACATGAATGCTCAGAAGAAACAGATTCGTTTTGTTTATGTTGGACGTGAAACTTGTCCGTATTGTAGGGAATTTGCTCCAAAATTAAAAGAGGCTGCAAAAAGTATTAATGCTAGAATTTATTATATTGATACGGAAAATAAAACGGATGAATTAACAAAGTTTGCAGAACAATATCATATTGATTCTATACCTACTTTATTAGTCTTTAAAGATGGTCAATTACAAGAGACTTTATCAAACAGTAGCGATATCAACCTAAACGACCTCAAAGAATTTTTAAAGAGCCACAAATAATTATTAAAGAAAAAAATTTTGTAGCTAGCAAGGACGCCAGTAGCTTCGTAATGCGAATCTCATGGCTAAAATTTGAGCCTAGGGTCTCAAATTTCCCTCTAATAAAATCTGATATATCAGATTTTATTACTGCTAGTACAAAATTTTTTTCTTTTTTTCTCGTTACTAAACTATTTTTCACTAATAAAATTTTCATAAAACATAAGAAAGCTCTTTCATTTTTAGGGAATAGTGCTATACTTTAATTATAAAATAGTAAAGGGTGTGGATGTAATGTCAAAAGTTAAATATTTAACAAAGGGAGATTGGTTATTTGTCATTGTTCTTTTAGGTTGCCTGATATACAGTTTTTTTACTAGCAAATCTTCCTCACTATTGCTCTTTTTTCAAGCTCTTGCAACAGCAGGATGTTATTTCATATTAAAAAAAGATCTTATCCCTAAAACTTGGAATCAAAAAGGAAAAATGATTGTATTATTCATTTGGAGTTGTATCATGATTGTATCATTAATCCTCATGCATTTCTTTTAAATGATAGGATTCATGTATTCAATAGTAAAAGGAGTTGGGCATGATGCCTAAGATTAAATTTTTTACAAAAGGTGATTGTATATTCTTAATTATTCTTTTAGCTTATATGATATTTAATTATTTCGTTAGTGAATTTTCACTACTATGGATTTTTTTACAATTTCTTGTAGCATCTGGATATTATTTTCTATTCCTAAAAGATCATTTCTTTAAAACTTGGAGTCCACGAAAAAAATTGATTGCATCCTATATTGGTATTGTTATAATGTTATGTTTCGTTAATCCTCGTATTCTTATTTCAAATGATAACTCTTTGGTTTATCGTTACAGTGAGTATGTTCAAGCAACACGTCATTTTGTAGAGCTAGATAATACAAGGATTCAAGAAGAAATGAAAGATCTAAAGAGACAGATTCGTTTTGTTTATGTTGGACGTGAAACTTGTCCGTATTGTAGGGAATTTGCTCCAAAATTAAGAAAGGCTGCAAGAAGTATTAATGCTACAATTTATTATATTGATACGGAAAATAAGACGGATGAATTAGCGAAGTTTGCAGAACAGTATCATATTGATTCTATTCCTACTTTATTAGTCTTTAAAGACGGTCAATTACAAGAAACTTTATCAAACAGTAGCGATATCAGCCTAAATGATTTAAAAGAATTTTTTAAGAACCATAAGTAAAGAAAAGACTTATATTAGTAGCATACGTAAAAGAAGCCACAAATCATTGTGGCTTCTTTTACTGGAAACTTTGAGACCTTGGCTCAAAGTTTAGCCATGAGATTCGCTTTGCGAAGCTGCTGGCGTCCATTGCTACATATATTAAAGTCTTATTCTAAACATTAAATCCATTTCTTATAAATCAACCCAAGTAATACAATAAATGATACGATAGAAATCCCTACTCCTATCTTCCATCCTTCTGGAATAAAGCTTAATTCAATCGTATGTTCCCCATTCGTAATCGCAAAACCTAGTAAACTATTCCAAATTTTTCTTGTTTCCACGACTTTTCCATCGACTTTTACAATCCAACCTTTATCGTATGGAATCGAAGTAAACATAACAGTACTATCATCTGTAATCGTAACTGTTCCACGAATATGAGAGTTATCCCAATGAGTTAATTGAATCGCTTGATTTTGGCGTTCTTGAATAAATTTATTTGCAACTGAACGATAAGTTTTTGCTAATCTAACACCCGTAAAAGTATATTCTTCATCTGTATTCACTTCAATCTTAAATTCAATAGATTTTCCTTGGGACTGCGAAGCAATATTCACTAATTGAGTCGCTTGATAATTATTTAAGAAGTGATATTCCTCTCCATTGAGATACATCTTAATATTATTTTTATCATTTCTTGAGAAGCGTGTTGGTAAAGTGACCCAATACTCTTCATCTGTTTGAGGAGTAAAACGGTATGTTATGCTAGCTGGTTTTGAAGAATCAATTCTTTGATACGTCTCTGCTCTTTCAATTGCTAAAAAATTATCAGTTGTAATTTCATTTGCTGCTAACATCTCCAAATATTTAACATCTTCTCCTAATTGAGCTGCTGTAATTTTATTATAGTTTTGAATCGGTTGATTCATTCTTAATTCTAATGAAGCTAATTTTTCATTTACTCCAAATGCTATTGGAAGAGTTTGTGGAATTTGAAATACTTCTGTTCTCTCCTCTTCATAAACTACAGGAGTATTTTCTGTAATATCTAAACGAGTCGCATATTTTCCAAACACATACATTTTACTTGTATCTGGATAATCCTTCGTATAGACCGGTTTAGGCGTCATCCAATATTTTAAACTGAATAATGCATCACTTAATGGTGTTCCATAATAATAAGTGGTCGCATTAATCCCGTTATTTCCTAATTGTTCAAATAAATCTCTTGTTGAATTTTCCAAATTAGAACTAAACACAGACATTCCAGGATAATCCGCCATAAATGGATCATTTTTACTTAAATGGAAGCTTCCATGAATACGATAAAATTCTTTATCATTTGGGCGAATTGGAGCTACTGCTGTTTGTAATTGTTTTACAGCATCTTGATATTTATACGCATCCGTATACCCTACTCTCGATTGAACAATCGTTGCATTCATCATTAATTCAATTGCAGTTACTGCTGCCAAAAAGGCCCATCTTTTATGAATTTGTGGCCACACTAAAATAGATAACATCACAAAAATCAATGCCAATGTCGCAATTTTTTGTGGAACAATTAAGAAGGAATACTGTCTTGTCATCACTAAAATGAAAATTAAAATCATGACTCCAGCAACTATTAATGATTTTTTCCAATTTAATTGCTCGACTTCTCTTAAGGATAAATAAGCTAAATAAACTAAGAAAAATGCCATAATCCAAGAAAATCGATAGAAGAAACCTGCAGGATTTTGTCCCATATGCCATAATTTACTTGTAAATTCATGAACACAAGATAGAATAAAAACAATTAAGACACCTAAAGAGGCTATTTTTTCTCTTTTTTGAATGTTAGAACTTAAGAAATAATAAACTGTTCCGATCATTCCTAGTGTTCCCACATAAATATTCGGTAAATTTGGACCTGCTGGCCAAGAAGAATTATCAAATGCTCCTAAAAATAATTTAGAAAAAATATCAAAAGGATCAATTTGTAATTTCCATTCAAATAATAATTTACTTTCAAGTCCACCTTTAGTAGAAACTAAGCTCATCAAAATTGGAATAATAATAAAGGCTACTAAACCAACTGCTAAAATAGAATATAAGCCTAGTTGAAGCAATTGAATAAACCCTTGTTTAAACGTTCTATCTTTTGATTTGAATAAATAAAACAATGCATAGATAACTACAAAAATACAAATCATATATCCCATGTAAAAATGCAGTAATAAAGCTAAAGCTAACAATAGGACATAGCGTTTGGCACCTATTCTATCCAAAACTTCTTCTACACCCATTAGTACAAGTGGTAACATAATC
This sequence comes from uncultured Granulicatella sp., assembly GCF_963528315.1. Classification (GTDB taxonomy): domain Bacteria; phylum Bacillota; class Bacilli; order Lactobacillales; family Aerococcaceae; genus Granulicatella. Next base: position 16,116 of record NZ_CAURVV010000001.1, on the reverse strand, counting down.
ATCCCATCATAAAAAATAGGATTCATTTGATAACTAACATTAAATCCATTCAAAGCATATAAACTTCCAAACATAGGAAGAAATGCTGGATTTTTTTCTAAACCATTATATCGCTTCACAAAAAAATGTGTCCAAGTAAGCCCCATTACTCCATATCGAAGACCAATGGTTAACATAACTGCCCATTGAAAATTTTGTTCTGAAAAGAAGAAATACAATACATTAAACGGACTAATTAAATTAAATCCCCAAATACCCAGCATTCCTCCTCCAATGGATTTTGAAAAGGAATAGAAAAAGCTATTCCAATCCCCATTTAAGAAGAAATGTTTCAAATAAGCATATAAACCAATATATTGCGCATTAAAATCTACTGCCATTAGTGATTTTGCACCAAATGGGAAGAATCCATTAATAATCCACGAAACAAGCATAATACCAATTGGTAGGAAAAAACTCGTTAAGTAAACTACTTTCTTTTTACTCATCTTTCTCCTCCTCAAAATTCGTTTTATCCACTAAATAATGAGGACGTTTTTTTACTTCATAATAAATTTTCCCGATATATTCTCCTAAAACTCCAATAGAGATTAACTGAATTCCCCCTAGTAAGACAACTGCAAAAATCGTTGTAAAATAGCCACTCACTAAGGAACTTGGATCAATCATATATTTAATAAACATCCACACGATATATAGCACAGATATTAATAAACAACCTAATCCCAAATTAATACACGCACGTAATGGTTTATCATTAAATGATAAAATCCCTTGAATGGCATAATTCCATGAAAATTTTAAGGAGTATTTTGTTTCTCCTATTTCACGAACATGATTTTCATATTCAATGACTTTTTCCTTGAACCCAATCCATGAGAAAAGCCCTTTTGAAAAACGATTATATTCATTCAATGATAAAATCGCTCGTACTGCTTTTCGACTAAATAAGCGAAACTCAGAAATTCCATCCGTTAAAGGTGTATCCATTAGTCGATTGGCTAATTTATAAAAACGATTCGCTAGAAAAGTACGAAATTGGCTTTCACCCGTTCTTGTTCTACGGCCACTTACGACATCATATCCTTCCAGGTACGCTTCGATCATTTGAGGAACAAGTGCAGGTGGATGCTGTAAATCCCCATCCATTAAAATAACGGCTTCGCCCGTTGCGTATTGTAATCCAGCAATCGTCCCAGCTTCTTTCCCAAAATTACGGCTAAAACTCAAATAGCGAACTCTCTCATCATTTTTGGCAATTTCTAATATTTTTTCAAAAGTTTTATCTTTACTTCCATCATCAATTAAAATAATTTCAAATTCTTCTGTTGTTTGTTGATTTAGTACATGAACTAATTCACTGTACATTTTTTCAATCATTCTTTCCTCATTATAAAAAGGAATCACTACTGATATTTTCATACTTTCTCCCTCGGTCATTATTCTCTTCCTCGTTATCATACCATGTTTTAATTTTTTTGAGTATGAGAAAAGTGTAAAAGAAGTGTAAAAAAATACCTATCGCTTAAAGTTACCTCTAAACGATAGATAATCACGAAATTTTATAGTTTTATTTACATCTGTTCCTGTTTTTTAATCCATCTCTGTATCCCAATAATCCCAAAGACAAGCCATAGAAATACGATTAAAAAGCAAATCATAAAAAATTCTTCTGGCAATACTTCGATAATTGGATCTAATTTTGGATCAAATATCCATGCTGAATTATGGAAAAATAATTCATGGAATTTTACAAAAATTACATCGAAAAAGCTCACTAAACATACGACAAATAACAGTGTTGCATATAATATTCCTTTTAACGGAGTAAGTAATAGAAATAATTTTCTTTCTTTTTTCAACCTTCTTATCAAAACAAGTGAAACAATCGTAGAAATCACTGCAATACCGAAATTAATCATAAATAAACGTTTCACTTCTTCAAAGTGAAATAATCCTTGAGGAGAACTCGGAAAATCTGGCATGACTAATTCCTTAATCCAAGGTCTTGTTAAATACGATATCAATACATGATAATTCTCCATTAATTTTGCTGTAGAAATTCCACTATGCTGTTCTAAGCCAAATAATAAAATAACACCTCGAAATAGTGGCTCAAAAAAGATGACAAAGGTAATTGCTGTACTCAATAAGAACAATGCTAAGACAATCGAAAAACTCCATCTTTTTATGGTTGTAGACATTCTTATACCTTCCACTCACTTAAATTATTCACTAGATGCGTAGGTTGTGCTACTCCTTCTAAATCTTCTCTTGTAGAGAATCCTGTTAAAACCATTAATGTATCCATTCCATACTGAATTCCAGCTTGAATATCTGTTTGGTAGTTATCTCCAACCATTGCAATATCTTCTTTTGTAAAATGTTGCTCTGGATATTGTTGATTCAAATAGTTTAAAGCTGATTCCATAATAATACTACTTGGTTTCCCCATTACAATTGGCTCTTGTTGTGTTGACATTTTTAAAAATGCTGTAATAGAGCCTGATCCTGGAATAAATCCTTTTTCACTTGGAAGATTAGAGTCGATATTCGTTACAACAAATTTTGCACCCGAACGAATCGCTAAAGTGGCAGCTTCTAATTCAGCATAAGTTGTATCACGATTTAGCGATTGTAATACGACATCTGGATTTTCCCCTACAAGTTCATAGCCTCTTTCCACCGCTTGAGTTTTCAGTGCTTCTTCTCCGACAATCATTAATTTTTTACCAAAGTTTTGACTTTCTAAAAAGTCCATAGCTGCGACTCCACTTGTATATACTTCATTTTTAGTCACTTCTACTCCATAATTCTCTCTTAAATTATCAGCGACTTGTTGTGGCGTTTTTGTAGCATTATTTGTTACAAATAAAAATGGAATATTGGCTTTTTGCAGGCGACGAATAAATTCTTCTGCCGTTGGAATACGTTCTTTTCCTTTGTACATCGTTCCATCTAAATCAATAAAATATGCTTTATACATGCTTATTTCCCTCTTTTTTGTGGTTTTTCTCGAATATCAAATCTCTTATTAGGATGATTATTTTTTTGTTTCATTGGTACATTTTTTTGAAATTTTGTTTGATCGACTTCTTTCATTGAAAAATTACGTCCTTGACGTTTAGATTTCACTGGTTGTTGAGAAGATTGCGTATCCATATGCAAACTTTCTTTATGCGTCATTTCTTTCAGTCCAAAATCTTGTTTTGATGCTTCTTTCATATCAAAATTACGTTTTTTAGATGTAAAACGATTATTTTTTTGCGAATTTCCTTTAAAGTTCTTGTCTTCCACTCGTTCATTATTGAAACGCTTATTATTTCTTTTTTGTTGTTTATTTTTTGGACGTTTTGGAATTCCTTCATCTTCTAGAACAACTGGTTTTACATTTGGATCTCTCTTTAATACAAAATAACGACAACCAAAATTACAAAATTCGTAAATATAATCTTGTAAGAATGCAATATCCTTATCTGGAGTTGCTAGTCTATTTTTTGATTCATAAAATCCTTTTAGACGTAATTTTTCATGTCCCCAGTCACCAACAATGTACTCATATTTTTCAAAAATATCTTGATAACGCGCATTAAAGGCATCTAATTCAAAGCCTTCACGATAGTCTTCAACAATTTCATAATGTACTTCTTTAATTTTCACATGAGTTTCGTCTACCCAAAATACAACACGTTCCACTTCCTGTTCTTGTGGTGCGACAATTTCTTCTAAAACTTCATTTAATTCTGTTACAGTTGTTTCTTCTTTTACTTCGCTCATATAAATTCCTTTCTTATTGATTTTCTAGATTATCAAACCATTCTGCTCTAGTTAATTTTTGTAAATCTTCTGGTGTTAATTCCATTTGGATTCCTCTCTTACCTGCTGAAACTCGAATCGTCTCTTGTTCTTTAGCACGTAAGTCAATATAAGTTGGAAAACTTTTTTTCATTCCGACAGGTGAACATCCACCTCGAATGTATCCAGTCAAACCTTCTAATTGAGATACTGGGATTAGCTCAACTTTTTTATTTTTAGATGTTTTTGCTAAAGCCTTCAAATTCAATTCATGATCAGCTGCAACACAAGCTACTAAATAACCTGTTTTATCTCCATGTAATACAATTGTTTTGTATACTTGATCTACTGAAATGCCCATTTGTTCACTCACATGAACGGCATCTAAATGCTCTTCATCCCATTCATATTCAAAAATTTGATATTGAACTTTTTGACGTTCTACCATACGAATGGCATTTGTTTTTATATTTGCTTTCTTTTTCATTATATCCAACTCCTACTGCATTAGTGTATCATATTTTCACTTGAAAATCAGTTAGATTTCCCTAAAACATTGCTTACACGAAAGAAAACCGTAGAGAAAGAAACATTCTCGTTCTTCCTCTACGGCTATTTTAATTAGAATAATGATTTTAATTCAATCGATGGATGTTTGTCTTTAAACCAATTCAAGGCAAATTGATTTTCAAACAAGAATACTGGTTGATCGAATCTATCTCGACATAATAAGTTACGACTTGAAGACATATTTGGATCTAAGTCTGCTTCATCAATCCAACGAGCAATTTTACTGCCAATTGGTGTCATCACAACTTCCGCATTATATTCATTCATTAAACGATATTGGAATACTTCAAATTGTAGTTGACCAACAGCTCCAAGAATATATTCCCCTGTGTGATAAGTTTTATATAATTGGATAGCTCCTTCTTGCACTAACTGTTCAATTCCTTTATGGAATGATTTTTGCTTCATCACATTTTTAGCAGCTACTTTATTGAATAATTCCGGTGTAAATTGTGGAAGTGGTTCAAATTGAATCGCTTGTTTTCCACTATAAATCGTATCTCCAATTTGGAAATTTCCTGTATCGTATAAACCGATAATATCTCCTGCAACTGCGGCTTTTACCGTTTCACGAGCATCTGCCATAAATTGTGTTGTATGAGATAATTTCATTTTCTTTTGAGAACGATTGACAGTAATATCCATCCCTGGAGTAAATTCCCCAGAACAAATTCTTACAAAGGCAATACGATCTCGGTGAGCTGGATTCATATTTGCTTGAATTTTGAAAATAAATCCACTAAATTGTTCTTCTAATGGTTCAACTTTATCTCCAGATTCTGTTTTCTTAGCTGAAGGACTTGGTGCAAAATCCACAAAGGCATCTAAAAATGTTTGGACACCAAATCCTGTTAAGGCAGAACCAAAGAATACCGGTGTTAATTTTCCTTTTGCAATGGCTTCTTCACTAAAGTCATTTCCTGCTTCTAATAATAATTGAGCATCTTCAATCGCTTGTTCATATAAAGTCGATTGTTTGAAAGCATAATCACCTTCCACTTCTCCATCTTCATTCAATGGTAAGAAGTCATTATCTCCATTTTCTTCGGGATGCATTAATTCTACACGCTTGTTATAAATATCGTATAGCCCTAAAAATGTTTTTCCCATCCCCATTGGCCAGTTCATTGGATAAGCATCAATGCCTAATACTTCTTCTAATTCTGCAATCAACTCTAATGGTTCACGTCCATCACGGTCTAATTTATTAATAAATGTAAAAATTGGAATCCCACGCATACTACAAACTTCGAATAATTTCTTTGTTTGTGGCTCAATCCCTTTAGCACTATCAATAACCATGACCGCACTGTCTACTGCCATTAATGTACGATACGTATCTTCAGAGAAATCTTCGTGCCCTGGTGTATCCACAATATTAATATGATTTCCATCATATTCGACTTGCATTACAGAACTCGTTACAGAAATCCCACGTTGTTTTTCAATTTCCATCCAGTCTGATTTTGCAAATTTACCAGTCTTTTTCCCTTTAACAGTACCTGCTTGACGAATCGCTCCACCATATAATAATAATTGTTCAGTAATCGTTGTTTTACCCGCATCCGGGTGAGAAATAATGGCAAAAGTCTTACGTGAAGAAACTTCTGCAGCTAATTGATTTGACATGTATAAATCTCCACTTCTATATTTTTCTAAACGTTTCTTTAGTATTATAGCTGATTTTACAGTTTTTGAAAAGCAAGGTCTTATGCATTTTTCACATTTCAAAAAATAAAAACTCTTTTTAATTCTATTCTAACCTCCATTGGTTTTATAGCTTTTTTGTGCTATCATACTTACATCAAGGAGGGATTTTATGGATCAATCATTAACAATTGCATATATTAGTTTAACAGGAAATACTCATAGTTTTGTTACAAAATTAGTGGAGTATTTTAAATTTCAACAATCCTCTTTAAAAATCGAACTCATTAATGTTAAAGATTTAATTCGTGATGATACAGAGTTTTTTGAAGTAGAACATCCTACTATTGCCTTTCTTCCAACCTATTTAGAAGGTGGAAATGGTGTAGACACAGGCTACACTGAAATTCTAACCAATCCTCTTGGAGATTTTCTTGCCTATAATGAAAATTACAAAAAATGTTTCGGAATTGTCGGTAGCGGAAATCGAAACTTTAACAAACAATTTTGTTTAACTGCTCGTCAATATTCTGAGCGATTCAACTTCCCTGTATTAGATGAATTCGAATTACGTGGCACTCAAAGAGATATCGAACGAATTGGACAAATGATACTTGAAAAATTGAATATACTATAACAAAAGAGACGATTTTACTCGTCTCTTTTTGTATTCTTTATGAAATCGTCCATGATCCCATCTTTTTAGTACTGGATTTTAAAACATTAGCGATTGAAGCATCTACTTCTAAATCCTCTAATTCTTTTGGAATTACAATTTTTTCTAAGAAAATAGCTGATTTATTTACAAATCCTTCTTGTTTAAATCTATCATCCTTTAGAACATACTGTGTAGCAATTCTACTAGAAGAAGAAACTGTATCTCGTATTTCTAATAAATCTTTCGATACTTTATAAGAGTCACTCCTAATTTTAACATAAATAAAATTTCTATCTTTTCCAAGATAAACAACTTCTTCTTGTAGTTGAGTCTTTTCGTACAATTGTTCCGGATATTGATTCGGATTATTCTTCCCACGATAACTTTCCTGTTCAAAAACAGAATACTGTTCTTTTGAAAATGGTTTTCGTACATAATCACGTACAGCTGGAGTAAGTTGACTCATCCACTGAATTGTAGAATGATACTGTACAAAATTTCTCCCTAAATAAATACCCGTTGGAATAATTAAAAACATTACTAATAGAAAACTAATAATCTTTTGCTTTTTATTCGCATATAAAACCATCACCAACAAAAAGAATAGTATTAAAGCTACTCCAATAATTCCTAACCAAAACTTGTCATAATAAAATTTTTCCGCATCTACAAATGTTTGATACAAATCTACTTCTTTCATACACTTCTCCCCTTTAGTAGCCCTTATTATACGCCTCTAAGGAAAGATTGAAAAGAAATCTAGAAAAAAAAGACCTTGCATAATAGCTTTAGCAATGAGACTCACTTTTGTAAGCTTGCTTGCATTCATAACTACTATTAGCAAAGTCAATTTATATTCGTACTCTTATAATAATACGTTTAAAATAGAAAAGACTTTGCATAATAGCTTAAGCAATGAGCCTCGTATCAAGAAGGCTGCTTGCGCCGTAGCTACTATTAGCAAAGTCAGTTTCTATATAGTATAAATATTAGTTATTTTCAGCTTCTGCTTGTTTTTTACGTTTATTTGCTTTTTCACGCTCACCTTTGTTTAAGATTTGTTTTCTTAAACGAATCGTTTCTGGTGTGATTTCGCAATATTCATCATCTGATAAGAATTCTAATGATTCTTCTAATGATAATTTCTTCGGTGTTTTAATCACAGAAGTTTGGTCTTTCGTTGCTGAACGAATATTTGTTTGTTGTTTTGCTTTCGTGATGTTAACCGCTAAGTCATTTTCACGAGAGTGTTCCCCAACAATCATTCCTTCATAAATTTCTGTACCTGGTTCAGTGAAGATTACTCCACGGTCTTCAACACCCATAATTCCGTAAGTTGTTGATTTACCAGTATCTGTAGAAACTAATGCACCATTTCTACGTCCGCCAATATTTGCAGAAATATATGGTAAATATTGATCGAATGTGTGGTTCATAATTCCGTATCCACGAGTCATTGATAAGAACTCAGTTGTATATCCTAATAATCCACGAGCTGGTACTAAGAATACGATACGAACTTGTCCATTTTCACTATGTTGCATATCTTGCATTTCACCTTTACGGTTACTTAATGATTCAATAATTGAACCCATATATTCTTCTGGAGTATCAATTTGTACACGTTCAAATGGTTCGCATTTTACACCATCAATTTCTTTAATAATTACTTCTGGACGAGATACTTGTAATTCGTATCCTTCACGACGCATATTTTCGATTAAGATTGATAAGTGTAATTCTCCACGTCCTGATACAATCCATGCATCTGGTGAATCTGTTGGTTCTACTTTTAAAGATACGTCTGTTTGTAATTCACGCATTAAACGTTCTTCGATTTTACGTGCTGTTACGTATTTTCCTTCACGTCCAGCAAATGGTGAGTTATTTGTCAAGAATGTCATTTGTAATGTTGGTTCATCAATGTGTAAAACAGGTAATGATTCTTGTGCATCTACTGGTGTTACAGTTTCTCCAACGAAGATATCTTCCATTCCTGAAACAGCGATTAAGTCCCCCGCTTTTGCTTCATTGATTTCTAAACGATTTAATCCGAAGAAACCAAATAATTTTGTAACACGGAAGTTTTTCTTAGTTCCATCTAATTTTAATAGAGATACTTGGTCACCAACTTTTACAGTTCCACGGAATACACGACCGATACCAATACGTCCTACATAATCATTATAGTCTAATAATGATACTTGGAATTGTAGTGGCTCATCTGAATTATCAATTGGCGCAGGAATATGTTCGATAATTGTATCGAATAAATAATCCATTGTTTGTTCTTGATCTGCAGGATTATCTGACATACTAGAAGTTCCGTTTAATGCTGAAGCATAAACAACTGGGAATTCTAATTGATCATCATCTGCTCCTAATTCGATAAATAATTCTAATACTTCATCGACCACTTCTTCTGGGCGAGCAGCATCTCGGTCAATTTTATTCACTACTACGATTGGTGTTAAATGTTGCTCCAATGCTTTTTTCAATACGAAACGTGTTTGAGGCATTGTTCCTTCATAAGCATCTACAACTAAAACTACACCGTCTACCATTTTCATGATACGTTCTACTTCTCCACCGAAGTCCGCGTGTCCTGGTGTATCCATGATGTTAATACGAGTCCCTTTATATTGAACAGCAGTATTTTTCGCTAAAATCGTAATACCACGTTCACGTTCAATATCGTTTGAGTCCATTGCACGTTCTGATAATTCTGTACGTGCATCTAATGTTTCTGATTGTTTTAATAATTCGTCTACTAATGTTGTTTTACCATGGTCAACGTGAGCGATAATGGCAATATTACGAATATCATTTCTTAATTTCATGTTTTCCTCCAATTTGTAACAAAATGAAAGTGATGGAATACGCTTAAAAAGGGAATTTCCATCACTCAAACCTCTTTTCAACTCAGAAATTATACTACAAAAATCTCACAAACTCAATTCATATGATTATTTAACCCATACATTTGTATGATTTTTTTCACATCAGTAAAAATTGAGTTCATGTTCACTTCTTCATTGTCCTAATTCTTCTGTTCTTTCTTTGGCACGTCTAGTAGCCTCGATGACACTTGATCTAAATCCTGTTTGTTCTAATGAAATTACTCCAGCGATTGTTGAGCCTCCTGGGCTACAAACTTTTTCTTTTAAAATAGCTGGATGCTCCTTCGTTTCACCAACCATACTTGCAGATCCTTTTACTGTTTGAGTCGCTAATTGCAACGCAACTTCTCTAGATAAGCCCATACTCACTCCTGCTTCTGCTAATGCTTCAATAAAAATATAAACAAAAGCTGGTCCACAACCTGCTAATGCTGTAGCAGCATCTATTTGAGCTTCCGGTAATTCAACTACTGTTCCAGCTGATTGCAATAATGAAACAAAGACTTCTTTATCTTGTAAAGATGCTTTTTCTCCCAGAGAAAAACTAATCACACCTTCTGCTACTTCTAATGGTGTATTTGGCATCATACGAATCCAACGATGACGAATATCTGTCATTGATTGTAACTGTTCTAAAGTCACTCCTGCAGCCATACTAATTAATAGAATGGACTCTCGTCGCTCTAAAATATTCTTGTTTTCTTCTAATAACGCTTGAATTTGATTTGGTTTTACTCCTAGAAAAATCACATTAGCTTGTTCAAAGACTTCTCTATTAGTGACTGCTTTAGCTTCTAATATTTCTGCTAACTTCACTGCCTTTTCATGAGTACGGTTCGCAAGTAATACTGGATAAGTTTCATATTTTGCAGCAATGGTCGCAATGACGCTTCCCATATTTCCTAAACCAATGATTCCAATGGTTTTCATTTATCTCACCTGACCTTCTCCATACACAATGTATTTATAAGTTGTCATTTCTTTTAAGCCCATTGGTCCTCTAGCATGTAATTTTTGAGTAGAAATACCCATTTCACATCCTAAGCCAAATTCTCCACCATCGGTAAATCTTGTAGAGGCATTGACATAAACGGCTGCACTATCTACTCTTGTTGTAAAGTATTCAATCGCATCATTTGATTCTGAAATAATTGCATCAGAATGATGAGTACTGTGCGTTTCAATATGATCGACTGCTTCTTCAATCGAACTAACGACTTTTACAGCCATAATATAATCAGAAAACTCTGTGTCAAAATCTTTTTCTTGAGCTTTCACTCCTGAGATGTATTGAGCTGCTTTTTCATCAACTCTTAATTCAACTGCTGGAATATGATTATCCACTAATGTTTCTTTTAATAACAGTAAAAATTGAGGCGCAATCGCTTCATGAACCACACAAACTTCCATCGCATTACATACAGATGGACGACTCATTTTAGCATTTTCTACAATCTTTATCGCTTTAGCTAAATCTGCATCTTTATCAATATAAATATGCACAATTCCTGTACCTGTTTCTATAACTGGAACAATGGCATTTTCAATGACTGCACGAATTAATCCAGCTCCACCACGAGGAATTAACACATCAATAAAGCCTTTTGCTTTCATTAATGCCATCGCACTTTCCCTACTTGTATCACTCACTAATTGAATACATTCTGGAGAAATTGATGTTTTAGCTAATCCCTTTTTCAAGGCTGTCACAATCGCAAAAGCACTTTGATAAGCTTCCTTCCCACCTCTCAATACGACTGCATTTCCACTCTTAATCGATAATGCTACTGCATCAGACGTCACATTAGGTCTGCTTTCATAAATAATTCCAATCACACCAAATGGTACTCTCTTTTTCTTAATTTGAATATTTTGTGCACCGACTGTTTCTTCAATGACTTCTCCAACTGGATCTGGTAATTGAGCTACTTGACGAATGCCTTCAGCCATTGCTTGAATTCTAGCTTCATCTAATCTCAAACGATCCAACATTACTTCTGAGATATGTCCTTTTGCTTTTTCCAAGTCTAATGCATTCGCTTTTAAAATAGCATCTGTATCTTCTAATAATGAAAGAGCCATTGCTTCTAGTGCTTCATTTTTGGACTCTGTTGAAGCAATATTGATTTCTTTTTTAAAACGATTCACCGTTTCTAACAATTGTTGTGTCGTCAATATACATGCCTCCTTAAAATTCTTGTTCTAATAATTCTAACTCTCCAGAAATCGTCATCCAATCATCTCGATGAATCACAATTCCTTTGCGATTATTTTTCGATAATTGTTGTGCAATAGCGTATTTACTTAGACGAGTTTGTCCTTTTCCAATCACTTGATACTGTTCATCGACAACTGTCACAATTTCGGATTCATAAAACTCTCCCTCAACTGCTTTTACACCTGAGATTAATAAGCTCTTTCCTTCTTCTTGTAAAGCTTGTTTTGCTCCAGCATCTACAACTAATTTTCCTTTACTTTTTGCATATAAAGCAAGCCATTGTTTATGAGTTTTCATAACTTTTTCTTGCGCTGTAAAATAAGTTCCATCCACTGTTTGGTGAGCAGCTTCAATTAATGCTTGTTCTTTTAAAGATGAACAAATATAAACAGGAACACCAGCCATTGTCGCAATCGTTGCTGCTTTAATTTTCGTATACATTCCGCCAGTTCCATTACTAGAACCAGCTCCTCCAGCCATTTCGACTAATTCTTTCGTAATTTCATCAATCGTATCAAATCGTTTTGCATCTGGATTTTTCGAAGGGTTGTCATTATATACGCCATCAACATCTGTTAATAAAACTAATAAATCTGCTTGTACCATTGCAGCTACTTGCGCACTTAATGTATCATTATCGCCCACTTTTAATTCCTCAATTGAAACTGTATCATTTTCATTAATAACTGGAATTGCATGACGTGTTAATAATACAGATAATGCTTGATGAGCATTATTGTAACGACGTTTATCCACAAAATCATCTTGCGTTAATAAAATTTGTGCAGAAACAATACCTTTCATTAATAAATTAGACGTATATTCTTCTAATAATAAGCCTTGTCCTACTGCAGCAGAAGCTTGTTTATCGGCAATCTTTGTTGGGCGTTTTTTAAATCCTAACGAAGAGAAGCCTGCAGCAATTGCCCCAGAAGAAACTAAAATTAATTCATGTCCTTCTTCATGCAAGGCTGCTAATTGTTGCGTAATAGCTTTCACTTTTGCACGTGACAAGCTTCCATCAGGATTTGTTAATGAACTTGTTCCTACTTTAAACACAATTCTTTTATGCTTCATTCTGTTTTCCTTTCTACTAAATAATCAACCTATTTTGCTTCATACCAGTTATTGCCAATATTACTATCTGCTTTTAGTGGCACGGATAAGCTTACAGCATTTTCCATCACTTCTTCGACTAAGCTTCGTAAACTTTCAACTTCTTCTTCTGGAACTTCAAAAATTAATTCATCGTGTACTTGTAATAATAATTTTGCTTGGAAATTTCTTTCTTGCATTTCTCGATCTAATTCAATCATTGCTACTTTCAAAATATCTGCAGCTGTTCCTTGAATCGGTGAATTCATCGCTGTTCTTTCTGCAAATGAACGAATATTAAAATTACTTGCATGAATTTCTGGTAAATAACGACGACGATGGAATAATGTCTCCACATAATCTTTTTGACGAGCTTCCGCTACGATCGTTTCCATGTAGTCTTTAACGCCTTTAAACTCTTCTAAATAACGATCAATAAATTCTTTTGCTTTTTTACGAGGAATATTCAGATTTTGAGAGAGTCCATAATCACTAATTCCATATACAATTCCAAAGTTAACAGCTTTTGCCTGTCTTCTCATACTACTTGTCACTTCTTCAGGATTTTGGATTCCAAATACACGCATCGCTGTATTCGTATGAATATCCATATTATTTTTAAACGCTTCAATCATATGAACGTCATTTGCCATATGCGCTAATACACGTAATTCAATTTGAGAATAGTCACTTGATAAAATCTTCCAATCTGGTTTACTTGGTAAAAATGCTGAACGAACTTGACGACCTTCTTCTGTACGAATTGGAATATTTTGTAAGTTCGGATCTTGAGAACTTAAGCGACCTGTTTGCGTCAAGTTCTGTACAAAACGTGTATGAATTTTGCCATCTTCACTGATAAAAGTTTGTAAACCTTCTACATAAGTTGAATTTAATTTTGCTAGTTGGCGATATTCTAAAATAGACTCAACAATTGGAGCTTGTGCAGCTAATTTTTCTAATACATCGACTGCTGTTGAATAACCTGTTTTTGTTTTCTTAATCACTGGTAAATTCATTTTTTCAAATAAAATAACACCCAACTGTTTTGGAGAATTAATATTAAATTCTTCGCCGGCTAATTCATAAATCGTTTGTTCAATTTCTTTTAATCGTTCTTCAAACTGTTGACCCATTTCGATCAATCGATTTTGATTAACATGAATGCCTTGAATTTCCATACGAGCTAAAATATCACTCAACGGTAATTCCATTTCCCAATAGAGATGAATTTGTTCATTTTCCTCTAATTGTTTTAATAAACGTTTTGGAGAAGATGCTAATACATAAATTTTAGCAGCTAAATGATTCCAAAATACTTCTTTTTCTTCCGGAACTTTAATTTTAACGCCTTTACCATATACTTCTTCATCAGTCTTCAAGATTGAAATACCAAATCGTTTCGCTACATCATAAATCTCATTTACGATTTCATTGGCATCCACTAGATAAGCTAATAGAGAAACATCGTATTTTGCACCTGCTACTGTTAAACCAAAGCGGTTTGCGAATACTTTCATCGCTTTCGTATCAAACATACTTTTCTCAATTGTTTCATCTGCTAACCATTGTTTGAACGCTTCAGACTGAACAGCTGAATCAATAGAAGTAACATACACTTGTTTCTCATTACCGAATGCTACTGCCAAGACTGGCGCAACATGATAGTTGTTATCAAATGTTTCAAAATGAAGAGTTGTTGTATCTTGCAATTCTTTTTCCGTAATCGTTTCAATCCATTGAACATTTGGGCGTTCTATACTTTCTTCCTGAACAACTTGTCCGCCATTTTTATTGAGTAAATCTTTTTGGAATGATTGGAAACTCATTTCTTTATAAAAGGCTATTAGTTCTTCAAGATTTTCTTCTTTTCGAATTGTATCTGCTACAGTAATTTCTAATGGGGAGTTGATGTCGATTCGTGCTAAAGTTTTACTTAAAAAAGCTAATTCTTTATCTTGAATTAAATTGTCTTTAAGCTTACTTTTTTTCATTTCTTCGACATGTTCATAAATGCCTTCTACACTTCCGTATTCTTGAAGTAATTTAATGGCAGTTTTTTCACCAACTTTTGTAACTCCTGGGTAATTATCTGATGAGTCGCCCATTAGTCCTTTCATGTCGATAATTTGTTCTGGTGTTAGTCCATATTTTTCGTTGATAAATGCAGGAGTATATTCGACTAATTCGCTCACTCCTTTTGTTGTTATTTTAACGGTAATTTCTGGAGTCGCTAATTGAATTAAGTCTTTGTCTCCGGATAAGACAACTACTTCAAAGCCTTCTTTGGCTGCTTGATGGGCTAATGTTCCGATAATGTCGTCGGCTTCGTATTGGTTTAAGCGATAATGTGGGATTCCCCATGCGTCTAATAAGACGTTAAAGTATGGCATTTGTTCTTTGAATTCTGATGGTGTTTTTGCTCTACCACCTTTGTATTCTGCATACATTTCTGTACGGAAAGTTGTTTTTCCTGCGTCCCAAGCTACTAATACATGGGTAGGATTTTCTTGTTCTAAGATTGTTTTAAACATTCGGTGGAATGAATATAATGCGTTTGTATGTAATCCGTTTTGATTTTTGAATCGGTTTAGATCTAAGATTGAGTAAAAGGCACGAAAGGCTAAGCTGCTGCCATCTACTAGTAATAATTTTTGTTTCACGATAGGCTCCTCAATTCTTCACAATGTTATTTTCAGTGTACCATATTTTTATAAAAATTTGCATTGATAGCCTATGCGTAATAACAGCAAGAAGCAAAAATATTTTTTGTTTATGTGGTCGCCAGTAGACCTTGCGGTCTCTTGGCTAAAAATCGAGCCTTGGTCTCGATTTTTACCTGTAATGGAAGCCAACCATGGCTTCCATTACTTTCACTACAAAAAAATTTTTACTTCTTGCTTTTAAATCTTCTTGGCCTCTTTTCAATTCCGATAAAATTTTTTAAAACGTAAATTTATCAATGAACTTAAACTCCATAACAGAAACCCTAGCCTAAACTTTTCCCGTAGCAGTAGTAAAAGAAACTGGTTTACCAGATTCTTTTACCGGAAAATTTGAGACCTTAGGCTCAAATTTTAGCAATGAGACTCGCTAAAGCGAGGCTGCTTGCGACGTTGCTACATTTGAAAAGTTTAGTCTAGGGTTTCTGTTTACGCCAAAAAAAGCATGAAACAATGGCTCATCGACAAATTCTGTTGGTGAATCAAATTTAACACCAAATTAAGCCTTTA